>CAKZNT010000042.1 GCA_937132065.1 uncultured Loktanella sp.
CGGAATTGGTAGACGCGCAGCGTTGAGGTCGCTGTTCTGTAACAAGAGTGAGGGTTCGAGTCCCTCCGACCGCACCAGGCATTCCCTAACAAATTTGGATGATTGCCCAACGCTGCGCAGTGCAGGGTAGCCCATTTGCGGGACAATTGACTTTGTTCTGACCCTTTCACAGTGAAAATGACCGCACGCCGACGCGTAAGCGCTAAATTTGGCTAAAGCTGGTGATAACTGTTGCAATGTTTCAAGCCGATTGCTTTAGTCATCCAGCGAGAGCGCAGTAAAAGCTGCCGGTAATGTCAGGGGGACTTAGGTGTCAAATACGGGAAACGATGGTGCATTCGTTGAGTTTGAACGCGTGCAAAAGAGTTACGATGGTGAGAATCTGGTTGTTAAGGATTTGAACCTCTCGATGCCTAAGGGAGAGTTTCTGACAATGCTTGGGCCATCAGGGTCTGGCAAAACGACCTGCCTGATGATGCTCGCAGGTTTTGAGACCGCGACCCACGGCGAAATCCGCCTTGATGGTGTTTCAATCAATCACATTCCGCCGCACAAACGCGGCATTGGCATGGTGTTCCAGAACTACGCCCTGTTCCCGCATATGACGGTGGCTGAGAATCTCTCTTTCCCTCTGGAAGTCCGAAAAATGGGCAAATCGGAGCGGGAAGAGAAAGTCATGCGTGCGCTTGGCATGGTGCAAATGCAAGATTTCGCAGGGCGTCGACCAACTCAACTTTCGGGCGGTCAGCAGCAGCGGATCGCACTCGCGCGGGCGCTGGTATTCGAGCCGGAGCTCGTCTTGATGGATGAACCGCTTGGCGCGCTTGACAAGCAGCTGCGCGAAACACTCCAGTTCGAGATTACAAACCTCGCGCACCAGCTTGGTATTACTGTTGTCTATGTAACGCACGACCAGACCGAGGCGCTGACAATGTCAGACCGCGTTGCTGTGTTTGATGATGGCCGCATTCAGCAACTGGCGCCGCCAGACGAGCTTTATGAAGCGCCGCAAAATAGCTTCGTTGCGCAATTTATCGGCGAAAACAACACGCTGGAAGGCGTAGTGAAAGAGATCAAGGGCAATACCTGTATTGTGCAGCTGGATAACGGCGACATCATTGACGCCATCCCTGTCAACGTCACAGCCGTAGGCGAGCGCACGAAAGTGTCGATCCGCCCCGAGCGCGTCGAGTTTGACAAGGGCCGTTTGCAGGCTGATGCACACACGCTCAAGGCAGAGGTTCTCGAGTTTATCTACATGGGCGACATTTTCCGCACGCGCTTGCGCGTTGCTGGCATGGACGATTTTGTCATCAAGTCACGTAACGCACCCGATCAAACGCGCCTTGTTCCAGGACAGCAGATCGAAATCGGGTGGTTGCCAGAAGATTGCCGCGCGCTGGACGCTTAAGAGCGCCGCGCTGGTGAACAGGGGGGCGTCCTCGCTCGGATGACGGCCCCAAGACACGAAAATAATCCGGGTAACTAAACGGGAGAGACTAATGAAACTCACTACAACACTCTTGGCATCCACGGCGATGACACTGGCGAGCTCAGTGGCATTTGCTGACGGTCACATGGCCAATGAAATGACAATCGTAAGCTGGGGCGGCGCCTATTCCGCGTCACAGCAAGCCGCGTATCACGACCCATATGCAGCAAACACCGGCGTCACAATCGTTAACGACGAAAGCTCTGCTGAAGCGGTAGCCAAGCTGCGCGCGATGAACGAAGCGGGTAACGTGACATGGGACGTTGTTGACGTTGTTGCATCTGATGCGATCCGTCTTTGCGACGAAGGCCTTGCGCTTGAAATCGACGTCGACACACAGCTTGCTGATGGCGACGATGGCTCCAAGGCGTCCGACGACTTTGGCGACCTTCTGGTGTCCGACTGCTTTATTCCGCAGATCGTTTATTCGACAACTGCCGGCTACCGCACGGACCTCGTAGGCGACACTGCGCCAACAACAATCTGCGCATTCTTTGATACGGACATGTATCCAGGCAAGCGCTCATTGGAAAAACGCCCAATCAACAACATGGAATGGGCTCTGCTTTGTGACGGCGTAGCGAAAGACGACGTTTACGACGTTCTGGAAACAGAAGAAGGCCAAGCGCAAGCATTTGCCAAGCTCGACACCATCAAAGACGATGTTGTCTGGTGGTCCGCAGGCGCTGATACGCCACAGCTTCTGGCTGACGGCGAAGTCGTGATGGGCACAACCTACAACGGTCGCCTCTTCTCGCTGATCGAAGAGCAGAAGCAGCCTGTTGCCATGCTTTGGGATGCGCAAGTGTTTGACCTTGACGGTTGGATCATTCCTGCGGGCCTAAGCCCAGAGCGTGAAGCGCGTGCGCTTGACTACATCATGTTTGCGACAGACACACAGCGTCTTGCAGATCAGGCCAAGTATATCTCTTACGGTCCTGCACGTGCGTCCTCTGCGCCATTGGTTGGCAAGCACGCGACATTGGGTATCGATATGGCACAGCACATGCCAACTGACCCAGCGAACGCAACAAACACATTCTTGTATAACTACGAGTGGTGGGCTGATTACCGCGACGATCTGGATGCAAAATTCCAGGCGTGGTTGGCACAATAAGCCATATCTGACGGGGTATCCCGTTTGATGTAAAAACTGTGGTAGCCCAAATTCGGCGGGCTACCACACCACCGACCAACATCTTGAGGCGCGCATATTATGACCGATACTTTAGACTCCGGACCTGTGCTGGCCGCTGATGGCCGCCCCCTAAAGGCCTCACTTAACCGCGCCTTGCGCCGCCAGAAGATGCGATCAATGATGCTGATCGCGCCTCTCCTTATTTTCATCATGTTCACATTCGTTATCCCGATCGGCCAGATGCTGTTCCGTTCGGTTGAGAACCAGATTGTGAGTGATGTTCTTCCGACAACGACCCAAATGCTGCATGATTGGGACGCGTCAACAGGCGAACGCCCCTCAGAAGATGTGTTTGCAGCACTGACCAAAGACATGATGGTCGCAGTTGAGAAGAAAGAGCACACCCGCCTCGGGTCGCGCCTCAACTATGAAACCACGGGTATTTCGTCGCTATTTCGCAAAACGGGCCGCCGCGTTGACGATATGGGCGAAGTTTACACCGAACAATTTACTGCCCTTGACCCGACTTGGGAAAACCCTGTGTTCTGGGCCGACCTTGTCGCGTTGCCCGATGCGGCTGCGGCGTTGCCACAAACATTAGCCGCCTATGCGTCGTTCTCTGACACAATCATTTCCGAAGATGGTGATGATCCGCGCGAGGAACAGCCGTGGAACACGGTTTATCTCAGCCTTTATCAGGACTTGAGTGCAGCGAGCGCGGCTGATCTCAGCGCACTTCCTGCCGAAGTCGGCGTTGCGCAAGCAGCCGTTGGCGGTTTTGAAACGCAAAACCTTGGCGATGCGTTCACAAAGATCGACAAAGACTGGTCGTCCGTCGAAGTCTGGGAGACGATCCATACCTACAGCCCCGATTTCACGAACGGTTATTTTCTCAACTCTATCGACCGTCAGAAAACGGCTGATGGATCAGAGTGGCGGGGCGAGCAGCAACAGATCTATCTGACGCTGTTTGTGCGCACATTGATTATGTCGATGACGATTACAATTTCTTGTATCTTGCTGGGGTATCCCGTTGCATGGCTGTTGGCGAACCTGCCAATGCGGACTGCTAACTTGTTGATGATCCTCGTGCTATTGCCGTTCTGGACGTCTCTCTTGGTGCGCACATCCGCATGGAAAGTGCTGTTGCAACAGCAGGGCGTCATTAACGATATTGTGGTTTGGCTTGGGCTTGTTGCTGATGACAACCGCCTTGCACTGATCAACAACGCCACGGGCACAATCATTGCGATGACACATATCTTGCTGCCATTTATGATCCTGCCGCTGTATTCGGTTATGAAGACAGTTCCGCCGACCTATGTTCGTGCGGCGAAGTCACTGGGGGCCACCAACTGGACAGCTTTCTGGCGGGTCTATTTCCCGCAGTCCGTGCCCGGTATTGGCGCAGGCTCGATCCTCGTGTTCATCCTGTCGATCGGCTACTACATCACGCCAGAGATCGTGGGCGGCACGAAGGGTGTCTTTATTTCCAACCGTATCGCCTATCACATCTCGAGTTCTTTGAACTGGGGTCTTGCCGCCGCGCTTGGGAGCATTTTGCTGGCTGTCGTTATGCTGCTCTACTGGGCTTACGATCGCATTGTTGGCATCGATAACGTAAAATTGGGGGGCTAAGGCCATGGGAACAGCAGTTTACAATGGCGAAGTGCCAACGCCGTCCCTCACAGGGTTCACCTTACCGATTACAGCCGCCATGGGCGCGTTCTTCGGGCTGATCGCGGGCCAATCGACTGGCTTGGGCGGCTTGCTTGGCATCGCGGCGGGGGCCGTGGTGGGGGCTATCGTGGCTTATATCCTTGTGACGATGGTGAGTTACAAAACGGGGCGCTGGGGCGCAATTGTTGCCATCGGCCTGATCGGCTTTTTCGTCGGTGGAAACCTTGGACTTGTTGTCGGGCTCATCGCGGGCGCATTGCTTGGCTGGTGCGCTTATTGGCTGCACCTCGGGAAATATCGCCGCAGCTTGCCGCCCTATGCGACAAGTGGGCAGGTGCTTTGGCACAATAGCTTCAAGTTCATTTGCGGCGCGATTTTCTTCTTTCTGATTGCGCCCATCATCACAATCATTCCGCTGTCATTTAACGCCGAGAACTTCTTTACGTTCACGCCTGAAATGCTGGCGCTTGATCCAGCGGGCTACTCGCTCCAGCATTACCGCGACTTTTTCACCAACGACGATTGGCTGCGTCCGATGAAGAACTCGCTGATCATTGCACCGTTTGCGACGATCATTTCGGTTTCTCTTGGCACACTTGCCGCGATTGGCCTTAGCCAGTCACACGTGCCATTCCGCCGTGCAATCATGGCGATCCTGATTTCCCCGATGATTGTGCCACTGATTATTTCCGCGACTGGCATGTTCTTTTTCTACAGCCAGATGGGTTTGTGGATGGAAAATACATTCGGCATTTCCAAATCCCTGTCAGGATACATCAAGGTCATTCTGGCGCATGCAGCTTTGGGTATTCCCTTTGTCATCATCACAGTCACGGCCACGCTTGTCGGGTTTGACAACTCGCTAACGCGGGCCGCCGCTAACATGGGGGCCACGCCGACGACGACCTTCTTTAAGGTGCAAATGCCGCTGATTTTGCCGGGCGTGATCTCGGGCGCTCTCTTTGCCTTTATCACGTCATTTGACGAAGTCGTGGTCGTTCTCTTTGTCGGGGCCGCAGCCCAAAAGACGTTGCCTTGGCAGATGTTCACTGGCCTGCGCGAGCAAATCAGCCCGACAATTCTAGCTGTTGCGACGATCCTCGTGATCTTCTCGATCCTGTTGCTTGCAACAGTCGAGATCCTGCGCCGTCGCTCGGAGCGGCTGCGTGGTATGTCGCCTGCTTAAGGTAAAACCGCGAGCCAGCCCCACGCCGTCAATATCGTGAGGCTGGTCGCAATAAGAACTGCCGAGGCAGCCACACGCTTGGCGCGGCCATACATGTCAGCAAAGAGATAGGCGTTTACGCCGGGCGCCATTGCCCCCGTGATCACGGCTGATCGCATTTCACTTGTGCTCAGATCATACCAGCCCCCCAAGGCGAAGGTGAACGCTGGATGCACAACCAGAGACAACGACACGGCAAACAGGATTGTGCGCATATCCCCTTCGGGGCGATATCTGTAAAGGATACCACCAAGCCCGAAGAGGGCCACGGGAAGGGCGGCGCGAGAGGTCATCTCCACGGCGTCCGTGATCACTTGCGGCAGGGTCATCCCCGACAGGTTCAAGGCGAAACCAAAGGCCAGGGCAACAATAAGGGCGTTCTTGAACACCGCGCCAAATACCTTGCGGGGGAGGGCGCTCAGCGCGGCGCCCCGATTACGCGCAATCTCCATTGCTGTGATCCCGAGCGTATAACAAATCGGGGCATTCAGCGCGATAATCGCAAAGTTCGCCTCTAAGGCGCTGTCGCCGTAAGCGCGCTGGGTAATTGGAAGCCCGAGCAACACCGAGTTCGAGAACAGGGCGACGAAACCAATGACGACGCAATCCTCCCAGTCACGGCCAAACAGGACGCGCGCACCGATCAGCCCGATCAAAAAGCAGATGACCGCCGCAGCATAATAGCTGAACAGCAACCCGAAGTGAAAACTCTGCGCTAGATCAAGGTTTGATATTGCTAGGAACAAGAGACACGGCAGCGCGAAGGCTTGGGCGAACTTCATCAAGGCTTCGACGAGCGCCTCGCTAAAGTAGCCTTGCCAAACCGATATGTAGCCAAACCCGAGCACGATGAAGACAGGCAGAATGACGTCGATTAGTGCGCTCATTCCAAGAGCCTTTCGTAATGAGGGCGCTCTGGGCTATTGCTCAGGTGGCAGGAACCGTGATCTCCATGCCGTCATAGGCAGGGCTAATATGTGCCTCTGTCTCGGCCGCAACGGTCTCGTAATCCAGATCAATATGCATGTTGGTCAGCACGGCACGGTTGGCCTTGGCGCGTTTGATCCATGCAAGGGTGTTGTCAAGGTGGCTATGGGTCGGGTGGGGGCTACGGCGAAGTGCATCGACGATCCACACATCCAGATCCTGCAACATCGCCCAAGCCTCCTCGGGGATGTCCGAGACATCGGGCATATAGGCGACGTCACCTACGCGAAACCCGAGCGCATCAATATTGCCGTGCTCCACCTCGATGGGGGTCAAGGTGATCGGTCCACCTTTCCCATCGATTGTCACGGGGCCAGTCAGCGTGTTCAGCTCGCAAATGGGCGGGTAGGACGACCCCTTTGGCTGCACAAAGGCATATGCGAACCGCGCGAGGAGGGCATCAGAGGTATCGCCATCCGCCCAAACCTGTAGCTTCTCGCGGGTGTTGAACACCAGCATGCGCAAATCGTCCAATCCATGCACATGATCGGCGTGGGCATGGGTGTAGATCACCGCATCAAGCGTGCCAACGTCTGCATCAAGCAATTGGTTGCGCATATCGGGGGAGGTATCGATCAGAACGCGGGTCACAGCATCACCATGCGTGCGCGTCACAAGCATCGAACACCGTTGCCGCCTGTTCTTGGGGTTGCCGGGGTCACAATCGCCCCAATGCCCTCCAAGACGGGGCACGCCGCCAGACGAGCCACATCCGAGAATGCGAAATGTAATGGTGTCCACACTCATGTTTTGGCTTTCCAAAACAGGCAATCAAAATTTGCGGTCGTCTGGTGGGCAAAGTCATCGTAGCTAAGGCCGAATAGATCGGCGCCCACGGCTGCGGTGTGCACGCTATAGGCTGGCTCGTTTCGCTTGCCGCGGTTCGGCTTGGGCGCGAGGTACGGGCTGTCTGTTTCCACAAGGATCCGCTCTATCGGCGCGGCCGCAAAAATGTCGCGAACCTCTTGGCTTTTTGGGAATGTCGCGATCCCCGACATCGACAGATAAAACCCGAGATCAAGCGCCGCTTTGCCAAGCGCGGGACTGCTTGAAAAGCAATGCATCACGCAGGTATAAGCGCCATTGGCGTATTCTTCGGCCAAAATGCGGGCCATGTCATCGTCTGCCGCACGCGCGTGGATGATCAACGGCAGCTTGGTTTCACGCGCGGCCGCAATATGCACGCGCAGCGACTGCTTCTGGATATCGGCGCTTTCGGCAGTGTAGTGATAATCAAGCCCCGTTTCACCAATACCCACAAACTTGGGGTGCTTGGACATCGTGACAAGCTCGTCAAATGTCGCAAGCGGCTCTTCTGCGGCGCTCATTGGATGTGTGCCAGCAGCATAGAAAACGGGGGCGTTTGCCTCTGCGATTGCGCGCACCGCTGGTTCGTTGCGCAGGCGCGTGCAGATGGTGACCATGCGTTCGACACCCGCATCAATTGCGCGGGCAATCACCTCTGGGCGCTCTGCATCAAAATCGGGAAAATCAAGGTGGCAGTGGCTATCGACGATCGTTGCTCGGCCCATGATGCACCTCTTTCTAGCGTTGCCCGACGCGCTGCGCCGTTTCTTCAATTTTGAATATCATATCAAGGATCAAGCTGGCGGGGTCAAGGTTGACGGCTCGCCCGTGACGGACCCGCTCGGACAGGTCTTGTTGCAGTTGCGCCCAAGCGCGCGCGGCGTTGTCGTCAGGAGAAAGGCGGGCAAGAAGGCGCGCCTCATGGGGGGCGCCCTGCGCGTGTGGCTCGCCCAGCAAGCCCGCGCGTGCACATCTCGCCAGAAACTGATCCATAAGGTCAAGCGTCAACCCGTATCGCACATCCGCCCCTCGCGCAGAGCAAGCGTCGGCAACCCGAAGCGCGGCTGTGCGGTCCATGCGGGGCAGGCCCTCAAACAGGCGCACGAGTTCACCGTAGAGCGCGAGTCCGTCGTGGCGCAACAGGCGAATTGCATCGCCTGCGGACCCTTCTGAAAGTGTCGCAAGGCTCTCGGTTGCATCGGTCTGAAATCCAGCTTGGTCAAGCGCGCTTTCCAAATCATCCTCGTTGAGTCTGCCACAACGCAACTCACGGCATCGCGAGCGAATGGTGGGCAACAAGCGGGAAGGTTGATGGGCAATCAAGAGAATGGTTGTGCGCGCTGGCGGTTCTTCGAGTTCTTTCAGGATCGCATTGGCCGCATTGCGGTTCATTTCATCGGCGCTATCAACGATCACAACGCGTCGACCACCATCAGCAGAAGACATGTGGAAAAAGTCTTTTAACCCTCGCACGGCATCGACGGTAATTTCTTGGCGCAGCTTCTTTGTGTCGTAGTTGTAGGGGCGGCGCACGACTGTCAAACGGGGGTGCGCTCCGGACTTCACCAGACGCAAATCAGGATTGTCGGGGGAAATCGCAAGCGAGGTTGCCGCTGGCGGGGCATCGCCGAAGAACCCGCTATCTGCTTGTTCCGACAACAGGAAAGTCGCAATTTTCCAAGCAAGCGTGGCCTTGCCAACACCGCGCGGCCCGGTGATGAGCCACCCCGAGTGCAAACGACCGGTGTTATAGGCCTCCAGAAAACCAGCTTGCGCGCTGTCCTGGCCAAAGACGGTTTCGGTCTCACGCGGGTGAGGGGCCCCCTCGATGCGGTCGGGTTCTGGCAGCGCGTCATCACTCATGCGTAGGCTGCAATCTCTGAGGCGATTTGATCGGGGGTGCGGTTGCCGTCAATCAGGATACAGCGTTTGGGAAAAGACTTGGCGAGGGTCAAGAAACCGTGGCGCAGAGTCTTTTGAAATCCAAGACCAAAGTCCTCAAACCGGTCCTCTCCCGATCCACGAGCAAGGCCTCGGGCAAGCGCAACCGCAGGGTCCATGTCGATAATAAATGTGAGATCAGGCTCGCGGCCAATCATCAGTGTATGAAGTGCATCGACCTTGGAGCGTAAATCGCCACGGGTCGCGCCCTGATAAACACGTGTGCTATCGGCAAAGCGGTCGCAAACAACCGTGGTTCCAGCCGCGAGTGCGGGTGCGATGGTCTTTTCAAGGTGGTCACGGCGGGCGGCGGTAAAAAGCAGAATTTCAGTCTCGGCACTCCAGCGGTCTGTTTCCCCCGTCAAAACAAGCTTGCGGATTTCTTCAGCGCCTGCGCTGCCACCTGGTTCACGGGTGAGAATGAAATCATCACCGCGCTGCGCGAGCAATTCGGCAAACCGCTTTGACTGGGTGGATTTGCCAGATCCGTCGATGCCCTCGAATGTTATAAACCGCGCCGCCATGTGATAATCAGGTGGCGTCGTCAGCAGGGATTTCTGCTGTAGGTGCAAATTTTTCCAGCAAAACAAGAGCAGCCGTGCGCAGGCGGGTATTAAAGCCCCCCTTTGCTACATTACGATCTGCGACGAGCGGCAGCCGTGTTTCTGGTAAACCGTCAAGCGTGATAACAAGTTCCCCAAGTTGCTGACCCTCGGTGATTGGCGCAGCGATCGGGCCACTGTAAACGATCTCGGCATTAAGCCCGTTGCGGGTGCTCATAACTGGAACCAACATCGCAAAGTCTTCGGCCACGGTCAGGCCAACGGTCGGCTGGTCACCCATCCAGACATCAGCTTGGGCGAGGCGTGTCCCTTTGCTTACAACGTCTTTTTGTGCAAACTGGCGAAACGCCCAGTTGACGATCTTTTCGGCCTCTTCGGCGCGTTGTTGCGTGCTCGTAAGGCCCGTCAGGACAAAAATGATCCGCCGATCACCTTGTTTTGCTGACCCGACAAGCCCGTAACCTGCCTCGGAAGTGTGACCAGTCTTAAGACCGTCAGCGCCGATGCCAAGGCCAAGGATTGGATTGCGGTTCTGGGTGTTCGAGGGAACGCGCCCGTCAAATAGGAACGACTGTTCAGAGAAAAGCGGATAGTAGGTCGGGAAATCCTTGATGAGATGGTCCGCGAGAATTCCAAGGTCTTTCATCGACATACGTTGTCCGGCGGCGGGCCAGCCGTTCGAATTCGCGAAATGGGAATTCATCATACCAAGCTGTTTCGCCCGTTCGGTCATCATGCGGGCAAACCCGCTTTCGGTTCCGTCAATAGACAAGGCTTCGGCAAGCACCGAGCTTGCATCATTGCCCGAAAGCACAATGACACCGCGTAGCAGGTCCTCGACCTTGACGCGGTCGGTTGTGTCCAAAAACATGGAACTGCCACCATAGGCAGCGGAGTGGCTGGACACTGGTAACGTCTCGTCAATGCGCAAACGCCCGTCAGCAACAGCCTCGAACGACATGTAAATCGTCATCAATTTCGACATTGATGCAGGGGGCAGCGGCTCATCGGCATTTTTCGACAAAAGGACCGTGCCTGTTGACTGATCTATGACATATGCTGCTGTCGCATTGGTATCAAAGGCCTGCGCCAAAACCGCAAGCGGGGCCGCAATGAGAAATGTAGCAAGAGCCGCAACGCGGTGCAATTTTTGCATGTTTGTAAACTCCGGATCGGTCTAGTTCGTCACGAAATAGGCGTCTGTAAAGCCAAGCGCCTTCACCTTTTTCAAAATTGCAGCGCGGTCGGCTTCTGATGGGGCAGGGCCGACAACGACCCGCCAGAAGTTGCGCCCTTGGCTCTCTTGCGCAATGACGGTTGCCGACATGCCATCGCCGCGCAACTTGTCTGCTGTGCCTGTCGCGTTGGTTTCGATACTGAAAATGCCGATCTGGATAAACGGCTTGGCGAGCGAAGATTGCGCTGGCGCGGGTTGCGGCGCGGGCGCAGGTGTAGGCGGCGCTGCAACAGGTGTTGCAGAGGCTTCGGCGGCATCAATCGCGGCTGCGGCCCCGGCAATCGGGTCAAGGGGCGTCGCTGCGATCTCGGACGGCTCGCCAAAATCTGTTGTTGCATCGGGGGTTACAGGCTCTGGTGCTTCTTCGCGGCGTAACGCTGTAACATTCAATTGCGCTGGCGCACCCGCGAGCAGACCAAGCGCCTCAGCAGCGTCAGACGAGACTTGAAGGGCAGGGCCGGGGTTCTCGCGCTCTCTTCTGAACAGTGCGCCGATCACAAATTTGCCATTGGCTGCATTGCGGATGATGACGCGCTCGGGGTCTACCACGGTTGGATGTGCGACCCAGACGCCACCTAGTGACGGGCGACCATCCCATAGACCTGATCCTGTGACCTGGAAAACGTCAGGGGCTTCGACATCACGCTCAACGAGCTGTGTTGTGCTGCCTGCTGAGGTAATGGCCTGACCATCAGCCCCGGAGTCTGATGCGTTTGGCGCAGCAAGACTAAAGTTCCCGTTTTCATCACAAGCACTCAATCCCATCGCGGCAATCAGCGCGATCGAAATATGGACCCGTTTTCTAAGTATAATTCTATTGCCCGCCATCATTCGCCTCTATCTCTAAGACATGTCCTGCATTTGCAGGGCGGCCCGTTGATCGGGCTTTTTCATGTCGTGTCTGCATGAAACAATTATAGCACAAATCTGAATTCAGCTAGCCTTGGATCGTGTTTCGGGAAACCCTAACGCGCAATCACGCATTTTGAAAGGCATGGCCGCAATATGTCGGCGGATTTCCCCAACTTGTATCGGGTCTTTCCGAATCAGAATTCAGGCGCTAAGAGGTGCGCAACGGAGGCTTGGCAGAGTGGTCGAATGCACCGGTCTTGAAAACCGACGAGGGTGAAAGTCCTCCCAGGGTTCGAATCCCTGAGCCTCCGCCATCACATTCTTTTCAAACGAATTTTTCCACGTTGTATGTTTCTGACATAGTGCGTCGGGGGGTGATCTGTCTCAGATCCGAGCGAGCGCTTGTTGCCCATAAGGGGGCGAATTTCGCGGAGCGGGTAGGGCTGGGGTGGCACCCTACGTAAACTTCGGGTTGCTCAAGCGGTTTACCACCTTGGAGCGATCCCGAAAGCCAGCGCGGCTTTGCCCAAGGACGCAATCAAGAAAAATTTGGAGGCCGCGGGGAGTTTGTGCTAGAAGCGTTGTCAAAATTTCGATAGCTTAGAGCTCTCAAGATGCACGGTCGATCCACGACTTTTATGTGTGGACCTTCCTGAAAGAGCAGTAACTTAGCCATCATGTTGCGCATTTGAGTTGGTTAGGTTT
The DNA here is from genome assembly GCA_937132065.1 of uncultured Loktanella sp. Lineage (GTDB taxonomy): Bacteria > Pseudomonadota > Alphaproteobacteria > Rhodobacterales > Rhodobacteraceae > Yoonia. Next base: position 12,628 of record CAKZNT010000042.1, read on the forward strand.
TTTTGAATTGCAATTTAGGAAAGGAATTTTGTGGGCGGTTCAATTTTTTACGCGCAGCTGAGTGATAGGGTCAAAGCTCTTGGCGGGTATCACAATGCTCATTTACATCTAGATCGCTCTCATACTCTTGGTGCGGCTGAAACAGGGACAGATATTGCCTCTGCTCATTCTACCTTGAGTCATAAGCACAGCCTCATTTCCGGCATCCATCAAGGCCCGCTTTATGCCACGGACAATCTGACGGCGCGATTGAACCAAAGCCTTGACGAGATGGTGCGGTGCAATACCCGCCGCGCGATGCCTGTTCCACCTGTCTTTCGACGGAACTGCCGTGGCGGGATGTCTCGCCCAAAGGCCGGCTGATCGCCGAAACCCGCATCCGCGCCACCACCAGCCTGTATTTCCGCGACCGCCTGCCTTGGCGCACCGGCACTGTGCAGCTTGACGTGGGGCCCTCGGTGATCTGCCACGTCCACGGCGATTGCGAACGCGGCGCGCGGGTCGTGCTTTGGAACCGGCTCGACCGCGCCGGACAAGGGGTGCTGATCGCGGTGCCCGAGGAAAGGACGCAGAACATGCA
>CAKZNT010000043.1 GCA_937132065.1 uncultured Loktanella sp.
ATCAGCGCGTCACACTCGCCCGTCGACACACGGATCGCCGTGATATCGCTCTGCGCTTCGGCAATACGGCAATGGATATGAACCGCGCCGCCCTTCTGGGCGAGGCCTGCCATTTCCATCATGCTCGCGCCTTTGCCATCCAGATGTGCCGCCATCGCAAGCACAGCGCCAATCGTGACAACGCCAGTGCCGCCAACGCCCGTAATCACCACATTATGTGTGCCGTTGATCTGGGGCAAAACCGCGTCGGGCATGTCAGGCAGGGTCAGCGAAACGGTCGGCTCCTTGCGAATTTTCGCGCCTTCCACCGTGACGAAAGAGGGGCAGAACCCGCTCACACATGAGAAATCCTTGTTGCAAGACGACTGGTCAATTGCCCGCTTGCGACCCAGCTCGGTCTCGACGGGCACGATAGAAACACAGTTCGACTGCACGCCACAATCGCCACAGCCCTCGCAAACATCCGTGTTGATAAACACGCGCTTGTCAGGATCGGGAAACTGGTCACGCTTGCGACGACGGCGTTTCTCGGCGGCACAGGTCTGGATGTAAACAATGGCCGATACGCCTTTGACTTTGCTCATTCTTTCCTGAACGGCAGGCATTTCTGCCCGCTCAAAGCGTTCGATACCGGACGGAAACAACGAAAAGTCGATTTCTTCTTTGTTATCATAGACTAACACTAGATTCTTCACACCCATTGCAAGCAATTCGCGACAAATCTGATCGGCGGTCAAGCCACCATCATTACCTTGTCCACCTGTCATCGCAACGGCATCATTATACAAAATCTTGTAAGTGATATTGGTGTCAGCCATCAGCGCAAAGCGGATCGCCTGCACGCCAGAATGGTTATATGTGCCATCGCCAAGGTTCTGGAAAACATGGTCACGGGTCGAGAATGGCGCTTCTCCGACCCAGTTCGCACCCTCGCCGCCCATCTGGGTAAATCCGACCGTGTCGCGGTCCATCCACTGCACCATGTAGTGACAGCCGATACCGGCATAAGCACGACTGCCCTCGGGCACTTTGGTCGAGGAGTTATGCGGGCAACCAGAGCAGAAAAACGGCAGACGCGCCGCCAGTTCGGGGGCGTTATCGGCCTTGCGGGTTTCTGCCAGCGTGGCCAAACCAGCGGACATCGCGTCAGAGCCACAGCCCTCTTCGGTCAAAATACCGCCTAGCTTTTCCGCGATCCAGATCGGGTTCAGATCGGCGCGGGTCGGGAAAATCTCTTCGCGACGGCCCGCCGAATGCTCGTCACCCTTGTGCCAGCCATAAACGCGGGTGGTCGTGTCATCAAACAAGGCCTCCTTGACCTGCACCTCGATCAACTTGCGCTTTTCCTCGACGACGATCACCAGATCAAGACCAGCGGCCCACTCATGGAAAGACGCCATATCCAGCGGCCAGACCTGCCCGACCTTATATGTCGTGATGCCCAGACGCTCGGCCTCGGCCTCTGTAACGCCAAGCAAGGATAAGGCATGCACCAGATCCAGCCAGTTCTTGCCAGCGGCAACAAGCCCGATTTTCGCTCCCGATTTGCCCCACTTGCGCTGGTCCATCTTGTTGGCACGGCTAAACGCCTCCGCGGCAAATCGCTTGTGATCAATCATCCGCGCTTCTTGCAACTGGGGGGTGTCGACGATGCGGATATTGAGCCCCTCGTCCGGCAGGTCCAGATCAGGCTCCACAAACGACAAACGATGCGGATCGCCGTTCACAACAGAGGTCACCTCGATCGTGTCCTTCATCGTCTTAAGACCGACCCAGACGCCCGCATAACGCGATAACGCCCATGCATATTGACCGTAATCCAGTATTTCCTGCACGCCCGCAGGCGACACGATCGGCATATAGGCATCAACCATCGCCCAATCGGACTGGTGCAACGTTGTGGAACTCTCGCCCGTGTGGTCATCGCCCATCGCCATGACAACACCGCCAAGCGGAGACGTGCCCGCCATATTCGCATGACGCATCACATCGCCAGAGCGGTCAACGCCCGGGCCTTTGCCATACCAAAGCCCGAAAACACCGTCGTATTTCCCCTCGCCGCGCAGCTCCGCCTGCTGACTGCCCCACAGGGCCGTTGCGGCAAGATCCTCGTTCAAGCCAAGCTGAAACGTCACCTGCGCCTCGGCCAGCTGCTTGGCCGCGCGGGTCATCTGCTGGTCAACCGCACCAAGCGGAGAACCACGATACCCCGTCACATACCCTGCGGTATTATAGCCTGCCTTCGCGTCACGCGCGCGCTGCATCAGCATCAGGCGAACAAGCGCCTGCGTGCCATTCAAAAGGACTTCATTTTTAGAAAGATCAAAGCGGTCGATTAACGAAACGTCATGGCGTGTCATGGTAGCCCTCCCCAGCCAACATAAGTATTGCGATCAACTATAGGTCAAAAGTGCTGACCTACAAAGCGAATTTTAAATTGGACAAACGTTTGCATGCGACACCCCCTTTGGCGTAACAATCGGCAACTGTTAGCGTTAGATGTGACGAGAAAGTAGCGAGATGGACTGGGACAAGCTTAGAATATTTCACGCGGTGGCTGACGCTGGGTCACTTACCCATGCGGGTGATACCCTTCATTTGTCGCAATCTGCGGTCAGTCGGCAAATCCGCGCCCTCGAAGAATCACTTACAACCACGCTTTTCCATCGGCACGCGCGCGGCCTGATTCTCACCGAGCAAGGCGAACTGCTGTTTGACGCTACAAAATCCATGAACAAGCGCCTCGAAGCGGCGGCCGCACGGATTCGCGATAGCGAAGAAGAAGTGTTCGGCGAATTGCGGGTGACCACCACCACCGCCTTCGGGACGCTCTGGCTCGCGCCGCGCCTGCCCAAGCTCTACGAGAAATACCCCGACCTCAAAATCGACCTCATGCTCGAAGAGCGGGTTCTCGACCTGCCGATGCGCGAGGCAGATGTTGCCATTCGCATGAAAGAGCCATCGCAAGCCGACCTGATCCGCAAACGACTGATGTCGGTGCGCATGCGGCTTTATGCGTCCAAAACCTACCTCGAGAAAAACGCCCCGATCAACGAGATCGAAGATATCAGCAACCACCGCCTCATCAGCCAAAGCCTGAACACACATCAGGTGGCCGCCGGCTCTTCGCTCGTGCAGCATCTGTTAACCTATGATGTGCCTAGCTTTTTCACCGTGAACAACTACTTCGGTGTGCTGCAAGGGGTGCTCAACGGGTTGGGTGTGGGGGTCTTGCCTGATTACATCACCGAGGATTTCCCCGAATTGGTGCGGGTGCTGCCCGAATTGGAATCTGGCGAAGTGCCCGTTTTCCTCGCCTATCCCGAGGAATTGCGGCAATCAAAACGGATCAGTGTTTTCCGCGATTTCGTGCAAGAAGAGATCTTCGCACACCGCCGCAAAATTCGGGACGGAGCGCCAAAATAGCCGCCCCCACCAGAGCCATGCACATAACGCATAGCGGCCTTGCGAAATAATCTCGCTTTTTTTCTTGATTGGTCAAAAAAGCAGCACTATCTGAAGTCTCGAAGGCGATGATGCTTTTACGCTCAACGTCTTCACCTCCCTGTTGGACTTCGCCGGGCCTTTGTGCCCGGCACTTTTTTTTGGTGCACAGGCTGTGCACGTCCAGTGCACGCATATCACACCCCCCTTAATGCGCCTTTCCCTTCACGCATCTGTGGCATAAAAGAAGCCAAATCCAAATGGAGGCCCACATGCAAGATCCCGCCATCACCGACGACCTCATCGCCGCACACGGACTTAAGCCCGACGAATATGCGCGTATTCTCGAGATCATCGGCCGCGAACCAAGCTTTACCGAACTTGGTATTTTCTCTGCAATGTGGAACGAGCACTGCTCTTACAAATCCTCCAAAAAATGGCTGCGCACCCTGCCAACCGAAGGCCCGCAAGTTATCTGCGGTCCTGGCGAAAACGCAGGCATCGTTGATATCGGTGACGGCCAATGCGTTGTTTTCAAAATGGAAAGCCACAACCACCCCTCCTACATCGAACCCTACCAAGGGGCGGCAACCGGGGTGGGCGGCATCTTGCGCGATGTCTTTACAATGGGCGCACGGCCAATCGCGGCAATGAACTCGCTCTCGTTTGGCGAACCAAGCCACCACAAAACCCGCCAACTCGTAAACGGCGTAGTTGCAGGCGTTGGTGGCTACGGCAACTGCTTTGGCGTGCCCACAGTCGGCGGAGAGGTCCGCTTTGACCCCGCCTACAACGGCAACTGCCTCGTGAACGCATTCGCCGCAGGTCTCGCAGACACCGACAAAATTTTCTACTCCGCCGCCTCGGGCGTTGGCATGCCAGTGGTTTACCTTGGCGCGAAAACAGGCCGTGACGGCGTTGGCGGCGCGACAATGGCGTCAGCCGAATTCGACGACACCATCGAGGACAAGCGCCCCACTGTGCAAGTGGGCGATCCGTTCACCGAAAAGCGCCTTATGGAAGCCACGCTAGAGTTGATGGCCACGGGCGCCGTGATCTCGATCCAAGATATGGGCGCCGCTGGCCTGACCTGCTCTGCGGTTGAAATGGGCGACAAGGGCGGGCTTGGCGTCAAGCTCAACCTCGAAGATGTGCCCCAGCGCGAAGACAATATGACCGCCTACGAAATGATGCTGTCAGAAAGCCAGGAGCGGATGCTCATGGTGCTCAAGCCCGAGCTTGAGGCAGAGGCGCGCGCGGTCTTTGTGAAATGGGATCTCGATTTTGCAATCGTTGGTGAAACCATCGCAGAAGATCGCTTCCTTGTGCTGCATAATGGCGAGGTGAAAGCCGACCTGCCGCTGGCGACCCTGTCTGGCTCCGCGCCTGAATACGACCGCCCATGGGTTCCGACACCCGCCGCAGAACCGCTTGGTGATGTGGTCGGCGTCAATCCGATTGACGGTTTGGGCGCGCTAATCAGCAGCCCGAATTATGCGGGAAAACAATGGGTTTACGAACAATACGACCAGCAGGTCATGGGCGACACCACCCGCAGCCCGGGCGTGGGGTCTGGCGTTGTGCGCATCCACGGCACAGACAAACTGCTCGCGTTCACCTCTGATGTGACACCGCGTTACGTCAAGGCGAACCCCGTTGAGGGTGGCAAACAAGCCGTGGCCGAGGCCTACCGCAACCTGACCGCTGTTGGCGCGACACCACTGGCGACAACCGACAATATGAACTTCGGCAACCCCGAAAAGCCCGAGATCATGGGCCAGTTTGTCGGCGCGATCCAAGGGATCGGCGAGGCCGTTAAGGCCCTTGATATGCCGATCGTGTCGGGCAACGTCTCGCTTTATAACGAAACCGATGGCACGGGCATTTTGCCAACGCCAACCATTGGCGCAGTCGGGCTTATTCGTCACGCCGACGAGATGATCGCGGGGCAGATCGAGGATGGGAATGTGCTGCTGCTCCTTGGCGATACGGCGGGGCACTTGGGACAATCCGCGCTCTTGGCCGAGGTTTACGGGCGCGCCGAAGGTGACGCACCACACGTCGATCTCGCGGCCGAGAAACAGCACGGCGACTTCATTCGCGCCAACCACAGCTACATCTCCGCCTGCACCGATCTTTCTGACGGTGGACTTGCCCTTGCGGCCTTCGAGATGGCCGAAACAGCAGGCATTGGCATTGCAATCGACGCCGACGATACCCCCACGCTCTTTGGCGAGGATCAGGCACGTTACCTCATCGCATGTAGCCTCGACATGGCCGATGCCCTGATGGTGGCGGCAGGTCAGGCAGAGGTTCCCCTGATGATGGTAGGCCGCGTGGGCGGCGATCAGGTGGCATTTGGCAGCTATAGCGCGCCACTCGCCACATTGGCCGCAACCTTCCGCTCCGCTTTCCAAGAGGCGGTGGCCTAACGCCACTTGCCCAAACGCAACGGCGCGCCTACCTATAGAGCGACAGAATAAAAGGACGCATCATGCCAATCACAGCCCACGAAATCGAAGCGCTTTTGAAGGCAGAATTCCCTGACGCGCAAATCACAGTGCAAGGCGATGACGGCGCACATTTTGCAGCCGAAGTGATTGATGCAAGCTTCGCAGGCAAAAACCGTGTGCAGCAACAACGGGCCGTTTA
>CAKZNT010000044.1 GCA_937132065.1 uncultured Loktanella sp.
ATGGTTTCGGGGTAATCTGCAACTGCAAGAGGAGAACGACGATGAAACAACGCATTTACCGATACATCGCGATTGCCCTCGCCGTCGCAGCTTTACTCGTCGCTGTCATCGAGGTTTTGATTTACGGCTTTCCGCTCTTCGCGTTCTTCTTTGTCGCAGGTGCTAAGGACTTTTATGACAGCAGTATCGGCCGTGTTTATGACAGCGCGCGCCAACACGGCTTTGGAGCTCAGGACCCAGCGCGGATTTCCTATCCCACGTCAAATCACTTTGACTCAATCGCGAGCGATCCAATTTCACATACCAGCGCGGCAAGTTCGTTCGCGCACGGTGAGAACACATTCGACCGAGGCTCCATCAACAACTTCGATTAACTCCTGCCCCGCTGATACGCATCCACGAACTGCGGATCAGCGGTCGCAGCGGTTTTATCTGGGCCCCAAAAGGCAGCGCCACCACCTCCGACATGCATTCCCCAGCTGTAGTGACCCATTCCGTCAAAGTAACCCGACGAGTTCTCGATAAACTTTGCGTAGAGCTCTTTGTCGTCACCGGGGTTCACCCGTTGGCCGTTTTGCGTGAGGTAAAAGTCAACCGAATTACCATCATCATGACGGTGTGATCCGATGCGGTCGGGACCGCTTGATGGCTGACCACCTGACGTCACCACAATGCCTAGATCACGGCCCATTTCCGCAACGATGCCCGAAAGACGCGCCATAATCGCAGGCTGGACGGGTTTATCACGAATTGTCGCGTCAGAGATTGCATAATCAATGTTGGGCGCTTGATAAAAACCACGATGGTCAATCGCTCCGTGACTCGATGTCGCCATACCTTCGTCAACGCCAGAAGGCCTGATCCGCATACTCAATGCGCCAGCGGGTCCAGCACCACTTTGGGCAGGCATAGAGTTCATCGCAAAACTCGATAGCATTCCCGAAGGACGTGCGCCGTCCTTCATCATACCATCAAAACGGGGTGTAGCTCCGCCACCACTCCCCATAAATCCTGTTCCTTGGTTGGTAGATCCATTGCCTCCATTGCCCGCACCCCCTCCAAACACGGCGCTCCCTAGATCTTTCACAGTCTCAACCACATCCCCTGCGGTATCCGCTGAATGTTTTAGAAAATTCTTGCCTAGATTTCCGTCGACACCCTCTTCTACTGAATGCCGGTGTGCATCAGCACCTTGCTGGATACGCGAACCGTCAGCGCCGATACGATCAAGTGCTGAGTCGGCATTGGCATCATGGAGACGACGTGCCTGCGCATCATGGGCCGCGTAGTTTCCGACTTTCGGCGTTTCAATCTCACTTGAGGCCGCCTGCGCATCAATCGGCTGATGCCGCATCGGTAAAGGTTCAATGCGCACGCCCGACATATCAGGTCCCGCACCAACACCAGAGGTATTTACCCCAAGTTCGCGCAGCAAGGACGGCATATGCTCATCAATCAACTCTTGCTGCTTCTGGATAGCCGCCGCTGATTTGCCGTTGAATATCTGCCCAATTTGCTGCGGCGAATACCCAGCCGCCTGCACCTTCCCAAGGAACGCGTCGGTGATGTTGGTCCGACTTCCGCCTTCGTTGCTTTGCACAAGTGCATTTGCCCGTTCCAAGGCCGACGCTTGCTCGTAAGAATTGCTCAGGCGTGACGCACTGCTTTGCACGTTATCGAGCGTGGAGCGCAAGGTGTTAGCTGCATTCTGGCCTTCACTACTGTTACTGTCCGAGAACGTACGCTCAGCCGCCGATATAATGGTAGACGCCGCACTGGAAAGCTCACTCATCTCCGACGAATTGATCGCTTTATTGAACCGTTCCGCCTCGGATGCAGACATGTCAGCATTACCAGAGAGTCCAAATGTCTTTCCGCCAGGTGTGCTCGCCGCGATGGCAGCTTTTAAGGCAGTATCGGTCGACATGCCGTTACTTTGGGCAAACTCTTCAATCTTCTTCCATGACTCTGCGACATTCGTTTTGGTGTCCTCAGACATAGTTGCCGACACACCTCTCCCTGCGGTCCGCGTATCCGTTGCCGTGCGCGCAAAGTCAGACACCTGCGCGGCGGCACTGCTGATCGATTGAGAAAAGTCCGAACTATGGCTTTCAACGGCGCGCTGACTATCCGACAGCCGCTCGGAGATTTCGGACCTGACAGTCTGCCCAATGTTGGCGGCAAATCCCGTGGACGATTGCGCCGAGCCAGTCCCGTAAGTCTGAGACCCATCAGCATTACGCATGAGCATGGTGCCATCGCGCAGCGCTTCGGTATAACGGCCTTCGTCGCGTACATGAGACGTGTTCCACTTGTTGGCCGACATATTATGCATACTGGTGTTGCCAAGGCTCACATTGCCCGTTGCAGCCTCGCGCCCCGTATCAATCGCAGCCCCTTGGCTCACGTTGAGCATCGAGGTCGCCATACCTGCCATTTTCTGCGCCCCGAAGAAGATCGCAAACGACAAAAACGGGATCGACATCATCAGGTAGCCCGCCGTTGCCCCCACCTCTTGCTCGACCGCTTGCACGCCCATGTGGTTCGCCCAACTGAGCACGTTTTCAACATTGCTGCCTACGAGCGTCCCCGTGCTGTCACCGTAATACCCTTCAGAGGCTTTGATCATGGTGGTGTGCAGAATGGCGCTTAACGGCTCCCATGCCGCCAGCCAGACAAACCCGCTAAAATACCCCTTCACAACAGCCAGCGAGAGCGGCGTCATCATCAAAAGCAGCGCCAGCGGAAACGCCCCGTAATAGAGCACTTCAAATGTGATCTTAATCAGCGGCACCCATTTGGTCGCGTTCATGCCAACCGCTTGGTAGCTCGATCTGGTCTGCTGTTCCGCGCGCGCCGATTGATAAAGCGTCATCGCGGCCGAGTTGCCGCTATTGCCCACAAGGCGCAAAACGGAATCGTCCAGCGCCTGAATAAGCATCGACTGTTTAAGATAGCGCGTCGCATCATAGCCCGCCATTCCCATCATGTTCTGGAAGTCATCAAGTGTCCCTGTCAAACCGCCAATATCAGGCACAGCCAATGGTGATCCCGTCGCTTGCGCAATCGCCGCCGCTTTGACCTTAAAGACCCGCTGCACTTCGGCGTCCATTTGGCTTTCCAAACCGGCCCACCCGTCCGAGCAACGCACAGTATTACCAGAAGCCTCATCGTAATAGGCCAAAGCGCCTGGGGCATTGTTGGCCACGTAAGTATCCAAGAAGCCCGTTCTTGCCAGCTCATCGAGATCCACAAGTCCCACGTTAGTCCCATCAACCATGCAGCTTTCCATGAAGTTGACCAAGTTGTTGTGGATCGTCGGTGTGATTGCCCGCCAACGCGCCGCCTGCGACATCAAGGTGGCCCCAAAGAGCATACCGTGGCGCTGGTAAGTCAGGTTGCTTGGCGTCGAGAGCAACGTTTCCATGCGCCGCGTGATGTGGTAACTGGCACTCGATGTATAATGCGCAACCATAGCCACAGAAAACGGCACGTTATCCGCCGCACCATAAATTTCTAACGGATAGGTGGAATCCATCACAATCACACGGGCCTTGGGGCCAATCCCAAACGCACCAACAACGGCCACCATAACGATATACTGCATGGTCCCTTGCAGGTTGCCCGTCAGCACCATGCGGATCGTCGCAAACAATACGCCCACGATGATGCCTACCACCAACATATCCGCAAACATGTTGCCGCTGGTGAACATCGCGAGATAGTTCATCATATCCAGAACGTAATAGCCGCCGCCCGTCGTATAGATTTCATATGTCGGCATGGATTACTCCCCCATCATTGCGGCAAAGCGGGATGAGGAATAACCAGCCAGCTCATTTTTCGCCAACGCAAGACGTTCAAGGGTACGCATTGCCGCTGAGTACCGCTCGGCAGCGGTTGCACGTGCAGCACCAAATGAGTTTTGAGTTTGGCGAATTTGCTCTTGGAACTCGAAAGTAATTTCACCGAAAGTCGAAACACGGCCAGCTGACGCCGCCATCTCCGTGAGAGCCTGATCAATATAGACCATTGCCAAATCAACAGCCACGACCTCAGCCATAGCATTGATCTCGTTTTCCACAAAGACATGCTGATAGCTCATGCCCGTAATCAACATATCCAACACTGGCACAGAGGTCATGCCCAACAGGGCGACCGCTTCATCCGAAATGGTCCCGTTACCGCTCGCAATCGCGTCCTTGATCGACATAATCGTTGCGCTAACCTTTGCCTTTAACGCAGTGCCTTGATTGATATTCATCGTGCGGAAAGCTGGATTTAGACAATTCTGCACCTCGTTGCACCGCCATACTTCCGCACTCCCGCCATCAACCAAGACACGCACCATATCAGGGCCAGCAGCGCGGGGGGCGATTGGGCGATGTTGAGCTCCCTCACTATCCGACGCGCCAGCAGTCGTAATGACTGTTCCAGTTAAAGTCATAAAAAACTCAGCCAAAAACCGATCCGATGCTAGCAATGCGTTCTTCTTAATTGCACGCCATGCGTAGTTCACGTCCACAGGTACTTGGTCCGCCACTTCACTACCCGCATTCGCCAGCGTTGACGTGCGCTCACCGTTGGTATTGCACTCATGCCGAGACGCTACGTGGTCGGCAAACTTGCCTTCGTAACTGCCAATTGTCGCACACACATGCTGGCTCGCCCCATCCAACTGAGGCCACAATGACCCCGCAAGCAATTGTCCCGCTTCACAGGAATTGATGTTCATCGAGTTCACCTGCTGCACAAGATCGCGCAGTTTAGACACTGTTTCTTGCACCGCTGGCGACAGGCTTTCCAAAGCCAGCTCAAACGCAAAGCCCGCAGCGTTTTGCATGATCGCTTCCATCAGCTTGATCAGCTCTTCCTTTGAGATGAACGAGAACGACCCGCCAAAAATATCAATGCCGCCGCACCCTGCCCGCGCAGACGGCAGCTGAATATGCGCCAAATTGGTATTACGAACGCGCGTGCGCACCTGCACCGAGCCAAGCGTCGCAAAGCCCGCCCGTTGCCCGTTGTAAATCAAAGGCTCGTTGATATTGACACCACCGCCCGAATTTTCCCAAAAGTTGCGAAGATCGCCCGCAACATCAGCTCGCGCAGCGCCCGTTCCCGATACCGTCAGCATCAACACAGCAAGGACCGTCAATTTACGCATCTTCATCGCTCTCTCCCTTATAAACCAAAGCATCAATACCGCTGACCTTC
>CAKZNT010000045.1 GCA_937132065.1 uncultured Loktanella sp.
GACGCCTGATAAAATTTTGATTTTTTCTCTAAGCCAAGGAACCGAATGGCCTCGAGAAGGCGTAGCGTGCCCATAGCGTCCACATCTGCGGTATATTCCGGCGCTTCGAAGGAAACGGCAACATGGGACTGTGCGCCCAGATTATAGACCTCGTCGGGCTGCACCTCGGAAATGATCCGCGTCAGGTTGGAGCTGTCGGTCAGGTCGCCGTAGTGCAATTTGAAGCGGGAGTTATCTGTATGCGGGTCTTCGTAGATGTGGTCCACGCGCTGTGTATTGAACGATGACGCACGGCGCTTGATGCCATGCACTTCATATCCCTTATCCAACAGAAACTCGGCCAGATAAGATCCGTCTTGACCGGTGATACCGGTGATCAATGCGCGTTTGGTCAATGCTCTCTCCTCGTCGGGCTTGTGCCCGTTATTTTACGTAACCTCGTTATTGCGCCCCACCTCTTCTTTGAGAAGGGGAAAACAGTTAAAAAAGCAGTCAGCTTGCCAAAATGCAACTTGCAAGCACACGAGAAATCCACCTCATGATTATCTAGTAAAATAGGCGTTAAAGTATTTCACCTCCCTTGGCTGCGTTAAGGTGAGTGCGATGCGAAGAAAGACCCCCTATTTCCTGCCACCTTCGAGCCTCTCGCTGCATCTCTTGCCACCTTCGAGCCTCTCGCTGCATCTCTTGGATCATATTTTTAAGATATTTGGGCTTTCTGGTCACGGCTTGCGCGAAACCAAGCGGTTTCCTGTATTTTATTTGTGCTACGGGTTTTTTAAGGTCGCAGCACGCGTTAGTGTCCAAGCAACTGGGATTTCTGAAAGCGATATTCATGCTGCGTTACACATCATGGGCTGCTCTGGGCACTGCATTATTGTCGTCAACTGCCTTGGCACAAGACACAACATATACGCTTTATGGCACGCCGGGCCTGATCGAAATGCCCACGGCACAAGCGGCACCTGACGCGCAGGTCACCGCGAACCTCAGCGTGTTCAAGCAGCAGCAGCGCGCCAACTTCTCGTTTCAGCTGACCCCCCGCCTGTCAGGCACGTTCCGTTATGCGGGCATTCCCGAAAACAAGGGCGTCGGCACGGACGGCACTTTTGATCGCAGCTTTGATCTGCGCTACCGGTTTATCGACGAGGGCCAGTTTGGTGAATGGACCCCTGCGGTGGCGGTCGGCCTGCAAGATTTCTTGGGCACGGGCAAATTGTCGTCCGAATATGTGGTGGCCTCCAAGTCATTTGGGCCAAACGTCATCGGCACATTGGGCCTTGGCTGGGGCCGCTTTGGCACGCAGAACGGCTTTACCAATCCGCTGGGCTTCATCGACGAAAGCCTCGAGACCCGCCCCGAGCTTGATTTTGGTGTTGGCGGTGAAATTTCATCAAACCAGTTCTTTCGGGGTGACGCCGCTTTCTTTGGTGGTGTGACATGGAAATATTCGGACAAGATCACCCTCAAGGCCGAGTATTCATCCGATGCTTATGTGCGCGAGAATGCCAACGGCACGCTTGATACGAAAACCCCCGTCAACGTGGGGCTGACCTATCACTACCGCCCGGGTGTGACCGCCGATATCGCCTATCTATACGGATCAGAGATTGCGGCAGGGATTACGTTTGACCTGAACCCGCGCACCCGTGCGTTGATCAGTGGCGTTGAGACCGCTCCGCTGCCTGTGCGCGTGCGTGACACGGCCGCCGCCGCAAGCTGGAGCACCCAGATCGCCCCCAATACGACCCAAGTCCTGCAAGCCGCGATGAAGGCTGACGGGCTGCG
>CAKZNT010000046.1 GCA_937132065.1 uncultured Loktanella sp.
TTGCGCAGGCCGCCATAGTTGCGCATGTCCTGCTCGTGGTGCATCGCGTGGATCACCGAACCCGCACCCAAGAACAACATCGCCTTAAAGAACGCATGTGTCAGCAGGTGGAACATCGCCACGCCGTAGACGCCAGAGCCGGCAGCCACAAACATATAGCCAAGCTGTGAACAGGTCGAATAGGCAATAACGCGTTTGATGTCGTTTTGCACAAGGCCAACGGTGGCCGCGAAAAACGCGGTTGTTGCACCAAGGAAGATGATGAACTGCTTGGCCTCGGGCGCAAATTCGTAAAGCGGTGACATCCGGCAAACGAGGAAGACCCCCGCGGTCACCATGGTCGCGGCGTGGATCAGCGCCGACACAGGTGTCGGGCCTTCCATCGCGTCAGGCAACCATGTGTGCAAGATCAACTGCGCAGATTTACCCATCGCACCGATGAACAACAGGATCGCGATCAGGTTCGCGGCGTTCCAGTCGGCCCACAAGAAGTGAAGCTCTGTTTCAGCCAGTGCAGGCACAGCTGCAAAGATATCGTCAAAGCGAATGCTGTCGGTCATGTAATAGAGCGCGAAGATACCAAGCGCGAAGCCGAAGTCACCAACGCGGTTGACCACAAAGGCCTTGATCGCGGCGGCGTTAGCGGATGGCTTCTTATAGTAAAAGCCGATCAAGAGGTATGAGGCAACGCCCACCCCTTCCCAGCCAAAGAACATCTGCACAAGGTTGTCAGAGGTCACGAGCATCAGCATCGCAAAGGTAAAGAACGACAGATAGGCAAAGAAGCGCGCGCGGTATGGCTCGTCATCCGAGAAGTTCGCGTCATGCGCCATGTAGCCGAATGAATAGAGGTGCACGAGTGCCGAAACCGTGGTGATCACGATCAACATGATCGCGGTGAGGCGGTCCATGCGGATGCCCCAGTCAGTTGAAAGCGTGCCGCTTTCGATCCAGCGCAGAATGTGAATGCTCTCTGTGTGCCCGTCAAACGACAGGAACACGATCCACGACAGGAACGCCGCAAGGAACAGCATCGCTGTTGCAAACCATTGCGCGGTTTTCTCGCCGATGATTTTCCAGCCAAAGCCGGAGATGAGCGCGCCGATTAACGGGGCAAAAAGGATGATCTTTTCCATGTGGATTAGCCCTTCATCACGTTGACGTCTTCAACGTCGATGGTTCCGCGGTTACGGAAGAAACAAACAAGGATCGCGAGGCCAATGGCGGCCTCTGCGGCGGCAACTGTCAGCACGAAAAGCGTGAAGACCTGACCGACCATGTCATTGAGATAGCTCGAGAAAGCCACGAAGTTGATGTTCACCGCGAGCAGCATCAATTCGATACTCATCAGCAGGATGATGACGTTCTTGCGGTTCAGGAATAGCCCGAAGATGCCGATCACAAAGAGGGCCGCAGCGACCGCGAGGTAATGTTCTAGACCGATCATGATTATAGCCCCTGCCCTGGTTTAACGTCGATGTTTTCCATCGCTTTTGCCGGATCGCGGTGCATCTGCTGCATCACGTTCTGGCGCTTGATGTTGGTGCGGTGGCGCATGGTCAGCACAATCGCGCCAATCATAGCCGTCAACAGGATCAAGCCTGCGAGCTGGAACAAGATGATGTATTTGTCGTAGATCAGCAGGCCAAGCCCGTTGGTGTTCTGTGTCTCGCTCATTGGGGCGGCGATATTCGCGGCGGCCACGTCAGCAAAATTCCAGACACCCAAGGCCATGCCAAGCTGCATCAGGATCACCGCGCCGATCAGCAGTGCGAGGGGCATGTATTTGGACATCTCCGCCTTCAACTCGGCAAAGTCTACGTCGAGCATCATGACCACAAAGAGGAAGAGCACCGCGACCGCGCCCACGTAGACGATGATCAGAAGCATCGCCACGAACTCGGCGCCAAGCAGCACGAAAAGCCCCGCAGACGAGAGGAATGAGAGGATCAACCAGAGCACCGAGTGCACGGGGTTGCGGCTGACGACTGTCATCAGGCCCCCCATCACTGTGGTGAGTGCGAAGAAGTAAAATGTGAATGCGGCAACGGTCATTGGCCTGCGTCCTTTTCCATCACGTCGGTGGCGATTTCCATCGCCTTTGTCATTGCAGGCACACCGCCAAACATCGCCGCTTGGGCGATTGTCTCTGCGATTTCCTGTTTTGTGGCCCCAGCCTCGACGAGGTGGCGCACGGTCAGCTTAATCTGGGGTTCGGCGGTCGCCCCTGTCACGGTCAGCGCGTTCAACGTCAGCAACAGCTTTGTCTTTGCGTCGAGCCCGTCAGGGTTCATGCCTTTGCCCATGAACTGTTCCATCATGTCTTTGGACATGGTCGGAAACAGGTCTTCAAACCCCTTGGTCGAAAACGATTCCATCGCAGGATTAAGCGACTTCGCCCAATCCTGACCCATGGCCATCATTGCTTCAAAGGGGTTTTTATCACTCATCGGTACGGCGCATCCAGTTCGAGGTTGCGCGCGATCTCTGCTTCCCAGCGGTCGCCGTTATCAAGCAGCTTTTCTTTGTCGTAGAATAGCTCTTCACGGGTCTCGGTGGAGAATTCAAAGTTCGGACCTTCAACAATCGCGTCAACAGGGCAAGCCTCTTGGCAGAAGCCGCAGTAGATGCATTTCGTCATGTCGATGTCATAGCGTGTCGTGCGCCGTGAACCGTCGTCGCGTGGTTCTGCGTCGATGGTGATCGCTTGCGCCGGGCACACCGCTTCGCAGAGTTTACAGGCGATGCAGCGCTCTTCGCCGTTGGCATAGCGGCGCAACGCGTGTTCGCCACGAAAACGCGGGCTAAGCGGCCCCTTTTCATGCGGATAGTTCAACGTCGCCTTGGGCGAGAAGAAGTATTTCATCGTGAGGCCAAACCCCTTCCAGAAATCCATCAGCAGGAAGTATTTGGCAGAGCGTGTGTAATCCATAGGTTCGTTCATTGATTAAACTCCCAATGTCCAGCGCGCCCAAAAGCCGCCCATAACTTCGAATTTTGCGAGGAAAGACACCAAGACCACCCAGAACAGGGACAGCGGCAAGAAGACCTTCCAACCGATCCGCATCAATTGGTCGTAGCGGTAGCGCGGCGTAATCGCCTTGACCATCGCGAACATAAAGAAGCAGGCGGACATTTTGAGGATCATCCACAGGATACCGTCTGGTAGCCCCGGAATTGGCGACAGCCAGCCCCCAAAGAACAACAGTGACGTCAGCGCGCACATCAGCACCACGGCCATCAATTCACCGATCATGAAGAGCAGGAATGGTGTGGACGAATATTCAACCTGAAAACCCGCAACCAGTTCTGATTCCGCTTCGGGAAGGTCAAATGGTGGGCGGTTTGTCTCAGCCAAGGCGCTGATAAAGAAGAGGAAAAGCATCGGGAAGTGGGCGACCCAATACCAGTTGAACAGGCCTGCATTGCCGCGCTGTGCCTCGACAATCGCGCCAAAATTCATCGACCCTGTCGAGATAATGATCCCGATGATGATCAGGCCGAGGGACACCTCGTATGAAATCATTTGCGCCGCAGAACGCAGTGAGCCGAGGAACGGATACTTGGAGTTAGACGCCCAACCGCCCATGATCACGCCGTAAACCTCCAGCGAGGACACGGCGAATACAAACAGGATCGCCACGTTGATCTCTGACAAGACCCAGCCGTCATTGAACGGGATCACCGACCACGCGACCACGGCAAGGACAAAGGAGATCATTGGCGCGAGGAAGAAGACAAACTTGTCGGCCCCCGCCGGCACGACGATCTCTTTCACGATGTATTTCAGAAAATCCGCGAAGGATTGCAGCAAGCCGAATGGCCCGACCACGTTTGGCCCCTTGCGCATTTGCACAGCGGCCCAGACCTTGCGGTCAGCATACATCAGGAATGCAAGCGCCACCAAAAGTGGGACCAGCACCAATAGACATTGCGCAAGGATCACGAGGATGATGCCCAGATTGGTAGTGGTGAAAAATTCGACCATAGTTCTGCCCCTTACACCGTTGGAATTCCAGCTGCGCCGCAATCAGCAACAGCCACTTCGGCGTCAATTGTCTTGAGCCCACGCG
Organism: uncultured Loktanella sp.; assembly: GCA_937132065.1. Taxonomy (GTDB): domain Bacteria; phylum Pseudomonadota; class Alphaproteobacteria; order Rhodobacterales; family Rhodobacteraceae; genus Yoonia. The sequence goes on from CAKZNT010000046.1 coordinate 4,074, forward strand.
GAAGCGAAGGCGAGATCGTGTAAACGGCATCTGCCGACCAAAGGCCGCCATTCTCTGCCGCGTTTGTCCGCACGTGCCGCAAAAACCCGTATCCACGGATAAGCGTGTATTGGGCCGCAGCACATTCGGCGTATTTTGTTACCTCGGTGACCGATGTGGCCCCCGTCATTTGCACCCGAAAGTTCACAAGATCGCCGTCAAGCAGGCGGGTCTCGATCCCTTGGTAGGCAGGCGTCATTGCCCCTTGGCCGACCTGAACGGGGTCAACACATGCGGTTGTGGCCGCGAGGGATATGAGCGCCAGATGCTTCACTATTCAGCAGCCACCGCAGCAGTATTGCGCGCCTTGGCGTTTGCCGAAAGTTCCGCCATCAGGCTGGACGCACGGGCAATCGGGTTGGTGAGGTAGAAATCGTTGATCGCGTAAACAAAGGCGGCTTTGTTCGGCTTTTTCGCCTTCACAGGCGTCCAGTCATTCGCGGCCACCACGTCAATATCGCCAAGATGCGGATGTGCGGACATCATCGCGCTGCGCAAGGCAGCTAGGCTGTCAAATGGCAATGTCGCACCCATTTCGGCAGACAAGGCGCGCAAGATCGCCCAGTTTTCCTTCGCGTCACCCGGTGCAAACGAAGCGCGCAGCGCAAGCTGTGGCCGCCCCTCGGTGTTTACAAACAGGCCGTTTTCTTCGGTATATGCAGCGCCGGGCAAGATGATGTCGGCGCGGTGCGCACCGCGATCGCCGTGGCTACCCTGATAGATCACAACCGGACCCGCAGGAATGTCACCCTCGTCAACGCCAAGGTTGTAAATCACCTCTGCGCCATCAAGTGCTGCCGTCAGGCCACCATCAGTCACCGCATCAACGTCCATCGCACCAACACGGCCAGCGGCAGTGTGCAGGATCATGAACTTGGATTGTGTTGCCTCGGCCAAGGCCATTGCCGACCCGAGAACCGCATCACCATCAGCGCGCGCCAATGCGCCCGCGCCCAGAATGATCAGGGATGGTTTCGGTTGCACTTCGCTGTGATCACGGCCAAGCAGTTCGGTCATTGTCTCAGGACCGTCACCAAGGTGCATGGTCTCGAATGTCAAATCGACCTTGGGGCCGATCACGCCAATGCCCGCGCCGCGCGACCACGCCTTGCGCAGACGTGCGTTCAAGACGGGCATTTCGACCTTCGGGTTTGCGCCAATGACCATAATCGCCTCGGCCGTGTCGATATCCTCGATGCAGCCTGTGCCAACATAACCGGAACGGTTGCCCGCTGGTAGCTTTGCACCATCTGTGCGGCATTCGACGTTGCCGCCCTGCCCTTCGATCAATGCTTTCAGCGCAAATGCGGCCTCTGTCGGAACAAGATCACCGATCAAGCCCGCAACTTTCTTGCCCTTCATCGCGGCAGCGGCAGCAGTCAGTGCCTCGGGCCAAGACGCTTTGCGCAGTTTGCCGTTCTCGCGGATGTATGGGGTATCAAGACGCTGTTTGCGCAGACCGTCCCAAATGAAACGGGTTTTGTCGGAAATCCATTCCTCGTTCACGCCGTCATGGTTGCGTGGCAGAACGCGCATCACTTCGCGGCCCTTCGTGTCGACGCGGATGTTGGAGCCAAGCGCATCCATCACGTCGATGGATTCGGTTTTGGTCAATTCCCACGGACGGGCGGTAAATGCGTATGGCTTGGAGACCAGCGCACCAACGGGGCAAAGATCAATGATATTGCCCTGCAAGTTACTGTCGAGCGTTTCGCCCAAGTAAGAGGTGATCTCGGCATCTTCGCCGCGCCCTGTCTGGCCCATCTGGTGAATGCCCGCGACCTCGGTCGTGAAGCGCACACAGCGGGTGCAGGAAATACAGCGGGTCATGTGGGTCTCGACCAGCGGGCCAAGATCAAGATCGTCGGTTGCGCGCTTTGGCTCGCGGAAGCGGGAGAAGTCGACGCCGTAAGCCATGGCCTGATCCTGAAGATCGCATTCGCCGCCTTGGTCACAAATCGGGCAATCGAGCGGGTGGTTGATCAGGAGAAACTCCATCACACCTTCGCGGGCCTTTTTGACCATCGGGGAATTTGTCTTCACAACGGGCGCCTGCCCTTCGGGACCAGGGCGCAAATCGCGGACCTGCATCGCACAAGACGCGGCTGGCTTTGGTGGACCGCCCACAACCTCGACAAGGCACATGCGGCAGTTACCGGCGATAGAAAGACGTTCATGATAACAGAAACGCGGGATTTCGACGCCCGCCTGTTCACAGGCCTGAATGAGGGTCATCGCCCCATCAACTTCGACCTCGGTTCCATCAATGACGACTTTTTTCAGATCAGACATGGCGAGCCTTTATGTTCCGTTGTCCCACGCGGATAGAAACCCTAGCGCGGGCATTGGGGCGGTTCTAACGCGACACGGGCCGCGATGCCAGTCGGATTGATAAAAAAACCACCCTGAAATTCGTATCTTTCGGGGTGGTCATTCATGTTTTGGTAAGAGTGACGTGCAAATCCTAGCGCAATAGCTGCCCGATCACGCTATTTTGGCTCATTTCAGTGCGGCCAACGGTGCAATAACTGTCACCATTTCCCGACACTGCGCCCAAATCGGCAAGACGCGCGCGTGCGATCCCCTTGAGTCGGTTTTCTTCGGCCTTGTTGTCGACATAGGCGTCGATCTCTGCATTGGTGTAGCCCAAGCTTCTTGCGTGGCTTTTCAATGTGTTAAGATAGCCGATCGCGCGGAAATAGCGGGGGCTGATCGAACTGCATTTCTGGGTGATCTCATAGGCCATGCCTGTCGCAATGATACCTTCGCGCACGGCGGCCACGTCTTTGAGGGCGGGCTTGGCGGACGATGCGCCAGCAAGGCCCGTCAGGCCCATCGCGATGACACCGATCAAGAGTGCGGTCTTATTCATGAAAATCGTCTCCGTTAGGACGCCAGTGGTGGCGCCTTCTTGGGGTGATATGTCGGCTTCATTGCCCTGTTATTCAATAACAGACACCAAATTCACCAAAAAGCAGCGGGTTTATGCGGGGGGATGCATGTTTTCGCGCAAATAATCCCAACCGAACGCTTCCGCCGATGCGCCATGCTCTTGCAGGTGCGCAAGTTTCGCGAGCGCCTCTTCAAGGCTTGGCTGATGCCCGTCAGGAACCCACCACATGACAAAGTGCATCGACCCGAGCACCTCGAACCATTCCGCCCGCCGTTCCATGAACTTGGTGTGCAGGGTTTTGAAAACAAATGTCTCGAGCGAAGTCGCGTCACGCCAGACCGAGAGATTCGGCACGAACTGGTCGTCGCCGTTGATCTTGGCCTCTGTATTGCCCGCGCCAGATGTGCCCTCCATCATCCAGACGAATCCGGGCATGCGCTTGCCCAATCCGTTGATCCGGTCGAGGTTATTCATAAAGTCGGCAACGCGGGGGTCGTCCGTTGGGGCGATCAAGCGCCCGACATTGAGTTCAGCAAGCTGCATTACTGATGATACCAAACGGCGGCTGCAAATGTGAGCAAGGCGAGCAGGATATTCACCAGCGCCGCGCCAATATTCAGCCCCGTGCGCAGGCCACCGTATTGGCCGCCCTTGCCGCTAAGATAGAGAGTGTTCGCAGCAACCCGTAGCAATAGCCCGATCACCGCAAGCAAGTTCACCCAGAGCGGGTCCGCCCCTGCCATGATTGCCGTCAGCACCAGCGCCGTAAAGAACACCATCATTTCGATTGAGTTCATATAGGTGCGATCAAGGCGGTAGGATGGATTGCTGAAATCAGGCACATAGCTTTCGCCCGGTATCATTTTATGTGCGCCCTTTTTCATGCCTGTCGCGGCATTCAAAACCTGCGCCATCACACCATAAAGTGCGACCGCCGCCAGCGCCCATCCGTAGCTTGCGAAATCTTGCATCATGTCTCTCCCGACCGTTTTGAGGTGAATACCCTAAAGCCGTTGAAATTGCACCCGTTATCGGCGGGGGCGTTCACGCGATGGGCTCACGCCCGAGGCCGCTTTGCGCAGGAATGCGAGGGTCATGATAACGCCCACGCCTGCGAGGGCAGCCACAGCAGCCCAGACCCAAACGGGCGCAAGGCCTGCATCAATTGCCTTATAGGTGAACCATGCGGGCACGCCGCAAATGGCGACAGTCGCGATTGCCGCAATCAGGCTCAGAAAGCCGTCCCAGATCCTGCGCATGTGCCCGTCCCTTTCGTAAATGAGAAAGGGGGCGTCAAACCCGTTGACGCCCCCTTCCCCTCATAAATTATTCGGCAGCGATGACGCCGCGCTTATGGGCAATCCGCTCTTCGATCTCGCCGCGGAAGTTCTTGATCAGCGCCTGAATTGGCCACGCCGCCGCATCGCCAAGCGCACAAATCGTGTGGCCCTCAACCTGCTTTGTCACGTCAAGCAACATGTCGATTTCTTCGACACTTGCGTTGCCTTCAACAAGCCGCGCCATGACGCGCATCATCCAGCCAGTGCCCTCGCGGCACGGGGTGCATTGGCCGCAGGATTCGTGCTTGTAGAACTTGGACAACCGCCAGACCGCTTTGATCATATCGGTGGATTGATCCATCACGATGACCGCCGCCGTGCCAAGAGAGGACCCTTTTTCCTTGAGGCCGTCAAAGTCCATGATCGCATCGCGCATATCTTCGCCGCGCACGTTTGGCACGGACGAGCCACCCGGAATAACCGCCTTGAGATTATCCCAACCGCCACGGATACCGCCGCAGTGCTTTTCGATCAGCTCTTCAAACGAGATGCCCATTTCTTCTTCGACAACGCAGGGGTTGTTGACGTGACC
>CAKZNT010000047.1 GCA_937132065.1 uncultured Loktanella sp.
AGTGTCAGTAGTATCATCAGTAGTATTATCTGTCTCGGTTTGGCTTGTACAGCTAAACATGGCTAGCAATACAAATATACTCCAATATAGTTTTTTCATGGTTGCCTTTTGGATTAGAATTCAAGAATTTGGTTTAAAAACAATAATTTGAATGTTCTAAGTTAAATATTTCTATCGTGTCTTCAAAACAAACATTTATTTATTTTATTCCATAAAAAATATTTATCAAAAAAACGAATCAGTATAGTTAGAATATTCTAACTATACTGATTCGTTAATGGTATTTTATAGCTCCTTATTTAGTTTTATTAAATAAGCTAATCTCAGAAAAATAAATTAATTGATTTTAAAAACCTTTGACTAATTTTCACAAATAATTTTAGGATTCAGGATAGTCATCAAGAGGGTTTGATTTTTTGAAATTTTTCATGAGTAAGATAAGATTAAAAAATAAATTTCACTCAGAATTATACTGTATCAAGTTGTTTTGCCGCCTTCTCGTCTGGTGTTATCGGACGGGACGTCAAGACAAAGTGTGCTTTTTCAATAAGTTCCGGAAATGTTTTTGCGCGTTCTTTGAGGCAGTAAAGCGCGGATTCTAACCCTAAAGATTGTGTCGGTGTCAATGCGGGCAGTCCAGCGGCACCCAGATAAGCCTCACATTCGCGCCGCAATGCAGCATCATCCATAACGGCAATATGCTGCCCACAGATGTTTTCGAGCTTCTTAAGATCAAATTGGGCCGCACCCCGTCGAATGCCTTTCAGATCAAACCACACTTGCGCTTGTGCATCTGTGAAAAATTCATCGTCGCCGTGGCTCCAGCCAAGGCGCGTCAGGTAGTTGCGCATGCCCGCTGCGGGATAGCCCATCGCCTGATATTCAGCCGCGCCAGTCGCGCCATGCCGTTTGGACAATTTCTTGCCGTCAGGCCCGAAAATGAGCGGAATATGCGCCAGAACAGGCTTGGTCCAACCCATCGCTGTGTAAATCAGGTTTTGACGGAAGGAATTGGCGAGGTGATCATCGCCGCGCACCACATGGGTCACGCCCATATCGTGATCGTCCACAACAACCGCCAGCATATAGACGGGCGTGCCATCAGAGCGTAGCAGAATCATGTCGTCGAGTTGATCGTTTGACCACGTCACATCGCCTTGCACCTCGTCTGTCAGGGTTGTTGTGCCCTCACGGGGCGCCTTGACGCGGATCACATAGGGCAGGTCGGGATGATCGGCATCTGCCACATCGCGCCACGGGGACCGGAAGAGCGTCGATGTCTTGTCTGCGCGCGCCTTTTCGCGGAAGGCTTCGATTTCGTCCTGCGTGGCAAAGCACTTATAGGCATCGCCCTGCGCCAGCATTTGATTGGCGACCTCGGCGTGGCGGGCCGCGTTGTCGTTCTGGCTGGTCGGTTCGCCGTCCCAGTCAAGACCCAGCCACGTCAGGCCGTCAAGGATCGCCTGCGTGTTTTCGTCCGTCGAGCGCGTTCTGTCGGTATCCTCGATGCGCAACAGGAACTTTCCGCCCCGACCACGCGCGTAAAGCCAGTTGAAAAGGGCGGTGCGAGCGCCCCCAATATGAAGCGCACCTGTAGGTGACGGGGCAAAGCGGGTGACGACGGGATCTTGGGACATGAAATTAACCTCTTATTCATCATCATAAACGAATGATGACTGGTGTGGTGCGGGGATACTAAGGCTAGGGGCGAGAGACAAGTGCGGGCACTTGCGAACATTGAAATAGCCCTGTTGGCCCAACGCGGTCATTTGTTCTGCTGGACACCTGTGTTTATTGGCATCGGTGTTGGCGGCTATTTCGCCTTGCCGACCGAGCCTGATCCGCTTGTGTTTGTGGCTCTCGCGCTGCCGATGGTGTTGCTGTTACTGGTCGCGCGCATTATCCGCACGTCGATTGCGCCTCTTCTTGTGGCGCTATGTCTGGTCGGGCTTGGGGCTTGCGCTGCGAAATATCGCACCCAAAGTCTCGCTGCACCTGTTCTCTCGTTTCGCTATTACGGGCCAATCGAGGGCCGTATCGTCAATATTGATCGCTCGAGCAGTGACGCGGTCCGCCTGACGCTGGATCGCGTTCACCTTGCGCGGATGCAAACCCATAAAACCCCAGAGCGGGTGCGGGTGTCGTTACATGGCAACCAATGGGGCGCGGTGCTTAACCCGGGCGACGTGGTGATGACCACGGGCCATTTGTCGCCCCCCGCTGGCCCCGCCGAGCCGTATGGGTTCAACTTTCAGCGCCACGCGTGGTTTTTACAAATTGGCGGCGTTGGTTATACGCGCAACCCCGTGCTGCGGCTTGAGGCGGTGAGCAAACGGGGATTGGGCTTGTGGATTTTCACCCAGCGTATGGCCCTTGCCGATGCTGTGCGCCGCGAGATCAAGGGGGAGGCGGGTGCGTTTGCCGCCGCAATCATGACTGGTGACAGATCAGCAATGTCCCAACAGACCATTGCGCAACTTCGGGCGACCAACCTTGCGCATTTGCTGGCAATCTCGGGGCTGCACATGGGGCTATTGACCGGATTCGTCTTTGGAGTGTTGCGGGTCGGGCTTGCGCTTGTGCCGTGGATAACGCTGCGGGTGGCCACCAAGAAGGTCGCGGCAGTGGTCGCAATGATTGTTGGCGCGGGCTATCTTGCGCTTTCGGGGGGGAGTGTGGCGACCGAGCGGGCCTATATCATGGTGGCCGTGATGCTGGTGGCGGTGATCCTTGATCGACGGGCGCTGACGCTGCGCGCGGTTGCAATGGCGGCGACACTTGTGCTGCTGTTCCAGCCAGAAGCCCTTGTTGGTCCCGGTTTCCAGATGTCTTTTGCTGCAACGACTGCGCTTGTGTTGGTCTTCGGTCAGATGCGCCGGTTTGACCTGCAACGGCTGCCAAAATGGGCGCGTGTCGTGTTGTCGGTGGTGTTGTCATCAGGGGTGGCGGGGCTGGCGACCGCGCCGTTCGCGGCGGCCCATTTCAACCAGTTCGCTCATTTTGGTCTTGTGGCCAATGTGCTGAGCGTGCCGTTGATGGGGGCGGTCGTGATGCCCGCTGCGGTTATGGCGGTCTGTCTTGCGCCATTCGGACTATGGGGCGTCGCCCTGTGGGTGATGGAAAAGGGGTTATTGTGGATCCTCTATGTGGCTGCGCGAGTGGCGGCGATCGAGGGTGGTGTCGGGAAAATCCATGCGCCGCAATCTGGTGTGTTGCCCTTGCTGGCGCTGGGGCTTTTGTGGCTGGCGCTATGGCAAGGTAAGGCGCGGATGGCGGGCGGCGCAATCGCGCTCTGCGCTGGAGTTCTCTGGATGCAGTCCACGCGGCCTGCCGTGTTGATCGCGGATAACGGGAGCCTGATTGGCGTGATGCGCGATGAGGGGCGCGCGCTCAACAAAGCCAAGGGAAACAGCTTTGTTGCGGGCATCTGGCTAGAGAATGACGGGGATGCGGCCTCGCAAGAGATGGCGGCCAATCGTAGCGGCGCGGCACAAATCAACAGGCGTACAATGGTCGAGATCGGGCGCTGGCGCGTGCTTCAGGTGTCGGGCAAAGTCGCGCTTGCGGCCCTGAATGATTGTGACGGCGCGGATGTTCTGGTGTTGAACGGCATAGACGCGGTCACGCGGCCATGCGTTGTCTATGACCTCAAAACGATGCGCGCCACGGGGGCGCTTGCGCTTGACCTCATGGACAATGGCGACCTTGCGATCACAACAGCAAGTGACGTGACGGGCCGCCGCCCATGGAACATGGCCCATCAGGGGCAGCGGAGCAGTCGCATTCTCGCTCTATCGACACATCAGGAGTAGGTGCGGATAAGGCCGACCAGCTTTCCTTGCACTTTCACCTGATCGTCGCGGTAAACCTGCGTTGCCATCGTCGCGTTTGCAGGCTCGAGGGCGATGGTGCTTCCGGTCTGGCGGAACCGCTTGAGCGTGGCTTCCTGATCTTCGACCAAGGCCACAACGATATCGCCGTTGGATGCGTTTTGAGTTTCGCGAATGACAACCACATCACCGTCATTGATGCCCGCTTCGATCATCGATTCACCGCGCACCTCAAGGGCGTAATGGGCGCCTTGGCCAAGCATGGCCTGTGGCACGGCGATGTTGTGGGACACCTCGGAGATAGCCGCGATCGGCGTGCCTGCCGCGATGCGCCCCATCACAGGCAGTTCTGTTGCGGCAATTTCAACGGTCTTGGCGGTCGCGGGAATGCTATCGGGGCGGTCCCCTTCAATGACGCGCGGCGAAAAGCCCGCTTTCGTCTGCATTGAATCGGGAAGTTTCACGATTTCGAGGGCACGGGCACGGTGCGCAAGGCGGCGGATAAAGCCGCGCTCTTCCAAGGCCGTAATCAACCGATGGATGCCGGATTTGGACCGCAAATCCAACGCTTCTTTCATCTCGTCGAACGAAGGCGGCACGCCGTCCCGTTGCACCCGCTTGTGAATGAATTCCAACAGGTCGAGTTGTTTCTTCGTTAGCATAATCGGCTCCCCGCATGGTGACACGTTTTGCATACGTTCTACGCATGTTCTTGTTTTGTGTCAACGCTCCTAGGCGCACTAGGCGAGTTTGATGACCTCTAGCCTATCACCGGGGAGGCGCGTGCCATCGTTGGGCGCGCGCACCGCGAGGCAGTTGGCATTTGCCAAGACGGTCAACAGGGCGCTATCTTGCCGCTCGAATACGTGCAGCCCGCTGTCATCAAGCCTTGCCCGCATATAGTGTTCGCGCGGGCCGTTCGGGCCGAGTGTGTTTGTCAGCTTGGCGGTAATACGCGGGGCGGCAACAGCGGCCAACCCCTGCATCTTGCGCAGTACAGGCAGCACAAAGATATGACCGCAGACCATTGCCGAAACGGGATTACCAGGCAATCCGATCATCACAGCCTTGCCCATCTTGCCCGCCATCAGTGGCTTGCCCGGGCGCATCGCAATTTTGTAAAATGCGCGCTCCATGCCCTTGGCCGCGGCGACATGTCCGACGAGGTCGTGATCCCCGACAGATGCCCCGCCAATCGAGATAATCAGATCCGCATCGGCTGCAAGGTCAAAGGCCAACTCCAGTGACAGGGTATTGTCGCGCGCGATTGGCAACATGCGCGGGGTTGCACCGTGCTGCGCCAAGAGCGCCGCAAGCCCGTAGCTATTGGATGCAACAATCTGGTCGGGCGCGGGCGTTTCTCCGGGCTGGACCAATTCGTCACCTGTGGCGATGATCGCCACCACCGGTTTGCGCGTCACAGGCACGTTCGCGATATTCATCGCTGCAAGCAGGGCGATGTCAGACGCGCTCAGGACACGGGGGGCGTTGATAGGATCACCGCTGCGAAAATCGGCGCCAGCGGGGCGCACATAGGCATTCGTGTCGAGAGTTTCTCCAAGGGTGATCATGTCGCCATCGCGGGTGACATCTTCCTGTATGATCACGCGGGTCGCGCCCGTTGGCATTGGCGCACCTGTGAAAATACGGGCCGCCGTGCCTTGCGTCACCTCTCCATCAAAGCGATGCCCCGCCGCTGCTTCTCCAATGACACGCAGCGTAGCCCCCGCATGTGCATCCGCGTCACAAACCGCATATCCATCCATTGCAGAGGCCGCAAAGGGCGGCTGGTCACGGCGGGCATGCACGGCCTGCGACAAAACACGCCCCGCCGCCTCGCGCAAAGGCACGGTCTCGGTTTCAAGCGGCGCGACGAGATCAAAGAGCAAAGCGAGAGCGTCAGCGGTTGGGATCATGAGTTCTCGAAGCGCCCCGATTTACCGCCGTCTTTCAGGGTGACGCGGATGCCGCCGATTTCCATGTCTTTTTGCACGGCTTTGACCATGTCGTGAATGGTGAGGGTTGCGACAGAGACAGCAGTGAGCGCTTCCATCTCGACGCCTGTCTGACCCGTTGTTTTGACCGTGGCTGTGACCCGCACACCGGGAAGGGCGGGGTCAGGGGTGAGGTCAACGGTCACCTTGGTGATCGGAAGCGGATGGCACAGCGGGATCAGCTCGGCTGTTTTCTTGGCGCCCATGATCCCCGCAAGACGAGCAATACCCAGCACATCGCCCTTGGCAGCGCGCCCCTCGCTCACAAGGGCAAGGGTTTCGGGCGTCATGGTGATATGGCCCTCGGCCACCGCGATGCGGGAGCTGACCGGTTTTCCGGACACATCGACCATATGGGCCTGACCCGCCGCGTCAAAATGGCTTAGCTTGTCCGCCATTACATGCCGCCAGATGTCAGCGGATTGGCCAGTAGCGTGCGGGTCGCGGCCGCGACATCGTCTTGACGCATCAAGCTTTCGCCAATCAGGAAGCTGCGCGCGCCGTAACGCGCCATATCAGCCAGATCAGCGGGGGTTGTCAGGCCGCTTTCGCAGACGATCAGCCGATCGGCGGGGACCATGCGCGAGAGGGTGCGGGTGGTATCCAGAGAGGTCTCAAATGTCTTGAGGTTGCGATTGTTGATTCCCATGAGCGGGGATTTCAGCGCCGTTGCCCGCTCCAGTTCGGGGGCGTCGTGCACTTCGATCAGCACATCCATGCCCCAAGCAAATGCGGCATCCTCGAGCTCTTGGGCCTGCGCGTCAGACACAGAGGCCATGATGATCAGGATGCAATCAGCGCCTAGGGCGCGGGCCTCGGCGACTTGGTAGGTGTCATACATGAAATCCTTGCGTAGGGCGGGCAGGGATGTGGCCGCGCGGGCCGCGACCAGATAGCTGTCGTCGCCTTGAAACGAAGGGGCATCTGTCAACACCGACAGACAGGTCGCGCCACCGGCCTCATAGGCTTGCGCAAGCGCGGGCGGATCAAAGTCGGCGCGGATCAACCCTTTGGACGGGCTGGCCTTTTTCACCTCGGCAATGAGGCCATACCCCTCGCGCGAGGCATCGAGCAGGCTGGCCGCAAACCCGCGTGTCGGGCTGGCATCTGCGGCGCGGGCTTCGACCTCACCAAGTGGAGTGGCCGCTTTGCGCGCGGCAACATCGTCTAGTTTATAGGCTTTGATTTTGTCGAGAACGTTCATGCTTTGCCTTGTGAAATCTGAGCGAGGGTTGTCAGCGCGTTCAGGGCCGCGCCGCTATCAATACTTGTTTGCGCCAATGCAACGCCACTGCGCAGGTCGTCAGCCTTGCCCGCAACAAGAAGTGCGGCGGCGGCGTTCAGCAAAACGGCATCGCGATACGCGCCTTTTTGGCCGTTGAGGAGCGCGCGCAGTGCATCGGCGTTCTCTTCTGGCGTGCCACCGATAATCGCGCTGAACGGATGCACGGGCAGGCCTGCGTCCTGAGGCGTGATCTCGAATTCGGTGACTGCGCCATCCTTGATCTGTGCCACCCATGATACGCCTGTGATCGTCAACTCGTCGGTTCCGTCAGAGCCGTGAACAAGCCACGCGGATGTTGTGCCCAGTTGCAGCAACGTGTCTGCCATCGGGCGGATCAATGCGCGCGAGAATGCGCCAGTAAGTTGACATTTCACCCCCGCAGGATTGGTCAGAGGCCCAAGGATGTTAAAGATGGTGCGCGTGCCAAGTTCGGCCCGCGTTGGCATCACATGCTTGATCGCAGGGTGGTGCATCGGGGCCATCATGAAGCCGATACCGGCCTCTGCAATGGCGCGCTCGACGACATCGGGGCCAACCATGACGTTGATGCCCATCTGGCCCTGCACGTCAGCCGTGCCAGACTTGGACGACAGGTTGCGGTTGCCGTGTTTTGCGACCGTCACGCCTGCGCCCGCAACCACAAAGGCCGTAGCGGTCGAGATGTTGAGGGTGTGCTTGCCGTCACCGCCTGTGCCCACGATATCCATGGCGTCAGCGGGGGCTTTGACAGGCAGGCATTTGTCGCGCATCACCTTTGCGGCGGCGGCGTATTCGTCCACGGTTTCGCCGCGCGTGCGCAGCGCCATCAGAAAGCCACCGATCTGGCTTGGCGTGGCATCACCGTCAAAGAGGATACCAAAGGCGGTCTCTGCCTGCGCGCGGGTCAGCGGGCCGTTGGCTGCGGCGTCAATCAAGGGCTTTAGCGCGTCACTCATGCGGGAACCTTTAGCAAATCAGTGAAATTTTTCAGCATCTTATGACCATGTTCGGAGGCAATACTTTCGGGGTGGAACTGCACGCCGTGGATCGGCAAAGTCTTGTGTTGCAGCCCCATAATGATGCCATTGTCGAGTTCTGCCGTGATTTCGAGGCAGTCGGGCAGGCTTTCGCGCTCGACGATCAAGGAGTGGTAGCGCGTGGCCTCGAACGGGTTGGGCAGGTCGCGAAACAGCCCCTTGCCAGTGTGGTGCATCGTGCCCATTTTCCCGTGCACGATCTCGCCTGCGCGCACGACCTTGCCACCAAAAGCCTCGCCGATTGTCTGGTGACCGAGACAGACGCCGATCAGCGGTGTCATTGTCTCTGCCGCAGCTTCCGTCAGGGCCAGACAGATACCCGCTTGCGCAGGGTCACACGGCCCGGGAGACAGCATAATCCCCGCAGGGTTCATCGCCATCGCCTCTTGCACGTCAATCGCGTCATTGCGCCGCACGACGACGTCTGTGCCCAATTCCCCGAGGTAATGGACCAAATTATAAGTGAAACTGTCGTAGTTATCGATCAAAAGCAGCATGTGTTCGCCTAGTGTCGTGAAATAGGGGCTACCGATCCCTTGCAGGGTAAAGGTATAGTGCAACCTACATGGGCTGACAGGCGGGGTAGCGTCAAGGTCGGTCTGACAAATCCGAGGGGACAATTGCGTGTTACGAGGCTTATTTACGGGTGGATTATGTGGCTTGGTTGTTGGCGGGGCGTCTTTGGGCGTGGCGTCTTTGGCGACAGAGCAACCTGCGGGCAATACGCCGCCTGCCGCGCCGCAAGTCACAGCCCCTGAAAGCGCGGACCCGACAACGAGCCAGTCACCTGCAAATGTTGCGGATATGACCGATGCCACGCCACAGGATGCAAATGCCGCCCCGCGGGTCGCCACGCCGCAAATCGAGGTGACGCAGCCGATGGCCGATACCGCCTCTGCGGATGTGCCTGTCGCCGCGATTGAGGTCGAGGATATTTCGGAGCCGATGGAGGCACTTCACCCGCCCGAGGTGATTGCCGCCAATGAGGAACCAGTGCTTCCGAACCCGCAATCGATTGCGCCGCAAGTCCCTGTAAACGAAGATGATTTGACGATTTCAACCGCGCCGGCAGCCGTGCCGACCCCCGTCGAAATCGCGGTTTCTGATGAAGAAGAGGCGATGCCGTCAACGATAGATATCGCGGTTCCGACCCCGATTGTGGAGGAGGTTGTTGCCCTGCCTGCACCATCAATTGTGACGCCTGAGGACACGGCGCCAACTGCGCCGCAGGTCATCACGTTGCCAAGCGCAGATAGTGCGGAACCGAGCATGCCAACGGGCGTGAGCGGGGTGAAAGTAAACCGCATTGTGACCCCAGAGGTCGTGGAAGAAACCGTGCCCGAAGCGGCGGAAATTCCAGAGGATGCGCCCGCGATCGTGCGCTTTGCCAGCCCGTTTGAGAACCCCGAAAACAAGCCGTTGATGTCGCTGGTTCTGCTTGATGACGGGTCGTTGAATGGGGCGGTTAATGCACTGAAAACATTAAACTTCCCTGTGACTGTGGTGCTTGATCCGTCACGTCCTGATGCGGCTGAAATGATGGCGGCATATCGCGGCGCGGGGATCGAGGTCGGGGTGCAGGCCGCTTTGCCTGCGGGCGCAGCACCGACGGACGTCGAGATTGCCTTCGAGGCCACATTTGCAGCACTGCCAGACACCGTCCTTCTGTTTGATGCGGGTGAAGGTGGCTTGCAGAGTGACCGCGCGGTGATTGATCAGGCGCTTTTGGGTCTCGCTGAAAGTGGACGTGGTTTAGTGAGCGTTTCCAGAGGGTTGAACACTGCAATGCGCGAGGCTGAAAAGCTGGATGTGCCTGCTGGCGTCATCTTTCGTGATCTCGATAGCGAGGGGCAGGATGCCCGCGTCATCCGCCGCTTTCTGGATCAGGCCGCATTTCGCGCCCGTCAGGAAAGTGGTGTGATATTGCTTGCGCGTATTCGACCCGACACGATTTCTGCGCTGCAACTTTGGGGCACGGCGAACCGTTCGGGACAGGTCGCACTTGCGCCTGTGTCCGCGATTTTACAGGCCGAATAAGGCCTGTGATTTACGTGCACCAAGCGTGCACCGCGCGTGCACCGTTCGGATCAGGAATTGCCTGACCTGAACATGGCCGCATCTGCCGCCGCCTTGCGGATCGCGTTGGATTTGTGAACGGTCTCTTGATACTCGGCCTCGGGGTCGCTGTCGAAGACCACGCCGCCGCCCGCCTGAATATAGAGTTTCTCGTCCTGAAGCACGGCTGTGCGCAGCGCGATGCACATATCCATGTCGCCATTGGCCGAGAAATACCCGCAGCCGCCGCCGTAAACGCCGCGCTTTTCTGGCTCCAACTCGTCGATGATTTCCATCGCCCGCACCTTTGGCGCGCCTGACACTGTCCCTGCGGGCATGCCTGCAAAGAACGCAGAGAGCGCGTCTTGGTCGTCGGCGAGTTCACCGACCACGTTGGACACGATGTGCATGACGTGTGAGTAGCGTTCCACGATGAATTGTTCGGTCGGTTTAACCGTGCCGATCTTGGAGACCTTGCCTGTGTCGTTGCGCCCGAGGTCAAGCAGCATCAGGTGTTCGGCCAGTTCCTTTTTGTCGGCCATCAGGTCAAGCTCGTTGGCCTTGTCCTGCGCAGGTGTTGCGCCGCGTGGTCGCGTGCCTGCGATGGGGCGGATCGTGACCTCGCGGCCGAAAACCCGCACAAGGATTTCGGGACTTGCGCCGATCACCTGGAAGCCGCCAAAGTTGAAGAAGAACATAAACGGTGACGGGTTGGTGCGCCGCAAGCTGCGGTAAAGCGAGAAGGGCGGTTCGACGAATTCTTGGGTCCAGCGCTGTGAGGGAACAACCTGAAAGATGTCGCCAGCGCGGATGTAATCTTTTGCGGTTTCGACGGCGGCCAGATAGTTTTCGTGGCTGAAGTTGGAGACAGGCGGCGACACTTCGCGCGCGTCCGACAGGGTGCGGTTGGCGGGCAGGGGCCGATCAAGGGCGCGCTGCGCATCCATCACCCGTTCGGCAGCCTGTGCGTAGGCCGCTTTGGCCGACAGGTCGGAATTGACCCAAGCGGGGGCGACGAGGATCACGTCCCCTTTGACCCCGTCAAGCACAGCCACAACAGAGGGGCGCAGCATCATCGCATCGGGCAGCCCAAGCGGATCAGGGTTCACATTGGGTAGGTGTTCGACAAGGCGGATCATGTCGTAGCCCAAGTAGCCAAACAGCCCAGCCGCCGCTGCGGGCAGGTCGGCGGGCAGGTCGATTTTGCTCTCGGCAAGCAGTTCGCGCAGCGCGGTCAGCGGATCGGATGCGCAGTCAGTATAGCTGGTTTCGTCAAACCGCGCGTTCCGGTTGACCCGACTGGTGGACCCCCGACATTCCCAGATCAGATCGGGGTTCATCCCGACGATGGAAAAGCGCCCGCGCACTTCGCCACCTGTCACCGATTCAAGCATAAAGGCGTTTTTGCCAGCATCCGCGAGTTTGAGCATTAGGGACACGGGCGTGTCCATGTCGGCAGCGAGCCTTGCGTAGATCACCTGATTTTCGCCCGCGTTATAGCCGCGTGCGAAGGTCTCGAAGTCGGGGAAGAGCGCCATTGAGTTCGCCTATTGGAGTTGGGCGTGCACGGCGTTGACCGCGGCCTGATTGATTTCGACGTCAGTGCGCACTTGCACCGCAGCTGAGAAGGCCTCGAAGATGTCTTGGCTGATCCCTGCGGCGGCGGTGTCGGCTGCGACCTGCTTTTCCGCGATGGTCTGGGCGTCGTTTCCGTCGGGTGCGTTGATCCCGTCGAGCCGCACAATGATCACGCCTGCGCCGTTGTCGATGACTTTGACGTCGCCTGTTTCCATGTCGAATACATCAGTGAGGAAGCTGGGTGGCGTGCCCTCGACGTAGCCGCGCCGTGTAAGCGCAGGCTCGCCTGTGCCGTTCAGCCCGAGCGTTTCGAACCCAGTGAGCGGCGCGATGTCATCCGCTGTTGCGCGTGCTTGGTCCAGCAGGGCCGTCTGTTTTGCTTGTGCGCTCCAGCCTGCCTGCACGGCGTCCATGACGTCTGCCATTGGCCGCACGGTTGGGGGGGTAATCCCGTCGAGCCGTAGCGCGAAGATGCCCCCGTCAGCCAGTTCGCGCAGTTCGGGGTAGGCGCCTTCGGTTATCTCGGCGGCGGCGGCGCGGAATTCTTCATGCGCGGCGATCCCGTCTTGGGTGTCTTGAGACCACGCGATTGTGCCCAGTTCCATGTCGGTCTGTTCGGCTAGGTCTTCGAGCTTGGCCCCGCCTGCCAGCAAATCGTTGATGCGGTCGCGGCTGTCGTCGATGACGCGGCGCGCGCGTGCGGCGGCCAACTCAACCCGCAGATCCTCTTGTGCGTCTTCGAATGTGATTTCCTCGGCGGCGAGCACCGCGTTCATCCGGAACAGCGCAGGCCCGAGGGAGGTGTTGAGCGGCCCGACAACATCGCCCGCTGACGCGGCAAAGATCGGATCGGCGGCAGACCCGAGGTCTTCGCGCGAGACGTCCCCAAGGTCGACGTCGGCAAGCTCCAACCCGCGCTCGATGACAAGTTGGTCAAAGTCGATGGTCTCGTTCAGCTTGGCCTTGGCGGCCTCGGCGGCGGCGGTGTCAACGTAAACGAGCCGCTCGACCAAGCGCCGTTCTGGCACGATGAAGTCGTTGATCCGCTCTTGATAGAGGTCGCGCAGCGCTTGTTCGTCGATCTGGATCGCACCTTGGATCATGTCGGGTGACAGCCATGCATAGGTGATGTCACGCTGCTCTGGCGCGGTGAATGCGTCTGGATTGCCGTCAAAGTAGGCTTGCAAGTCTTCTGGTGTGGCGCCCGCAACGGGGGCGGTCAGATCGTCGGCTGTCAGCATCGCGTAGGTGATTGCGCGGGCCTCGCCGACAAACTGGCTCAGGGCCTCAGCGTAGGCCTCGGGGGCGGGCACGCCGCCGACAACTGCGCCTTGCAGCAACGTGCGGGCGATATCCTCGCGCAGGCTTGTTTCAAACTCGGCCTCCGACAACCCGGATTGCGACAGTGCAAAGCGGTAGGATTCGCGATCAAAATCGCCGCTGATGCCACGGAAGGCAGGGATTTTCAGGACCTCGTCACGCACCCGCGCGTCCCCGACAGAGATGCCAAGGTTTGTTGCCTCGTTGTCGAGCGCGCGTTGGGAGACGACCTGCGCAAGCACCGCTTGATCAATGCCAAGCTCTTGGGCCTGCTGGAAGCCGATGGCAGTGCCAAGTTGCGCCTGAAAGGCCTGAAGCTGTTCGTTGAGGGCGCGTTGATAGCGCACAACCGAAACCTGCTTGTCACCAACGGTTCCGATGTTGCGGATATTGCCAGACAGGCCGCCCGTGCCAAAGCCCAGAAGGCCCACCACGATCAGACCCATGATGATCCAGAGAAAATACCGATTTTTGCTTTTGGTCGCCATGGTTTCCAGCCTTATCCGTCAAATACATGTGGCCCCTCGGGGCTGTCGCAAATGGATAGGGCGCAAAGCCTTGGGGTGCAAGGGGAGCCGCGCGCTGGCGGTGCTAAGTTTACCCTATTTCACAGCGATTTGAGGTCGGCGGTTTGACGGCGAAACACTGCTTGCG
The DNA here is from genome assembly GCA_937132065.1 of uncultured Loktanella sp. Lineage (GTDB taxonomy): Bacteria > Pseudomonadota > Alphaproteobacteria > Rhodobacterales > Rhodobacteraceae > Yoonia. Next base: position 13,733 of record CAKZNT010000047.1, read on the forward strand.
CGTAAATTGCGTATTTCGGGGCGCTGCGAATTTGCATAGTGTGCCAGAAAAATAGGATTTTGCTTATGTTCGCGCAGTTTTTCACAGTGAAGCGGGTTGCCGTTGTCGCATTTGTTTTGGCAAGTGGGGCGGCGCATGCCCAGAGCTTTGCGATTAGCCTTGGTGATCGGGTGCTTGGCACGCTGACCTATGAGGAAAGTGGTGGCGCGGCCAAGATCAGCTCCACGATGGACAACACGCCGCTGGGTGTTTTCAACGGCAGCTTTGTTGCGGTGTCGCGCGGTGGTGTGTCCTATGAAAGTGCGAGCCGTTCATCGCGCAAAGCCCGTGACATTGCGGTGGATTTTGCTGGCGGGCAGGCCACCAAGGTTGTGATTTCCCCTGAGAACGAGCGCACTGATCTATCCGATATTGCCAAAGTGCCTTCCCCTGTTGTTGATCCCGTCGCCGCCCTTGGCCAGTTGATTGGCGCAAGGGGTTGCCCGCGTACCTTGCGGTTTTACGATGGTCGCCGCGCGATTGCGATTGTGCCTGTGAGTGAGGCCCAAACGGGCGGTGAGTTGATCTGCGAGATGGCTTATTCTGTCACCCATGGCCCCGGTCACTTGTCACCGCTTTACATCAAATCGGTTGATGTGCGTCTGACCTATGATGTGTCGGGGTCCCAGCGCATGACCGCGATGCAGTTTGGTGCGGCTGGTTTTGATGTGCGGTTGACCCGCCAGAACTAGAGGCTGGCGAGCCTGTTGATCAGGGTATCGACCCCTGCGCGGTCAATATTGGCGAATGCGATCCGCAAGTGATCTGCCCCGCCTGCCACATGCAACGGCATGAACATCGTGCCAGGAAGCGTGAGAACGCTGATGTCGCGCACCAGTTTTTGCGCCAGTTGGTCGGAGGGTATGTCAAACGGGTGCTGCACATAAGCGAAATACGCCCCGCACCCTTTGAGCGTCCACCCTTTAGCAGCAAGCGTGGGGAAGCCGTCTTGGATGGCCTGCCTGCGATCAAGGATTTCCAGCCGTTCCCCTGCGAGCCAGTCTCCTAGGTTTTGCATCCCCCAGAGTGCCGCCCGCTGCCCGATCTGGTTGGGGCAAATCGTGACGGTGTCGAGAAATTTCTCGACCTCTGATAGCCGCGCCTGACTGGCGATCAAGGCGCCAACCCGATGCCCTGTCAGTCTGTAAGCCTTTGAAAACGAATAGAGTTGGATCAGTGTATCCCCCCAGTCGGGGTTCTTGAAGAGCGCGTGCGGCGCACCGGTGCGGCTGTCAAAGTCGCGGTAGGTTTCGTCGACGATCAGTGCGATTTTGTGTTTCTCGCAGAGATCAAAGAACGCTTGCAACGTTTCGGCAGGATATTCGACGCCTGCGGGGTTGTTGGGGCTGACAAGCGCGATTGCGCGGGTGCGCGGCGTGATCAGCTTTGCGGCTTGCGCGGCGTCTGGGATCAGCGTTGGCCCTGCGTCGAGTGCCACGGTTTTCACCCCCGCCATGTCGAGCCACATCCGGTGATTGAAGTAGTAGGGCACAGGCACAATGACCTCGTCGCCCTCGGTGCAAAGGCTGGCGATTGCGGCGGCAAAGGCTTGGTTGCAGCCCGAAGTGATCGCCACTTGATCGTCGCTGATGGTCCCGCCGTAAGCGGTGTTCCACTGCGCCGCAACTTCGGCACGCAAGCTGTCGAGCCCGAGCACCGCGCCGTAAAGATGCGCTTCGGGATCGTTGATCACGATGTCTGCAATGGCCTTGCGCATCGCGAGGGGCGGCGGGTCAACAGGCGCGGCATGACTGACGTTGAGCAGTGGTCGATCACTTGGGTGGTGCACACCCGCAAGCCAGCGCCGCGCCTCCATGACGGGCGGTGCGAAGGTCGCGCGGGTGCGTGTTACCGACATTTTAGTCTTTGCCGCGATATGGTTCGACGTATTGCAGCGCCATGTCCCACGGGAAGAAGATCCATGTGTCTTGGGAGACGCCAGTGATGAAGGTGTCAACCATCGGTTCGCCCTGCGGTTTGGCATAGACGGTGGCGCAATGTGCTTTCGGGAACAGGGCGCGCACCAATTCAAGTGTTTTGCCGCTATCGACGAGATCGTCGATGATCAGGATGCCCGTGCCATCGCCCATCATATCCGCGTCAGGTGACTTGAGCACTTCTGCGTTGCGTCGCTCGTCTGCGGCCCCGCCGCTGGAGTGGTAGGATTTGACCGAGATTGTGTCCACTGTCCGCACGTCAAGTTCACGCGCGATGATCATGGCCGGGGCCATGCCGCCGCGGGTGATTGCGACGATGGCTTTCCAAGCGCCATTGTCCGGCCCTTTGCCGTCGAGCCGCCAAGCAAGCGCGCGGCTATCGCGGTGGATTTGGTCCCAAGAGATGTGGAACCCTTTTTCGTGAGGCAATTGGTCTGTCATGGCAGCGGTCCTTAGGTGGTGGCGATTTTGACCCCGAGCAGGGCAAGCAGCCCGCCGAAGGTTTTGTCGAGGATTGATTTCAGGGAGAGATATGCAGTGCGTGTCCGCGCAAGCGAGAAAATGCGCGCAACAAAGGTGTTCCACGCAACTTCGTTAATGAAGACAACGGTAAGCAGCGCGCCGTAAACCCAAAGCGGGGTAGTTGGCGGCACTGTTCCTAGAAAGATGGCGGAAAACAGGATTGCGGGTTTCGGGTTGGTCAATTGGGTGAAAACCCCGAGGCGAAAGGCGCCAAACGGGGTGCGCGCCGCTTTGCCCGTGTCGCCAAGGGGAAGCGGCTTGTCCGCGTCGCGCCAGAACCCGTAGGCCAGCCAGAGCAGGTAGCCCGCCCCGAACGGCTTGAGCGCAAACAGCAGGCGCGGGGCGGCTGCAAAGACCACCCCAAGACCGAAGAGGGCCGCGAAAGCCCAAATCACCGCGCCAAGCGCCAGACCGATGGCAAGGAAGACCCCCGTGCGCAGTCCCTCGCTCACACCCGTTTTTGCCGCCATGATCACCGCCGGTCCGGGGCTGATCACAGCGAGCAAATGAAGGAATGCAACCGCAAGGAAACCTGCAAGGGTCATAAGCGTTCCTTTAGACTGTCGAGATATCAGGCGCGTCGACGGCCTTCATGCCGACCACGTGGTAGCCGCTATCAACATGGTGCACTTCGCCGGTTACGCCGCTGGAGAGGTCTGACAGCAGATACAGCGCGGATTTGCCCACATCGTCGATTGTCACGGTGCGCCGCAGCGGTGAATTCAGCTCGTTCCATTTCAGGATGTAGCGGAAATCGCCAATGCCAGAGGCGGCGAGGGTCTTGATCGGGCCCGCAGAGATAGCGTTGACGCGGATGCCGTCTTTGCCCAAATCCTCTGCCATGTAGCGCACGGAGGCCTCGAGCGCCGCCTTGCACAGACCCATGACGTTGTAGTGGGGCATAACCCGTTCTGCGCCGTAGTAGGTAAGTGTCAGGCAAGAGCCGCCCTCGTTCATCATCTTTTCCGCGCGGTTCACAACGGCGGTGAAGGAATAGACAGAGATGTCCATCGAGGTCAGGAAGTTTTCACGGGAGGTGTCAACGTAACGCCCGCGCAGCTCGCCCTTGTCCGAGAAGCCGATAGCGTGCACGACGAAATCGAGCTTGCCCCATTTTGCTTCGAGATCCGAGAAGAGCTTATCGACGCTATCCATATCCGACACGTCACAAGGCAACACGGTATCGGAGCCAAGGGAGGCGGCAAGGGGTTCGACCCGCTTTTTAAGCGCATCGCCTTGGAAGGAGAATGCCAGTTCAGCGCCCGCATCGGCGCAGGCCTTAGCAATGCCCCAAGCGATAGATTTGTCGTTAGCGAGGCCCATAATCAGCCCGCGTTTCCCTTGCATCAGATTTGACGTCATTATTTACCTGCTCCCGCATTGGTCATTGGATGGGATCGGTTTAGGTGATTGACAGCGCCGCGACAAGACTCGAGCGTGCAAATGAAATGACACAAGAGGGCAAGGCTATGAGTGACCGCACCGGAATTTTTGCAGGCGATGATCCTTTTGTGATCGCGCAACGTTGGCTGGATGAAGCAACCGAGGTCGAGCCGAACGACCCGAATGCGATTGCCTTATCAACTGTCGATGCCACGGGCATGCCAAATGCGCGCATGGTGCTGCTTAAGGAAATCGAAACGGATGCTTTCGTATTCTACACCAATTATGACAGTCAGAAGGGACAGGAGATTATCGGCGCGGGCAAGGCGGCATTTGTGATGCATTGGAAATCGCTGCGCCGTCAAATTCGGGTGCGTGGCACGGTTGTGAAAGAGGACGGTCCGCAGGCCGATGCCTATTTCAAGTCGCGGTCCCTCAAGAGCCGACTGGGGGCGCATGCCTCTGAGCAGTCGCGCCCCTTGGACGGGCGTGCGGCGCTGGTGGCCAAGGTTGCCGCACTCACGTTAAGCCTTGGCACGAACCCGCCACGGCCAGCAAATTGGGGTGGATTCCGTATCACCCCCGAAGAGATCGAGTTTTGGGCCGATGGAGCCTTCAGGTTGCACGACCGCTTCCAGTGGCGTCGTGAAGGTAGTAAAACCGCATGGAAGGTGATCCGATTGCACCCCTAAATTTCACGCTTCGTGAAATCTAAGGGTTGAAAAAGGCGGCACAATCTGGTGGTGATCACGTATCGTGAAATTTTCGGGCGTTGTCTCGACAGCGCCCCCAGAGATAGAAAAATAAAAATGAATACGCCCGAAGATCAGGACCAAACTGGCCAAGTTATGACAGGTGTCGTGAAGTGGTTCGACCCGGGCAAGGGGTTTGGCTTCGTTGTCTGTGATCTTGGCGGACCTGATATATTGTTGCATGCAAATGTGTTACGTAACTTTGGTCAGGGGTCCGTGGTTGACGGGTCGCTGATCGAGATGCGCGTGCAGCGCTCCGAGCGGGGCATGCAGGCCGTCGAAATCATCACGCTTTCACCGCCTGTCGACCTGTCGGAGGGGCCAGCGCTGCGCGATATGGCGGAATTCACGAGCGCGCAAATCGCAGCCCAGCCCGTGCTACCTGCCCGAATCAAATGGTTTGATAAGGGCAAGGGGTTCGGGTTTGCCAATGTATTTGGCGACCCTGCTGACGTGTTTTTGCACGTCGAAGTCTTGCGTCGCTGCGGATTATCGGATTTGCAGGCAGGTGAAGCCATTGGCCTGCGCCTGATTGAGGGCAATCGTGGCCGCATGGCCGTGGATGTTGTCAGTTGGGAAACCGTTTCAAAATGAAAAGCTATATATTGAGTGGCATTTTCGCGCTTCAGGCGTCGATGGCTGCTGCGCTATGTGCGCCCGACCGAGTGACGGTTATGGGTGATTTCGGGCAGGCCCGTTTTACGGTCGAAGTGGCAGACGATAACCAAGAGCGCGCCCGCGGCCTGATGGATGTGCAGGCGATGGCGACGATGTCGGGCATGTTGTTTGTCTATGACGCCCCGCAACACGCGACATTCTGGATGCGCAATACTTACATCGGACTGGATATGCTGTTTGCGGCGCCTGATGGCACGATTCTGGAAATCCACGAAAATGCCGTGCCGCTCGACGAAACCGTGATCGACGGCGGTGAGGGCGTGGCGTTTGTTCTGGAGATAAACGGGGGCATGGCGGCCCGTTTGAACATCAAAGCAGGCGATATTTTGCAGCATCCCGCGATCACCGACGGTGCAATTTCACCTTGTGAATAAAAACGTGATTTAGGGGTTTTCAATTCCGATAACTCGCATTAGGAAGCGCTTAGTCGGGGCGTAGCGCAGCCTGGTAGCGCATCTGTTTTGGGAACAGAGGGTCGTAGGTTCGAATCCTATCGCCCCGACCATTTACCACCGCAACCATGCGGATTGGCATCAAGACCAGCCCTCGGGCTGGTTTTTTGCATTTCGGGGGGATGGGGGTGTGCAAGAGGTGGTGTCGCCTGTTTGCACAGGTTGGAAATTGCCCTGACTGGCCGATTCTAAACGCGGCGCGGTGGATAAGCTTCGTGCAGTGGTTGAACCGTTTGGGCTAAGTTCCCTGTTTCTCTGCCTTTCTCGATTTGCCGCATTCATTAACCTTTTGTGGACAAGTCGGGGGATGAATCGTTTGCCCTGCCAGCCCCACAATATGTAGTGGAACGTCAACAATTTTAATCCACAAATTGTGTTAAAAATTCGTTGACGCTCTAGGGGCCGATGCGTCAGGTAGTGCGAGCCGGATGAATTAGCACCAAATGTAGTGTCCGCGCAGCGACGACGCAGTTACAGGCAATGCCAGAGGCTGACTCATATTTGTGAGCGATTGACGTGGTCAATTCTGCTCCAAATGCTGCGACATCTGGCAATCGGCGCGCCCGTCACGACGGGCGCTGTATATTTTCAGACCGCAACGTCGGTCGCACAGGATAGGGGCAACGGGCCATGAAGATTGAACGGAATTTCACAAGCGCTGGTAAAGATGCATATGCAGCGCTCGCGTTTAAAACGACAACATCGGAAATTCGCAATCCAGATGGCACAATCGTTTTCAAACTCGACAATTGTGAAATCCCCGAAGGTTGGTCCCAAGTTGCCTCTGATGTGATTGCCCAAAAGTATTTCCGTAAAGCCGGCGTTCCTTCCGAAATGAAGAAGGTGAAGGAAAAGGGTGTTCCTGAATTCCTCTGGCGGTCTGTGCCTGTTGAAGGGGCGACATTTGGCGGTGAGACATCCGCGCGTCAGGTTTTTGACCGACTGGCAGGCGCATGGGCCTATTGGGGCTGGAAGGGTGGTTACTTTACCACCGAGGAAGATGCCCGCACCTATTTCGACGAGATGCGCTATATGTTGGCGACACAGCGCGCCGCCCCAAACAGCCCGCAGTGGTTTAACACTGGTCTGCACTGGGCCTACGGGATTGATGGCCCTGCACAGGGTCACCACTATGTTGACTACAAGACTGGCAAGCTGACCAAGTCGAATTCTTCGTATGAGCATCCGCAGCCACATGCCTGCTTTATCCAGTCGGTTGGTGATGATCTGGTCAACGAGGGCGGCATCATGGACCTATGGGTGCGTGAAGCGCGTCTGTTCAAGTATGGTTCTGGCACTGGCACGAACTTTTCCAGCTTGCGCGCCGCAGGTGAGAGCCTGTCGGGCGGCGGTAAATCGTCTGGCCTTATGGGGTTCCTCAAGATTGGTGACCGCGCCGCGGGTGCGATCAAATCGGGTGGCACAACGCGCCGCGCCGCCAAGATGGTAATCGTCGATGCCGACCACCCTGATATTGAAGAATTCATCAACTGGAAGGTGCTTGAGGAACAGAAAGTGGCGTCGATCGTTGCTGGCTCCAAGATGCACGAACGTCACCTCAACGCGATCTTTGCTGCGATCAAGGCATGGGACGGCGCGGTGAATGACGCCTATGACACGAAGATGAATGAAGGCCTGCAAGCCGCTGTTCGCGCTGCGAAAAAGTCGTGCATCCCCGAGACATACGTCAAGCGTGTTCTGGATTATGCAAAGCAGGGTCACACGTCGATCGAGTTCCCGACATATGACACTGACTGGGATTCCGAGGCCTATTCGTCTGTGTCCGGTCAGAACTCCAACAACTCTATCCGCGTCACCGATGCGTTTTTGAAGGCTGTTGAGAACGACGAAGACTGGAAGCTGATCAACCGCAAGAACGGTGAGGTCGCCAAGATCATTCGTGCCCGCGATCTGTGGGAAACTGTTGGTCATGCCGCTTGGGCCTGTGCCGATCCGGGGATCCAGTATCATGATACGGTGAACGCGTGGCACACATGCCCTGCGGACGGCGAAATTCGCGGGTCCAACCCGTGTTCCGAATATATGTTCCTTGATGACACGGCCTGTAACCTTGCGTCGATGAACCTGCTGACGTTCTACAAGGACGGCGAATTCCAGATCGAAGACTATATGCATGCCACGCGTTTGTGGACTGTCACGCTGGAAGTCTCTGTTATGATGGCGCAATTCCCGTCCAAGGAAATTGCCCAGCGGTCCTATGACTTCCGCACACTTGGTCTTGGCTATGCCAACATCGGTGGCTTGTTGATGAACATGGGCTTCGGCTACGACAGTGACGAGGGCCGCGCGATGGGCGCTGCGCTGACTGCGATTATGACGGGTGTGTCTTATGCGACGTCTGCCGAGATGGCGGGCGAGCTTGGCCCGTTCCCGGGCTACAAGAAGAACGAAAAACATATGCTGCGCGTGATCCGCAACCACCGTCAGGCCGCCCTTGGTCTTGCTGACGGTTACGAGGATCTGGACGTGAAGCCTGTGCCTCTGGATCACGACAACTGCCCTGATATCCGTCTGGCGGGTATCGCGGTCTCTGCATGGGACGAGGCGCTTGAGCTTGGTGAAAAACACGGCTACCGCAACGCCCAGGTTTCTGTGATTGCCCCGACTGGTACGATCGGTCTGGTGATGGATTGTGATACAACGGGCATCGAGCCTGACTTTGCCCTTGTTAAGTTCAAGAAGCTTGCGGGCGGTGGCTATTTCAAGATCATCAACCAGTCCGTGCCTGCTGCTTTGGAAAAGCTGGGCTATGGCCTTGCGGAAATCGAAGAGATTATCGCCTATGCGGTTGGTCACGGTTCAATCGGTCAAGCCCCTGCGATCAACCATACATCGTTGATCGGCCACGGCTTTGGTCAGGTGGAAATCGACAAGATCGAGGGCGCGTTGAAGGCGGCGTTCGACATCCGTTTCGTCTTTAACCAGTGGACGCTGGGCGAGGAGTTCTGCACCAAGACGCTGGGTATTCCTGCGCTTAAGCTGAATGATCCGACCTTTGATTTGCTGCGCCATCTTGGTTTTTCCAAGCAGGACATTGATGCGGCCAACGATCACGTTTGCGGCACGATGACCTTAGAGGGTGCGCCGCACCTGAAGGAAGAGCACTACAATGTGTTTGACTGCGCCAATGCCTGTGGCAAAAAAGGTAAGCGTTATCTGAGCGTTGACAGCCACATCTATATGATGGCTGCTGCCCAGTCGTTTATCTCTGGTGCGATTTCCAAGACGATCAACATGCCAAATGACGCGACGATTGAAGACTGTCAAAAGGCCTATGAGTTGTCATGGTCCTTGGGTGTGAAGGCGAATGCGCTATATCGTGACGGGTCTAAACTGTCTCAGCCATTGGCCGCTTCCTTGGTTGAGGATGACGATGACGCCGCTGAAGTCCTCGAGAGCGGCAATAGCCACGAGAAGGCGAAGGTCTTGGCCGAAAAGATCGTCGAGAAGATCATTGTCAAGGAAGTGCGCAATCGCGAGCGCGAGAAGATGCCGCAGCGCCGTAAAGGATATACCCAAAAGGCGATTGTTGGCGGCCACAAGGTTTATCTGCGCACTGGCGAATATGAGGGTGGCCAGCTTGGTGAGATCTTCATTGATATGCACAAAGAGGGCGCTGGTTTCCGTGCGATGATGAACAACTTCGCCATCGCGGTGTCGGTTGGTCTGCAATACGGTGTGCCGCTGGAGGAGTTTGTTGATGCGTTTACATTCACCAAGTTCGAGCCTGCGGGCATGGTGCAGGGCAACGACAGCATCAAGAATGCGACTTCGATCTTGGATTATATCTTCCGCGAGCTGGCTGTGTCTTATCTAGATCGCACCGATCTGGCGCACGTAAAGCCCGAGGGCGCTGCGTTTGACGATATTGGCCGCGGCGAGATGGAGGGTGTGTCAAATATTGCAACCCCGTCCGAAGCTGCTGCCAACAAGTCGCTTGAAGTGCTGCGCCAGATCAGTTCCACGGGCTATTTGCGCAAGCGCATGCCGCAGGAACTGGTTGTTTTGCAGGGTGGAGCGGACGCGCAGGCTGCTGATCCGATTGCCGATGTCGTTGGTGACACTGCCGTTGTGAGCAAGCCTGCGACGTCTTTGTCATCGGGCACTACCACGGCCACGGGGATTTCGGCGCGCGATAAGGCCAAGATGCAGGGCTACGAAGGTGATCCTTGTGGCGAGTGTGGCAACTATACGCTGGTGCGCAACGGCACATGCATGAAGTGCAACACATGTGGCGGCACGTCAGGGTGTAGCTAAGGAATTGGGCGCGGGGGGACACCTCGCGCCCTACATTGACCCGAGGTGGATGCGTTCACCTCCGGCGCAGATCGGGCCGCAGGCAAAAAACACGAGCGGTATAAACACGAGCCTGATCAGCGAAACTCACGGGGTCCCTTCGGGGGGCCCCTTTTTTCAAAGGTTTAAAGGGGAAGGGGCAGAGATGATTGGCTATGTTGGTTTATTCCTGTCCGCCCTGATCGCGGCGACGATCTTGCCGATGCAGTCTGAAGCTGTGCTGGTGGGGCTGCTCTTGCATGGTGCGCATTCTGTGGGTGCGCTGCTGTTGGTTGCGACTGTCGGCAATGTGCTTGGCGCGCTGATCAACTGGTATTTGGGTCGCTTTTTGCGTCGGTATCAGGATCGCCGCTGGTTTCCTGTGCCCCCTGCAAAGCTGGCCCGTGCCGAAGAGTGGTATCGCCGCTTTGGCCGCTGGTCGTTACTGGGCAGTTGGTTGCCCGTTGTGGGTGATCCGATCACGATTGTTGCAGGCGTCTTGCGCGAGCCGTTGCCGATGTTTCTGCTGTTGGTCACGATTGCGAAAGCGGGCCGCTATCTGGTGCTGGCGGCGGTGGCGCTGGCTTGGGTTTAGCGCCCGCCTGTCGGAATTCGCGGACATTCTGGCGGAATTTGTCTCGCGTTTTCCTGATCGGCTGTTAGCCTAAGGTCATGAAAATACTAAAGCCTCGTGCCGCCGTTGGGCGGTTTGTCGTGGGTGGTCTTGATGACGTTCCTTATCCGAGTGTCGATGCCGATCGCCCGAATGCCCTTTTGGGGCGCTGTCCGGTTGCGGGGCAAACCCCGTTGGTGTCGTCGCCAGAGCTTTCTGCATTGGCGCGTGTCGCCCGTGTGAGCGTCAAGGACGAGCGTGGCCGTATGGGGCTGGGCAGTTTTAAGGCGCTTGGTGCGGCTTATGTTATTGCGCGCGACGCTGAGGAAGGTGGCGCGCGCGGGCAGACCTATGTGACGGCGAGTGCGGGCAATCATGGCCTTTCGGTTGCTGCGGGGGCTGCGGCGTTCGGGGCAGAGGCGGTGATTTACCTCGCGGCCTCGGTTCCTGCGGAATTTGCGTCCCGTTTGGAGGAGATCGGCGCGACAGTCGTGCGCCACGGCGAAAGCTACGAGGACAGCATGGCGGGCGCGATGGAGGCAGCCGCCAAGAATGGCTGGATTTTGCTGTCAGATAGCTCGTGGGCTGGTTACACCGCGCGCCCCTATACCTTGATGGAAGGGTATTTGGTGATGATGCGCGAAGCCACCACGCAGATTGATGCGCCGCCCACCCATATTTATTTGCAGGCGGGCGTTGGCGGGTTGGCGGCGGCTTGTGCGGTTTTTGCGCGCAAGATTTGGGGCGATGCGCCTAAAATCGTTGTGGTCGAGCCAGAGGCCGCGCCTGCATTGTTTGCCTCTGTGGCGGCGGGATCACCGCAGGCGACGACTGGCCCTGTCTCTCATATGGGGCGCCTTGATTGCAAAGAGCCTTCGCTGATTGCCCTCAAGGGGCTTGCGCGTGATGCGACCGCGTTTGCGACAATTTCCGAGGACGAGGGCGCTGCGGGCCGCGATGCCTGTGCGCCGATTGGCTTGGCGTCATCGTCGTCGGGTGCTGCGGGCATTGCGGGCCTGTTGGCGAGCGGGCCACATCGTGACGCGCTTGGCCTTGATGAGCAGTCCCATGTGCTTGTTATCTTGAGCGAGCAAGAGGGGTGACGGCGGCCCCGCGCGGATTTGCTGACGCGGAGTTTGCCGCCAGAGTGGTGCGCGCCCAAGCGGTGATGAAAACGCGCGGCCTGTCGGCGCTTTTGCTCACAACCGAGCCAGAAATTCGTTATTTCACGGGGTTTTTGACCCGCTTTTGGGAAAGCCCTACTCGGGTCTGGTTTCTTGTTATCCCGCTGATCGGTGATCCGGTTGCGGTGATCCCGTCGATTGGCGCGCATCTGATGGGGCAGACGTGGTTGCGTGACATCCGCACATGGCAAGCCCCCGATTATCACGACGATGGTATTGGCCTGCTGGTTGATGCCCTGCGAGAGGTTTGCGGTGCTGACGGCCTGATCGGTGTGCCCGACCAGATGGAAACCCATGTGCGCATGCCGCTGTCGGGCTTTCGCTTGCTTGAACAACATCTTGGCGCAGAGCGGTTGGTCACTGATGGCGCATTGGTGCGCCAGTTGCGGATGGTGAAGTCGGACGCCGAGATTGCAAAGATTGAAATGGCATGTTGCGTGGCAAACCGTGCCTTTGCCCGTGTCAGCGAGATTGCCCGTGTCGGTGATCCGTTGGCGGATGTGTTTCGCGGGTTCCAGCGCTTGTGTCTGGAGGAAGGTGCCGATTTTGTGCCTTATGTTGCGGGCGCTGCGGGGCAGGGTGGCTACGGTGATGTGATCTCGCCAGCGGGTGACGAACCCGTTGAGGCTGGCGATGTCCTGATGCTTGATACGGGGCTGGTTTGGGATGGCTACTATTGTGATTTTGATCGCAATTTCAGTTTAGGCGCGCCGTCTGACGCGGTGATTGATGCCCATAAGCGGTTGATCACGGCCACCCATGTGGGGTTTGAGGCCGCGAAGGTGGGCGCAACCATGGCGGATTTGTTTCACGCGATGAACGCGGTTGTCGATCCGCATGGCGCGGGGTCGGCAGGGGGGCGGCTTGGTCATGGGCTTGGCATGCAATTGACCGAGTGGCCGTCAATTATCGCGCAGGATTATACGGTGCTGGAGGCGGGCATGGTGCTGACCCTTGAGCCATGTGTCGCTGTGGGCGCGGGCAAGATCATGGTCCATGAAGAGAATATTGTGATAACGCCGCAGGGGCCGCGATTTTTGTCGGAGTTTCAATCTGCTATGCTGGAGGTGATCTGATGGCGTTGCCCTATTCACTTGCGCCTGTTGAGCCGTTGCGTGCGGGCTTGGTCGTGTTGCAATCCGATGAGACAATCGAGGCTGATATGCGCCGCTTGTTGCCTGACGGATTGCCGTTGATGGTGACGCGCGTGCCGTCGGCCACGGTGGTATCCTCGGACAGTTTACAGGAGATGGCCGCGGTTTTGACCCAAGCGGCAAGCCTGTTTCCGCGCGGCGCCGACTTTGCCGTTGTCGGCTATGGTTGCACGTCAGGCTCAGCCCAGATCGGCGCGGGCGAGATTACCCGTTTGGTCAAGGCGGGCGTCACGGCGGGGGCGGTCACCCAACCGCTGTCGGCGTTGGTTGCGGCCTGTCGTGCGCTGGATGTGACCCGTATCGGGATGATTAGCCCCTACGTGGCGCAGGTTTCCCAAACCCTGATTGATGCGCTTGCCGCGCAAGGGATCACGGTCACGGGGTTTGCCAGTTTTGACGAACCACTTGAGCAGAATGTTGTGCGTATTTCTGCGGAGTCCCTTACGGATGCTGCGACATCGTTGCACCGCGACTATGATGTTGAGGCCGTGTTTTTGTCTTGCACCAACTTGCGCACATTGGATGTGATTGCCCCGCTGGAAGCGCGGCTTGATGTGCCGGTTCTGTCGAGTAATCAGGTGCTTGCGTGGCACATGTGCGCGTTGGCAGTTGTGCCCGTTGCCCATGATACCTTTGGCTGCCTCTGGGCGCGCTAGCGTGGAATGTCGAAATCTGGTGCGGCCAGCGTAAAGCCTGAAAAGTCAAATCCGGGCGATACTGTGCAGCCGACAAGCGTCCAGTCTCCTGTTGTGCGTGCGGCTTGCCAGTGGCCCGTGGGCACGATCAGCTGCGGCTGCTGACCTGCCATAAGATCGGGGCCAAGCACCTTGTCGACCGCTGGCCCTGCATCGTCTGTTGCGGTCGAAAGCACCAAGGGTGCGCCAGCGTAATAGTGCCAGATTTCAACCGCGTCGACGTGATGCCAATGGCTTGCCGCGCCACCTTTGAGGAGAAAATAGATGCAGGTTCCCGTGGGTCGCCCGTCGTTTTCAGCAACCCAGGTTTGCCTGTAATAGCCCCCCTCGGGATGGGGGGCTAAGGCGAGTTTCGCGATGATCTCATCTGCTGTCATGGTGCACCTGCGTAGGATGGGTTTTAACCCATCATCCCTTGAGGATCGAACGCCCTGCATAGAGTGCTGTTTCGCCCAAGAGTTCTTCGATGCGGATCAGCTGGTTGTATTTCGCCAACCGGTCAGAGCGCGACAGTGACCCTGTTTTGATCTGACCACAGTTTGTCGCCACAGCGAGGTCGGCGATCGTTGCATCCTCTGTCTCGCCAGAGCGGTGTGACATCACATTGGTGAACCGCGCGCGGTGTGCCATGTCGACGGCTTGCAGCGTTTCGGTCAGTGTTCCGATCTGGTTCACTTTCACAAGCATGGAGTTTGCCGACCCTTTGGCGATCCCGTCCGCGAGGCGGGCAGGGTTGGTGACAAACAGATCATCCCCGACAAGCTGGATTTTGTCGCCGATTTTGTCGGTCAGCATTTTCCAGCCGTCCCAGTCGTCCTCGTCCATCCCGTCTTCGATTGAGATGATCGGGTAGTCATTGCAAAGCTCTGCAAGGTAGTCGGCGTTTTCGGCAGAGGTCAGTGATTTCCCTTCGCCTTTCAATTCATATTTACCGTCCTTGAAGTATTCAGACGAGGCGCAATCGAGTGCGAGGTAGATATCCTGACCCGGCTTATAGCCTGCTTTCTCGATGGATTTCATAATGAAATCAAGTGCATCGCGTGTGGAATTCAAGTTGGGTGCAAACCCGCCCTCATCACCGATTCCTGTGTTGTGGCCCGCTGCGGACAATTCTTTTTTCAGCGTGTGGAACACCTCTGCGCCCATGCGGATCGCCTCGCGGATGTTCTCGGCCGCCACTGGCATGATCATGAATTCCTGAATGTCGATCGGGTTGTCAGCGTGTTCGCCGCCATTGATGATGTTCATCATCGGCACAGGCAATACGCGTGCGGACGTGCCACCGATGTAGCGATAGAGCGGCTGGCCCGAGAATTCTGCTGCGGCTTTTGCCACGGCCATTGAGACCCCCAAGATCGCGTTTGCCCCAAGGCGCGCCTTATTGGGTGTCCCGTCAAGTTCGATCATTGCGGTGTCAATTGCCACCTGTTCAAGCGCGTCGAACCCGACAAGGTTTTCCGCGATTTCACCGTTCACCGCTTCGACGGCTTCCAGAACGCCCTTGCCAAAGTAGCGGGATTTGTCGCCGTCGCGGCGCTCGACCGCTTCATGTGCCCCAGTCGATGCCCCCGATGGCACGGCCGCGCGCCCCATGGTCCCGTCTTCTAGGATCACGTCAACTTCGATTGTCGGGTTGCCGCGGCTGTCGAGAATTTCGCGTGCATGGATGTCAATGATCGTGCTCATGTGATGGCTCCTAGAGATATGTTAGCGGTAACGGTTGTTCTATAGCGGTGTTTTGGCAAGTTTGGAAGTGCGTCGTAAGTGGGCCTCGCGCAGCAAGGTATATGTGCCAGAGGTAACGATAATCGCGGCCCCTAACAGGGTATACCCGTCGAGTGTCTCTTGGAAGATGATCATGCCCGAGAGCAGTCCAAAGATAATCCGCGAATATCGAAATGGCGTCACAAACGAGATTTCGCCGATCCGCATCGCGGCAATAATGCAGTATAGTGCGGGCACGCCGATCCCGACGGCGCACAGCAGAAGCAGGCTTGTTTGGCCGTCCGGCATCACCAGTCTGTCGCCCGCGAGGATCAGGCTAGTGACCCCGGCCGGAACCGTTGCCAGAAATCCGATGACCGAAAGTTGCAATGTGCTGATGTTCTTTTTGATTTTGCGTGTCGCGAGATCACGCGCCGACATCGCGACAACGCCGAGCACTGCAAACAGCGCGGCGGCTTCAAAGCTTTCGCCGAAGGGGCGCAGCACGATCAGGACGCCGACCAAACCCACAAGGATTGCCAGCCATCGCCTTGGTCCGACTTTTTCTTTAAAAACGAGAGCGGCCCCGAGGGTGACGAGCAGGGGGCTTGCCTGAATAATTGTCGTGACCAGTGAAATCGGCACAAGCGCCAGTGATGTGACAAACCCGAGTGCAGCCACCCCCTCGCAGAGTGCGCGCAGCCCCGAGTTGCCCCGCAGCATCCAAAGTCCGAACGGCT
This sequence comes from uncultured Loktanella sp., assembly GCA_937132065.1. Classification (GTDB taxonomy): domain Bacteria; phylum Pseudomonadota; class Alphaproteobacteria; order Rhodobacterales; family Rhodobacteraceae; genus Yoonia. The sequence continues at coordinate 29,882 of CAKZNT010000047.1, forward strand.
GCTCGCCCTTGATCCACGCAATAACAGCGAAGACCCCCGCGCCGCCAAGTCCCAGACTGATCAGGATTTGCCCTGACGAAATCGTAGCCGACATCAGTTTGATGATGCTGTCCTCGATGGCGAAGCCGAGCATGGCCACGACCATCAGGATTGCGCCCCGCATGTTATCCATCGGTGTCGGTCTTCATTGGCACGCCGTAAAGTTCGAGCCTGTGCCCCATGAGTTTATAGCCGAGTTTGGCCGCGATCCGCTCTTGCAGGGCTTCGATTTCTGCGTCGACAAATTCGATCACCTCGCCTGATTGCATGTCGATCAGGTGGTCATGGTGTTCGCGGTCCGAGGTTTCGTAGCGCGCCCGCCCATCCCCGAATTCGTGCTTTGCCAGGATCCCGGATTCCTCGAAAAGCTTGACTGTTCTGTAGACAGTTGCCAGCGAAATGTTGGGATCCACAGCCGAGGCGCGGTTGTAAAGTTCCTCGACATCGGGATGATCGGTCGCGGTCTCTAGCACGGCTGCAATTGTGCGCCGCTGTTCGGTGAGCCTGAGCCCTTGGGCCTCGCATCGTGAAAGAATGGTCGATGCCGCCATAGCGCGCCCTCGCAGTGGTTTACGCCCTCCCGTTTAAGGCGGGGGGGCGCGGTTGACCAGTCCAAAGGCCGCCCCGTTAGCGGTAAATTGCGGGCACGCCGAGTTTTGCGTGGATCGCATTGACCTGCGCCTGCGGCAGGCTCAGCGCGGTTGCCAGCTCGTGCAGGTATTTCGCCTCTGCTTGCTGATCAAGCTCGATCCCCATCACCGACATCACGTAAACCTGTTGCTCAAGCCCGCGCGGCACTTGCCTTGCCAGCCCTTGCACGTCAACGGGGCTGTCCAGTTCGTTTTGCACGAACCGCTGTTCTTGTGCGCTGACGTCCCCGAGGTGCGAGAGTAGTTTTTCGCGCTCTCCTGCGTCAAGCTTGCCGTCTGATTTCGCGGCCTGCACCATTGCGCGGATCATCAGCCCTGCGGCGGCCTCTTGGTCTTGCGTGGGTTGCATTTCGCGGGTCGGATTGCTGTCGAACTGCGAGTTCAGCACCTCGCCAAAGCTCCCCTCTGATTGGGATTGGCCTGCCTGCAACTGCTTGGCCAAGCCACCCAGTAACCCGCCCAAACCGCCGCCACCTGCGCCGCCAAGCTGCCCGAGAATATCGTTTAGCCCGCCGCCGCCGGCCTGTTGCTGCTGCGGTTGGTCTCCGCCTGCGAGCCCTTCAAGAAGGCCGCCGATCCCGCCAGTCTGGCCGCTGCGGGTTTGCTGGTTGGACCCACCACCAAGGATGTTGTCCATCATGTTCTCAAGCCCGCCAAGGTCCGGCTTTTGCGCGCTTGCGTCAGGCGAGTGGCGGCCACGAAACAACCCGTCGTCATCAGGTTGCCCTGTGTTCTTTTGCTGGCCTGCCTTTTGGGTCATCGAGGCGACCCCTTTGGCGACGGCAACGCCGATAGCGACTTTTGCGAGTGTTTTCATCAATGACATTGTGGTCTCCCCCTAGGTGTTTGGGTGAATTAAGCGTTCAAACAAGCCATATGTGAAGGGGAAAACAGCGCGGCGCGCGTCATTGCGCCTGTTGTTCAGGGCAAAAGCTCTGGTTCGCGCCCAACCCGTTCGGCCAGTCGTGCCACTGTCAAACCCTGCACAATGATCGAAAAGACCACGACCATATAGGTCACGGTGAGGATCAGCGGCTTCCATTCGCTGGCAGGGAGCGAGAGGGCGAGCGCGACCGAGATGCCGCCCTTGAGCCCGCCCCATGTCATGATCGGGATCACCCCTTTGCTAAAACTGCGAAATGGTTTGAGCATCAGGATCGGCACGGCAACGGCGGCAAGGCGCGCGAAAAGCGCAAGCGCGATGGCAGCAATGCCTGCGGTGAAATTGTCAAAGTTGAAAGCAATCGCAAACACCTCGACCCCGATCATCAGGAACAGGACGGCGTTCAGGATTTCGTCGATAAGCCGCCAGAACCCGTCGACGTAGCGCCGCGTTTCTTCGGACATGCCGTATTTTGTGCCTACGTCCCCGATCAGCAGCCCTGCGCAAACCGCCATGATGGGGGCTGATACGTGCAGGTAAACCGCCAGTTCATATCCGCCGAATGCAAGGCCGAGTGTGATTAAAACCTCGAGGGAATAGTCGTCAATGCGCCGCATCACGCGGAAGGTCAGCCAGCCAAGAACAACCCCGAGGATCGCGCCGCCAAGCGCCTCGACAAGGAATAATTCAATTGCGCCTGCAAAGCCCTCGCTATGGTTTTCGCCAGTCGGAAACGCCAAGCCAACGAGGATCAGGAACACCACGTAGCCAACCCCGTCGTTAAACAGGCTTTCGCCCGCGATCTTGGTTTCAAGGGCTTTGTCGAGGTTCGCTTCTTTGAGAACCCCAAGCACCGCAACGGGGTCGGTCGGTGAAATGAGCGCGCCAAACACCAGCGCAATCAGCAGTGGCATGCCCGTGAGCCATGAAAAGCCGACACCAACGATGGTCGTCGACAGGCCGATGCCAATTGTCGCCATGAGCGCAACCGCGATCCATTCCTTGCGCAGATCAGCGATTTTGACATGTAACGCCCCCGCAAAGAGCAGCAGGCCCAACATGCCTTCCAAGAGAGCATCAGAAAATTCGATTTCCAGCACTTCGGCCCTGATCGCGTCTGCGGTTCCATAGCTGGGGAGCAACAGATCGAACCCCAATATCGCAAGTGACGCAAGCAGTGCGACGACCAAAATGCCGATGGCTGACGGCAATTTGAGGTAGAGATAGTTGATGGCGCCAAATACCCCTGCGAGCACAATAAGAAACGACGTGATTTGCAGAATGTTCATTGGCGGTCCTTTGCGGCTTTGGACCTGCTTAGCATGGCGAAAACCGCACTGCTAGCGCCTGATGCGGGGCAGTGCGCCCCATGTCCCGCCCAGTTGCCTGACCTGCGCGCCTGCGCCAATCTTAAAGCGGGCAAGCCCCGCGGCGTTGACGGTGTCTATCGTCCCGAGATCAAGCCGCGCGACCCCGTGTGCGCAAAGCGTGGTGGCGGCATGATGCAATAACAGATGATGTGCGCAATTGGCGCGTCCTTGCGCGTTGGTCCACGCGATCTGGTAGGTAGCTGCTGTGCCATGCACCAAAAATAGCATTGCCGCGACGGGCTCTGAGCGTAGTGATGCCTGCACGAATATCGTGTGTTCTGCTGGCCAGAACTGCGCAATCGCATGGGGCATGGCGCGAAACCGCTTGGCTTTTTGCTGTGCGGTGTCTGCGGCAAAAAACCATGCATCGTCGTTTATCACGAGCGGTCGCGCCGTGACTGTAAGCGCGCTTGTGCGTGCCTTGCATAGGCTTGCGCGCCAATTTGGGAGCGGCGAAAGTGGCTGTGTCAGATCAATTTCACCAACGCTGGCGGGCGTCATGAGTTGGCGAAAGCCAGCCGCGCGCAGATCCGCCGCGTTGGCCGTGTCGGGATTTATGACGGTGACTGCGCGGCGATTGATGCCCCTTGCCGCGCGCAAGGGCGCTGACTGTGCCGCGCGTGCGAGATAAATGAGAGGCCCGCGTTGCACATAGTGCGCCTGACTACCGTCGTCGTAAAATGCTTTTACGCCAAGGGATTGCAGCGTGTTTGTGAAGTGATTTGATTGTTGCAATGCACCGGTCATGGCCCCGTTAAACAATTAGAAACCTAAAGGAGCGTTAATGGTGTGATGAAACAGACAAAGAAGAAGTGCGTAGCGAAGGTTTACGCCCCGCCAGCAATGGCGACACCGTTGGGCGCCGCCATTGTCGCGATGTGCGTTGCTTTGCCCGCAGGGGGGGCGATTTGGCTGATCGCCGCTTTGGCGGGTTAGCCCAATTGCACGAGCGCGTGCCGCTTTTTCCCCGCGCTTAGCTTGATCGGAGTGGCAAGCATGTCAGCCGTGATCATCAGCCCTGCATCGGTGAGCGGTTCGTCATTCAGGCGCGCGCCGTTGTCGGCGATCAGGCGTTTGACCTCTTTGCCGCTGCCCGCAAGCCCTGCTTTCACGATGACCTGCACGATCGAGATGCCGTCTGCGATATCTGCCGCTGACAGGGTTAGCGTTGGCAAGTCGTCGCCAACGCCGCCCTTTTCAAAGACCTCGCGCGCAGTGGCCTCGGCGGCGGCGGCGGCATCCGCGCCGTGCAACATCGCTGTGACCTCATTGGCAAGGATGATTTTGGCGGCGTTGATTTCTGCACCTTCCAGCGCGCCGAGGCGCTCGCATTCTTCCACTGGCAGCTCTGTGTAAAGCTTGAGGAAGCGGCCCGTGTCGGCGTCGGTCGTGTTGCGCCAGAACTGCCAGAACGTGTAGGGCGCGGTCAAGTCGGCGTTCAGCCACACCGCGCCATCTGCGGTTTTGCCCATCTTTTTGCCATCAGAGGTGGTCAGCAAATGCGAGGTCATCCCGTAGATTTCATGGTCAAGCACGCGCCGCGTCAGGTCGATCCCGTTGACGATATTGCCCCATTGATCCGAGCCGCCAAGTTGCAACAAGCAGCCGTAACGCCGGTTCAACTCAAGGAAGTCATAAGCCTGCAAAATCATGTAGTTGAATTCGAGGAATGACAGGGACTGTTCACGATCAAGTCGCGACTTCACGCTTTCAAACGACAGCATCCGGTTGATCGAAAAATGCCGCCCGATATCGCGCAGGAACGACAGGTAGTTCAGATTGTCGAGCCATTCGGCGTTATTGAGCATGAGCGCGCCGTTAGGCGATTCGTCATAGGACATGTAGGCCGCAAAAACGCGTTTGATGCCCGCAATATTCTCGTCGATTTTCTCTTCGGTCAGCAGGGGGCGCTCGTCAGCGCGAAAGGACGGATCGCCGACTTTGGTTGTGCCGCCGCCCATGAGAGTGATCGGTTTGTGCCCTGTCTTTTGCAGCCAGCGCAGCATCATGATCTGGATGAGCGACCCGACATGCAACGAGGTCGCTGTCGCGTCAAAGCCGATATAGGCGGGGACCACGCCATTGGACAACGCATCGTCCAAGCCTTGATAGTCGGTGCAGTCGGCCAAGAAGCCGCGCGCCATCATCACAGACATAAATTCGGATTTGGGGTGGTAGGTCATTGCATTTTCCCTGCACAAAGTGTCCGTCACCCTATAAACGTCGATTTGACGAAGTGAAAGTGGATGTTCAGTTTATGCAAAAATCAGGACCTGTGCGCGCATTGGGGGCGATGTCTGGCACGTCGCTTGACGGCGTAGACGCCGCGATGCTTGTGACGGATGGCGTTGACATTATCGCGTTTGGCGAGAGTGCGTATCGCTCGTATTCGCCCCAAGAGGCTGCTGTTCTGAAGGGCGCGCTAGGGCAATGGCCCCATGATGGTCTGGCCGAGGTGGCGGAGCTGATCGAGACTGTGCACGCTGATGTGCTGAGTTCGTTTGACGATGCGGAGCTGATCGGGTTTCACGGGCAGACGCTTGCCCATGACCCCGATAACGGGCGCACCCATCAATGCGGCGATGGTCAGGTGTTGGCTGACGTGCTTGGCAAAGACGTTGTTTGGGATTTTCGCAGTGCCGATATGACGATGGGCGGGCAGGGTGCACCGCTTGCGCCATTCTATCATTTCGCCTTGGCCAAGTGGCTGAAGGCAGACGCGCCGGTTGCGTTTTTGAATTTGGGCGGTGTCGGCAATCTGACATGGATTGATCCGCGCCTGCCAAAGCCGCAAAGCGAGGGCGCGCTACTGGCCTTTGATACTGGTCCCGCGAATGCGCCTGTGAATGATTTGATGCTTGCACGGCGCGGGTCGCCGTTTGACGAAGACGGGGCGCTGGCGGCTGAAGGCGAGGTTGACGACCACCTGATAGACCGGTTTCTGTCCCATGCCTTTTTCTACAGAATGCCGCCTAAGTCATTGGATCGCGACGATTTTGCTGATCTTAGCGCAAGTGTCGAGGGGCTCTCGGATGCGGATGCTGTTGCGACCCTGACGGCGGCTGCGGTGATGGGTGTCATCAAGGCAATGGAGCATTGCCCTGCGCCGCCTACGCAGTTGTTGGTGACAGGCGGCGGGCGCAAGAACCCGACCATGATGGCGATGCTCGCGGCAGGATTGGACATGCCTGTTCTGCCTGTCGAGGACGTGGGGCTCGATGGTGACATGCTTGAAGCGCAGGCGTTTGCCTACCTTGCGGTGCGCGTGGCGCGTGGCTTGCCGACGTCATGTGCAGGCACGACGGGCGTGCGTGCCGCCGTGTCGGGCGGCACGATCAGCCGCCCCCGCTAAAGCGGCAGGTGGATGTTGAACCGCGCGCGGATCGCGGCATCCGTGACAGGATCAAACTGTGCCTGCGAAGGCTGGTTTAATATCTGTTCTTTGCGCGCGGTGGCATTGCGCAACAGGTCAGGCTTGCCGCGTTCCTCCCACTCCTTTGGCGAGGTCCGATCGGCGGTTTTCGGGTAGACATATTCGGTCTGCATCAAGCCTAGCGTTTGATCCGACCCCAGATAATGACCCGGCCCCTTGAGGCAGACCTCTTGCATGGTTGCAAAGCCGAGGGTTTCGTCGTTGACCTCGATCCCGCGCACGCAGCGTAGGGCTTGCCCGATCAGATCATCCCCAAGCACGAGTGATTCCATGCAGAACCCGAGCAGGGAAGCATGCATGCCCGCCGCTTCATAGACCATGTTCAGCCCCGAAAGCCCTGCCATGACGTTAGAGGCCATTTGCTCCCAGCCTGCCTGCATATCGGGGAGTTTGGCGTCGGCGATGCCCGCCGCGGCCCCCCCTGGAAGCCCGTAGAACTGGTGCATCTGTGCGCAACCCGCTGTCAAAAGCGCCTGTTCGCCTGACCCCCCCGACATTGCCCCTGTGCGCAAATCCGACACAAACGGCCACGTGCCAAATATCGCAGGATGCCCCGGCGCGATGCTATTGACGTAAACCACGCCAGCGAGGCATTCGGCGACCGCTTGCACAATTGCGCCCGCGATTGGCGCTGGCGCGGTGGCGCCCGCTTGCCCCGCAGATAGCAGCAACACAGGCATGCCTCCTGCGATGCATTTCTCCATGACCAAGCAGGATTCCGTGGCAAATTTCATCGGCGGCACAACAAAGCAGTTGGAGTTCGACACAAAGGGCCGTGCGCGCCATTTGTCTTCGCCCCCCGCCAGAAGGTGCAGCATTTCAAGGGCGTCTTCGACGAAATCGGGTTCGGTAAAGGAGGTTCCCACGTGCTTTTTCGTGCCAGAACATGCCCCGTAAATTGTGTTGAGGTCCATCTCGCGGTTGTCGGTGATGTCACGGCAGACCATTGGCCGTTGCAGGAAGTGGATGTTATCCATCTGCTGCACAATCTTTGCGGCATCATGCAGGTCTTGAAGTGTGGATTCGCGGTATTTGCGTCCGTGAACGTCGACCACATGCACCGCAGCGCCCGCCGTCCCGTAGTGGACCCGCGTGCCCGACAGATCGAGATCAAACTGCGGATCACGCCCGTGCAAGGTAAGCGATTTAGTGGCCATCCCGAGCATCTTGGTGACCAAGTCCCTAGGGAAGCGCAGTCGTTTGTCGTCGCCGTAGATCGCGCCCGCTTTGACCATGCAGTCAACACCGGATGGCGGCGCATCACAAAGCCCGATTTCCTCGAGCGCGCGCAATGCGGCCTCGTGGATACGGCCCATGTCGTCGTCTGTCAGCGGGCGGTATCGGCCCCCTGACATGCCCGCCTTGATGGGTTGCATATCGGTGGGCAGGGGGGCTGCGCGTGCGGCGGTGCGCGCGGCCCGTCCGCCAGAGCGGCGCGGTGCGCCAACGGTTTTGCCTTGCGGCGCGTTTTCGAAAGCCTCGGACATATCGGTCATGGTGGGTCACTTTTTTAAAGGGGAAAGGCAGGGTTCACTAGGCCAACCAGTGCTGCGGTCGCCCTCTTGCTGCCCGTCCGCGCCTTGCGCCGATGGTCCGAAGTATCACAACGAAATGTGCGTCCTGCGCGTTCATGTTGCTCTCCCGATTTCAGGTATGGAAGCGCGACGATGATGGGGCGTCTTGTCCAAGAGCGACCTAGGGTCGCTTTTGGCTCATTTGCATCAGTTTATTGCTGTTTTAACAGGTTATCCACGATATCACCCGAGATCGCTCCGCCCAAAAGCCCAAGATCACCAGTCCCGAACATCCCATTTGCGGCGTCATGGATTGCTGCATGGGTCACCCGTGCCAAGGCCGACCCGAGCGAGAGCCGCGCGACACCCGCCTGACCGTAATCGGCAACCGAATGTTTGGTGAAACGTCCCGCCGCGAGCACGTTCACGGGCGCAGTTGTTGCCGCGACAACCCGCTTTATCGCAGCCATGTCAGGCAACATCGGCGCATAGAGACAGTCCGCGCCAGCCGCCTCGAACGCCAGCAGACGGCGCAATGCCTCGTCTGTATTGTAGTGCTCTGTCATGACGCCGTCCGCCCTTGCCGTCAGCACAAAGTCGTGGGGTAGCGCGCGTGCCGCAGCACTGGCCGCACGGATCCGCTCGACGGCGAGATCAAAGTCGTAGCAGTCCCCGAACCCCGCAATGATATCTTCGATGCAAATGCCAGCCAGCCCGATTTCCGCCGCGAGCCGCACAGTTTGCGCGCAGGTCTCGGGATCATCGCCAAACCCGTTTTCAAAGTCACCTTGCACGGGCAGGCGGGTGACGGAAAGGATGTCTTGCGCATGGGCAAGGCTCTCGTCGCGCCCGATTTCTCCGTCAGGGCGGCCAAGCGTGAAAGCAAGTGCCGCCGAGGATGTGGCAAGCGCCTTGGCCCCGAGGTTTTGCAGCATCAGTGCCGATCCACGGTCCCAGATATTGCCCAAAATAAAGGGGTTCCCTTTGACGTGCAGGGCGCGGAAAGTCTCGGCGGGATGTGTCATCTGGTGATCCTAGCTGGCGTGGGATTTGGCGAATGCGACCAAGCGGTTGAGCGCGTCGACATAGGCCTCGTCGTTGATCGTCATCGCGACGCGGATATGGCCAGCGGCCGCCTTGCCAAAGCTCTCGCCGGGCATGGTTGCGATCAATTCGGCGTCAAGCAGCGCGTTTGCAAATTCCTCGCCGCTCATGCCCGTCGCGCGGATATCAAGCATGACATACATCGCACCTTGCACTGGGACAGCGCGCACCACGTTTTGCCCTTCGAGCGCCTTGAGCGTCAAAAGACGGCGGCGTTTGAAGGGGGCAGAAACCTCGTCCTCAAGCGGTGCGCCTTGTGCAATAGCGAATTCGGCGGCGTCCTGAATGTATCCGGGCACGCCGTAGGTGGTATGTGTGGCTAGGTTGATCAGGTGCTCGATCACGTCAGGTGGCCCGCAGACCCAGCCGATCCGACTGCCTGTCATGGCGTGGCTTTTGGACATGGAGCCGATGACAAGCGTGCGCTCGGCCATGTCAGGCAGGGCGCGCGGGCTCAGGTGGTCACCCTCCCAGATCTGGGTGTCATAGACCTCGTCCGAGATCAGCCAGAGATCGTTCTGGATGCAAACGCCTGCGATGTCGGCGAGTGTTTCAGCACTATAAATAACGCCTGTCGGGTTGTTGGGGCTGTTGATCAGCAGCGATGTCGCGCCTTTGGCCACAGCGGCGATGTCAGTCGCCTTTGGCTGGAAGTTGTTGGCCGCATGGGCCTGAATAGCCACGGGGCGCGCGCCAATTCCGCGGATGGTTCCGGGGTAGGTCGCATAATAGGGGTCGATATAAAGGGCCGTATCCCCCTCATCGCAGACGGCACTATGGGCCGCAAAGAGCGCGGATTGCCCCCCCGGCGTAATCAGGATGTTGTCGCGGGTGGTCGCAACGCCTGTGCGCGCGGCAATGCGGGCGGCAACACTATCACGCAATGCGAACGATCCCGGCACTTCGGCGTAGCCCGTGCGCCCCGAGACCGCCGCGCGATCCATTGCCGCGAGGATATCAGGATGCGTGCGAATATCATGTTCGCCAATCGTCAGTTCAACGACATTTTGACCTGCGTCGATCATGCGGCGGGCGCGGTAGAATACGTCCCATCCGTCAGAGCCGCCGCCAGTGATTTGCGTGATGCGTTTCGATAATTTCATCCCGTTGAGGGGATAGAAATGCCGCCCGCCTGTCAACCCGCGAATGGTGTCAAATTGCGTGGTCCTGTGCCGTCGCGCCCCTTGATGTCGGCGGGGTTGTAGAGGGCGCAGGATTTCAAAGACAGGCAACCACAACCGATGCAGCCGTCAAGTTTGTCGCGCAAGTCCGTCAGAGCGGCGATTCGGGTTTCGATGTCGCGGGCGAATGTCTTGGAAATGCGGGTCCAGTCGGCCTTGCTTGGCGCCTTGTGGGCGGGCAGCGGGCGCAAATGGTCTGCAATGTCTGCCAAGGGAAACCCCAGCTTTTGCGCCGCCATCACAAAGGACAACCGCCGCAGATCATGCCCGCCATAGCGGCGATGCCCGCCCGCGTTACGCACAGGCGCGACGATGCCGTGGGTTTCGTAGAACCGGATTGCAGAGACTGCCAGTCCAGTGCGTTTGGCCAGATCTCCGATTGTTAATCCCTGCCGCATGAAAAACCTCTTGATCTCAAGTTAACTTGAGAAATTAGAAACGATTCATCACTGAAAGAAAAGGACATTTCTGATGAGTAGACTAGAGCACGTGAATTTCACTGTTGCGGACCCAAAGGCAACGGCCCAGATGTTAATTGATCTCTTTGACTGGAAAATCCGTTGGGAGGGAACGGCCATTAACGGCGGTTACACGGTGCATGTCGGCACGGATGACGCCTATGTCGCGGTGTATACAGGCCCCGATGGTGGCAAGGCCCAGACAGCCCCCCACAACAATTACCTGCAACGCGGAGGTCTCAATCATATCGGGATCGTTGTGGATGATCTGGATGCCGTTGAGGCCAAGGTCAAAGCGCTCGGGCTGGAAACACATAACCACGGCGACTATGAACCTGGCCGCCGGTTCTATTTCCATGATGAGACCGGCATGGAATTCGAGGTTGTCGCCTACGATTAAAGCGCGTCGCGGACCTTTTTAGGGAGCGCCTTTTGGATAATGTCGTAAGATACATTGATCCGATGGGCGATCTCTGCGGGGTCCGCGTCAAAGCCGACCGACACCCATGATTTATGGAAATAGGGCGCCTTGGTGGCTGCACCTGCGTCAATCAGCATGGAGGCGGTCTCGGGGCTGTCGGTTTTGACGCTTACGCGGGTTGCATCGCGGTTCCCGAAACAGGCAAACATCTTGCCGCCCACCTTCCAGCTGTCCAGCTCGGTGGTCGGGTCGGCGGCTGTTGCGCCGCGCATCGCTAGGCATATGGCGTTGACGTCACTGCGGTTCATGGGCGTATGATGTCGCGAAAGTGAAAGAGGTGCAAGCATGACAAAATGGGTGGTTTTACTGCGCGGGATTAACGTGGGCGGGCGCAACAAGCTGCCGATGGCGGGGCTGCGTGACATTTGTCAGGCCCTCTGGCCCGAAAGTCAGCCGCGCACCTATATCGCCTCTGGAAACCTGATCATCGAGGCTGCGGGGGATGCTTCGGTGATTGCGACCGATCTGGGCGCGGCGATCAAGGAGGTGCATGGTCTTGATGTGCCCGTGCTGGCCATTGCCGCGCGCCCGTTTCGCGCCGCTGTGGCAAGGTGTCCGTTTGCGCCGCCAGAAGGCAAGGGGGTGCATGGAGTGTTTTGCTTTGTTGCGCCCGTGGTGGATACCGCAAAGCGAGACGCTTTGATGGTCGCGGGCGAGGGGCTTGTGCAGGATAGCACAACGCTTTGGCTACATACGCCGCAAGGCATCAGCAAATCCAAGCTGGGCGAGAAGCTAGGCCAAGTGATCGGACATGTCCCCACAACGGCCCGTAATCTCAATACCCTGCACAAGCTTGTGGAAATGCTGGACGAATAGGGCGCGTGCTGCTAATGATTGCGCTATGAAGAGCATCGCAATCATTATTTGCTGCATTATTACCTGCTGACATTCGTCGCGGGCTGCTCTTTCACGTTTCATCTGATCCCTGAACTTGTTAAGCCCGCTGGCATTATACCTGCGTGAGGCACCATGACCCAAATTCGACTGCACAACACCAAAACCCGCCGCAAAGAAGACTTTGACCCGATTGATCCGCGTAATGTGCGGATGTATCTGTGCGGGCCGACGGTTTATGACCGCGCGCATCTGGGCAATGCCCGCAATGTGCTGATGTTTGATGTGCTGTTTCGCCTGCTGCGCCTGACCTATGGCAAGAAGTCGGTGACCTATGTGCGCAACTTCACGGACGTGGATGACAAGATCAACGCAAAGGCCGCTGAAACCCGCCGCGAGATCGGTGATATCACTGCCGAGACAATCGGCTGGTATCATGACGATATGGACGCGCTGGGTGCGATGCGCCCGACACATGAGCCGCGCGCGACGCAGTATATCGCCCAGATGATTGCCATGTCGCAAGATTTGATCGCCAAGGGGCACGCATACGAGGCCGAGGGCCATGTCCTGTTCGCGGTCGAAAGCTATAGCGAATATGGCGTGCTCTCAGGTCGCTCGATTGACGATATGATCGCTGGTGCGCGTGTCGAGGTTGCTCCATATAAGCGAAATCCGATGGATTTTGTGCTTTGGAAGCCGTCTGGTGATGGTCAACCCGGCTGGGATAGCCCTTGGGGGTATGGCCGTCCGGGGTGGCATATCGAGTGCTCTGCGATGGCGCTGGATCTGCTTGGCTCCACGTTTGACATTCACGGCGGCGGCAATGACTTGCAGTTTCCGCACCACGAAAACGAGATTGCACAGTCAACCTGCGCCGGCCACGATTTTGCGAACGTCTGGCTGCATAACGAGATGTTGCAGGTCGAAGGCAAGAAAATGTCCAAATCGCTTGGCAACTTCTTTACCGTCCGTGATCTGCTGGATCAGGGTGTGCATGGCATGGTCATTCGCTTGGTGATGCTTGGCACGCATTACGGCAAGCCGATGGACTGGACCGAGAAGAAAAAGGGCGAGGCCGAAGCCGCGCTGCGCAAGTGGTATGGCATTTTGCAAGGCCACGGGTTTAGCCCCGCATTGGTCAAGGCGCTTAAGGCCGAGGGTGTCTGGAAAGCCGACCCCGAGTTCCTAGGCGTGCTTGCAAATGACCTGAACACCTCGGGCGCGATTTCGCGGCTACATGTGATGGCCAAAGGCAAAACGCCCTCGGCGCTTGCCGGATTTGCCCACGCGATGCAGATGCTTGGTTTCGTGAGCAATTGGGCAGATATCCCGATGCTTGACGGGGGCGAGGCGGGCGCGGATGTGACGCCCGAGGTCGCCGCCCGCGTTGACGCGCTTTTGGCGCAGCGTGCGCAGGCGCGAGCCGCAAAGGATTGGGGGCTCGCGGACGAAGTGCGCGACATTCTCAATGCGGCGGGCGTGCAGGTCACGGATGTCGGCGGGCAGGCGACATGGACACAAGGGCCCGATTTTGACGCGGCCAAGCTGGGGGATTTGTGATGCGCAAAGAGCGGATATACCTCTACGACACAACCCTGCGCGACGGGCAGCAGACCCAAGGCGTGCAATTCTCGACGGCCGAGAAATACCGCATCGCTGATGTGCTCGACAGGTTGGGCGTGGACTACATCGAGGGCGGCTGGCCCGGGGCGAACCCGACTGACTCGGAATTCTTTGAAGCCCCCCCAAAGACCCGCGCCGTCATCACCGCCTTTGGCATGACCAAGCGCACGGGGCGGTCTGCCGAGAACGATGATGTGCTTGCGGCCGTAATGAACGCAAATACCCCTGCCGTTTGTCTGGTCGGCAAAAGCCACGAATTCCATGTGAAAACCGCGCTCGGGATAACCTTGGATGAAAACACCGAGAACCTTGCTGCCAGCTTTGCCTACCTTGTCGCTCAGGGGCGCGAGGCGATGTATGACGCCGAGCACTTTTTCGACGGTTACAAGGCGAACCCTGCTTATGCGCTAGAGGCCGTTCATGCCGCCTATAAGGCGGGCGCGCGCTGGATCGTTCTGTGCGACACCAATGGCGGCTCGATGCCCCAAGAGGTGAGCGAGATCACGAAAGCGGTCATCGCCAGTGGCATTCCGGGCGATCATCTTGGCATTCATACCCACAATGATACCGAAAATGCAGTGGCCAATTCACTGGCGGCGGTGCTTGCGGGCGCGCGCCAAGTGCAAGGCACGCTGAACGGGCTCGGGGAGCGGTGCGGCAATGCAAACCTGACAACGCTGATCCCGATCCTATTGCTCAAGGAGCCATACGCCAGCCAGTTTGAAACAGGCGTTACGCTTGAGGCGCTCAAGGGGATGCGCAAGGCGTCCCGTCTACTGGATGATATTTTGAACCGCGTGCCTGCCAAACAGGCGGCATTTGTCGGGGCGTCTGCCTTTGCCCACAAGGCGGGGCTGCATGCCTCTGCGATTGCCAAAGACCCAAGCACATACGAGCATATCGACCCTGCCGTGGTCGGCAACAGCCGTATCGTGCCCATGTCAAACCAAGCGGGGCAATCAAACCTGCGCGAGCGCTTGTTGCAAGCGGGGCTAGAGGTGGCGCGCGACGATCCTGCGCTGCCCCGTATCCTTGACCGGATCAAGGAAATGGAAGCGCGCGGCTATTCATATGATACCGCGCAGGCCAGTTTCGAGCTGCTCGCCCGTGAAGAACTCGGGCTGCTGCCAAGCTATTTCGAGGTAAAACGCTACCGCGTGACTGTTGAGCGCCGCCGCAACAAGCGCAACAAGATGGTGTCGCTTTCAGAGGCCGTTGTTGTCGTGAAGGTAAATGGCAACAAGGTGCTGAACGTGTCCGAGAGCCAAGGTCCCGACGGGCGTGATCGCGGTCCCGTCAACGCGCTTTGGCGTGCATTGGCCAAGGATTTGGGCCCATATCAAGAGCTGATCGAAGATATGCACCTCGTCGACTTCAAGGTGCGGATCACCGATGGTGGCACAGAGGCCGTGACCCGCGTCATCATTGATTGCGAAGACGGGCAGAGCCGCCGCTGGTCAACTGTCGGGGTGTCAGCCAACATCGTTGACGCCTCGTTTGACGCCTTGGTCGAGGCGATTAACTGGAAGTTGATCCGCGACGGGGCAACTGCGCCGTGAGCCTGAATGCCTGTGCAGGGATCGTCGCAAACGGTGATCCGGAGCGGTTTCGCGCGGTTATGGCTGCCAGCGTGCCTGCGCGCGCCATCCTGTTTCCGCTCTACGCGTTCAACGTCCAGGTCACCCGCGCCCCGTGGGTCACGAAAGAGCCGATGATCGCGGAAATGCGGTTTCAGTGGTGGGCTGATGCGCTAGAGGAAATCGGCGAGAGCGGCACGGTGCGCAAGCACGAAGTGGTCGACGCCTTGTGCGATTGTCTTGATGCCAAGGGGGCCAAAACGCTGATGGCGCTTGTCGCGGCGCGGCGCTGGGATATCTATTCGGATGCCTTTGAGGATGCGGCGCATCTTGATGAATACATCGACGCTACCTCTGGTGGGCTAATCTGGACAGCCGCGCGTTTGCTGGGCGCTCGGGGCGAAAAAGCCGCGCGTGATTTCGGCTATGGTGTTGGTGTTGCAAACTTTTTGCGCGCGATCCCTGACTTGGAAGAGCGGGGCCGCAAGCCTTTGGTCGATGGCACGTCTGACGGGGTGCGCGACCTTGCAACGCAGGCTCTCGCGCGCTTTGAGCAGGGGGCGGCGCCAAAGGATGTCGCACTTGCTGGGTTCCTCACAAAACCCACGCTAAAGCGCGCAATCGCTGATCCCCAGCGTGTTGTGCAGGGTGCGCTGGAACTCGGGCCAATGGCCCAAGGTGTGCAGCTTATGAAGGCAAGCTTACTGGGCTGATTTGGGCTGCGTGGTCAGCCAGATCAGCGCCCCACCAGCAAGGATCAGGAAAGGGACCATCGCAAGGTTCACGGCTGTCCAGCCTTCTTGCGCCGTGCCGCCAGAGCAGTTCATCAACCCGCCCGAAGCAAGTGATGCAACTGTCACCATGCCGAATACGATCATATCGTTCATACCCTGCACAACGCCGCGCTCGTGCGGCTCATGTGCGCCTGCGAGCATGGTTGTCGCGCCGATAAAGCCGAAATTCCAGCCGATCCCCAACAAGATAAGCGCGGCAAAGAAGTTCATCATTTCAACGCCAGAGAGGGCGACGATCCCTGCGCCAAGCAAGATCACAAGACCAGTCGCGATGATCTTTTCGGTTCCGAACCGCGCAATAAGGTGACCCGTAAAGAAAGAGGGCACAAACATCGCAAGCACATGCGCCGAGACAATGTCGTTGGCGTTGTTCTTGGTAAAGCCGCAGCCAACCACGGCCAGTGGCGTGGAGGTCATCACGAGGTTCATCAATGAATAGGCCACCATCGCGCAGATAATCGCCACAACAATGCGTGGATCACGCAGCAATTCGCGGCGGGTGCGCGCCTTTGGTGCGTTGGCGTCTACGGGCTGCCCCTTTGTCCCTTTGGGGAGATCGAGCGCAAAGAACATGAACATCCCAAAGAAATTAAGCGCGGCCACCGCGAGGTAAGTGCCAAGAAACGGCACAACAAAGGCGTCTTGCACAAGCTTGTTAAGTTGCGGTCCAACCACAGCGGCGATCAACCCGCCTGCCATAACGTAGGAAATCGCTTTCGGGCGGAACGCATCAGATGCGGTATCGGTGGCGGCAAACCGGTAGAACCCCTGCGCCGACATATAGATGCCCGTCAGAAGCGACCCCGCCAGCAGAACGTAGAATGAGCCGATATAAAGCCCATATGCCGAGATCAGCGCCCCGATTGCGCCTGCGCCCGCACCAAGGAAAAACCCGGCGCGGCGCCCATGGCGTTGCATCCACGGGCTAAGCCACGGGGCGGTGATCATTGACCCGAAAACGATGAACGAGATCGGCAACGTTGCAAGGCAGGGATTTGGTGACAACATACCGCCCGCCAACCCCCCGATGACAAAGATCATCGGCATTTGCGCGCCTAGGAACGCTTGCGCGGCCACAAGCACGGTTACATTGCGCTTGGCGCGGCGATCTTCGTCAATATATGTCATATCCGTATCGGTAAGCCCGAGATTGCAGGGTTGCAATCCCTGTTTTAGGCGGGCGCAATCAGATGGGCAAAGGAGCCTGATACGCGCCCTTGTCGCAGCCCCATATCAGCCAGCCGCGTGCCTGTGGCGTCCGAGGCGGTGAATAGGGGCGTGCCGTCGGCGTGCAGGGTCGTCGCATAGTGGAATTCATGCGCCTTCCATGCCCCTTGAAACCGACCGCCAGTTGCCGAGACATCGCGATACCCCAAGTGCAGTTTTCGCGCTGCAAATGACGTGCCAAGTGACAGCAGGCCGGCCATGGCGTGACTGACGCCATCTGCATCAACGAGCGTTTCTCCTAGCGTCATGTATCCGCCGCATTCTCCATAAACATCAGTATGTTCCGAGATGTTTCTGAGGCTTTGCATGAAGGTGGTGTTGCTGGCGAGCCTGCCAGCGTGCAGCTCTGGATAACCGCCTGGAAGGTAGACAAGATCACAGGCTGGCACAGCCTCATCGGCAAGTGGCGAAAAGAAAGTGATCTCGGCGCCAGCAGACCGCCAGTCGCGCAACAAATGCGGGTAGGAAAATGCGAAGGCAGCGTCCTGCGCGATGGCGATGCGCTGCGCTGGGGGCGGCGTGTTGTGTTGGGTCGGCGTGGCGGCTCGCGGTTTGCCAAGCTGTTTGAGCGCGTCGAGGTCGACACTTTGCCGCACCACATCGGCGGCGGCGTCAAGGAATGCGTCAAGGTCAGGCCGCTCCTGTGCTTGCACCAATCCAAGGTGGCGGGACGGCATTTTGAGGGCCGCGTTGCGCATCACAACGCCAAATACAGGGATGCCAATCTTGCTCATTGCGCCCCGCAACATCTGTTCGTGTCGCAGCGAACCAACGTTATTGAGGATCACGCCTGCAATCTGAACGTCCGGTTTAAACTGCGCAAATCCTTGCACGATGGGCGCGATAGATTGGGCCATGCGCCCCGCATCCACAACGAGCACAACGGGCAGGTTCAAAATGACGGCAAGGTCGGCACATGCCCCTTTGCCGTCAGGGGGCGCCCCGTCGAATAGGCCCATCGCACCCTCGACGATCAGCGGCCCTGACTGCGCCAACGCTCGTATGTGCTGCGGTGACATGGCCCAAGCATCAAGGTTGAAACATGGCCGCCCGCAAGCGGCCTCGTGAAATCGCGGATCAATGTAGTCGGGACCAGATTTTGCACCGCTGATAGTTTGCCCGTCTTGCGCAAAAGCCCGCAATAGCCCGAGTGTCACCGTGGTCTTGCCGCTGCCAGAGGCGGGGGCTGCGATCAGGAACCGCATTCAGGCGCTCTCTGCTGGTCGCCCGCGCCCTAATGGATCGAGGTTGCGCGGCGCGTCCCCGTTTGCTTGCCCCTGCCAGTCAAGAACTTGGCGCATCAACACCGATTTGCCGACACAAATGATCGCTGGCGGCTCAAGCTCGGCTTTGGCGATATCGTCAACAATTGTGCCGAGGGTCGTTTCAAGCACCTGTTGTTGGGGCGTGGTTGCGGTGGTCACGACCGCGACAGGCTCGCTTAACGGGCGACCAGCCGCAACAAGTTTCGCGGTGATCTGGGCGATATGCTTCATGCCCATATAGATCACGATCACCTGACTGCCCTTGGAAATCGCGGTCCAGTCAAGCGCGCTTGGCGTTTGCCCCGATTGGTCGTGGCCCGTCACAAAGGTCACGGATTGGTTCACATCGCGGTGCGTGACGGGGATGCCCGCATAGGCCAGCCCGCCGATCCCTGCCGAGATACCGGGAATGATCCGCACAGGCACGTTGTGCTGCACGAGCGTTTGCGCCTCTTCGCCGCCACGCCCGAACACAAACGGATCGCCGCCCTTGAGCCGCAGCACCCGCTTCCCTTCCTTTGCAAGATCAACGAGTTGCAAGGAGATGTCGCGCTGCTTTGCCGAAGGTTTACCGCCGCGCTTGCCTGCATAGATATGCTGGGCTTGGGGCGCCCATGACAGGATCGCTTCTTGCACGAGGGCGTCATAAATCACCACGTCTGCTTGACGCAGTGCGTTCAGTGCATGCAATGTCAGCAGCCCCGGATCACCCGGACCCGCACCACAAAGCCAAACCCATCCGGGTTCCAGAACAGGCCAATCGAGGGCGGGAAGAGGTGTGTCAGAATTCATAGGCTCTTTATGCATCGGGTTGCGCGCGGTGGAAAGGTATCAAACGACCTCTATTTGCCGATTGGCGGCATCGTGATTGCTTCTTATAGTCGGGGGAATGGAAGAGCAGCCAAAAACAGAATTGCGCCGTGGGTGGACCACGGGGGCATGTGCGACCGCCGCGACAAAGGCGGCGCTTGCGCGGCTGTGGGATGGCGCATTTCCGAAAGATGTGCAGATCACCTTGCCCAAGGGGGAGACCCCGACATTTGCGCTGGCCCATCACGCGGCTGGCGATGGCTGGGCCGAAGTCGGGATCACCAAGGATGCGGGCGATGATCCGGACGTGACACATGGCGCGCTGATCGTGGTGCGGGTTGCGGCCTCTGATGGCGGGGTCGTGTTCAAGGCGGGCGAGGGCGTGGGCACGGTGACCAAGGCGGGGTTGCCGATCGGGGTCGGAGAGCCTGCGATCAACCCCGTGCCGCGACAGTTGATGTTAGACGTTGTGGACCAGATGGCGGGCGAGCGGCCCCAAGATATCGAAATCACGGTTTCAATACCTGGCGGAGCCGCGCTGGCTCAAAAGACGTGGAACCCGCGCTTGGGCATTGTTGGCGGCCTGTCGGTTCTTGGCACAACGGGCATCGTGCGACCGTTCTCTTGCGCGGCATGGATCGCCTCTATTCATCGCGGCATTGATGTGTCGATTGCTGACGGGTTGACCCATGTTGCGGGGTGCACGGGGGCCACGAGCGAACGGATCGTGCAAGACCTCTACGGGCTGCCAGATCACGCCATGCTTGATATGGGCGATTTTGCGGGTGGCATGTTGAAATATCTGGTCAAACACCCTGTAAAACGGGTCACAATCGGCGGCGGGATCGGCAAGATCAGCAAGCTGGCGCAGGGCGCGATTGATTTGCATTCGGGGCGCTCGCAAGTTGATTTCGAGGCCTTGGCCGCGCTGATAGACGACCCAAGGATCAAGGGCGCGAATACCGCGCTTGAGGCCTATCAGATTGCGGGTGAACCCCTCGCGCAGGCTGTCGCGGAGGCGGCATTGCGCAAGGTCCAAGACAGGTTTGGGGGGCCACACTACGACATTGTGGTGATTGACCGCGCGGGGCAGGTTTTGGCGAGGGCAGGCGCATGACGATCCTTGTTTTGGCAGGTACGTCCGAGGCCAAAGAAATCTGCAAAAGCCTTGCGGGGTTGGGCGTTGACGCGGTGGCTTCGCTAGCAGGAGCGACGCGCGCGCCCACACCGCTTGCGCTGCCTGTGCGGGTCGGTGGATTTGGCGGCGAAGACGGGTTTCGCGCCTACCTTGCAAGTGCTGGCATCACAGCGGTGATCGATGCAACACACCCCTTTGCGGCGCGTATTTCAGAGCGCACGGCGCGGGTCTGCAAGGCGTTGCACATCCCTTACCTACAGGTTTTACGTCCCGCTTGGGTGGCGCAGGACGGCGATGACTGGACCGAAATCGGCGACGAAACCGAGGCCGCGCAGATTATCCCCAAAGGGGCGACTGTGTTTCTGGGCACGGGGCGGCAAACCTTGGCGCGCTTTGCGGGGCTTGAGGGCTGCCGCGTAATCTGTCGCCAGATTGATCCGCCAACTGCCCCGTTTCCGTTTGAGGGCGGCGAATTCCTGATTGGTCGTCCGCCATTTCCTGTCGCACGGGAGATGTCACTATTTATAGCACTCGGGATCGAGTGGATCGTCGTGAAAAATGCAGGTGGTGACGCAAGTGCGACCAAATTGACGGCAGCGCGCAGGCTCGGGATCCCCGTTTTGATGATTGCGCGACCCCAGATGCCTGACGCTGCGCGTGTGGCCAACGCGCCAGAGGCCGTTGCTTGGGCGCTTTCACTATGAGCGAGCGGATCATTCGAACGGCCGACGACGTGGCCGAGGGGGCAGCGTGGCTTGTGCAAATGGAACCGCGCTTTGCTGCGCATGTGCCGCGGCTTTCGCCGCTGCCGCTACGCCTCAAGCCCGATGGATTTGGCCCGCTTGTGTATGCGATCATGGGGCAACAGGTGAGTGTGGCCTCTGCCAATGCGGTCTGGAACAAGCTTGAGGCGGCAGGACTAACAACCGCGCCCGCTATCGCGGCGGTAAGTCAAGATGACCTGCGTGCCTATGGGTTGAGCCGCCAGAAGGCGCGCTATGTGCATGCCTTGGCTGACGCGGGGATCGACTACGGCGCGCTACACGACATGTCAACGCAAGCGGTGTTAAAGACACTAACTGCTGTGCCGGGGATCGGCGCGTGGACCGCAGAGGTCTATGCGATGTTTTCGCTAGGGCGCGCGGATGTTTTTGCACCGGGTGATCTGGCGTTGCAGGAAGGGGCGCGCATGATATTCGATCTCCCAGAGCGCCCCAAAGACAAACAATTACGTGATATGGCAAAGGCTTGGGCGCCGTGGCGATCGGTTGCGGCGCGGATCATCTGGGCCTACTATGGTGCTGAAAAGAAAAGGGATGGAATTTGATGACACGAGCATTGACGGCAGGGCGCAAAGAGCCGCTTTCGGGCGAAATCAGATCAGCGGTGATCTTTCTGCACGGATATGGCGCAAATGGCGCCGATCTATTGGGCCTCGCTGATCCTTTGGCCGAGCACATGCCTGACACGCTATTCCTGTCGCCCGATGCGCCCGAGGATTGCGCAGGGTCGCCCATGGGAAAGCAGTGGTTTCCGATCCCGTGGATTGACGGATCGTCCGAGGAAGAATCGCGGATGGGATTGATGCGTGCGGCAGATGATCTGAACGCGTTCCTTGATGGCGTCATGGTCGACGAAGACCTTTTGCCCGAACAGGTCATGGTGCTCGGGTTCAGCCAAGGCACGATGATGGCCCTGCATGTCTTGCCGCGCCGCGAGGATGCTGTTGCAGGAATTGTTGCGTTCTCGGGGCGACTGCTCGAGCCAGAAGCCCTTGAAGATGAAGCGCTTTGCAAGCCGCCAGTGCTGTTGATCCATGGGGACGAGGATGATGTTGTGCCGCCGCAGTCATTGCCAGAGGCCGCGGAAGCCTTGCAGCAGGCTGGCTGGAAAGAGGTTTACGCCCATATCATGAAAGGCACAGCCCACGGGATTGCGCCTGACGGGCTTCAGGTGGCTTTGGCATTCATGCGCGACCGCTTTGGCATGTCCTAAGAGCAATCGCGCTGCGCAATTGACGATCGAATGGCAATTGCCGTGCTAGACTTTTAGTTGCGTTGCGGTTAGTCAGGCGGCGTTAGCGCTAACAAACAGGATTAATCGTCATGGCCTCACGCGTAATTCCAGTCGACCCCTTTGACCTCGTGATCTTTGGCGGCACGGGTGATCTTGCCCGCCGCAAGATTTTGCCCGGTCTGTTTCGGCGGTATAGTTCGGGCCAGATGCCTGAGGGTGCACGTATCATTGGCGCGGCGCGGTCTGACCTTGATCGCGCTGGCTATCAACAGTTGGTGAACGAGAGCATTGCCGAGTTTGGCGGTGCAGAAAAATCCGACACCGCGATGCTCGCCAAGTTCTTGGAAACATTGGATTACACGCCAATTGATGCCAAAGGCGAGGCGGGGTGGGATGCCTTGTCTGGCATGGTGCGCAAGGACGTTGTGCAGGCCTTCTATTTCTCGGTTGCGCCGAGCCTTTTTGGCGATCTTGCGCAACGTTTGCACGCGCATAAAATCGCCACGGATCAAAGCCGGATTGTGGTTGAAAAACCCTTTGGCCGTGACCTTAAGTCAGCGAAAGCATTGAATAAATCGCTACGTGATCACTTTGACGAAAGTCAGGTCTACCGCATTGATCACTACCTTGGAAAAGAGACCGTTCAGAACCTTATGGCGGTCAGGTTCGGGAATGTGCTGTTCGAGCCGCTTTGGAACAATCACTACGTCGATCATATCCAGATCACGGTTGCCGAAACTGTTGGTGTTGGCGGGCGGGGCGCCTATTATGACCGTGCGGGCGCGATGCGTGATATGGTGCAAAACCACTTGATGCAGCTGTTGTGCCTAATTGCGATGGAGCCACCGGGCCAATTTGGTGCTGACGAGGTGCGCGACGAGAAACTCAAGGTCATCCGTGCCCTGCAAGGCGTCGATCCGCACCACATTGTGCGCGGCCAGTATGATGCAGGGCCAAACGGCGCAAGCTACCGCGAAGATGCCGAAAATCCGCGCAGTTTCACCGAGAGCTTTATCGCGATGAAAGTGCACATCAATAACTGGCGTTGGGCAGGGGTTCCGTTCTATTTGCGCACAGGAAAGCGCATGAAATCAAGAACTTCCGAGATTGCTGTTGTCTTCAAAGACCTTGGGCATTCGATCTTTGAGGGCGACGAAAAACGGCATCGCAACATCCTCTCGATCCGCCTTCAGCCCAATGAGGGCATGGACCTGCAAGTGACGATCAAAGAGCCGGGTCCGGGTGGTATGCGCCTCGTTGATGTGCCCCTTGATATGACATTTGCGGAGGCTCTGGGGGATAGTGATCACGAGGTCACGGATGCCTATGAGCGCCTGATTATGGACGTAATTCGCGGCAATCAGACCCTGTTTATGCGCGGCGACGAGGTCGAGGCCGCTTGGGCGTGGACCGATCCGCTTATCAACGGCTGGGAGGGGCGTAACGACGTGCCCAAGCTATATGATGCGGGGTCGAGTGGCCCTGAGGATGCGCTGATGCTTTTGCATCGCGAGGGTCGCAAGTGGCGTGAATTGAAGGGGTAAGCCCTATCACAACACGTGCACAGAGCGTGCACCGTGCGTGCACCGAAAATACGGCGATTTTAGGAGAGACATCCGATGGAATTCAACGAATACGCTGATGCAGAGATGATGATGATCGACCTTGCCAATGTCTTGGCAGGGGAGTTGGAGACCGCGCTTTTGTCGCATGACCGCGTGACGTTTGCTGTGCCCGGTGGCACAACGCCCGGTCCGATTTTTGATACGCTGTGTGCGGTTGATCTTGGCTGGGACCGCGTGAACGTGATGTTAACGGATGAACGCTGGGTTCCTGCTCATTCTGATCGCTCTAACACGAAGCTCTTGCAAGAGCGGCTGCTGGTCGAGAAAGCGGCCGCGGCGACCTATGTGCCGCTATACGCTGATGCGCCTACGCCAGAGGATAAATTGCCCATGCTATCAGCGGGGATTGCCCCGCTTTTGCCGATCAATGTGATGTTGCTTGGTATGGGCGCGGACATGCATACAGCGAGTATTTTCCCCGAAGCCGACCAGCTTGATCTGGCGTTGAACGGATCGGACGTTTTGGTGGCGATGCGCGCCCCGAACGCGCCCGAGCCGCGCATTACTTTGTCGGCGCAGGTGCTGAAGGGCGCGATGAGCCGTCATGTTGTGATTATCGGAGATGAAAAGCGGGCCGCGTTAGAGCGTGCGCGCAAATTGACCCCAATTGAAGCCCCGATTTCTGCCGTGCTGAATGATGCGGTTGTGCATTGGGCGAGGAGCTAGACCATGTGGAAAGCCTTACAAGCCAAAGCACAAGACGTGTCTGCGCGCCGCATTGAAGATATGCTGACCCAAGAGCGCGCGCAGGATTTTGCCGTGCAGGCAGGTGACATGCGCCTTGATTATGCCAAGACCAATATTGACGGCGACACCCGCGCGATGCTGATCGAGATGCTGGAGACCACGGGTGTTGCCGCAAAGCGTGATGCGATGTTTGCGGGCCAGCCGATTAACGAAACCGAGGGGCGTGCGGTGCTGCATACGGCGTTGCGCAACCTTGATGGTGATCCCGTTTTTGTGGACGGCGCTGATGTGATGCCCGCCGTTCTGGCGACGCTTGATCGCATGGGTGATTTTGCACAAGCTGTGCGCAGTGGCGCGTATCAGGGGCAGGGCGGCAAGATCACGGATGTGGTCAATATCGGCATTGGCGGGTCCGACCTTGGCCCTGCGATGGCGGCTCTTGCGCTTGCGCCTTATCATGACGGGCCGCGCTGCCATTTTGTGAGCAATGTGGACCCTTCCGATATTGCGCAGGTTTTGCGCGCTTGTGATCCCGCGACGACCCTTGTGATCGTGGCCTCCAAGACGTTTACGACGATCGAGACCATGACCAATGCCCGCACAGCGCAGGCTTGGATGGGTGAGGCTGTCAAGGATGTTGGCGCGCAATTCGCCGCGCTTTCGACCTCGGCGGAAAAGACGGCCGCGATGGGCATTGCCCCCGAGCGCGTGTTCGGTTTCGAGGACTGGGTTGGCGGGCGTTATTCGCTATGGGGGCCGATTGGTCTGTCGTTGATGATCGCAATTGGCCGCGATGCTTTCACCGCGTTTTTGCGCGGCGCGCAAGCGATGGATGTTCATTTTCGTGAGGCCGAATGGCACGAGAATATGCCCGCATTGCTGGCCCTTGTTGGTATCTGGCACAATCAGGGTTGCGGCTATGCGACCCGCGCTGTTCTTCCTTATGATAACAATCTCAGTCGCTTACCGGCCTATCTTCAACAGCTTGAGATGGAAAGTAATGGCAAGGGCGTGAGCATGGACGGGGCCGATTTGCCCGTCAATTCCGGCCCTGTTGTTTGGGGCGAGCCTGGCACAAACGGCCAGCATGCCTTTTATCAGCTGATCCATCAGGGCACGCGTGTCATCCCTTGCGAATTTATGGTGGCGGCCCGCGGGCACGAGGATGCGTTGCATCATCAACACCAGCTTTTGGTTGCCAATTGTCTGGCCCAGTCGGAGGCCTTGATGAAGGGCCGCGATCTGGACGAGGCCCGCACAAAAGTGCCTGATCACTATTCTGGTGACGCGCGCGGGCGGCAGGCAAAGCATCGCGTCTTTCAGGGGAACCGCCCGTCGGTGACGCTTGCTTATCCGCAGCTCACGCCGTTTGTGTTGGGGCAGTTGATCGCCCTTTACGAGCACCGTGTTTTTGTCGAGGGTGTTGTGCTTGGCCTGAATTCTTACGACCAGTGGGGCGTTGAATTGGGCAAGGAGCTGGCCACCGCATTACAGCCCGTTGTCGAGGGCGCGCAGTCGGCCGCTGACAAAGACGGGTCAACGGCCGCATTGGTTGATTTCTTACAAAAACACGGCGTTTAAAGGATAAAATCGCTGGCGGAGAGCGTCATGTTCCCCGTCAGTTCGATTTCGAAGTCCGCCGCCCCATCACCGTCGATATCGGCCTGCACGATGGTTTCGCTGCCGTTGGAAATGGCGTTCAGCTCCATCGCGGTCCCGCTAAAGGCAGCCGTGCCGATGAAGGTGAACGCATTTGTGCCGCCGATGACGCCGAGGTCGATTGTGTCGGTTCCTGTGGAAAAATCGACGATGACGTCGCGGTTCCCTGCGCCTGTCGGTGTTTCGGCGGCGCTCCAGAAGATGAAGGTGTCAGCCCCGCCGCCGCCGCGCAGCATATCTTGCCCAAGCGATCCGAAGAGTTCGTCATTGCCAAGGCCGCCAACAAGCAGGTCGTCCCCGTGCGCGCCATTCAGCCCGTCATTGCCTGCGCCTCCATAGAGGCTATCGGCGTGGGTATCGGTTGCGGTCAATGTGTTGTCATTGGCGAACAGGATGTCGTGGCCCGCGCCCCCGTAGATCACATCTGACCCTTTGCCGCCTGCAACTGCATCGTTGCCGCCGCCACCGTTCAAGGTATCAGCGCCGTTGGCCCCGAAAAGTGCATCATCGCCGCCTTTGCCAAAGATCACGTCGGCCCCTTTGCCGCCTGTCACGATGTCATTGCCAGTGCCAGCGACGATGTTATCCGCGCCGTTCCCGCCATTGATGACGTCATCGCCTTGCTTGCCTAGGATCGTATCTTTGCCGCCGCCGCCGTTGATCGTATCGTCACCGCCGCCACCTTTGATCAGATCCTTGCCGCCGCCGCCAAAAATGCGGTCGTCTTGGCCGCCACCTGCAATATTGTCGTTGCCAGAGTTGCCGTAGATTGTGTCGATGCCGCCTCCGCCACGCAGATAGTCAATGCCCACGCCACCATAGATCAGGTCACTGCCGCTTGCGCCGATCACACTGTCGTCGCCCGCGCCGCCTTCAAGGTGGTCGTCGCCGTTCAGGCCCAGCACGGTATCATTCCCATCGCCGCCAAACAGGCAGTCGTCGCTGCCTTTGCCAGTGATTTCGTCGTCGCCAGCCAGCCCGCTGATCCAGTCGCTATTGGGGGTTCCCATCATGATGTCAGGGCCGGAAGTGCCAAGCACTTCGCTATCCAGTTCAACGATCTGGCCGATAATCTCGCCCTGACTTGTCCAAGTCACGATCAATTTATCGTCGTTGATCATTGCAACATCAGGGTGATTGACCAACACGCCGTCCGCAGGGCTAATGTGGAATTCGTCACCGACCATATCGCCATTGATATCAAAGCGCTGCCCGAAGATGCCGCTTTCGGTGTCCAGTGTTCCGTTGGCCTTCCAGATGATGACAAAGCCGCCATCGGGCAGGGTGGTCATGTGGGGTTCACTGATGTTGACATCGTTGGTGGTGTTCACTTGCACCTGCGTGCCAATCGCCACCCCGTTTGCATCAAAGCGGTTGAAATAGACGCCTGTTTCAAAGGTGGCTTGGCTTTCGACGGTCCATGCGACGACGAATTCGCCGTTATCGAGGAACCTGACGTCCGCCATGTGGTGATCTTCGATGGCCAGTCCTGGTGGAATTTGGAATTCGACGCCAAGAAGCGTGCCGTCAGCATTGTAACGCTGCCCGAAGATGCCACGATGGCCACCCGTTGCCTCATAGGCTGTCCAGACCACCACAAAGCTGTCGTCAGCCGCCACCGCGGCCCATGGCCCGTCTTGGTAGCCCGTGCCGTCTGTATCGTCGACGATGATGTTGGATTGCACAACGTGATTGCTATCGTAGACAATCGCGTTCACCTCGTAAGACCCGGCGACACCATGCGTCTGGAAGGCATATGTCGCCACATAGCCCCCGTCGGAAGTGGGCGCGATAAAGGCTTCGCTGTTGCCGCCTGACAGCGTGGTTTCGGTTGTCAGCGGCGTGCCAGTCGGCCCGAACACCCGAATGGTGCTATCGGTGTCGGAGAGTGATCCGACGATAAAGTTGCCATTGCTGAGCACGGTCACTTCGGGGTTGTTGATGCTGCTTGTGCCAGCCCCGCTTACGGCGAATTCCGCTCCGATAAGCGCGCCAGTCGGATCAACGATTTGCCCCATAATCGGTGCAGTGCTGCCTTCGTAGTTTTCCCAAACGACGACCGCATTCCCGTTGGCGAGCGTCGAAACCGATGCGACCCCCTGATAGCCGGATTGGGTGGTGTTGATATCGAACAGATTGCCAAGTGTGACGGGGGTGTCAGAACAAATCATAGTATTACCTCAAGGAATTGGCCGAAAGACGGCTGCGAAAATGAAAAATGGTCTTGGTTTAATCATTTTACGTTAGGTAAACTGGCCTCGTGTCGCAACATGTATTTTTGGACAAGCGGACGGGCCTGATCTGTCGGCGCAAAGCGCGTGGTCGTGAAATGCAGGTGATTTGCGCCAAAACCATGCGAAGGTTCGGCAATAGCGTTGTTCGCTGTTGAGGTGCTTGGAGCGGGTAACGAGAATCGAACTCGTAACTGAAGCTTGGGAAGCTTTCGTGATACCTTTTCACCATACCCGCGTCCTGACTGTCGGATAATATGGACGCTGCGGGGCGTCAAGGCGGCAAACGAAAAAGGCCGCCCCGAGGGGCGACCTTTCTGACATATACCGGCCCGCTTAGTTGCGTGGCTGAAGCACTTGGTCGATCACGTGGATCACGCCGTTGGAAGACATGATGTCGGTTTCAATGATCTTGGCGGCTTCGCGCAGGTTGTCGGTGGTCTGGTCATCGGTCATCACGTAGAACGACCCGTTGTCTTTCATGACCATCACATCGGTGTTGCCGATCGTGTCCATTTTCAGGCCACCGGCCACGCCTTCGATGGTCTGGTTGTTCAGCGCGATGTCGGCGTTGCCGATTGCGGCAAGCTGGAAGTATTCGGATGCGATGCTGGTTGGCACAACGTGTGCCGAGAGCAGGGCCATCAGACCGTCTTCACCACCTGGTGCGAGGAGCCGCTCGACCGTGCCTGCTGGCAGTTCTGCAAAGGCTGCGTCTGTTGGAGCGAAGACTGTGAAGTCGCCGTCACCCATCAATTCGTCCGCAAGGCCAGCGGCCTGAACAGCGGCAACGAGTGTGGAGAACGTCGGCACTTTCATTGCATTCTCGGCGATGGATGCGTTGGCGTCCAAGCCAAATGACATTGCAGAGCTTGCGTGGGATTCAGCGTTTGCAGCGCCAACCATTGTGAACATTGTTGCGCCGAGAAGTGCAGATTTTGTAAACGTATTCATGTCGTATCTCCTAAAGTTTAAGCCAACCCTCATGGGCTGTTGTATGAAGAACGACCCGTAAGTCATTTTAGTTGCATCTATTTTTGGATTTCCTGTTCACAGGGCCGTGATGTTTTCGTGAGGCCCATATGCATAAGGGCCGCTGGTGTTGCAGCGGCCCCTAATTGAGTTTCGAAATATGTCGCGCGGGGTTAGCTGCGCCGCCGTCTGCGCCCGCCACCTGCGCCACCGCCGCCTGTATTATGGTTCACATCGGGCAGATCAACGATGGATTTCAGGATCGGGAACGGCTCGACGGCGTTTGGAATATTGGACGCATTCACAAAGTGCTCTTGGAACCGCGGCTCGATTGCGGTTTCGATTTTGTGGATTTCATGCACGGTTGCCTCGATCTCTTTGCGGGCTTGTCGGTTGAGCAGCGCGATCCGCGCGCCAGTGCCAGCCGCGTTGCCTGCGGATGTTACCTTATCCAGAGGCGCGTCGGGGATCATGCCCAAGACCATCGCGTGCTTCGGGCTGATGTGCGCGCCGAATGCCCCCGCGAGCACGACCCGATCAACGCTGTCCACGCCGAATTTGTCCATGAGCAGTCGCGCCCCCGAGTAGAGCGCTGCCTTCGCCATCTGGATTTCGCGGATGTCGCGGTTGGTCACGGTGATGACAGGGCCGCCTGTCGCGGAGCCGTCATATACTTTGTAGGAGTTTGTGCGCCCGTCGAGGAAACATGCCGCTGATCCGGTTTGTTCGGCAGACCCGATCAACCCTGGTCCGTCAACGATCCCTGCGATGCGCATTTCGGCGACCATCTCGATGATCCCTGAGCCACAGATGCCTGTGATCCCTGTTTGTGCGGTTTCGGCGGCAAAGTCGGGATCGTCGGACCAGAGATCGCTGCCGATCACCTTAAAGCGGGCCAGTTTGGTCGTCGGGTCGATTTCGACCCGCTCGATTGCGCCCGGAGCGGCGCGTTGCCCCGAGGAGATTTGCGCCCCTTCAAAGGCTGGCCCCGTCGGGGACGAGCAGGCGAGCACCTTTTCTTTGTTGCCCAGCAGGATTTCGGCGTTTGTGCCAACGTCGACGACAAGCACGAGGTCTTCGGACTTGTTGGGCGCTTCTGACAGGGCCACGGCGGCGGCGTCTGCCCCCACATGCCCTGCGATGCACGGCAGCATATAGACCCGCGCGGCAGGGTGCAGGTTGAGGTCAAGCTCGATCCCGCGCAGCGAGAGCGCCTCGGATGTGGCAAGCGCAAAGGGGGCTTGTCCCAGCTCGAACGGATCAATTCCGAGGAACAGGTGGTGCATCACGGGGTTGCACACAAAAACAGCATCCACGATCAGGTTGCGGTCAATTTCGGCCTCGGAGGCGATTTGCACGAAGAGGGCGTTCATGCCTTCGCGCACGGCCTTGGTCATTTCTTCTGCGCCACCTGCGTTCATCATGCCGTAGGAAACGCGCGACATCAGGTCCTCGCCAAAGCGGATTTGCGGGTTCATGATGCCCGACGACGCCACGACCTCGCCTGTGTGCAGGTCGCACAGGTGCGCCGCGATGGTGGTCGAGCCAAGGTCAACCGCAAGCCCGTAGATCGAGCCCTCGTAATACCCAGGCCAGACTTGCATGATGCGCGGGCTAAAGGTGTCGTCGCCCAAGTGCACGGCACACGTGACCTTCCATTCGCCTTTGCGCAGGGCGGGTTGCAAGGTGCGCAAAACGCCGAGGTCAGCCTCGAGCTCGGGAAGGTCCCAGTCGGTCCGCAAGGCCGTGATCAGCCGCTCCAGATCACCAGACGGGTCGTGCATGTCGGGTTCGGTGACCTCGACGTAATAAAGTCGCGTGCTGGGGTCCATGACGATGTCGCGGGCCTCGGCGCGTTTGCGCACGACTTGTCTGTGCACCTGACTTTCTGGTGGCACATCAACGACGATATCGGATTGAACGGTGGCTTGGCAGCCCAAGCGCCGCCCCTTTGGCAGGCCACGGATTGTATCGTAACGCTCTTCGACGCTGTTCCACTCGGACAATGCGTTGTCTTGCACGGTGACCCCGTGCTTGGAAAACTCGCCGTAAGAAGGGGTGACCTGACATTTGGAGCAAATCCCGCGCCCGCCGCAGACGCTATCGAGGTCAACGCCGAGTTGGCGCGCGGCGGTCAGGATGGGCGTGCCAACGGCAAAGTGCCCGCGCTTGCCCGACGGGGTGAAAATCACAAGTGGATCGTTGCTCATGGGATGCCCCTCTGCTTGGTTTGATTGGACATTAGCGCATTGGCGGGCAGGGGAAAGGGCGAACCCGTCATTGCACGGTTTACAAGCGGCATTTGAGGTCATTGCAGCGCCTGACCGGCGCCAAGATTTGGTTTTCGTGCCGATTGCGCGCCGTTGCGGTCCGCAGGCGTGGTTTTGGGCTAGTCTCTTGGGCGTATCCATGCGAAAGGACCATGCCAACGCTACTTACACGCCAGGAGACAGGTTGATGAAGATTCGTGAGGCTTTTACCTTTGATGATGTGTTGTTGGTTCCAGCGGCGTCTGCCGTTTTACCATCGACCGCAGACACCCGCACATTTGTGACCAAATCGATTGCGATGAACATCCCGCTGTTGTCGAGCGCGATGGATACAGTGACCGAGGGCAAGATGGCGATTGCGATGGCCCAAGCTGGCGGCATTGGTGTTGTGCACAAGAATTTGGACATCGAGGCCCAAGCCCGCGAAATCCGTCAGGTGAAGCGTTTCGTGTCTGGCACGGTTTACAATCCGATTACCCTGACCCCCGACCAGACCCTTGCCGATGCCAAGGCGCTGATGGAGCGCTACCGCATCACCGGCTTTCCGGTTGTGGGCGAGGGTGGCCGCGTTGTGGGGATCGTTACCAACCGCGATATGCGCTTTGCGACGGATGACAAAACGCCGGTGAGTGTGATGATGTCGACGCAGAACCTTGCGATGTTGCAAGAGCCTGCTGATCTGGACGAGGCCCGCTCTTTGATGCAGGCCCGCCGCATTGAAAAGCTGTTGATCACAGATAACGCTGGTAAGTTGACTGGCCTGTTGACCCTGAAAGACAGCGAACAGGCGGTTTTGAACCCGATGGCTTGCAAAGACGAACTTGGCCGTTTGCGTGTCGCTGCTGCTTCTGGTGTGGGTGATGCCGGTTTCGAGCGCACGCAGGCCTTGATTGATGCGGGCGTTGATATGGTTGTGATCGACACGGCGCATGGCCATTCCGATGGTGTTGCGCGTGCGGTAGAGCGGGTGAAAGCGCTCTCCAGCGGTGTGCAGGTTGTTGCGGGTAACATTGCAACGGGCGAAGCGGCCAAGGCCTTGATTGGCGCTGGTGCGGACGCGGTCAAAGTTGGTATCGGCCCCGGTTCGATTTGCACAACCCGCATGGTTGCAGGCGTTGGTGTGCCGCAATTGACCGCAATCATGGATTGCGCCGATGCTGCGGGCGATGTGCCTGTGATCGCCGATGGTGGCATCAAGTTTTCTGGCGACTTTGCCAAGGCGATTGCCGCTGGTGCGTCCTGTGCGATGGTCGGGTCGATGATTGCCGGCACAGACGAGAGCCCGGGCGAGGTGATCTTGTATCAGGGCCGCTCGTTTAAGTCCTACCGTGGCATGGGCAGCCTTGGCGCAATGGCGCGCGGCTCTGCTGATCGTTATTTCCAGAAGGATGCCGCAAGTGACAAGCTGGTTCCCGAGGGCATCGAAGGGCAGGTTCCTTATAAGGGGTCAGCCTCAGCGGTGGTGCACCAGTTGATTGGCGGGCTTCGTGCCGCCATGGGGTATACAGGCAATGCGACTGTCGCGGAGATGCGCAAGAACAGCCAGTTTGTCCGTATCACTGGCGCAGGCTTGAAAGAGAGCCATGTGCATGATGTGCAGATCACCCGTGAAAGCCCGAACTACAGAGTTGGTTGATATAACAATGACTTATAATGTGATGTGCGGGTAGTATTATGACGCCCGCCGCCAGATATGCCTCTGCGATCGAGATATTGGATGCCGTGCTTGCAGGCGCGTCGGCCGAAAAGTCGCTGACGAGCTGGGCGCGCGCCAACCGCTATGCCGGCTCAAAGGATCGCGCCGCCGTGCGTGACCATGTGTTTGATGTGTTGCGCCGAAAAAGATCGCTTGCGGCAATCGGTGGCACGTTGTCGGGGCGCGGGCTGACCATTGGGCTGCTTCGTTTTCAAGGTATTGATACAGCGGCTAATTTCGGCGCTGGCGGTTATGGCCCGCCAGCCCTGACAGCGGATGAAATTGCGCTAGGTGAGACGCCGGCGCAGGGTGCGCAGGCATGTGACCTGCCTGATTGGTTGTGGCCGATTTGGCAGGCCGATCTGGGTGACGGCGCGCAGGCATGTGCGGCGGTTCTGCAAGAAAGAGGGCCAATTTCGTTGCGCGTCAATTTGGGCCGTTGTTCGCGCGCACAAGCGGCAGACATGCTTGCACAGGACGGCGTTGTTACCGTGCCCTCGACTGACGTTAAGACGGGCCTTCAAGTCGTTGAAAATGAACGGAAAGTAAAAACTAGCGCTGCCTATTTGCAAGGGTTTGTCGAGGTGCAGGATATCGCGTCTCAAGTGGCCGTCGCGGCGCTTGATATCAGCGATGGCGCGCGGGTGCTTGATTACTGCGCTGGCGGTGGTGGCAAGGCGCTTGCGATTGCGGATCAGTATCAATGTCGCGTTGTTGCCCACGATATTTCAGCGGCGCGGATGGCCGATATTCCCGTGCGCGCGGACCGTGCTGGCGTTACGATCGAGGTCATGGAAACCGCCCAACTTGCGGGGTGTGATCCCTTTGATGTTGTGTTTGTGGATGCGCCTTGTAGCGGCAGTGGAACCTGGCGCCGCGCACCCGAGGCGAAGTGGGCCTTCACAAGTGAAAAACTGTTATCTTTTAATGCATTGCAGGGCGAAGTTCTTGCTAAATCTGCCGAATTTGTCGCGATTAATGGAACGCTCATTTATGCGACCTGTTCCGTATTGGCGGCAGAGAACGGTGCGATTGTTTCCAAGTTTTTGGCTGATCGACCCGAATGGCGATGCCTGCACGAAAAACAGCGCCTTCCCGATGCATTGGGTGACGGGTTTTATCACGCCATTTTACATAGGGCGTAAATCAACCTAAGATTGTTTTGTGGCGTTGATCTGCCACGGCTGCAATTAAGGTAAAATTAATGTTTTACCTGCAAGTTGCGACCCACAGTCATAGGAAACCTGAATTGTCAGTAGCCGAAAACGAACAGGGGCGCAGTCGGGGCGCGAACATGCAATTCATTGCGATCCTTGGCGTTTGCGCGTTCGCCTTATTGGTTGCTGCCGTCAATGCATCGTTGCCTATTTTACAGGCATCACTTTTTGGTGCTGCTATTGTGTGCCTTCTGGGTGTTGGTCGCGCGGTTGCACTTGCGATCAAAGGACGGTCGGCAGAGCGCGCGCATGACCCTGTTTTGAGCGGCTTGGTCGAGCGTGATCCGGAACATGCGTTTTTGACGAACCTTGACGGTGAGATTCTGAAGGTCAGTGCCGCTGCGCGTCAATTGTTCGACTGCAAGCCTGGTGATAGCCTTGCCGCGACGATGACCGCGATCATTGCCAATCCAGACGTTGTGCTATTCAGGCTGCTGCGGCAGGCGGAAGTCTCGGGTGGCGGCAAAGAGATCGTTACCACGCGAAGTGGTAGTTTTCGTCTTTCTGTCACGACAGCTGATCCGACCCGCTATCTTTGGCGGTTGGAAGCTATTCCTTCGGTCAGCACGGCCTCGGCGGTGCGATCGGGGCATGCGTTGAGCATTCCGATGATGACAATCGGCGCGCGTGGTGCGGTGCTTTTTGTTAACGATGCCTGTCGTAACCTGTTGGGGTTTAGGCCGAAATCCGTAAACGATGTTTTCGGTGATGCCCAGCTGCGGACTGGATCGAGCTATAAGGTTAAAGTGCCTGACGGTGAGGGGACCGTGACCGCAGCAATTATTGACAGTATGGCAGGCCGCAAGGAGATTTATTTAATCCCGGTTGTGGCTGGTGACATTCACAATGCGAGGCCACGCGAGTTATTTACCGAATGGGATGCGATCGAGGATTTGCCTGTGCCGCTCCTAAAGGTGTCTGCTGCGGGCGAGGTGCTCGCGTCAAATCGCGAGGCGCGCACGCTTCTCGGGATTGCATCGACGCATGGTAAACGGGTCGGTGATGTGCTTGATGGGCTTGGCCGCCCGATTGTTGACTGGCTTCGTGAAACAATCGCGGGACAATGCGGATATGGATCGCAGTTTTTACGCGGTCGTGGCGACAATCATGACACGTTTGTGCAAGTCACTTTGAATAAAGCGGGCGGTATTACCGACCCTCACCTGATTGCTGTTTTGAACGACGTCACAGAGCTTAAGACGTTAGAAGCCCAGTTTGTCCAAAGCCAGAAAATGCAGGCGATTGGCCAACTTGCAGGCGGCGTTGCCCATGATTTCAACAATCTTCTGACCGCGATTTCCGGCCACTGTGATTTATTGCTGCTGCGTCATGATCAGGGTGACCAAAACTATGGTGACCTCATCCAGATTCATCAGAATGCTAATCGGGCTGCCAGTCTTGTTGGGCAGCTTTTGGCGTTTTCACGCAAGCAAAACCTGCAACCAGAGGTGATTGATCTACGTGATACCTTGTCTGACCTCACCCATTTGCTCAATCGCCTTGTCGGTGAAAAGGTGACGCTGACGCTGACACATGATCAGAATTTGGGACAGATCAAGGCCGACAAGCGTCAGCTTGAGCAGGTGTTGATGAACCTCGTTGTCAACGCGCGCGATGCAATGCCAAGCGGCGGCGAGATTCGAGTTGTTACCGAAAACTTACATTTGGAAGAACAACTTATTCGCGACCGCGCGGTTGTGAGTGCGGGCGACTATGTGCTGGTGAAGGTAATCGACGAGGGGCACGGCATCCCGCCCGAGCGGCTGCCCAAAATATTTGAACCGTTTTACACGACGAAACGCACAGGCGAGGGAACGGGGCTAGGTCTGTCGACGGCTTACGGGATTGTGAAACAGTCGGGCGGTTTTATCTTTGCCAATAGTGAAGTGGACCGCGGCACTGAATTCTCGCTGTTGTTTCCGGTGCATGACCTTGAGGTGGTTGCGCGACCGAAGTCTGTCGAACAGGGGCCAAAGCCGCTTGCTGGCACGGATGAGGGCGTCGTGTTGTTGGTTGAAGATGAAGCGCCCGTGCGCGCGTTTGCTTCGCGTGCGTTGCGCCTGCGCGGCTACACGGTTCTTGAGGTGGACTGCGCCGAGAACGCCCTTTCAATGCTCCAAGACCCTGAATTGATGATCGACGTGTTCGTCACCGATGTCATTATGCCTGGAATGGACGGACCAACTTGGGTCAGGGAAGCGCTTGAAGATCGCCCGCATACCCGCGTTGTATTTGTATCCGGCTATGCGGAGGACGCATTTGGAGATGAAGGCCCAAGCATTGAAAACTCTGTCTTCCTGCCCAAACCATTCTCGCTCAACGATCTGACCACAACCGTGCAGGGGCAGGTTGCCGCTATGCGCGCCGATGCCGAAACGCTAGATATCGCTTAAATGCGCCGCTGAACCAGTGAGCGCGGCATAGTCGTCTTCAACGACGTGCACACTGAAGTTATCCATGAAATCGGCAAATCGCCCTTTGTCCCGAAACGCGGCAGCAAAGCCCATCGTGTCGAAATAGGGTGCAAAGGCCCGCGCCACGCCGCCCACAAGATAGACGCCACCGAACGGAAGCTGGATCAGGGACAAGTTGCCACAAACCGATCCGAGAATTTGGGTGAACATCTGCACCGCGCGCACAGCGCGTTCATCACGGGCGTCAGCGCAGGCTTCCATAATTTCTTTTGCCGAGAGTTCGGCGGGAGAACCGTCTTCGTGGCTCAGGAACGCATAGACCCGTTCGAGCCCGCGCCCTGACAAGACATCTTCGACCCCTGTAAAGCCATGCACCTTCGAGACAAACTGCCAGAGCCGAAGTTCTTGTGGCGTGCGCACAGGCAAGTTCGCATGCCCGCTCTCGGATGGCGGAACGAGCCGCCCTGTGCCGGTTTGAAAAACGGGGGCTGCATTAAAGCCAGTGCCAACACCCACAACGAGCATGGTGTCGTTCTCATTTTCGGGCGCGCGACCGATCACGGTGCGGATATTGCGCGGGTCAATATGACCAAGCGCATAGCCTTGCGCCTGTAAGTCATTGAGAATGGCCACTCTTTCGGCCTTGGTGGCGCGCATCAAAGTGGCGTTGTCGATTGTCCAGTCAAGATTGGTCATCGTCGCACATCCATCGTGCACGGGGCCCGCGACAGCGACACAGGCCGCAATCGGATCAACGCCGTTTTCGTCCGCAATGTAGCGGCGCAATACGGTTTCCAAGCTGGGGTAATCGGCGTTCGAATAACGGCGAATTGTGCCTGCGACGATGTGCTTACCATCGGCAAGCGCGACACGTGTATTTGTGCCGCCGATATCTGCGACGAGCGCATAGGTGTCTTTTGGATGTGACATGATTTGCTGGCCCTAGACGCGCGAAAGTGCGGATTTGAGTGCGTAGTAAGATGTTTTGGGGGTGCGCTGCAAGGTTTCGAAATCCACATGCACCATGCCAAACCGTTTTTCGTAGCCAAAGGCCCATTCAAAATTGTCGAGCAGGGACCAGTAGAAGAAACCCTGCACATTTGCGCCGTCTGCGATTGCGTCTTTGGTTGCATTCATGTGGTCGGTGATGAATTGCTGGCGGGCCGGATCGTGGATTGCGCCGTTTTCAACGTGATCGTCCCACGCCATCCCGTTTTCAGAGACAAAAATCGGCAGGTCCCCAACGTAGTCGCGTGCCGCGCGCGTCAGGAAATGGTGAAGCCCTTGCGGGTAGATTTCCCAACCCATCTGCGTTTTATCAAGTGGTCCGACGATTGATTTCTGGTGTGGCCATGCGGCTGTCGGATCATGCGCGATGATGTTGCGGGTGTAATAATTGACCCCGAGAAAGTCGATTGGCTGGCTGATTGTGGTCATGTCATCTTGCCAGTTGGCGGGCATATGCGGTTCAAGTCCGCTGAGCGCTTCTTTAGGGTAGCTCCCTTGCGTGACCCCTTGAATGAACCACTTGTTGTAGAGCGCGTCTTGGGTTGCGGCGGCGGCGAGATCGTCGGCGCTATTGCTTGCGGCTTGCGCATATTCAAAATTGAGAACGATGCCGCAGTTTTTCATGCCCTGTGCGCGCAACCGCGTCATTGCCTCGCCATGTGCAAGGTTGATGTGATGCATTGCACGCGCGGTCGCCCGAATATCGCGCAGTCCAGGCGCGTGATGCCCAAGGAAATGCGACAGGTAGGACACGCACCAAGGTTCGTTGATTGTGGCAATCGAGGCCATGCGGCTGCCGATTTTATCGGTGATCGCTTCGACATAGTCCCCGAACCGCAATGCTGTGTCACGGTTCATCCAGCCGCCTTGATCTGCAAGGGCAGACGGCAATTCCCAGTGATAGAGCGTTTGGAATGGCTGCAATCCGCGTGCGAGGATGGCGTCCGTCAACCTGTCGTAAAAATCCAACCCCTCGGGGTTCACGGTTTTCCCGTCTGGCATAACGCGCGCCCAGCTGGTCGAGAACCGATAGGCATCAAGCCCTGCGTCCTTGAGCAGGTCGAGGTCGGTCTCATACCGATGGTAGTGGTCGCAGGCCAAGCTGCCGTTTTCTGCGCGCACCACATTGCCCGGTGTTGCTGCGAATGTGTCCCAATGGGTTGAGCCAGCACCGCCAAAGCCATGCCCCTCGATCTGATAGGCAGCCGTAGCGGCGCCAAAGAGAAATCCATCCGGAAAATCGGCGCGTGAGAAGTCCATGTTATGTCCTTAACGTGTTGGGGCAGGGCCAGTGGATTGCCCGACCATCAATTCGGCCTCGAGAAGTCTGGTTTGTGGCTGCTCTGTCGGGTTGGCGATTTCGGCCAGTAGCATTTCGGCCAATTGCCGCCCTGCATCGCGCACCGATGACCGTGTCGAGGTGTAGATCGGGATATCGCCGCCATTGCGCAAATAGGAGAGAGCGTCATCGTGGGTGACGACAGACACGTCGCGCCCCATCACAAGGCCGAGGCTCTCGATTGCGCGGCGCACGCCGAGCGCCGAGATCATCGACGAGGTCATGATTGCCGTGGGCGGGTTTTTGAGCGCGAGCATATCACGTGTGGACTGGTAGCCGAACTCTTCGGTCATTTCGCCTGAGCGCATCAGTGCGGGATCAATGGGGATGGCGTTGTCGTGTAGCGTTGCCTCGTATCCCGCGCGCCTGCGATGGGCAAAATCCATGCTCTCAAGCCCGTTGATCAACGCGATCCTGCGATGCCCGAGATCATAGAGAAAGCTGGCGGCCCGATGGAAGGCGCGTGTGTTGTTCACATCGAGCCACGCATAAGGGCTGGTTGCGCCCGAGGATCGGCCATGCACCACAAAGGGCAGGTCAATGCTGTTCAAAAGCGGAATGCGCGGGTCGTCGAGCGTGGGCCCGTGCACCACCACGCCATCAACCGCGCGCCGTGATTTCAGGCCGCGATAGATCGCCTCTTCGCTGGCATCATCGACAATAGACAGGATCATTTCATAGCCGTTGCGCGAATAGGCTTCACCCGCGCCCGCAATGAAATCACCAAAGATCGGGTTCACCATCTCGTGCTTGGTCGAGATCGGGATTACATGGCCAATGGCCAGCGCCTTGCCCGTCGCCAGCCCCTTTGCACGGGTGCTGGGGTGATAGTTGAACTGCTCTGCCGCTTGCCGCACACGCAGGCGCGTCGCCTCTGATACCTCGGGGTAGCCGTTAAGCGCACGGCTCACGGTTGTCTGGCTGAGGCCAAGGTTTTTGGAGAGCTGTTTCAGGTTCATTGGTTTTCAAAGCGCTTTCAATTTCCAAGACGTTAGCGGCAGAAATTCGAAACGTCAAAGGGGAAGATTCGCGTTTTCGCGAGAATAAATGAGCCGCCTACATTAACTTTTCGCAGAGTTTTGTTGACAGGTGGCGTGGAATCGTCAAGTGTTTGGGCATCCAAAGCGCTTTGAAATAGATTCGAAGCCGCGGTAAATACAGCGGTCGGACTGAGGGGCCCGATTGAGCGGGATACGTTGCTTGCGTGTCTCAAACAGCATCGTTTACGGTGCAATAGTGTGACGCGCAGGAATGCGCATTGGGAGGAAACCACATGAAAAAATCACTATATCTTAGCGTAGCTGCCATTGCTTTGGGCACGGGCGCTTTTGCCGAAGGCCACCTTGCTGGCCAGAAGATCACCGTTGCGGGTCCATGGCTGAGCCCAGAGGCGGAGACGATCAACGAGATTTTTGACATCTTTGAGGCGCAGACCGGCGCGGACGTCAGCTATGTCGGCTCCGACAGCTTTGAGCAGCAGATCGTGATTGACGCAGAAGCCGGCTCTGCTCCAAACCTCGCGGTCTTTCCACAGCCAGGTCTGGCCTCGGATATGGCCAAGCGCGGTTTCCTGACACCACTTTCTGATGGCACTGCCGACTGGGTGCGCGACAACTATGCGGCGGGTCAGTCTTGGGTTGATCTGGGCACGTTCAAGGACGAGACAGGCGCTGAAAACCTATATGGTATGTTCTTTCGCGTTGATCTGAAATCTTTGGTCTGGTTCAGCCCCGAGAACTTTGAAGATGCGGGCTATGA
Organism: uncultured Loktanella sp.; assembly: GCA_937132065.1. Taxonomy (GTDB): domain Bacteria; phylum Pseudomonadota; class Alphaproteobacteria; order Rhodobacterales; family Rhodobacteraceae; genus Yoonia. The sequence goes on from CAKZNT010000047.1 coordinate 71,158, forward strand.
AGTGCCAACAACAATGGAAGCGCTCAAGACACTGACTGATCAGATCGTTGCGGATGGCGGCACACCTTGGTGTATCGGTCTGGGATCGGGCGGCGCGACTGGCTGGCCAGCGACCGACTGGGTTGAAGACATGATGCTGCGCACGCAAGCACCTGACGTTTACGACCGCTGGGTGTCCAACGAGCTTCCGTTTAACGCCCCTGAAGTTGTCGCGGCAATGGAAGAGTTCGGCGCATTTGCACGCAATGACGCCTATGTTGCTGGTGGCGCTGGTGCAGTTGCAACAACCGACTTCCGCGACAGCCCAAAGGGTATGTTTGCAAGCCCGCCACAGTGCTACATGCACCGTCAGGCGTCATTTATTCCTGCGTTCTTCCCTGAAGGCACAGTTGTTGGCGAAGATGCAGATTTCTTCTACTTCCCTGCATATGAAGGCAAAGATCTCGGGTCTCCGGTTTTGGGCGCGGGCACATTGTTTGCGATCACAAACCCATCTGACGGCGCACAGGCGCTTGTTGAATTCTTGCGCTCTCCTGAGGCGCATGAGGCATGGATGGCCAAGGGTGGTTTCTTGACGCCACATAAGGGCGTGGACACATCCAAGTTCGTTGATGACACCTCGCGTAACATGAACGACATCTTGCTGAATGCGACAACATTCCGCTTTGACGGTTCCGACCTGATGCCAGGTGGTGTTGGTGCAGGCTCTTTCTGGACAGGCATGGTTGACTATGCTGGCGGTAAGGACGCGCAAGAGGTTGCTGATGGCATCCAAGCATCTTGGGACGCTTTGAAGTAAGCGCTTTTCTCTAAGCTAACGAGCCGTCCACTGCGGTGGGCGGTTTGAACCAAATTGATTTCTTGGGGGAGAGACTGTCATGAATCCTGCACTACAGGGTCTAATCACCGTTCTGATCGGTGTCGGTGGCTGCATCGGCTACTTTTACTTCTCCAACCAGTTTCTCGATCGTGTGCTGTTCCCCGCCAAGGGTGTGAACGCCGGTCGCAATATCAATCGCGCCAATATGGTGCGTCCGTGGCTCTTCCTTTTCCCTGCGATGTTCGCGCTCGGGCTATACCTTGTGTATCCTGTGTTCGCGACAATGTGGTATTCTCTGATTGATCGCGACAAGGGCAATGCGTTTGTTGGCTTGGCCAATTACGCGCAAATGGTTGATGACCCGAAATTCTGGGAGGCGGTGAAGAACAACCTTTTGTGGCTGATCATCGTGCCTGCGTTTTCGACCGCATTCGGATTGCTTGCCGCACAGCTGACAGACCGCATTCGCTGGGGTAACTTTGCCAAGTCGCTGATCTTTATGCCGATGGCGATTTCATTTGTCGGCGCGGCGGTCATTTTCAAGCTGATCTACGACACCCGCCCGGTTGATAGCAGCCAGATTGGCGTGCTCAACGCGGTGTGGCTCCAGTTTAATGGCGGCACGGGGTCTTTCCTGATTTTGCGTCTCATTCCAGCAGCTTTGATTGCCTGCTTTGGCGCGGCGGTTGCCTATGTTGGCTATAACCTGACGCGCCGTATGACAGGGGCAGGCAGCGCCAAGACCCCGATACTGGGCGCGATTGGTGCGGCGGGGTTAGTGGCGCTTTGTGCTGTTGCCCTGTTCATGGCTGTGCGTGCGTTCATTGGCATATTCGGGTTCGCGTTCCCTTATGGAGAGCCGCAAACATGGCTGACGATCCCGATCTGGAACTCTATCTTGCTGATGATTGTGCTGATCTGGATTCAGACCGGCTTTGCGATGGTGATCTTGTCGGCGGCCCTGCGCGGTGTGCCCGAGGAAACGATTGAGGCCGCGATTGTCGATGGGGCCAACCCGTTTCAAGTGTTTTTCAAGATCAAGATGCCGCAGATTGCGGGCACGATTGTGGTCGTCTGGACGACGATTACCCTCACGGTTCTCAAGGTATTTGATATCGTTTTTGCAATGACGAACGGCCAATGGCAGACGCAAGTTCTTGCCAATTACATGTTCGAGCAGTTGTTCCGCGCCAATGATTGGGGTGTCGGGTCAGCGGCGGCGATTGTCATCATGTTGATGGTGTCACCGATCCTCGTCTGGAACGTCTGGAACGTCCGCAAGGAGATGCGCTAATGGATAATATTGCTGGTAAGAAGTCGGGCCTGAGCTGGGCCGTCAATATCTCGGTCGCTCTTTTGGTGATGCTTTGGTTGTTCCCGACTGCGGGTCTATTCGTGTCGTCGTTTCGCACGGCCGATCAGATTTCAAGTAATGGCTGGTGGCAGTCGCTATTCGTGTCCGAGCAGAATGTGGTCTTGCGCACGACCGACCCTGATGATGACGGCGCGCAGGTGCTTGAGGATGGCCGCTACACGGTGTCGGGCAACCTATACGGCGAAGCGGGCAAGGCGACGATTGACGTTTGGGGCACGTCCTCGCGCGCGATTGACAGCTATGTTGCGGGAGAGACTGCGGACCTTGGTGACGGCGAGACGATCACGGTGCAAGCCAACGGTGATTACGTCTGGACGGGCAGCACAGAAATGACGGGCAGGGGGCAGCGTGTGTTTGCCACGGCACAGACCCCGCCCGAGTTTACGTTGGACAACTATCACACGATGCTCTTTGACCCCGACAACATCGAAGGCATGGCCAAGGCATTTTTCAACACGCTGACGGTGACAATTCCTGCGACGATCATCCCGATTGTAATTGCGGCCTTTGCAGCCTACGCGCTTGCGTGGATGGATTTTCCGGGACGTGCAATTTTGGTGGCGGTGGTTGTGGGCCTGTTGGTTGTGCCGCTACAACTCGCGCTGATCCCGCTATTGCGCCTGCATTTGGGGATCGGTATCGGCAAGGGCTATCTGGGTGTCTGGCTTGCGCATACAGGCTTTGGCTTGCCGCTCGCGATCTATTTGCTGCGCAACTATATGGTCGGCTTGCCGCGCGACATTATCGAGAATGCGAAGGTTGATGGTGCGACTGATTTTCAGATTTTCACCAAGATTATCCTGCCGCTGTCGTTCCCTGCGCTGGCATCCTTTGCGATTTTCCAGTTCCTTTGGACATGGAACGATCTTCTGGTCGCCAAAGTGTTCCTGATCGATAGCACGGGGCAAACGACCGTGATGACCAACCAAATTGTTGAGCTGCTTGGCACAAAAGGCGGCAACTGGGAGATTTTGGCAACCGCCGCATTTGTCTCGATTGCTGTGCCGCTGGCGGTTTTCTTTATGATGCAGAAATATCTGGTGCGCGGCCTTCTGGCTGGCTCCGTTAAGTAGAAAGATACGACTTATGACTTCGGCTTTGGCGAACGCCCCTTTGGCAAATAACGCAGTTGATCGCGATTGGTGGCGTGGTGCGGTGATCTATCAGATTTATCCGCGCAGCTATCAAGATAGCACGGGTGACGGGATCGGTGACCTTGCGGGGATCGTCGCGCGGCTGCCATATATTGCGACCCTTGGTGTTGACGCGATCTGGATTTCGCCGTTCTTTACATCGCCAATGAAAGACTTTGGCTATGACGTCAGCGACTATTGCGACGTTGATCCGATGTTTGGCGCATTGTCGGATTTTGACAAACTGGTGGAGACCGCGCACGCGCTTGGCATTCGCATCATGATTGATTTGGTGCTGTCGCACACGTCTGATGCACATCCTTGGTTTGGCGAAAGCCGTGCCGACAAGACCAATGCAAAAGCGGATTGGTATGTTTGGTCGGACCCCAAGCCTGACGGCACGCCGCCTAACAACTGGCTGTCGATTTTCGGCGGGTCTGCATGGCAATGGGATACCCGCCGCGAGCAGTATTATTTGCACAACTTCCTTGTGTCCCAGCCTGACCTGAACTTTCACTCTATGGAGGTGCATGACGCCCTTTTGGATGTTGCGCAGTTCTGGCTTGAGCGCGGCGTTGACGGCTTTAGGCTGGATACGATCAACTTTTACACCCATGACAAAGAGTTGCGCGATAACCCCGCATTGCCCAAGGAACAGCGGAACGCCGACACGGCGCCTGCGGTAAATCCGTATAACCATCAAGAACATATCTACTCCAAGAACCGCCCCGAAAACCTTGATTTCTTGCGGAAATTGCGGGCTGTGATGGAGCCGTTTGGTGCTGCGGCAGTTGGCGAGGTTGGTGATGCCCAGCGTGGGCTTGAGATCATGGGCGAATACACGGCTGGCGATGATCTGATGCAGATGTGCTATGCGTTCGAGTATCTGTCGCCCGAGCAACCAACGCCGCGCCGCATTGCCGAAATCATGGCCCGTGTAGACCGCGTGGCGGCTGATGGCTGGGCGTGCTGGGCGTTTTCGAACCACGATGTAAAGCGCCATGCGACCCGTTGGGATTTGTCGGATGCAGCGCAGCGCATGTTTGCCACGTTGATTATGTGCCTGCGCGGATCGGTGTGCATTTATCAGGGTGAGGAGCTGGGACTGGGTGAGGCGGACGTTGCCTTTGAGGACCTGCAAGACCCCTATGGCATCGAGTTCTGGCCCGAATTCAAGGGCCGCGATGGCTGCCGCACACCAATGGTTTGGGAAAGCGATAATCGCAATGGCGGATTTAGTCAGGGCAAACCTTGGTTGCCAGTGGCCGCGGCCCATCTTGGCCAGTCGGTCGCCGCGCAAGAGGCTGATCCGACTGCATTGATCCATCATTACCGCCGCGCAATTGCGCTACGCCACGCCCATTCTGCCCTCGCCAAAGGAAGCCATGCGCCGATCCAGACGGATGGTAATGTGGTCTATTTCACGCGACAGGATGCAGGCGAAGATGTGCTTTGCGTCTTTAATGTCGGGGACAGCAGCGCGCGCACGCGCCTGCCTGCGGGCAATTGGACACCGATTGCGGCTGATCTTGGCGGCGTTCAGGAGATTGCTGACGGGCAGGTTGCGCTTGACCCTTGGCAGGTTTGCATCGCGACACGAAACATCTAGGCCCGCGGGCAGGAATTTTAGGGAGACGACGACAATGGCTGATCTAAAACTAACCGATGTTGGCAAAACATATGGTGGCACGGTCGAGGTTCTCAAGGACATCAATCTTGATATCCAGCAAGGCGAATTGATCGTGTTTGTCGGCCCGTCCGGCTGTGGTAAATCCACGCTTTTGCGGATGATCGCCGGACTTGAGAAAATCACGGCTGGTGAGTTGATGATCGACGGCCAGCTTGTCAATGACGTGCCGCCAGCACAGCGCGGTATTGCAATGGTGTTCCAGTCCTACGCCCTTTATCCACATATGACGGTGCGCGACAACATGTCGTTTGCGCTCAAGCTGGCCAAGAAAACGCCAGCTGAAATTGATGAGGCCGTCAATCGCGCCGCCAAGATTTTGCAGCTGGATGAATACCTCGATCGATTGCCCAAGGCGCTTTCGGGGGGGCAGCGGCAACGTGTTGCGATTGGTCGCTCGATTGTGCGCGATCCCAAGGTTTATCTGTTTGACGAACCGCTTTCGAATTTGGACGCCGCCTTGCGTGTGGCCACCCGTATCGAGATCGCCCAACTCAAGGAGTCCATGCCAGAAAGCACGATGATCTATGTGACCCACGATCAGGTCGAGGCGATGACGCTCGCGAGCCGTATTGTGGTTTTGGCCAACAAGGGGGTGGCACAGGTTGGCACGCCGCTGGAGCTATATGAGCGCCCCGAAAACGAGTTTGTGGCCCAGTTTATCGGGTCCCCTGCGATGAACATTCTGTCAGGCGAGATCACGGGAACTGGCGCGGTCACAACCGTGACGTTAGATGGCGGCGGCACGGCGAAATCAACTGTGCCAACGCAGGCTGCGGACAAGGGATTAAAGGTCAATGTCGGTGTGCGCCCCGAAGATTTGATCTCGACCACGGGCAAGGATTACATCTTTGAGGGACAGGTGAAATTCACCGAAGCCTTGGGCGAGGTGACGTTGCTTTACTTTGATGAGGTTGCTGGCAACACATCGGTCATTGGCAAGTTGCCCGGCATTCATGCAGGGCTGCGCGGCACGTCTGTGCGCATGATTGCTGACCCAAGCAAGGTGCAGATTTTCCACGAGGGGCAGTCGCTCTATTATCGTTAAGGCACTGATTTAGATATAAAAAGGGCGCATGATTTATGTCATGCGCCCATTGTTTTGGCTTTACTTGCGTGCGCGGCGTCCAGTGCGCGCCCGCCCTTCGCCCGCCTTGACGGGAGGGCGGTTAAAGCTGATCCACTCGCCGCCACCTGCGTCATTGTTGGTCAGGAAGTTGGCCGCGCGGATCGCTTCCATTTCCTTGCCTGCGCGTGCCTTTGTGGAGCCCATGCCAAACAGGGTGACGAATGTTTCGTCGTCGATGTCTTCTGGCAGGATGATGCCCGAGGCGAGAATTTCGGCCTTCTTCTCGGCAATCTTTTTGGGGCCGACCGGCAAGGCCACTGGGTTCATGATCGCAGAGGTCATGCCCGCCGCCATCGCCATTGGCAAAAACGCGTTGTTGATCCCGTGGCGGTTGGGCAGGCCAAACGAGATGTTGGAGGCGCCACATGTCGTGTTCACGCCCAGTTCTTCGCGCAAGCGGCGCACAAGGGCGAAAACCTGCAAACCAGCCGTGCCCATCGCGCCGATTGGCATCACCAGCGGGTCAACAACGATGTCATGCGCTGGAATGCCGAAATCGGCAGCGCGCTCGACGATCTTTTTGGCAACGGCAAAGCGCACGTCAGGGTCTTCCGAGATGCCAGTGTCATCGTTGGAGATCGCCACAACTGGCACGTTGTATTTCTTGACCAGAGGCAACACGAGTTCCAAGCGGTCCTCTTCACCTGTCACCGAGTTCAACAGGGGGCGTCCTTCGGCGGCGGCAAGGCCGTTTTCAAGCGCACCGGGCACGGAGCTATCGATGCAAAGCGGGCAATCGGTCACGGCTTGCACATGCTTGATCAGTTCGGTCATCAACGTTGGCTCGACAAAGTTGTTGTCGGCGTAGCGCGGGTCTTCGGCCATTTTGTTGGAGAACACCGCGCCAGAGTTGATGTCGAGAATGTTCGCGCCAGCGGCGACCTGTGCCAAAGCGTCCGCCTCAACGCGCGAGAAATCACCGCGCTCCAGCTCTTCGTTCAGGATTTTGCGGCCCGTTGGGTTGATCCGCTCGCCAATGACGGCAAAGGGTTGATCAAAGCCGATGATTGTCGTGCGTGTTTTGGATTCGACGATAGTGCGTGTCATAAGTGCTGTCCCTCAGGATTGGTTTGCAGGAACGCCAGAAGCGCCGCCGTGGTTGATTGCCCAGTTCGCATTGGTCTTGATCCCGCCCAAGGGGAAAAAGTGCACATGGGAGATGTTAAAGTCGGGGTTCGCGGCCTTGTGGGCGGCAAGTTCGGCAATGATTTGATCAGGCTCGTAAGGCAGGAGCAGTTTGGTCACATCCATCGCCCGCTTTTGCAAGACCTTAAGGGATGCGCCAACGCCGCAGGCAATCGCGAATTTGATCAATGTTTGCAGCTTGGCGGGGCCAGCGATGCCAATATGGATCGGGATATCAATCCCTGCGTCCTTGAGGCTGTCGGCCCATTGGATAATCGGCGCCGCCTCGAAGGCGAACTGGGTGGCCAGCGCCATTTGCGCGTCCGAAGTCTCGGCAAACTTGGCCTTCCAGCGCAGAGCGTCCATGACGTTTGTGTCAGAGCCGTCAGGGTCAATGTCCTTGTTCCCCTCGGGGTGGCCCGCCACATGCAGCCGCTTGAACCCTGCCTTGCCAAATAGCCCTGTTTCCAAAAGCTGCATCGAGCTTTCGAATTTGCCGTGTGGCTCTGCGACGCCACCTGCAAGCAAGAGCGCCTGATCGACACCAGCCTCACCCTGATAGCGGGCGATCCAGTCGGCAAGGGTGGCCTCGTCTTTGATGATGCGGGCAGGAAAATGCGGCATAACCTTGAACCCGTCAGCCGCGAGACGCTTGGCTGTGGCAACCATATCGTCGATCGGGGTCCCTTCGATGTGGGCGATATAGACGCGGGTTTGCGCGGGCAGGAGGGCGGTGAAGTCTTCGACCTTTTCAGCCGTGCGCGGCATCACCTCAATGGAATAGTCCTTGAGGAACGCCTCGACACTGGCATCTACGCCAGTTGGGGCCGCTTCTTTTTTCTTCAGGAATGGCAGCAGGGACATGTGCTTCTCCGTAATTCGGGGGGCTTAGGCCCAGCCGTCGTTTGCAATCAGGGATTTGATCTTATCGAGGTCATAGTCGGCATCAATGCGCGCGACTTCGGCTGCGGCAACCTCTGCGTCTTCTCCATCAACGGCGTAGGGGGCCGCTTTGCGGAATCCTTCAAGATAGGCATCGCTTTGCGCGGCGCCCGATTTCATAGCCGCACGGTCAATCGCCTGCTCGAACCGTTCCGGCAAAGGCAGTTTCGTGCCGCGCCGTCCCTTTCCAACAATAACCTGTGCGGGCATATCGCGCCAATAAACGATCGTGACGTCAGCCATCTGATTCCTCCCTTGTCGACCCGTAGGGCCAAATCCTCTATCCCTTTTACGCATTCGAACTGGTCCACCGAAGTCGGTTTTCGACATGGTGGACGCATCCAGCGACGATCCTGCTATGCCAACATCGGCCACGCGTGGCCACAGCCGGCGAGGCTCAATATTCTCATGACTATATTGAGGCTTGTTCAATTTGGCCCATTAGGGTGCTTGCGCGGACACCTAATGCACCTTACTTTGAGGGTAACTCGAAATGGAGGGCGTATCAGATGGCGCCCAAGCGTCCCACTGGTGCGGGCGCGTTCCCTAAAGCGGTCGAAACCCCCGCGCCAAAATCGTCTGATCCAACCGCGCTTTATGCCGCGTTGGATTTAGGCACGAATAGTTGTCGTATGCTGATTGCCCAACCAAAGGGCAGTCAGTTTCACGTGCTGGATAGTTTTTCAAAGTCAGTGCAATTGGGGCATGGTCTGGAGAGCACGGGCAAACTGTCGCGTGCCTCGATGAACCGCACCGTAAATGCGATGCGGATATGTCGCCAGAAACTAGAGCGACATGGTGTTAAAAACATGCGCCTTGTTGCAACCGAAGCCTGTCGTCGCGCGCGCAATGGTGAAAACTTTGTCGCGCAGGTCCGCCGCGAAACGGGTCTTGAGCTTGAGATCATCGAGCCCGAGGAAGAGGCGCGCTTGGCCGTGATTTCCTGTGCGCCGTTGGTCAGCACCAAGACCGATCAACTGCTGGTGGTCGATATTGGTGGCGGATCAACAGAGCTGGTCTGGATCGACCTGACCAACGTGCCGCACCGTGAACGCCCTCGCGCGATCATGCGGCTGCATGCGGGGTTCAAGTCCGATCCTGGCCCCTTTGCTGCTGCGAAAGTTGTCGACTGGATTTCCGTGCCGCTTGGCGTGGCGACGCTACGTGACCAATTCGCGGATGTCGAAGATGACGCCGCACGGTTTGCCTTGATGTCATGGTTCTTTGAGGAAAACCTTGAAGATTTCTCGCCCCGTGCTGCGGCGCAGGTCCGTGAAGGGTTTCAGATCGTTGGCACAAGCGGGACGGTAACAACAGTTGCGGCAAGCCATTTGGGCCTCAAGCGGTATGACCGCACCAAGGTGGATGGCTTGCGCATGACAACCGCACAGATCGACGCGGTTATTCAGAATTACCTGTCGCTTGGCCCAACCGGGCGGCGCGCCGACCCGCGTATCGGCAAAGACAGGCAGGCCTTGATCATGTCGGGGGCTGCGATTTTGCAAACGCTGATGCGGCTTTGGCCGACGGACCGGCTCTCGGTTGCTGATCGCGGGCTGCGTGAAGGGTTGCTTTATGCTCAGATGTCGGCGCATGGGGTTCTAGAGGACACGCCTTACTGATAGGGGTGTATTTCGCATAAGAAAGCAAACGATATGGCACAAAAACCAAAGAAGAACACATCGGGCCGCGGCCAGCGTGACTTGCACGTCAAGGTCAAGTCGGCGCGCGGGCGTTCCATGTCTTCGACCAAATGGCTGCAACGTCAGTTGAACGATCCCTATGTGGTGCGCGCCAAGGCCGATGGCTATCGCGGGCGCGCGGCCTATAAGATCATGGAACTGGACGATAAATTCCACTTTCTGACCAACGGCGCGCGGGTCGTTGACCTTGGCGCCGCGCCGGGTGGCTGGTGTCAGATTGCTGTGCCTCGGGTAAACGCGCTTGGCGAGAAAAAGGGCAAAGAGATCGGCACGATCCTTGGTGTCGATTTGCAGGAAATGGAAGCGATTGCGGGCACGACCCTGCACCAGCTTGATTTCATGTCCGATGATGCGGACAAGCAAGTGATGGAATGGCTTGGCGGGCAGGCGGACGTTGTGATGTCGGACATGGCCGCGTCTAGCTGCGGGCACAAGCAAACTGATCACCTGCGCATTATGGCGCTCTGCGAGGCGGCTGCATATTTCGCGTTTGCCGTGCTGGCCGAGGGCGGCACATTCGTGGCAAAGGTTCTTGCAGGTGGCGCAGAAGCGGACCTGAACCTGATGCTCAAGACCAAGTTCAAGAAGGTGGCTTATGTAAAACCGCCGTCGTCTCGCTCTGACAGCTCTGAAAAGTTCGTTGTCGCAATCGGGTTCAAGGGCAAGACTGACGACGACGCGTGATCTCGCGTCACGTTTTATGACCGCAGGCTTGCGGTTAGCGCTAACTTGTCTATGCCTGTCGGGGATAGAGGGATGAGTGAAATGCCAGCAGACTTTGACGTTTTCATAATTGGCGGTGGCATCAACGGCACGGGCATTGCGCGTGATGCGCAGGGGCGCGGATTGCGCACGGGGCTGGCCGAGATGAACGATCTGGCCTCTGCCACCTCGTCTGCGTCAACCAAGCTGTTTCACGGCGGGCTGCGCTATCTGGAGTTCTTTGAAATCCGCCTTGTGCGAAAGGCGTTGATCGAACGCGAGGTGCTGCTGTCTGCGATGCCGCATATCTCTTGGCCGATGCGGTTTGTGCTGCCTTATCATAAGGATATGCGATTTGACGGCGACACGCCGACATCGCGTTTGCTCTCGGTCTTTATGCCTTGGATGAAGGGGCGCAGGCCCGCTTGGCTCATTCGGTTTGGCCTGTTTTTGTATGACAACCTCGGGGGGCGAAAGGTATTGCCCGCCACCACCACTCTAGATCTTGCGACAACGTCAGAGGGGCGGCCCCTTAAGGGGCGGTTCAAGAAGGCATTTGAATATTCCGACTGCTGGATCGAAGATGCGCGGCTTGTTGTGTTGAATGCGCGCGATGCGCAGATGCGCGGTGCAACGATTATGACCCGCACCAAAGTGACCCGCGCCGAACGTGTCGGTGATCTGTGGGAGATTACGCTAGATGGTCCGAAGGGCGTTCAGACTGTCACCGCAAGCGCGCTTGTGAATGCCGGCGGTCCTTGGGTCGAGGACGTTATTCAAGACAAGATCAGTGTCGACGCGACCGAAGGCGTGCGGCTTGTGCGTGGGTCCCATATCGTGACCAAGCGGTTGTTTGACCACGATAAATCCTACTTCTTTCAAGGCGAGGACGGGCGGATCATCTTTGCGATCCCCTATGAGACCGATTTTACGCTGATCGGCACAACGGACGCAGATCACGACGATGTAAATGTTGCCCCGACGGCGACAGAGGCCGAGCAAGATTACCTCATCGCCTTTGCCAACCAGTATTTTGAACAGCAGATTAGCCGTGCTGATGTGGTCTGGACATATTCAGGTGTGCGCCCGCTTTATGATGACGGGGCCAAATCAGCCACGGCTGCGACACGCGATTATGTGCTGACGCTCAATGATGACGGGCCTGCGTTGCTCAATATCTTTGGCGGCAAAATCACGACCTATCGGAAACTGGCCGAGAATGCGCTCAAGAAGCTGGGCCATGACGGGGCGTGGACGCAAGGGGTTGCGCTGCCGGGTGGTGATTTTCCGGTGTTGGGTCGCGATGATGTCATGCGTGACCTCATGGCGAAATTTCCATTTTTGTCAGAGGCTTGGGCGCTGCGGTTGGTGCGCGCCTATGGCACACTTGCGGCGCAAATGCTTGACGGTGCAAAGGTGGCCGCAGATTTGGGTGCTGACTTTGGGGCGACATTGACCGCTAGAGAAGTCGACTGGCTTATCCAGACCGAATTTGCGCAAACGGCGGATGATGTCGTTTGGCGGCGCTCGAAACTTGGCCTAAGGTTAACGCCTGATCAGATTGACGCGATTGATCGCTACATGAGTGCCGCGCTAGGAGACCCGAAATGACCTATATTCTTGCAATTGACCAAGGCACAACGTCGAGCCGTGCAATCCTGTTTGACGGCGCAATGCAGGTTAAGGCGACGGCGCAAGAAGAGTTCACGCAACACTTTCCGCAGTCGGGGTGGGTTGAACATGACGTGTCCGACATTTGGGCATCTACCGCCTCGACCTGCCGTGGTGCGATCGAAAAGGCGGGCGTCTCCGTGGACGAGATCGCCGCGATCGGGATCACCAATCAACGCGAGACAACGATTATCTGGGACCGTGACACTGGCGCGCCGATCCACAATGCGATTGTCTGGCAGGATCGCCGCACCTCCGAGATGTGTCAGGGTCTAAAGGCCGAAGGGTTCGAGGCGGAAGTCACTGAAAAGACAGGACTATTGCTCGATCCATACTTTTCGGGAACCAAGGTGAAGTGGTTGCTCGATAATGTCGCGGGAGCGCGTGAAAAGGCCAAGGCAGGCAAGCTGCTGTTTGGCACGGTTGATTGTTACCTGATCTGGAAGCTGACGGGCGGCGCCGCGCATGTGACGGACGCCACGAACGCTGCGCGTACCATGCTTTACAACATCCGTAAGGGCGCATGGGACGAAGACATTTGCGCGCGGTTTGACATTCCGATGTCGATGTTGCCCGAGGTGCGCGATTGCGCCTCCACGTTTGGCATGACGCGCGCCGATTTATTTGGCAAACCGCTGCCGATTTTGGGGGTGGCTGGCGACCAGCAGGCCGCAACGATTGGTCAGGCATGTTTTGCACCTGGCATGTTGAAGTCGACCTATGGCACGGGGTGTTTTGCGCTCCTCAATACTGGCGATACGCTTGTGCGCAGCCAAAGCCGTCTGCTTGGCACAATTGCCTATCAGTTTGACGGCAAACCAACTTATGCGCTGGAAGGCTCGATTTTTATCGCGGGGGCGGTGGTGCAATGGCTGCGCGATGGCCTGAAAATGATCCGCGAGGCGTCAGAGACACAGCCCTTGGCCGAGCGCGCCGATCAGGGCCACGAACTCTATATGGTTCCCGCATTCACGGGCCTTGGTGCGCCTTATTGGGACGCTGAGGCGCGTGGTGCGATCTATGGGCTGACCCGTAATTCCGGCCCCGCCGAATTTGCCCGCGCCGCGCTCGAGAGCGTCGGATTTCAAACCCGTGATCTTCTGGAAGCGATGAAGAACGACTGGCAAGATGCTGATGACAAAGGGGTTTTGCGTGTTGATGGGGGAATGAGCGCCTCTGACTGGTCGATGCAATTTCTGTCCGACATCATCGGCGCACCTGTTGATCGCCCAAAGGTGTTGGAAACCACTGCACTGGGGGCCGCGTGGCTCGCGGGCATGCGCGCGGGCGTTTATCCAAATAAGGAAGAGTTCGCGGCAAACTGGGCGCTGGATCGCCGCTTTGAACCGAAGATGGATGCAGGCACACGCGCCCGCCGCTATGCGGGTTGGCAGGACGCGGTAAAGCGCACGCTAAGCTAGGTTTGCCCTTGCTCCCAGACTTCGAATTCTGCGGCGCGTTTCTTGTAAAGCTTGGCCGACACGTCCTCTGACAGCGAATATGGCACGTCAGGGGAGACATTCAGGCGCTTGAACGCGATATCTGTGTTGAGGCGCTCTGCAAGGAACGCGTGCAGCTTGTCTTGGGCCTCATAGCGAAACAGGTGATCGACGCCCAATTCCCCTTCGCCGACAGTTAAAAACTTGGCCTGAGATCCGACATTTGCAAACGGTGCGGGCTTGCCTTTGCAGTATTCGAGCACGAAATCATCAAAGGTAATGCCACGGGTGCTATTCTGGTGACCCACCAGGTCGTCGCGGTGACGATAACGATACCAGCTCGCAAGCCAGTCGACAGGATGCCGGATGACGGCAAACAACTCGGGCGTCTGGCCACCTGCCTGCACAAAATAGGGCTTAAGGAATCGGTTGTAGCGGTAAACTGGCGAATGCTTCAGGATCGGCGGGTCGCGCAAAACCATTGATGCGAGCGGGGCAAGCGCGCCCTCTATCGCGGTTGTGCCCGTTTTCGGAACTGCGAGGAAAACCAGATTTTCTTTCCAGAAAACAAGCATTTGACGGCAACCTTTCGTGTATTTCCTCAATACGCTAGCCGATTCATATGAAATTAACCACAGCGGGATGATGATTAACCATGAAGATTTTAGTTGCTTTGTTCTCGTTTTGCCCTCATTGGTTAACGGGAACATAAGCGGAACAAAGCAGTAATTGTGACCCCCCGCGGGGTGTGGAATAAGGACGAAACAGATGGCAACGGCAGAGCTGATTAAAATGACTGATAAAAAGACAGCGGACAAAGAAAAAGCACTCGAAAGCGCACTTGCGCAGATCGAGCGCCAGTTCGGCAAGGGCTCCATTATGAAGCTCGGCGGCGAAAACAAGATGCCCGAGATCGAAGCGACAAGCACAGGCTCTTTGGGTCTTGATATCGCGCTTGGCATCGGTGGTTTGCCTAAGGGGCGGGTGATCGAGATTTATGGTCCAGAATCTTCGGGTAAAACCACGCTGACGCTGCACGCGATTGCCGAAGAGCAGAAAAAGGGCGGCGTTTGCGCCTTTGTTGATGCCGAGCATGCGCTTGACCCGACTTATGCGAAAAAGCTGGGCGTTAACCTTGATGAATTGCTGATTTCGCAGCCTGACACGGGTGAACAAGCCCTTGAGATTGTTGATACGCTCGTGCGCTCTGGCGCGGTGAGCATGGTTATCGTCGATTCCGTCGCCGCCTTGACGCCAAAATCCGAGCTTGAGGGCGACATGGGTGACAGCTCTGTTGGTGTGCATGCGCGGCTGATGTCGCAAGCTATGCGCAAGCTGACGGGGTCGATTAACCGCTCTGGCTGTATGGTCATCTTTATTAACCAGATCCGCATGAAGATCGGCGTGATGTTCGGATCACCCGAAACAACGACCGGCGGGAACGCATTGAAATTCTACGCCTCCGTGCGCCTTGATATCCGCCGTATCGGCGCGATCAAGGACCGTGACGAGGTCGTTGGCAACGCGACACGCGTGAAGGTTGTGAAAAACAAGGTCGCGCCGCCGTTCAAGCAGGTCGAATTCGACATCATGTATGGCGAAGGCATTTCCAAGACGGGCGAGTTGCTTGATCTGGGCGTGAAGGCTGGCGTGGTCGAGAAATCGGGCGCTTGGTATAGCTACGGTGACGAACGTATCGGGCAGGGGCGTGAAAACTCCAAAATCTTCCTCAAGGAAAATCCCAATATTGCCCATGAGATCGAAGACAAGATCCGTGCGGCCAATGGTCTTGACTTTGACGGCTCCGAAGACGCGGATATGCTGGAAGACTAAGTCCGCATTTATCATGTGAACGACAAAAGGGCGCGCTTCTTGCTGCGCCCTTTTTTCATGGGTTGTGGACACTGCTGGGCAGTGGGGGTATTTCTTGCCCCAACTTGAATTCCTAGCTGAAAGCCGCCCATGACCAGCCTGTCAGATATCCGCTCGACGTTCCTTGATTTTTACAAGCGCAACGGCCACGAAGTTGTGCAATCCAGTCCGCTTGTGCCGCGCAATGACCCGACTTTGATGTTTGCCAATTCGGGGATGGTGCAGTTCAAGAACCTGTTTACAGGTGTCGAGACCCGCGATTACAGCCGCGCAACATCTTCGCAAAAATGTGTGCGGGCAGGCGGCAAACATAATGACCTTGATAATGTCGGCTACACGGCGCGCCACCACACGTTCTTTGAGATGCTGGGCAACTTTAGCTTCGGCGATTACTTCAAAGAAGAGGCGATTGCCTTCGCTTGGGAGCTGATCACCAAAGACTTCGGCATCGATAAAGACCGCTTGTCTGTGACCGTTTACCATACTGATGACGAAGCCTATGACATCTGGAAGAAGCTTGGTGTGCCGGAAGAGCGGATCATCCGGATCGCGACGTCGGACAATTTCTGGCAGATGGGGCCAACCGGCCCGTGCGGCCCCTGCACCGAGATTTTCTACGATCACGGGGATCACATCTGGGGCGGCCCTCCCGGTAGCCCAGAGGAAGACGGCGATCGGTTCATTGAGATCTGGAACATTGTTTTCATGCAGAATGAACGGTTCGAAGACGGGTCCATGCGGGCGTTGGAGATGCAGAGCATCGACACGGGTATGGGGCTGGAGCGGATTGCGGCTTTGCTGCAAGGTAGCCACGACAACTATGACACCGACCTGTTCAAAGCGTTGATTGAAGCATCGGCGAACGCGACGTCTACCGACCCGTTTGGCGATCAGAACGTGCATCATCGCGTCATTGCGGACCACCTGCGCTCCACCTCGTTTCTGATCGCGGATGGTGTGATGCCATCGAACGATGGTCGTGGCTATGTGTTGCGCCGGATCATGCGGCGCGCGATGCGCCATGCGCATTTGCTGGGTGCGAAAGATCCCGTGATGCACCAATTGGTGCCGTCATTGGTGACCCAGATGGGCGCGGCCTACCCTGAATTGGGGCAGGCCCAAGCGCTGATTGAGGAGACGCTGCGCGCAGAGGAAACCCGCTTCAAGCAAACACTGGAACGCGGGTTGCGCCTGCTCGACGATGAGATGTCGGGTTTGGCTGACGGCGCGGAACTGCCGGGCAAGGCTGCGTTCAAGCTCTATGACACCTTTGGCTTCCCGTTGGATTTGACGCAAGATGCGCTGCGCGAAAAGGGTCGCACGGTTGACGTGGAAGGCTTTGACGCGGCCATGGCGGAGCAAAAAGCATTGGCCCGCGCCGCATGGTCTGGGACGGGCGAAGCCGCGGACAGCACGATCTGGTTCGACATTGCGGACAAGCACGGCACCACGGATTTCCTAGGCTACG
>CAKZNT010000048.1 GCA_937132065.1 uncultured Loktanella sp.
TTTGTCATGGGTGAGGGCGCTGGCATTGTTGTTTTGGAAGAATACGAACACGCCAAAGCGCGCGGCGCCAAGATTTATGCCGAGGTGATTGGCTATGGTCTGTCAGGCGATGCCTATCACATCACGGCCCCCTCCGAGAGCGGCGAGGGCGGTGAGCGTTCAATGCGTATGGCGCTGGATGATGCGGGCATGACCTCGGCCGATATTGATTACATCAACGCACACGGCACATCGACCATGGCTGATACAATCGAGCTGGGCGCGGTCGAGCGCATGATGGGTGACGCGGCTGGCAATGTGACAATGTCGTCCACCAAGTCGGCCACAGGTCATTTGCTCGGCGCTGCGGGCGCGATCGAGGCGATTTTCTCGATCCTTGCGATCCGCGATCAAGTTGCTCCTCCGACGATCAATCTCGATAATGTTGCTGTTGAGACCAAGGTTGATCTTGCCCCGAACGCCAAGCGTGAACGCAAGATTGATGTGGCTCTGTCCAACTCGTTTGGATTTGGCGGCACGAATGCGAGCGTTCTGTTCGGAAAGCTTAGCTAATGTGGCGTCACATCGCGTCAAACGCGTTGACGTTTTTCATTGTTTTGCTGTTCCTTGTTGCGGGCGGCGTCAGTTTTGCGGCGAAAAAGTATAGTGAAGCTGGCCCGTTGGCGCAGGCGATCTGTTTGCAGGTCGACCGCGGCTCGACGATGCGCAAGGTCACCAAAGTCCTTCAAGCGCAAGGGGCTGTCGCCTCTGCTGCGGTTATGCGCATTGGTGCGGATTACGCGGAAAAGACCAATGAGCTGAAGGCGGGCAGCTTTCTTGTGCCCGAGAACGCATCTATGGAGCAGATCGTTGATATCGTGACCCGTGGCGGCCAGAATACTTGCGGAACCGAAGTTGTGTTTCGCATTGGTGTGACAGGCAGTGATGTGCAGGTCCGCGAGCTTGACCCTGCCACAAACCGTTTCATTGAAGTGGCCAAGTTTGATCCGTCAGAGGATGAAACCCCTGCGGAATATGACGGTGTCGTTGCCGATGCTGACACCCGCTATCGCCTTGCGATTGCCGAAGGGGTGACAAGCTGGCAAATTGTCGATGTCATGTCGCGTTTGCCGTTGCTTGATGTAGATACGACCGATGTGCCAGCAGAGGGCACGCTTGCGCCTGACAGCTATGATTTCAAGAAGGAAACAACTGTTTCCTCGCTTTTGGCACGGATGACGTCAGCACAGTCGCAGATACTGGCGGAAGCTTGGGCTGGTCGCGCTGACGGGTTGCCTCTCGCGTCTCCGGAGGAAGCATTGGTTCTGGCAAGTATCGTCGAGAAGGAAACGGGCGTAGCCGCAGAGCGCCGCCAAGTGGCGAGTGTTTTTGTGAACCGCCTTAATCAGGGGATGAAGCTCCAGACCGACCCGACCGTCATCTATGGGATTACCAAGGGCGAGGGTGTCTTGGGCCGTGGCTTGCGCCGCAGTGAGCTAAACCGCGAAACCCCTTGGAATACCTATGTTATTCCCGCTTTGCCACCGACCCCGATTGCGAACCCCGGTCGGGCGAGCATAGAGGCCGCTTTGGACCCTGACTCGACCCCGTTTATCTTCTTTGTGGCTGACGGCACGGGCGGGCATGCGTTTGCCACAACCTTAGCGGATCATAACCGTAACGTGCAGGCGTGGCGTGCCATTGAGGCCGAACGCGCGGAGTCTGATGGCGGATAAGCCACTAAATAGATTGCGTTTTTAATAACGGGGCGTCCGATGGGCCGCCCCGTTTTCTTTGACTTTTGCCAATTTTTGCGGTAGGTTAAAGAGCACGCTAGGAGATGAGGAACGGCGAAATTACGCGCCGTTTGAACCGTCTTTCATCTGTATCGGATTACCCAATACAGGCAGATCACTTCATGACAACACCCCTGACTGGTCCCGTTGTGGACCCTGATTACGATGCCCAGAGGGTCGCAATTCTCAAACGCTTGTTCCAGCGCATGTCTGTCGTTTTAGACCGCATGATCGCAGGCCTTGAGGCCGAGAATGAATTTGCCCCAAAGCTGATTGTTACGAAATTATTGGAGCTTCAATCCGCCCATTACGCGGTTTTGAAAGCGCAGGAGGCCTTCCTTGAAAAACAAACTCCCTCAGAAGAAACAGCCAAAGACAGCATCGAAGACTTGCGCCGCAGTATCGGGGGCAAACTTGATCGCATCCGTGCCTCGCTCGCGACAGAAGGCGTTTCTAAAAAGCCTTGATGACGATGCATTGCGTGCGCTGCCTTATATGTTCGGCTTTTGGGCGATGCCGCACCAGTTGCCGCCTGCGGGTGACTGGCGCACGTGGGTTGTGCTTGGCGGGCGCGGCGCGGGCAAGACCCGCGCAGGGGCCGAGTGGGTCCGCGCGCAGGTTTCAAGTGCGGCTGGTTGCCGCCGTGTCGGCCTGATTGCCGAGACATACGAGCAGGCCCGCGAGGTGATGGTCTTTGGCGAGAGTGGCATTCTGGCAATCTCGCCCGAAGCCAATCGCCCCAAGTGGATTGCTGGTCGTCGTCTGCTGGAATGGCCAAATGGCGCAACGGCGCAGGTGTTCTCGGCGCAGGATTTCGAGGCATTGCGTGGCCCCCAGTTTGATGCCGTCTGGGTGGACGAGTTCGCCAAGTGGCGCAAAGCGGGCGAGGCGTGGGACATGGTGCAGTTTTGCTTGCGACTGGGGGAAGCGCCGCGGGCCTGTGTGACGACAACGCCGCGCAATACAAATGCCCTCAAAGAGCTGTTGGCCCGCCCATCGACAGTGAAAACTCACGCCAAGACCCAAGCCAACCGCGCCAACCTTGCCGCCGACTTTCTGGCGGAGATGGAGGGTCGCTATGCAGGCACGCGCCTTGGCCGTCAGGAGCTCTCGGGGGAGTTACTAACGGATGTTGCGGGGGCAATGTGGACCTATGGTGCATTGGCGCGCCAACAGGTGCGCGAATTGCCCAAGTTGGATCGTATTGTCGTAGCCGTTGATCCGCCAGTGACGGGCCACAAGGCCTCGGATGACTGCGGCATTCTGGTCTGTGGCATCGTGATGCACGGCCCGCCCCAAGACTGGCAGGCTTATGTGATCGAGGATGCGACGGTGAGTGGCGCCTCGCCACATGTCTGGGCCAAGGCGGCGATTGCGGCGATGGAGCGCAATGGCGCGGACCGTTTGGTTGCCGAGGTCAATCAGGGTGGCGAGATGGTCGAGACCATTTTGCGTCAGGAAGATCCGCTTGTTCCATTTCGCGCGGTGCGTGCCAGCAAAGGCAAGATCGTGCGCGCAGAGCCGATTGCCGCCCTTTATGAGCAGGGCCGTGTGCGTCATCTGGCTGGACTGACAAAACTTGAGGACCAGATGTGCCAGATGACGACCCGTGGCTTTGAGGGCAGGGGGTCGCCTGACCGCGTGGATGCGCTTGTGTGGGCCTTGCATGATCTGATGATCGATCCTGCAAAGGCGTGGCGTGCCCCGCGTGTGCGCACGCTCTAGTGTTGCGTGGGGCAGCGTTACGGTGCTGTCCCGCCTTCTTAATTCCCTATGTGTAGAACTGTTTTCAAGGATCAGCGGCAGTCAGTTGGGGCTGCTGGATCAAGGAGTTTTTGATGTTTGAATTTCTGAATCGACCCAAGGCAGATCAGCCAGCCACCGCGCCAGCCGAGGTGAAAGCCTCTGCAACGGGTCACGCGATTGCATGGCCGGGCGCGGGCCGCGTGGCATGGAGCCCGCGTGATGTTGTCTCGCTGACCCGCACGGGATTTACGGGCAACCCGATCGGGTTTCGCGCCGTCAAGATTATCGCCGAGGCTGCCGCTGCTTTGCCATTGGTTTTGCAGGATCAGGAGCGCCGCTATGAGGCTCATCCTATTCAAGAGTTGCTTGCCCGTCCGAATGCCGCGCAGGGCCGTGCGGAGGTGCTTGAGGCGCTTTACGGCCAACTTTTGCTGACAGGAAACGGATATCTTGAAGGTGTGGGCGAGGAGGGATTGCCGAGCGAGCTTCATGTGCTGCGTTCGGACCGCATGAGCATTGTGCCCGGCGCTGATGGCTGGCCGATTGCCTATGAATACGGCGTGAACGGGCGCAAGCATCGTTTTGCCGTGGCCCCCCATGAAACGATGGTGTGCCATATCAAGAGCTTTCATCCGCAAGATGACCATTACGGGTTCTCGCCATTACAGGCCTCTGCAAGCGCAATTGATGTCCACAATTCGGCGTCCCGCTGGTCCAAAGCCTTGCTAGATAACGCAGCCCGCCCGAGTGGTGCGATCGTCTATAAAGGCGCGGATGGCCAGTCGTCGCTGAGTGCGGACCAATATGACCGACTGTTGTCAGAGATGGAAACCCAACATCAGGGCGCGCGCAATGCAGGTCGCCCGATGTTGCTGGAAGGTGGTTTGGACTGGAAGCCGATGGGCTTCTCGCCGTCGGACATGGAGTTTCAAAAGACCAAGGAGGCGGCGGCGCGCGAAATTTCCGTGGCGTTTGGTGTCCCGCCGATGTTGCTGGGGCTGCCAGGTGATGCGACCTATGCCAATTATCAAGAGGCGAACCGTGCGTTTTACCGCCTGACCGTTTTGCCGCTGGCGACCCGTGTCTTGGGGGCCGTCTCTGACTGGCTGTCGGATTTCACGGGCGAAAAGATTAGCCTGCGCCCCGATCTGGACCAAATCCCCGCTTTGAGTGCAGAGCGCGAGGCCCAGTGGCGCCGTGTTAGCGATGCTGCGTTCCTGACTGATGCAGAAAAGCGGAATTTGCTTGGCTTGCCAGTTCTGGAGGTCGGTGATGGTCAATAAGATTGTCGATCACCCCAAGAAAGATGCGAGCCGCCATCCTGCGCCTGTATCGGATTTTTGGTTCGCCCAGTTGGATGTGCGCCTTGGCCGTATCGAATTCATGGTGTCCCGCCTTGAATGGCAAATCTGGATGATCGTCTGCGGCGGCTTTGGTGTGTTGATTTACGAAATCGTCAAAGCCCTCGCGGCGGATTGAAAACGGAGAAACCAATGACGTTAGAACATAAATTCTGTCAGCAAGGCGGCGACTTTGTCGTGGTCGACGGGACGACGATCGAGGGGTATGCCTCGCTATTCGGCAAGGCCGATCAAGGCGGCGATACCGTGGAAACGGGGGCTTATGCGGCCTCTTTGCAGCGGTCGATCCAAAAGGGGGCGTCGATCAAGATGCTCTGGCAGCATGATCCTGCGCAGCCAATCGGCGTTTGGGACGAGGTGCGCGAAGACAAGCGTGGCCTATGGGTCAAGGGTCGTATTTTGACAGAGGTTGCAAAGGGCCGCGAGGCTGCCGCCTTGATCGGTGCTGGCGCAATTGACGGGCTGTCGATCGGGTATCGCACCGTGAAATCCCACAAGAATGGCAAAGGCGGACGCCTTTTGTCGGAGTTGGAACTTTGGGAGGTGTCTTTGGTCACCTTCCCGATGCTTCCCGATGCGCGGGTCGGGGCCAAGGGTGATGATCCCGCCGCCCAGACCCTGCGTGAAATGGCAGCCGCATTTGACGATGCACGCCGCCAAATGGCTGCGGATTAACCGCCGCTCATACACCATCAAGAGGACCGATTGATGAGCAAACCCGAGTTGATTTCCCGGGTCGGGACAGATGTGTCTCCGGCTGACGAGCTCAAAACCGCGATTTCCGGTTTCATGAGTGATTTCAAAGACTTTTCCAACGGCGTTAATGCCAAAATTCAAAGACAGGATGACCGGATGAACAAGCTGGACCGTAAGACAATGATGACCAACCGCCCCGCACTTGCTGCGGCGGCCCATCAAGATGCCCCCCATCAGAAAGCCTTTGCCGCTTATCTGCGCTCTGGGGATGACGATGGCCTGCGTGGGCTTGAGCTTGAGGGGAAGGCGCTTGGCACGTCTGTGGCGGCTGACGGCGGTTATCTGGTTGACCCACAGACCGCCGACACGATCAAGGGCACGCTGAGCGCAACCGCTTCGATCCGTGCGATTGCCAATGTCGTCAATGTTGACGCGACATCGTTTGATGTCTTGGTGGATCACACTGAAATGGGTGCTGGTTGGGCGACAGAAGCGGGCGGTGTCTCCGAGACTGATACCCCGCAAATTGACCGCATTTCCATTCCACTTCACGAGCTTTCTGCGCTCCCCAAGGCATCACAGCGTTTGCTGGACGATAGCGCGTTTGACATCGAGGGTTGGCTGGCAGGTCGTATTGCTGACAAGTTTGCCCGCTCCGAGGCGTCTGCTTTCGTGAATGGTGATGGCATCGACAAGCCAAAGGGCTTGTTGACCTATCCATCGGTGGACAATGACGTGTGGGTCTGGGGCAACCTTGGCTATGTCGTGTCTGGCGTTGATGGCGGCATTGCTGATGGCGATCCGATTGTTGATCTCGTTTACGCCTTGGGTGCTGAATACCGTGCGAACGGCACGTTTGTGATGAACTCCAAGACGGCGGGCACAATCCGCAAGCTCAAGGATAATGACGGTCGCTTCTTGTGGTCTGATGGTCTGGCAGCGGGCGAGCCTGCACGCCTTATGGGGTATCCTGTGCTGATTGCCGAAGACATGCCTGACATTGCATCCGACGCAACTGCGATTGCCTTTGGTGATTTCGGGGCAGGTTATACGGTTGCAGAGCGCCCAGACCTACGTGTGCTGCGCGATCCGTTCTCTGCCAAGCCGCATGTTCTGTTCTACGCGACAAAGCGTGTTGGCGGTGCGGTCAGCGACTTTGCTGCGGTGAAGCTGCTGAAGTTCGCGACCAGCTAAATTTGGTCCCGAAGGGGTGCTGTTCCATGGGGATAGCACCTTGCCCGGACGCGCGCGACAAGTCGCGGCGTTGTCTAGCTGCTCCCTTCCGATCGAGCAATGCGCGGCGCGTGCGTCCGGTTCCTTGGCCTGAAATGGCCGTCACACACTTATTTGGAGTGTTCCATGATGTTAGTCGAAGAGACCACCGTGCCGCTGTCGGCCCTGCCGGTCGCCACATTTCAAGATCATATGCGCATGGGATCCGGTTTTTCGGACGATGGAATGCAAAATGGCCTGTTAGAGGGGTTCTTGCGTGCCGCCGTTGCCGCAATCGAAGCCCGCACAGGCAAGATCACAATCGAGCGCACCTTTAGCCTATCGCTGACGGCTTGGCGCAATTCTGCGGCACAGCCGTTACCATTGGCCCCAGTTTCGGCAATCATCGATGTTGCCTTGCTGGATCGCGCAGGCGCGGAAACCATTGTCGCGAGTGACAGTTATCGCCTGTTGAAGGATGCGCACCGCCCGAAGCTAGAGGCGATGGGCGCGGCTTTGCCACGGATCCCCCAAGGTGGCAGTGTGCGCATCCATTTGAGCGCAGGATACGGACCTGACTGGTCGGATCTTCCTGCTGATCTCGCCCAAGCGATCTTGATGCTTGCGGCGCATTACTACGAATTTCGCCATGATAACTTCGGGTCGGGTCGTGCAATGCCCTATGGCGTGTCCTCCCTGATCGAGCGGTTCCGCAATATCCGCTTGTTTGATGGTGGCCGCTCATGAAGCGCCCGCAACTGAACCGTCATCTGTTCCTCGAACATCTCGTTCAAACGCCAGATGGCGCGGGGGGGTATAGTAGTGCCTGGGCTGTTTTGGGCGCGCATTGGGCGGAGATCAAATCCGGCTCTGGTCGCGAGACGTCCGCACCTAGCACCGCCATTAGCCGCGTCTCGTTCCGCATTACGGTGCGCGCTGCACCAACGTCGTCGACCGCCCGTCCAAAAGCGGGCCAGCGGTTTCGCGGGCAAGGTCGCTATTACACGATCAATGCGGTGGCTGAGGCGGGCACAGATGGCCGCTATCTGACGTGCCACGCAGTCGAGGAGACAGTCACATGAGCTATGCCGTTTCAGCTGCCTTACAGGCCTCTATTTACCAGCAGCTCTTTACCGACCCCGATTTGGGCGCATTGGTGGGCGCGAATATTTTTGACGCTTTGCCCTCTGGCGCGCTGCCTTCGCTTTATGTCGCGTTAGGGCCGGAGGTCGCCAAGGACCGTTCTGACAAAACAGGCGGGGGCGCATTGCACGAGTTCACAATTTCGGTTGTCACGGACAGTGCAGGATTTGCCCAAGCCAAGATTGCAGCGGCGGCGGTCTCGGATGCCTTGGTGGATGCTGAATTGACGCTGACCCGCGGTCACCTTGTTTCATTAGTATTTTACAAGGCAACTGCTGCACGTGTCGGCACTGGCGATACCCGCCAGATCAACCTGATTTTCCGCGCCCGCGTCGCGGACGAATAACCACATCATTTTAACTATGAGGAGTGCTGGCAATGGTAGCCCAGAACGGTAAAGATCTATTGGTCAAAATTGACATGACAGGTGACGGCCTGTTTGAAACGGCGGCTGGCCTTCGCGCAACCCGCATCAGCTTTAACGCGGAATCCGTTGACGTGACCTCGCTTGAAAGCACTGGCGGTTGGCGCGAGTTGCTGTCTGGCGCAGGCGTGAAGACGGCCGCGATCTCTGGATCAGGTGTCTTTAAGGACGCCAACACAGACGAGCGCGCCCGTCAGATATTCTTTGACGGTGAAACCCCTGATTTCCAAGTGATCGTGCCGGATTTTGGCACAATGGAGGGGCCGTTCCAGATCACGTCGATTGAATACGCGGGGTCGCATAATGGCGAGGCGACGTATGAGTTGTCGCTCGCATCGGCTGGCGAGCTGACCTTTACGGCAGCGATTTAATGGTGAACCCGCTCGCTGGTGAAGTCGAGATCGTGATCGACGGCGTTCCCCATTGTTGCAAGCTCACGCTGGGCGCGATGGCGGAGCTTGAATCCTCGCTTGGCGCACAGTCGATGGTTGATTTGGTGGCGTGCTTTGAAGCTGGCAAGTTTTCGAGCCGTGATGTGCTTGCGCTTATCGTGGCTGGCCTGCGGGGCGGCGGCTGGACGGGCACAAGTGCGGACCTTTTGAAGGCCGACATTGCCGGCGGCGCGGTTGGCGCGGCAAAAGTCGCCGCGCTGCTGCTTGTCCGTGCGTTTGCACCACCAAGCTGACGATGGACTGGCCAAACCTCATGCGGGCGGGATTGCACGATTTGCAACTGTCGCCCGCCGAATTCTGGGCGCTGACGCCTGCTGAACTACAGGTGAAGCTAGGTCTTGATGCGCGATTATTACCGATGGGGCGCTCGCGGCTCGAAGAGCTGTTGGGCGACTATCCCGATACCTAAGGAGGGTGCAAATGAGCGGTTTTGACCAAATAGATGCGCTGGAGAGCGATGTTGCGTCATTGGAGCAGACATTGGGTGACACGGCGGCGATGGCTTCGGCGTTTGATAGCCAATTGCGGGGCGTTCAAGGCACGCTGAGCGAAACAACGCGTGATTTGGGGAACCTTGAGCGCGGGTTTTCAGGCGGATTGCGCCGGGCGTTTGACGGGCTGGTTTTTGACGGGCTGAAGCTCTCGGATGCCCTGAGCGTTGTGGCTAAGGCCATGGTGGACACGGCGTATTCAGCGGCGATCAACCCGGTGGTGAGCCATTTCGGGGGGCTGTTGGCGGACGGTGTGAATAGCGCAGTCTCGGGTTTGATGCCCTTTGAGAATGGCGCGCCGTTTTCGCAGGGCCGCGTCATGCCATTTGCCAAGGGCGGTGTCCTGAGCGGGCCTGCCACGTTTGCGATGCGCGGCGGCACTGGCCTGATGGGCGAGGCTGGCCCCGAAGCGATTATGCCGTTGTCACGTGGCGCTGACGGACGCTTGGGCGTGCGTGCCCAAAGCGGCGGCGCGATCAATGTCACAATGAATATCTCGACGCCGGATGTGCAGGGGTTTCAGCGTAGTCAGGGCCAGATCGCTACTCAGATGGCGCGTGCCTTGGGGCGCGGTCAGCGTAATCGGTAAAAGGAGAGCACCAAATGGCATTTCATGAAATCCAGTTTCCAGCCTCACTTAGCTTTGGGTCCGTAGGCGGCCCCGAGCGGCGCACCGAGATTGTTACGCTGTCAAACGGGTTCGAGGAGCGCAACACCCCTTGGGCCCATTCCAGACGGCGCTATGATGCGGGTGTAGGTCTGCGCTCGCTCAACGATGTAGCAACGATCGTCGCCTTCTTTGAGGCGCGTGAGGGCCAGTTGCACGGGTTCCGCTGGAAAGACTGGGGAGATCACAAGTCTTGTCCGCCATTGTCGGCGCCAGTGTCGTCGGATCAGCTGATTGCGATTGGCGATGAGGTCACGACTGTTATCCAGTTGACCAAAACCTATACCTCTGGTGAGGGCAGTTACATTCGCCCGATTACCAAGCCTGTTGAAGGCACGGTGCGCGTGGCAATCGGTGGCGACGAGTTGCAGGAAGCCATTGATTACACAGTCAACTTTGCAACGGGCGAAGTGACGTTTCCGCACCCGCCTGATTTAGGGGCAGAGGTCACAGCTGGATTCGAGTTTGATGTTCCTGTGCGGTTTGACACTGACATCATCCAAACCTCCGTTTCCAGTTTCCGTGCAGGGGATGCCCCGAATGTGCCTGTTGTCGAGGTGCGGTCATGACCCAGATGGCATTAGATGCGCATCTCAAAACGGGCGCGACGCATGTTTGCTATTGTTGGGCGATCCGTCGGGCTGACGGGGTCACATTCGGGTTTACCGATCATGACCGCGCGCTTGCGTTCGATGGGATCAGCTTTACCCCAGAAAGCGGGTTGTCGGCAAAAGCGCTCACGAGCACGACCGGTCTTTCGGTAAACAACACCGAGGCCTTGGGGATGCTGAGTGCTGCTGCAATTACTGACGCAGATATTGAAGCGGGCCGCTATGATCGTGCGGAGGTGACCACCTGGCTTGTGCAGTGGGATGACGTGTCCAACCGCGAGATCAAGTTTGTTGGCTCGATAGGCGAAATCATCAGGGAGTCAGGCACGTATCGCGGCGAACTGCTGGGATTGACCGAATTGCTTAACCAGCCGCAAGGGCGCTCATATTTGCGAACATGTAGCGCGGTGCTGGGGGATAGTGCCTGCAAGGTTGCTGTTTCTGATCCTGCGTTTCGGGCAAATGGCGAGATTGTTGCAATCGAGGACGGGCAGATCCTAACACTGTCTGTGCCCGATCAATACACCGCGCGCTGGTTTGAAGGTGGCATGATCCTGTTTCGCAGTGGTAAGGCTGACGGCCTCAAAGCGGTCATCAAGAAAGACGAGATTGTCACTGGTGGGCGGAAAATCACCCTATGGCGTCCGGTCCCTGCCGAAATTGCTGCGGGTGATCATATCCGTATCATTGCGGGGTGCGATAAACGCGCCGAGACCTGTCGCGTAAAGTTTGCGAACCTTCTCAATTTTCAAGGGTTTCCTGACATTCCGGGTGAAGACTGGCTGATGAGCGTGCCGCGTGCAGGGGATGATGACGAGGGCGGGAGCCTTGTGCGTTGACGGGCGAGGGCATCGTCAAAACAGCGCGCGCATGGATTGGAACGCCCTACGTGCACCAAGCAAGCAAGCGCGATTTCGGATGTGACTGCCTGGGCCTGATCCGTGGCGTTTGGCGCGAGAATTACGGTGCTGAACCTGAAGCGATCCCTGCCTATTCCGCGGATTGGTCGGAACCACAGGGGGACGAAGCGCTCTGGAAAGCGGCCCGTCGTCACCTGAGAGCCGTTGAACACAGGCAGCCAAGGGCAGGCGATGTCCTTTTGTTTCGGATGCGCAGTGGCGCGGTTGCAAAACATCTGGGGATTGCGGGCAGCGATGGCCCGAACGCGACATTTATCCACGCCTACACAGGGCATGGCGTGGTTGAAAGCCCATTTTCCGATCCGTGGCGCAGGCGCGTCGTCGCCCACTTTGAATTCCGATAAGGACTTAATATCATGGCAACTATCATACTTTCAGCGGCAGGCATGGCACTTGGCGGATCTATTGGCGGCTCTGTCTTGGGGCTTTCGATGGCGACCCTTGGTCGGGCTGCGGGCGCAACTTTGGGCCGCGTCATCGATCAGCGCATTTTGGGTGCTGGAAGTGATCCTGTTGAAACGGGCCGCATTGACAGATTCCGCCTGACTGGTGCGAGCGAAGGGTCCGCTGTTGCAAAAGTATTTGGGCGCATGCGGATTTCTGGCCAAGTTATCTGGGCCACGAAATTCAGCGAAAGCCAGACCACAACTGGTGGCGGAAAAGGGGCGGGACCTGCGCAGGCTACGACCGAGTTTGCCTATTCGGTCAGCTTGGCGATTGCCCTCTGCGAAGGCGAAATCACCCATGTAGGCCGCATCTGGGCAGATGGCGTGGAAATTGCCCCCGCTGATCTGAATATGCGGGTCTACTCTGGCACGCAAACACAGCTCGCCGATCCCAAAATCGTGGCCGTCGAGGGCACTGACCATGCGCCCGCCTATCGCGGGACCGCTTATGTCGTTCTTGAAGATTTGCCGCTTGGCCAGTTCGGCAATCGTGTGCCGCAATTTTCGTTCGAGGTCATGCACCCGTCTGAGGATGGTGGCGCGCAAGCAACCGCTGATATTGCGCGACAGGTGCAAGGCGTGGCGTTGATCCCGGGCACGGGAGAGTATTCGTTGGCGACAACCCCCGTGCACTTCGCCCCCGAATACGGCGCGCAAGTCGCGACCAATGTTAACACGCCGTCAGGGGGGACCGACCTGACGATGTCGCTCGATTCACTCGCAGGCGAGATGCAAAACTGCGGCTCCTCTGTGCTTGTTGTGTCGTGGTTTGGCAGTGACTTGCGATGCGGTGACTGCGTCATTGCGCCAAAGGTCGAGCAAACCGAAATTGACGGCACGGAGATGCCTTGGATCGTATCAGGGCAGAGCCGTTCTTCCGCCCTTGAAGTGCCCCGCCAAGAAGACCGTCCCGTCTACGGAGGCACGCCAGCAGATGCGGCTGTCATTGAGGCGATTACCGATCTGCGCGATCGTGGCATAGAGCAAGTGTTCTATCCTTTCATCCTCATGGAGCAAATGGCAGGAAACGGGCTGCCTGATCCTTGGACTGGCGGCACAGATCAGCCGGTTTTGCCATGGAGAGGGCGTATCACAACCTCAGTAGCGGCTTCGATGGCGGGCTCACCTGACGGGACGCCTGTCAGCGACGCGCAAGTTGCTGCATTTATGGGCTCTGCGGCTGCGACTGACTTTGCCCAAGTTGACGGCAAAGTCGTGTATTCAGGCCCCGATGAATGGCGTTACCGCCGCTTTATCCTGCACTATGCCCATTTGTGTGCGGCAGCAGGTGGGGTATCTGCATTTTGCATTGGCTCAGAAATGCGTGGCATGACCCAAATTCGCGGCTCTGGCGGCAGCTTCCCCTTTGTTGAAGCGTTGATCGCGCTTGCAGCCGATGTGCGCGCAATCTTAGGGCCGACTTGCAAAATCAGCTATGCGGCAGATTGGTCAGAATATCATGGCTATCAACCTGTTGGGACGGCTGACAAGCACTTCCATCTTGATCCGCTTTGGGCGGATGTGAATATCGATTTCATCGGCATCGACAACTATATGCCAATGAGCGACTGGCGCGATCAAGACGACCAGGCTGATGCCTCTGCTGGATCAATTTACAATCTGGATTACTTGCAAAGTAATGTTGCAGGTGGCGAGGGCTATGATTGGTTCTACCACTCGCCAGAAGCACGCGAAGCGCAAATTCGCACCCCAATTACTGACGGTGAAGGGGAGCCATGGGTCTGGCGATATAAGGACATTGCAGGCTGGTGGGGGCATCAGCATCATGATCGGGTCGACGGGCAACGGCTCGCGCAACCGACCGACTGGATACCACAATGCAAGCCGATCTGGTTTACCGAAATGGGATGTGCAGCTATCGACAAAGGCACAAACCAACCCAACAAGTTCCTTGATCCCAAATCATCAGAGTCCCAATTACCCCACTATTCCAATGGGATGCGCGACGACTTTATGCAGATGCAATATCTGCGCGCGATGTATGGTTTTTACGGACAAGCCTCAAATAACCCCAGCTCAACTGAATACGATGGCGTGATGGTTGACATGAGCCATGCACATGTGTGGGCTTGGGATGCGCGCCCGTTCCCATACTTTCCTGCGACGAAGTCCTTGTGGTCGGACGGTGATAACTACGCAATGGGCCATTGGCTTAATGGACGGGCGTCCGCACGCATGCTTGCTGATGTTGTGGCTGATATTTGCACGCGCTCTGGCGTGACGCGATTTGACGTGAGCCGCCTTTATGGCGTGGTGCGTGGCTATCTGGTCAACGATGTGACGACCGCGCGCGCCGCCTTGCAGCCCTTGATGCTTGCTTTCGGCTTTGATGCAATCGAGCGCAACGGCGTCCTTGTTTTTGAAAACAGGGACGGCAAGGTTGATTATCCTGTAACGGACGCGGAACTCGCGCTTGACCCGGCGCGTGAGGCGCCGATTACGCTTGCGCGGGCATCAAGTGCCGAGGTGTCGGGGCGGGTTCAACTAGGCTATATCGAGGCCCAAGGCGACTATGAAGCGGGTGTGAGCGAGGCTGTGCTACCCGATGAGGAAACCTTCAGTGTTGCCCGCACCGAAGTGCCAGTGGCCATGACCCGCGGCGAGGGCGCGCGCACTGTGTCGCGGTGGCTACAAGAGGCGCGTTTGGGCATTGATATGGCGACTTTCGCACTGCCGCCGTCGCAAAACCAAATTAGGGCTGGTGATGTCGTTGCCCTTGATACGCGCGATCACACAGGGCTTTACCGGATTGATCGGCTCGAAGAGGCGGGGCTGCGGCTGGCAGAAGCCACACGCGTCGACCCGGAAGTTTACGTGCCACAAGCGCTTTACGAGGAAGGGGCGACCCTCAAGCCGTTTGTCGGGCCTACGCCTGTTGAAATGCTGTTCCTTGATCTGCCATTGCTGACTGGCGACGAGATTGCGCATGAACCACATATTGCGACAACAGCCCGTCCTTGGCCCGGGAGTGTTGCGCTCTATGCGAGTGCAAGCGACAGTAACTATACGCTGCAAGATATTGTGCGAAACCGTGCCAATGTGGGCCGACTTCTGACGCCGCTTATGCGCGGCCCAACGGGTATTTGGGACCGTCAGCAAGCCGTAGAGGTCAAACTCGTCAACGGCGCGCTGTCATCGTTTGAGCAAGCAGAGGTCTTTGCAGGGGCGAATACGATTGCTGTCGGGGATGGCACGGCAGACAATTGGGAGATTATCCAGTTTGCGCAGGCCGAACCTGTCGGCACGCGGCAATTCGCGATCAGTCAGTTCTTGCGGGGGCAGGCTGGCACATCAACGATGATCCAAGACATCTGGCCTGTTGGCTCATACGTCGTTGTGATGAACGGCAAGCCAAAGCAGATTGCGATCCCGACAGCAGCGCGCGGTTTGGACCGGCATTTCCGGTATGGCCCTGCCAAACAGATCGTATCTGGAAATAGCTATAAATATGAGGTCCACAATTTTAAGGGCAACGGATATCGCCCGTATCCTGTGACGCACCTTCGGGTGCAAGACACTGATGGAGAGTCACAGTTTTCATGGATCAGAGCGACCCGTATTGATGGTGATATCTGGAGTTTTGACGATGTGCCATTAGGAGAGGAGTCAGAACTATATCAAGTTACGATTTCGCAAGATGGCATTGTGCGCAGGCAGTTTGTCACGTCAGCGCCTGACTGGAATTATCCCGTAGCCCAACAACAAGCCGACCTGACAAGCGGTCCATATCAGTTCGCGGTTGCACAGGTCTCGGCACGTTTTGGCGCGGGTCCGGTGCAATCGCTGACAATCACGGACCATAGCTAGTGCGGGCGGTTCATTTGAGTGACCTCAATCTTGCCAGCCGCACTCTGATGGTCGTCGCCCCATCGCAACGGCAGGCATTTGCACAGGGGCTACTCGACGCAGCCCACGTTGCCGATAAGGTGCGCAAGCGGACAGGGCGGGCGCATGTGCAATACGGCAATGGAACGCTCGGCGGTGCGTGCCAGCGACATCCCAAGGCTAAAATGCCAGATTGGTGTGACAGTGAGTATCTTGAGTGCATGCAGATGGTCATTGTTGCACTTGCTGGGCGAAATTCACATCAATGTGTGTGATAGGATCAATCACTGCTTTATTCTTGGCCTTTGGTCCCTATCTAAAGTAGGAGATGCGCGAACCGAAAGGAATTATGATGTCAACTGCGCCCGCTAAACTCCTCAAAGTTGATCCTGTATGGGACCGCATTCGCAACGAGGCCAAAAAGGCTGTCGAGGTCGAGCCGATGATGGGTGGCCTCGCCCATAGTAGCATTTTGCACCATGATACCCTAGAGGCCGCGCTTGCGTATCGTATCGCAATGAAGCTGGCGTCAGACGAGATGTCAGAGCAGATATTGCGCGAAATTGCGGACGAGGCATTTGCCGCTGATCCGCCATTGTCGGGGGCAGGGCGTGCCGATCTGGTTGCGATTTTGGACCGTGACCCTGCGTGCTTGCGACTGTTGCAGCCATTTTTATTCTTCAAGGGGTTCCAAGCAATCCAAGCTTATCGGCTGGGTCATTGGCTTTGGCAGCAAGGGCGTCATGATCTGGCTTACTTTATCCAGATGCGTGTAAGCGAAGTTTACGGCGTTGATATCCATCCCGCTGCAAAGATCGGGCAGGGCATTATGATTGACCACGCCCATTCGATCGTGATCGGTGAAACTGCTGTGGTGGGTGACAATGTGTCGATGCTGCATTCTGTGACGCTTGGCGGGACAGGCAAAGAGCATGATGACCGCCACCCAAAGATCGAGAGCGGCGTTCTGATTGGCGCGGGCGCAAAGGTGTTGGGAAATATCACCATCGGCCATTGCAGCCGCATCGCCGCAGGGTCAGTTGTGCTCGAGGCTGTGCCTCCAATGAAAACGGTCGCTGGTGTGCCTGCGCGGATCGTTGGAGAGGCGGGTTGCGCCCAGCCATCTCTGACAATGGATCAAATATTGCACGAACACTAAGGTGTTGTGAAGAAACGAAAAAAGGCCGAGCATCATGCTCGGCCTTTTGCGTTCGTCGCTATGCCAAATCAGGCGAGCATCGTCATCGGGTTCTCAAGGTTGTCCTTGATCGCATTCAGCAAGTTCGCGGCCATCGCACCATCAATCACGCGGTGATCGACGGACAATGTCGTGGACATCACTGTGCCAACAGTAAGCTCACCATCGGCGCCGACAATCGGCTTTTTCGTGCCAGCACCAACCGCAAGAATAGCGGAATGTGGTGGGTTGATGATCGCATCAAAGTTGTCGATTCCGAACATGCCGAGGTTTGAAATCGCGAAGCTGCCGCCCTGGAATTCGTGCGGCGCAAGCTTGCGGTCACGGGCACGGGTGGCGAGGTCCTTCATTTCAACCGATAGCGCGGACAGCGACTTCATCTCTGAATCGCGCAGAACAGGCGTGAACAAACCGCCCTCAATCGCCACGGCAACAGCAACATCTGACTTGGTGAATTGCAGCGTGCGATCACCTGCCCAAACGGCGTTGGCTTCTGGCACTTGCTGCAACGCAAGCGCGCAGGCTTTGATCACGAAGTCATTCACCGACAGTTTCACGCCACGGCCCTCGAGTTGCTTGTTGAGCTGACCACGGAAGGCCAGCAGCGCATCAAGGTTGATATCGCGGCGCAGATAGAAATGCGGCACGGTTTGCTTGGCTTCTGTCAGGCGTGCAGCGATCGTTTTGCGCATGCCGTCCAGTTTCACTTCTGTAAACGGACGATCCGCAAAGGTCTTCAACACAACATCCGTTGATGGACCTGCCGCCATAGCTGCACCTGCTGGTGCGCTTGCAGCTGCTGCCGGAGCCGCCGCCGCTTTTGGCGCTGCCGTTGCGTTTTCAACATCGGCTTTGACAATGCGGCCATGTGGACCAGAACCCGCAATCGCAGAAAGGTCCAAACCCTTATCCGCCGCAATACGGCGTGCAAGAGGCGTTGCAAAAATACGCTCGCCGTCTTTCTTGGGCGCTGCTGGGGCTGGGGATGCGGCCGCTGGAGCTGCTTCCTCTTTTGGCGCAGGAGCCGCCGCAGCGGCAGGCGCTGCCGACGGTGAGCCAATATCAGACGCGCTTTCGCCGTCTTCAAGCAACACAGCAATGACAGCGTTCACTTTAACGCCTTCAGTGCCTTCAGCGATCACGATCTTGCCGATCACGCCTTCATCGACGGCCTCGAATTCCATCGTCGCCTTATCGGTCTCGATTTCGGCCATAATGTCACCAGAGGAGACAGTGTCACCCTCTTTTACGTGCCATTTTGCCAATGTGCCTTCTTCCATCGTCGGAGACAGGGCAGGCATCATAATTTCAATAGGCATGCTCGTATCTCCTTAACGGTACGTTACTTTTTTGCAGGCATCGACAACTTCATCAGCGGTCAACAGCGCGTGCTTTTCAAGGTTGGCAGCATAGGGCATCGGAACGTCCTTGCCTGTGCAGGTGATGACGGGCGCATCCAGATAATCAAACGCTTCTTGCATGATCACGCCGCTGATGTAGCCACCGACGGAGCCCTGCGGCCAGCCTTCTTCGACAGTCACACAGCGGTTTGTCTTCTTGACGGACGCAAGGATGGTCTCGGTGTCCATCGGACGCAAGGAGCGCAGGTTGATCACCTCGGCGGAAATACCGTCTTCGGCCAGCTTGTCAGCGGCAGCCAGTGCATAAGTCATGCCGATCCCAAACGATACGATCGTCACATCGTCGCCTTCACGTTCGATCTTGGCCTTGCCAAACGGAATGGTGAAGTCCTCAACGTCAGGCACGTCAAATGATTTGCCATACATGATTTCGTTCTCAAGAAAGATGACAGGGTTCGGGTCGCGAATGGCGGTCTTCATCAGACCTTTTGCATCGGCGGCAGAATAAGGCATCACAACCTTGAGGCCTGGAATCTGCATGAACCATGCTGCGAAATCCTGACTGTGCTGCGCACCCACACGGGCAGCCGCACCGTTTGGCCCACGGAACACCATCGGCGCACCCATCTGACCACCCGACATATACAATGTCTTTGCAGCAGAGTTGATGATGTGATCCATCGCTTGCAGGGCGAAGTTGAATGTCATGAATTCAACGATAGGGCGCAAACCTGCCATCGCGGAACCAACCGCGATACCTGTAAAGCCAAGCTCGGTGATTGGTGTGTCAACAACACGCTTTGCACCGAATTCATCCAACATACCCTGGGAGATTTTGTAAGCACCTTGGTATTCGCCAACTTCTTCACCCATCAGGTAAACGGTGTCGTCGCGGCGCATTTCTTCGGACATGCCTTCGCGCAGTGCTTCGCGCACTGTCATTGATTTCATCGGCGTGCCTTCGTCCCAGTCAGGGCTTTGGGGCACAGAGACAGCAACAGGCGCAGATGCAGCAGCGGTTGGCGCAGGGGCGGCCGCTTGCGCAGGGGCGGCCGCTTGCGCAGGTGCAGCAGCAGGTGCAGGCGCAGCAGAAGCCGTCTCAGCCGCAGAGGCATCTTCACCGTCCTCAAGCAGCACGGCAATCGCGACGTTAACTTTCACGCCTTCAGTGCCTTCCGCGATGAGAATTTTCCCGATGACGCCTTCGTCAACCGCTTCAAACTCCATCGTTGCCTTGTCTGTTTCGATCTCGGCCAAGATGTCGCCGCTTGATACGGTATCACCTTCTTTGACCAGCCATTTTGCCAGTGTGCCTTCCTCCATCGTCGGGGAAAGGGCGGGCATCAAAATTTCAATCGCCATGGCTTACGCCTCCACTTCTGCGTAAATATCAGTCCAAAGTTCAGCAAGATCAGGCTCGGGGCTTTCTTTCGCGAACTCAGCGGATTCATTCACAATCGCTTTGATTTCTTTGTCGATGGCCTTGAGATCATCCTCGGACGCGTGCTTGCCAGTCAAAAGCAGATCGCGGACTTGCTCGATCGGATCGCGCTCGTCTTTCATCTTCTGGACTTCTTCGCGTGTGCGATACTTCGCAGGATCCGACATAGAGTGACCACGGTAACGGTATGTTTTCACTTCTAGAATGTAGGGGCCTTCGCCAGAGCGACAATGCGCAACCGCACGCTCGCCAGCGGCTTTCACAGCCAAGACATCCATGCCATCAACTTCTTCGCCCGGAATGCCATATGCCGCGCCGCGTTCCCAAAGGGACGGGGACTTGGTTGACCGTTTTACGCTCATGCCCATGGCATATTGGTTGTTCTCGATGACGAAAACCACGGGAAGGTCCCAAAGTTCGGCCATGTTATAGGCCTCGTAAACCTGACCTTGGTTCGCTGCGCCATCGCCAAAATAAGCGAATGTGACGCGCTTGTTGTCAAGATACTTGTCCGCAAATGCTAGACCGGCGCCAAGGGGAACCTGCGCGCCGACAATGCCGTGGCCACCGTAGAAATGCTTCTCCTTCGAGAACATATGCATCGAACCGCCCTTACCGCGCGAATACCCGCCTTCGCGCCCCGTAAGTTCGGCCATCACACCGTTAGGGTCCATGCCACAGGCAAGCATATGGCCGTGGTCGCGATAAGATGTGACGCGCTTGTCACCTTCCTCTGCCGCAGCCTCAAGGCCGACAACAACGGCCTCTTGCCCGATGTAGAGGTGGCAAAAGCCGCCAATCAGGCCCATGCCATAAAGCTGGCCTGCTTTTTCTTCAAAACGCCGGATCAACAGCATTTCACGGTAATGTCCCAATAGCTCTTCAGCTGAGACGTTGGGTTTGGCAGCTGCCTTTTTGGCTGACATGCATTTCCTCCATCGCGAAAGTAAATTTAGTTTAGCATTAAACTATCTTTATCTCATTGGTTTGGAAAATGCGAGAGCCAATCTTACGCCAAGTCAAGTGATGGGTGGGGAGGGCGGATTTGCCTAGCGAATGACGATTTCGTCGGCGCGAATAAGACCAAGAACGTCACGCGCTTGTTGATCCAGAAGGTCCAGATCAAGGTAGCTGTCAGAAAGCCGGTGCGTCAGGTTTTCCATCTGGGCAACCTCAAACTCGATTTTAGCAAGCTCTTCCTGCAATGTGCGCTGCTCTGACAATATCTCGCCACGGCGGAAAACGCCGTAGTCACCCTGCACGGCGGCAAAGGTAAAGTAGAGGCCCAACAGAAGAGCCCCGACGAAATAAAAGAGAGTGCCCATCGCGGGGCGGCTGCGTCGTATCATTGTTTGCCTCGTTATCATCTCTTTTGGATGACTAGGGGCATGAATCGCATATTTGATTCGCCTTGGGAATCCCTTTTCTGACGTTAGGGCCAGAAAAGGGAGGATCGCTGTATTTATGCGATGGAGGCGGTGTAGATCGCGTCGATTGTCTTGGCGATGGTCGCGTTGAACGCCTCGTCGCTTTGCTGTGCGCTCAGACCTTCGGTCAAGGCGCGCGAGAAGCTGGCAATGATACCTTGGTTTTGTGCCAAACGCGCGTTCGCCTCGTCACGTGCATAGCCGCCCGAAAGTGCAACAACACGCACAACGCGCGGATGATCAACACATGCCGCATAGGTGTTGGCGACTTCTGGCAATGTCAGTTTGAGCATGACGTGGCTGTCTGCGGGCAGGGCATCGAGGTGGGCGAGAAGGGATTTCAGCAATAGTTGCTCTGCCGCGGCCTTGTCTTCGATGCTGATTGTGACTTCTGGCTCGATGATTGGCACGAGGCCTGCGGCAACGATCTGGGCTGCGACTTCAAACTGCTGGGCAACAACGGCCTCGATCCCCTCGGGAGAGGCCGCATTGATGACCGAGCGCATCTTTGTGCCAAACATGCCAGCAGAAACCGCGCGGGCAAGCAACGTATCCAAGCCGTCGAGCGGCTTCATCAGTTGAACCCCGTTGTGCGTGTCCATCAAGCCCTTGTCGACCTTAAGGAATGGGACAACTCCCTGATCTTCCCAAAGGCTTTGCGCGGCGGGCTTGCCTCCAATCTGGCGGTCCATCGTCATTTCAAACAGGATCGCGCCAACAACCTTGTCACCCTTGAAGGCAGGCGCGTTCACGATGCGGCTGCGCATCTGGTGCACCAGAGAGAACATTTCATCGTCGGTGTTGTAGGCGTCTTGCGTGATGCCATAAAGGCCAAGCGCCTTTGGCGTGGAGCCACCACTTTGATCAAGCGCTGCGATAAAGCCCTTGCCAGATTTAACTTGCGCGAACTGCTCTTGATTGATCATGTGATCCGGCTCCTATGAATGATTTCTCGTATCCATAGGGGCCAGATCATATTTGCACAATTCTGGTTACGCTACCGTTAGCGCAATCAAGCCGAAAGCGCCGCAACGCCCGGCAACTCTTTGCCTTCCATCCACTCAAGGAACGCGCCGCCAGCGGTCGAAATATACGTAAAGTCTTTTGCAACGCCTGCTTGGTTCAATGCGGCAACGGTGTCACCACCACCTGCAACCGAGGTAAGCTTGCCCGCTTTTGTCAACTTTGCTGCCGCCTGCGCCGCAGTGTTGGTTGCCGCGTCAAACGGGGCGATCTCGAAGGCGCCAAGTGGGCCGTTCCAGACAAGCGTCTTCGCGGATTGCAGGACGTTTTCGATATAGGCAACCGTGGCAGGGCCAGCATCCAAAATCATCGCGTCCGCTGGGCAGGCGTTCGGGGCAACCGTCTCGCTGTCCGCACCTGCCTTGAATTCACGCGCCACAACAATGTCGCGCGGCAAGATTATCTCGCACCCAGCAGTTTCGGCTTTTGCCAGAATCTCGCGTGCGGTGTCCGCAAGGTCGTGCTCGCAAAGCGACTTGCCGACATCAATGCCCTGCGCGGCAAGAAACGTATTGGCCATGCCGCCACCGATCACAAGGTGGTTCACTTTGCCAACGAGGTTGCCAAGCAGGTCAAGCTTGGTCGAAACCTTTGCGCCACCTACAACGGCGACAACAGGGCGCTTTGGCGTGCCAAGTGCCGCGTCAAGCGCCGCAAGTTCCTCTGCCATCAAACGGCCCGCGCAAGACGGGCGCAGGGTCGCCACGCCAACGGTGCTTGCGTGGGCGCGGTGTGCCGCGGAAAACGCATCGTTCACGTAGATATCGCAAAGAGAGGCCAAGCGCTTGGCGAAGGCAGGATCGTTTGCTTCTTCGCCGGGGTTAAAACGCAGGTTCTCAAGCAGCAAAACCTCGTCGCCTTCCATGTCCTTGACCGCCTCACGGTAGTCGCTATCGGCAAATGTCACGGGCACGCCCAGCTCGTCGGCCACAAATGGCGCGATATGGATCAGGGACATCTCCGCGACGACCTTGCCCTTGGGGCGGCCATAGTGGGCCATCAAAATGACCTTACCGCCAGCGTCCTGAATGTCGTAAACCGTGTCGGCGATCCGTTCGATGCGGGTCATATCTGTGACTTCGCCGTTTTCCATCGGCACGTTGATATCCACACGCACAAGCACGCGCTTGCCCTTCAGGTCCATATCGTCAAGCGTCTTCCAAGTCATATCAGTCTCCAAGGTAGCAGGATTTCGCCCTTCATTGCGGCAGATGTGCGGGCAGGTCAACCTCGTGCCTTGGCAATTGCTATCATGCGCCATATGTAGCGGGGCAACGCGATACCTCTAAAGGAGCCCAACATGGCCGATATCAAAGATCCAGAAAACACAATCATCATGACCTTGACGGGTGGCGATGTGATCATTCAGCTGCTGCCGGACGTAGCGCCTCTGCACACTGCGCGCATGAAAGAACTCGCACGTGCGGGCGCATACGACAACGTGGCATTCCACCGTGTGATCGACGGCTTCATGGCGCAAACGGGCGATGTGCAGCATGCAAACATGGAAAAAGACTATAACCCGGGCCGTGCTGGCACAGGTGGGTCCGACCTCGGCGATGTTCCTGCTGAATTCTCCAAGATCCCGCACGCGCGTGGCTCTTTGGGCGCAGCACGCTCCGCCAACCCGAACTCCGCAAACTCGCAGTTCTTCATCAACTTCAAAGACAACGACTTCCTCAACGGGCAATATACCGTTTACGGCAATGTCATGTCTGGCATGGAACATGTTGACGCAATCGCAAAGGGCGAGCCACCTGCGAACCCTGACCGCATGATTTCTGTCAAGGTTGCCGCAGATGTTTAAGCTCGCTGGTATTCTTGCCCTTGTGGCTGGCCCTGCGTTCGCAACGGGTCTCGAGATCGACGTCGCGGGCGAGGCCAACGGCACGATCAAGATCGACCTTTTCGAGGACACAGCCCCCCTTCACGTGGCGCAGATCGCAGCAATTGCAGCGGCTGGCGACTATGATGGCGTTGTGTTCCACCGTGTGATCGAAGGATTCATGGCGCAAACGGGTGACGTTCAATTCGGCAAAGGGGATGATATCTCCCGCGCTGGCATGGGCGGGTCCGAGCTGCCTGACATTCCTGCCGAGTTCTCTG
The DNA here is from genome assembly GCA_937132065.1 of uncultured Loktanella sp. Taxonomy (GTDB): domain Bacteria; phylum Pseudomonadota; class Alphaproteobacteria; order Rhodobacterales; family Rhodobacteraceae; genus Yoonia. The sequence continues at coordinate 24,347 of CAKZNT010000048.1, forward strand.
AACTTTCGTTCGAGCGCGGCGTTGTTGGCATGGCACGTAGCCAGAACCCGAACTCTGCAAACTCGCAGTTCTTCATCATGTTTGACGAAGGGGCGTTCTTGAACGGCCAGTATACGATCGTCGGCAAAGTGACCGAAGGCATGGAAACTGTTGATCAAATCAAGCTTGGCACTGGCGGCAATGGCGCTGTTGTTGGCGCGCCTGATGTGATGACAGCCGTGCGCGTTACCGAGTAAATTAACCCATAGCCCCCTCACAGTTTCGCGAGGGGGCTATGCGACACCGGTTTGCGCGGTCACACTCCACCCGATCATCGGACAGGAGACACCATGCGCCTTTTGCACCTCATCGCCGCGTTTTGCCTTGCCAGTAGTCAAGCGCTGGCAAGCCCCGAATTCTGGGTGCATGAATGGCCCAACACCGACTTTGAAACCACCAGTCTACAAAGCTGGGTCGAGGTCTTGTCGGGCGGGCCGCAACGCGATGGGATCCCCGCGCTAGACGCCCCCACTTTCCAGAGTGTCGCGCAAGAAACCCGCCTGACGCGGCGCGAACCTGTCATCACGCTTGAGATCGCAGGCGAGACCCCGCGGGCCTATCCGATCCGCTATCTGATGTGGCACGAGATCGTAAATGATACGGTCGGCAATCTGCCTGTGGCGGTGACGTTCTGCCCGCTGTGCAATTCGGGGATCACGTTTGACCGGCGCACGCCGGCTGGCACATTGACGTTTGGTGTTTCGGGCAAATTGCGCAACTCGGACATGATCATGTTTGACCGCGAAACCGAAAGCTGGTGGCAGCAGGCCATAGGCGAGGGGATCGTGGGCGACATGACGGGCACAACCTTGCAAACCCTGCCGTCTTGGATGGAAAGCTGGGAGGTATTCACATCCCGCAACCCCGATGGGTGGGTGATGGCGCAACCCGACTTCAACCGCAACTACGGCGCAAACCCTTACGTGCAATACGATAGCCTGTTTCGACCGTTCCTGTTTTCAGGCGATCTCCCGCCGCACGATGTGCCCGCTTTGGCGCGGGTGGTGCGGGTTGGGGATCGGGCGTGGCCGCTCACACGGTTAAGCGGTGACAACGTGCTCACCGAGGCAGGGATCACCCTGAGCATGACGCAAGGACAGGCCTCTGCACTTGATGATGCGCGGATTTCAAAGGGCAAAGAGGTCGGCAATGTGCGGGTGCGCGACGGGCAAGGCAATGATCTGGCGCATGACGTCATGTTCGCCTTTGCCTTCCATGCGTTCTGGCCCGAGGGCATCTGGATGTTAGGCACGCAGTAGCGCTTGACTTCATAGGCGCCAAGCGGTCCCTTGCCGCAATGGAACGCAAAACACAAATTGATACATTCGGCGCCTTCGCTCTCACGGGCTTTGCGTTTCTGCTGGCCTTTAATCAGGTTGTGATCAAGGTCACAAACGGCGGATTACAGCCGGTTTTCTTTGCAGGGGTGCGCTCTGCGGGGGCGGTTTTGTGCATTTACATCTGGATGCGCTGGCGGGGCATCCCGTTACAATTCGACAAAGGGACAATCATATTCGGCATTGTCACAGGCATCGTTTTTGCGTTTGAATTCATGCTGTTATTTATCGCTCTTGATCTAACGACGGTCGGGCGGTCGGGGGTGATCTTTTACTCAATGCCGCTCTGGCTGACGCTGCTTGCACACTTCTTTGTGGCCGATGACAAGCTCTCGACGCAGAAACTGATTGGCCTCGGGTTCGCGCTGGCAGGGGTCGCATGGGCGATCTTGGCGCGTGATAGCGGTGAGGCAAATATCTGGGGCGATCTCGCCGCGTTAGGGGCGGCTATCGGTTGGGCGATTACCGCACTTTTGGCAAAGGCATCTCCGCTCTCGAAAGTGCGCCCCGAAATGCAATTGATGTGGCAAGTCGCAATCTCTGCGCCGATCCTGCTTATCGCGTCGCTCTTTTACGGTGAGTTGATCCGCGACCTTGCTCCGATCCACATCTGGGGGGTCGCGTTTCAAATCGTTGTTGTGGTGAGCGCGGGCTTTATCTTCTGGCTATGGCTGCTCTCGATTTATCCAGCCAGCGGGGTGGCCTCGTTCAGCTTTCTGTCGCCCGTGCTAAGTGTCGGGCTCGGGTGGCTTTTGCTCGACGAAGTTGTCGGGATAAACCTGCTCGGCGCGCTCGTTCTGGTGGCCATCGGGATTCTCCTGATCAATCGGCCTAGGAAGGCTAGCGCAACAAATCCGTCATGATCCGCTGATCATCGGTGCTATCAAATCCGACCTTGGTGCAGAATTTGGCCAATCGCGCATCATCATCAACGCGCACCTGCAAGGCACGCAGCCCAGCCTGACCAAGTGACACCGCAACGGTGTGCAAAACCTCTGTGCCGATACCGCGACTGCGCACAGACGGGCGGATAAACACCTCGTCAATCCAGCCGACCATGCCGCCAAGGCGCACGGACCACCCAAACGTGACAAGCACATAGCCAAGGGGGGCGCGCTGCGGCCCAATCAGCCACACAGCGCCCAAAGGAGACCCCTCAAGCAAGGGGGCAGCGACAGCGGCACGGTGATCATCGTCATACGGCAGGCCGCGTTCTTCGTGATAGCGCGCCATTAGCGACAACAGGCGTTCGTCGTCAGCAGGGCCGCCAAGATTGATAGCAGTCGTCATAAGCGGGCCAGTCTTTCTGTCAGAAGGGCGAAAAATCCATCTGCATTCAGGGTTCCCATGAACATCGCGTTCGGCTTGCGATCCGTGACGCGCCACCAGTCGGCCACGGTCATGCCAAGGGTCAACTCGGATCGGGTTTCAATCTCGACATTCACTTGGCGGCCCGAAAAGAGCGTTGGATCAATCAGATACGCAATGACGCATGGGTCATGCAGTGGCGCGCCCTCGGAACCATATTTCTCCTTGTCGAACCGCTCAAAGAAATCGGTCCAAGCAGCGACCATATCCCCGACCTTCGTGCCAAGCGCGCGAAAGGCATCAACACGGGCGCGGGTCGTCAACGCCTGATGCGTCACATCAAGAGGCATCACCACCAAGGGCACGCCCGCGTCAAAGACGATCTTTGCAGCCTCGGGGTCAACGTAGATATTAAATTCGGCAGCAGGGGTGATATTGCCAACCTCAAAGTAAGCGCCGCCCATAAGGACAATTTCTTGCACCTTTTCAACGATGTCGGGGGCTTTTTGAAATGCTTTTGCGATATTGGTCAGCGGTCCAAGCGGGCAAAGCGTCACCGTGCCCGCCTCATGCTCGCGCAGCGTATCAATGATGTAGTCGACGGCATGCTCGGCCTGAAGCTGCATCGTGGGGGCATCCATCTGCGGGCCATCTAGCCCTGTCTTGCCATGCACATGCTCTGCCGTCACCAGCTTGCGCGCGAGCGGCGCATCGCAGCCTGCATAAACCTTTGTGTCGGGCATATTGGCCAGCTCGCAAACGATCAGCGCGTTCTTTTGGGTCAATGGCAGCGGCACATTGCCCGCCACGGCCGTGACGCCAAGGACGGTCACATCTTCGGGGGAGGCGAGGGCCAACAGGATCGCGACCGCATCATCTTGGCCAGGGTCCGTGTCGATTATGATCTTGCGGGGGGGCATGCAGGTTTCCTTTGCGCTTTGCTCGCCACAGTGCCGTGCTGTGCGGGCGGGGGCAAGGGGTCACACGCGCCCATGGGCATCGAGGCGCGCATGCAGCGCCTGCACTTCGGGGCGGCCCAACTCTAGCGCGAAAATATAGGCATGGGTCAGATAAAAGCAGGCGGCGTCAATGTCGTCGGCTTCGTCCGCCGCCTGCGCATAGAGCGCAACCAGAGCAGGCCCGTCATCGTTTTCATGCGCCGCAAGCATTTCAGCATCAAGCGCGCTCATTGGGCCTGTTTGGCGCGGTGAACTTGCACCTTCCCCGCGACCCAATCGTGAAAGTTATGGGTTGGCCCGTCCATCGCGGGACTAAAGCGGCCCCCGTCAAACAAGGGTGAATGGCGCCCCTTTTGCATGCCCTCAACGACAAAGATATCTTCTTCAAACACGCCTTTCCAAAGGTGCGCGTTGCGCGAGCGCATGTCCTCGCTGGTTTCCTCGGCGGCATAGTAAAGATGCACGTGCTCTGTGGTTTGGCTTAGGGCATCGGGTTGCAGGATGATGACAAAACAGTGGTCACGCTGCGCGCCAAGCAGGACGTTGGGATAGACCGCGACGTATTCCGCGCCGGTATTCCATTTGTCGTCCAAGTACTTGAAATCAGGGAAAACGGCCTCGTCGGGTCCCTTGAGTTGGCGGTAAACCAGCGTGCCTTGGCCAGAGTATTGTCCAGCTTCGGCAATGTTATAGTGATCCTCAAGGCGTGAATAACTGTTCAGACCCGGATGAATCCACGGCAGGTGGTAGCTTTCGCAGTAGTTCTCGACCGCGAGCTTCCAGTTGGTTGTGACGGTAAGGTCAAATGCGCTTTCGACGCCGCCGTGATAAAGCGGTTGATCAAACTCGTGCCACCGCGCCATCAGGCTTTTGTTAACAACCTCGAATGGCTCTGCGTTTCCGTCGATGTTCACAAAGATCGTATCGAACCAGATGTAGCTGCGCACCTCAACGAGGCCGAGATCGTCCTTAACGATCGCAGGATGGGTGTTATGGCCCGCGCCGCCCACATGAGGGGTGCTAACAAGCTTGCCAGAGGTGGAGTAGCACCACGAATGATAGGGACAGCGAATTGCGCCCTCGATCTTCTTGGGTTCGGAGACAAGGATCATACCGCGATGGCGGCACGAGTTTTGAAAGACGCGGGCAACACCGTCACGGTCACGCACTAAAAGCAGGGGAATCCCAAGGAATTCAATGGGTTTCGCGTCGCCGATCTCGGGCACATCAGAGGCCACGGCCAAGCCCGCCCAAGACGCAAAGAGGACCGCGTGCTTTTCTTCTTCAAAGATTGCAGCGTCAACATAATGCTCGTTGGGGAGCCCTTGCGCCTTTTCTATGGGCTGTCGGACAACGGAAAGATCATTGGGAACATGCGACTGTGACATGGGCGAAATCCTTTGCTACGGTGCTGACATGCTAGACCGAACATGACCGATTTGAGTGTTCTGGTCGCGACAGCGCGCTTTCTCACAGCGACATGCATCGGCGGGTTTCTGTCGGCGTTGCGTGGAAAGCGGCCCAAAACGTCAAGATCGCAAAAGCGGCCTAGATCAGCGCAAGCGCCAGGGCAAAACAAGCGTGTCGTTGCTTGAAAATGCGCCAATCACAAGGATGGATAGCGCAGGCTGCATAAGCTCTGTCAGGACTGTCATCAGGCAATGTTGCCGCGTTGATATCTTAAGGAGACATCACAATGATACTTCGTAAACTCTTGATTTCGCTTCCAATTGTAGCTTTGGCGATGCCAGTGATTGCACAGGATGCAATGATCGATGCCAATGGTGACGCGCTCTACAGCTATCCGGAGGTGCAAGCCGTTTTGCCTGATATGAGCCTTGATGATTTCACGGCACTTGATGCGAATGGCGATGGCATGCTGGACGCTGACGAAGTGGCCGTGGGCGTCGAGGCGGGGCTTTTGCCTGCGCAAGACGGTTAGGACACAAGCACTTGCCCCGTCCGTTGCAAAACGGGCGGGGCGCCGTGGTTTCAGACGCCGCGCGCCAGTGCCGCGATACCTGTACGCACAACTTCCGACAGGCCAAGCGGGCGCATCAAATCGGCAAATGCGTCAATCTTTTCTGATGTGCCGATCACCTCAAAAACGAATGATTCCAAGGTGCTATCGACCACATTGGCGCGAAAAATGTCGGCCAGACGCACGGCTTCGATGCGCGCGTCGCCTTTGCCAACAACCTTGAATAGCGCCAGTTCGCGTTCGACGGTCGGGCCTTCGACGGTGAGGTCATGCACGCGGTGCACAGAGACTATACGGCCCAATTGCGCCTTGATTTGCGTGATGACCTGCGGCGTGCCTGTGGTCACGATGGTGATCCGGCTCAGGTGTCCCTCGTGGTCGGTTTCGGCAACTGTCAGGCTCTCGATGTTATAGCCGCGCCCTGAAAACAGGCCGATAACACGCGCGAGAACGCCCGGTTCGTTCTCGACGATGACCGCGAGAGTGTGCCGTTCGATCGTGTCGCCATAGCCTGAATGCAGGTTGTAGGCGGAGTGGCTGGTAGAGCCTTTTTTGATTTTCAGTGGAGACATTTTGAAGTCCCTTTATCCTTGAATTTCGGTGTGTGACTGGCGTGCACAGAGCGTGCACAACCCGTGCACTGATATTTAGACCAACGCCTGACCCGCGCCCTTGATGGCATCCTTGGCCAAAGCGTCACCCAGCAACATTTCGTTGTGCGGTTTGCCTGACGGGATCATCGGGTAGCAGTTCTCGTGCTTCTCGACCAAGCAGTCAAAGATCACGGGACCATCGTGATTGATCATCTCCATGATAGCGTCATCGAGGTTGGCAGGGTCATCGCAGCGGATCCCTTTTGCACCAAACGCCTCGGCCAGTTTCACAAAGTCGGGCAGGGCTTCTGACCACGAGGAGGAATACCGCTCGCCGTGCAGGAGCTGCTGCCACTGGCGGACCATCCCAAGTCGCTCGTTGTTGAGGATGAATTGCTTCACGGGCAGGCCGTATTGCGTCACGGTTCCCATCTCTTGCATGTTCATCAACCAAGATGCCTCGCCTGCGACGTTGATCACAAGGGCGTCGCGGTGCGCCATCTGCACACCCACGGAGGCAGGGAAGCCGTAGCCCATCGTGCCCAAGCCGCCTGATGTCATCCAGCGGTTCGGGTCCTCGAAGTTGAGGTATTGCGCAGCCCACATCTGGTGCTGGCCAACCTCGGTGGTGATATAGCGGTCGTGCCCTTTGGTCAGTTCCTCAAGCCGCTGCAATGCGTATTGCGGCTTGATGATCTTGCCTTCTTGCTTGAAGCTCAGGCAATCGATGCCCCGCCATTCGTTGATCTGGTCCCACCATTTGGAAAGCCCTTCGGCGTTGGTCTTGCGCCCGCGCGATTTCCAGATTTTCAGCAGATCTTCGAGCACATGCGCCACGTCCCCGATGATCGGGATATCCACATGGATCACCTTGTTGATCGACGAAGCATCAATGTCGATATGCGCCTTTTTGGAGTGCGGGCTGAACTTATCAACGACGCCAGTAATGCGATCGTCAAAGCGCGCACCGATATTGATCAGCAGATCGCACCCGTGCATCGCCATGTTCGCCTCGTAGAGCCCGTGCATGCCCAGCATCCCGACCCAGTTCTTGCCAGACGCCGGATATGCGCCCAACCCCATGAGGGTGGAGGTGATCGGGAAATTGGTGGCCGCAACCAGTTCGCGCAGCAATTGTGATGCCGCAACGCCAGAATTGATCACGCCGCCGCCTGTATAAAAGATCGGGCGCTTGGCTTTTTCCATCAGCGCCACAAGATCAGTGATCGAGGTGATATCGCCTTTGACTTGCGGGTTGTAATGCGACTTGCGCGCCTTTTTCTCGGTGTATTTGCCTGTCGCAAATTGCACGTCTTTGGGAATGTCGATGAGAACAGGACCGGGCCGCCCCGAGGTCGCTACATGGAACGCCTCGTGCAAAACGCGCGCCAGATCGTCGGTCTCTTTTACAAGCCAGTTATGTTTTGTGCAGGGTCGCGTGATGCCAACGGTGTCGGCCTCTTGGAATGCGTCAGAGCCGATCATGAACGTCGGCACTTGACCCGTCAAAACGATGATCGGGATACTATCCATGAGCGCGTCCGTCAGGCCCGTCACAGCGTTCGTCGCACCCGGACCAGAGGTCACAAGGGCAACGCCGGGTTTTCCCGTCGAGCGCGCATAGCCTTCAGCCGCGTGAACGGCCGCTTGTTCGTGGCGCACAAGAATGTGCTGAATGTGGTTTTGCTGGAAGATTTCGTCGTAAATCGGAAGGACCGCACCTCCAGGGTATCCAAAGACGACCTCCACACCTTGATCAACCAAGGCTTGAACGACCATTTTTGCACCTGTCATGGCTTTTGACATTTTCTCGCGTCCTTCTTTCGACTTTCACTTCATTACACACAAAAAAGCCCCCGAAGATTTCGGAGGCGCATGGGAACCATATGGCTATACCGTTACCGGCCCATGCGCTGTTTTCTAATTAGTACGACGACATTGTTCATCTTTTCAGGGTTCCTTCGTGTGCGGTGACTTTAGGCGGGGGGCAAAGGGGGGTCAACAGCAAGCATGGAGAAAATGTCGCGAAATGACGGTTTTTCGCAACTTTCTTTCCAGCGCTGCTGTGCGTCCCTTGTTTTTATAGGGATGCGCCGATTGCGATATACCCCACGTAGCCTGCAAGCATGCCCGCACCGACCACCCGCGACACCGTGCCGCGCGCGTAAATCAGCCCCACGGTCAGCAATGTTGCGCCAATCATCACGGGCGCATCAAAGTGCAGGAATCGCGCGTCAACGGGGATCGGCACGACAAGTCCTGTGATCCCGAGGATTGCGAGGATGTTGAAGATATTGGAACCGATCACATTGCCCAAGGCGATTTCGCGTTGTCCTTTGATCGCGGCGGCAACGGTTGTGGCCAGTTCGGGCAGGGATGTGCCGATTGCAACGATGGACAGCCCGATCATGGCCTCTGACACCCCGAGTTGGCGCGCGATGAGCGTTGCGCTTTCGACAAGGTAGTGTGCGCCGATCATAACGGCGGCGAGGCCTGCGAGTGTAAAGCCGAATGCGGGGGCGAGTTTGATGTCGGTCGGGGTGGCCTCTTGGGGTGCGGTGCGCAGTGCCCGCAAGCTAAGCCCGAGATAGACGATCAGACCTAGCAGGAGGGTCGCCCCTTCAAGTCTGCCCACATAGCCCGAGGCAATGATGACGGGGATGGCAAGTGCTGCGCCGAGCATCCAGAGCAGATCGCGTTTCATCGTCTGAAACCTGGCAAATGGTGGCGCAATCAGGGCTGCAACCCCGAGGATCAGCAGGATGTTGGCGATGTTGGACCCAATGACGTTGCCAATTGCAATGCCCGCCGCACCATTAAAGGCGGCTTGTAGCGACACAAGCAGTTCGGGGGTGGATGTGCCAAAGCCTACGACCGTCAGTCCGACGACCAGCGGCGGCACTGCAAAGCGCAATGCAATCTGGCTGGCGCCCCGCACAAGCCAGTCGCCCCCCAGAAAGAGCCCGATAAGGCCGCCAGCGAGCATGATGTAGGTGAGCATAATCCGCGAACTCCATAGAGGATATTGCGGAAGATGTGCTGGCCCGCCCCGCATTGTAAGGGGGCGGGGCAGGAATTTTCGTATTAGCCTTTGAGAGCTGCGTCGATGTCGGCGGCGCTATGGCGGTTTTCGAGCTGTGGCTCGTCGTCGCCCCATGTTTTGTTCACGATCATGCCGCGCTGGTAGGCAGGGCGCGCTGATACGTCATCCATCCAGCGGATGATGTTTGTATATTCGTGAACGGACAGGAATTCACCTGCGCCCGGATAGCCCTTGTCCTGGATCGCGCGGCCATACCACGGCGCGGTCGCGATATCGGCGATGGAGTAGGTGTCGCCGCCGAGGTATTTGCTTTCGCCCAGCCGTTTGTCGAGCACGTCAAGCTGGCGCTTGGCTTCCATTGTGAAACGGTCAATCGGGTATTGGAACTTTTCAGGAGCATAAGCGAAGAAGTGGCCAAACCCGCCGCCAAGGTAGGGCGCGGAGCCTTGCAGCCAGAACAGCCAGTTGAGGGTCTCGGTGCGCTCTGGCCCAGATGCGGGCAGGAAAGCGTCAAATTTTTCCGCAAGATACATGAGGATCGCGCCGGATTCAAAAACCCGCGCGCCTGTGTCGTGATCCATAAGGGCGGGGATTTTGGAGTTCGGGTTGATATCAACGAAGCCCGAGCCGAACTGATCGCCGTCACCGATGCGGATCATCCATGCGTCATAGTCGGCCTTGTGGCCTGCGGCGAGTAGCTCTTCGAGCATCACCGTGACTTTTACGCCGTTTGGTGTGGCCATCGAGTAAAGTTGCAAGCCATGCTCGCCCTTTGGCAGTTCTTTATCGTGGGTTGCGCCAGCGATGGGACGGTTGAGCTTTGCCCACTCGCCGCCGTTCTCTGCGTCCCATGTCCAAACTTTGGGAGGGGTATAGGTGTCGGTCATGGGGAAGTCCTTTGATTGATGTTTGACCAAGTTAAGGGCTTTGGTCCGATGTTCAATGGGGCGCTGTCGACTTGTGCAGTCATAGGTTGTGCATCGTGCCAAAAGATTTGCTTTTGAAAGCGGGATCGCCCAAGCTGTCTGGATATTTTCGACCTGTTTTATTGTGAATTTCTATAAGGAGTGTGCTGTTATGCCCGCCAATCTGACAATCTCAAACTTTACATTTGCTGATACAACATGGGAGCCGGGTGAGACGATCACGGTTTCGTTTGATTTACAAAACAGCGGGACGACCGATCTTGCGGGGAACAGCGTGACGTTAAGTGTGCGCGACTCCAATGGTGATCGTGCAACTACTTACGGCCCGATCGACACTCCGATTGTGCCAGCAGGGCAGACAATTACGGTGACGGACACGATTGATATTCCTGCACGCCAGATGGCGGCTGGAAGCTATACCGTTGAATTTCGATTTTCGACATATGACAGCGACCAGATCGACGAATTTTCTGCGCAGGTTTCGTTCACGACGACAGGAACGCCGTTCTTTACCGTTTTCGATGATTGGTTCAATGCAACCGCGTCAGGCACATTCGATTTGCTGGCGGGCGACGATTACTTTGGCCATCAGAACTATGGCCAGTCATTTGACGAGACGGTTTATGGCAATGACGGGGTTGATACTATCACCTTTGAGGGCGGGGATGATGTTATCTACGGCGGCAATGGCAATGATTGGATTACCGACACCTATCGTGGCGGCCAGAATGTGCTCAATCAGCTTTATAATGAAAATTCCAATCTACCGGGCTCCAATGAACTGCACGGCGATGCGGGCGACGACTATATCATTTCGGCGGGCCTCAGTGACACGATCTTTGGCGGTGTTGGCAATGATACCCTGCAACTGACGCAGGTGGGTCGCGACGAGGCGGGTGTTGCCTTGACGCAGGCGGCAGTGGATCAATTGAGTGGGTCGACCATTTACGGCGATGATGGTGATGACATCATTTATAGCCGTGCCGAGAACCCCGACTACGTGATCGGCGCGTCGATCTATGGTGGCAGTGGCGACGATACGATCAATTCTAGCAACACGGCTGATGTCATCTTTGGCGGTGGTGGTGCGGATACCATCAACCTCAACCTTGCTCCTGCCACGGGTCTTATCCTTGCGCGCAGTCAGGTTGCCGAGGGGCAGGGCACGGTTGCAAGTGGCGGCGCTGGTGCTGACCTGATCTCCGGGTCTGTCTTGGATGACACCATCAAGGGCGGATCGGGCGCAGACGAGATCAACGGCGGCATTGGCGCGGACAACATTCGCGGCGGCTCTGGCGCAGATATGCTGAACGGTCAACGTGGTGACGATATGATCAAGGGCGGCGGTGGCGCCGATAAGATCAATGGCAACAAGGGTGCAGATCATTTGATAGGCGGTGGCGGCAATGACAAGATCAATGGTGGCAGTGGTCATGATATCATCAGCGGCAGTAAGGGTAACGACAAACTGAACGGCAACAAGGGCGACGACGAGATCAACGGCAACAAGGGTGCCGACAAGATCAACGGTGGCAAAGGCGACGACCTGCTGAATGGCGGGAAGGGGGCCGATCAGCTAACGGGTGGCGCGGGTGCTGACACGTTTGTGTTTGCGGCAGGCGATGGTGACAACGTCATCACCGATTTTGAGGATGGCACGGACTTTATCCAGATCAACGCCAGCACCGCGTCACAGGGCAACCTGATTGTGGCCGACCACACCGATGGGGCGTTGGTGACCTTTGCGGATGTGTCGATCCTTGTGCGCGATGTCGATTATACCGATATCACGCTTGACGATATTCTGTTTTAGGGTGGCCTGAGCGTTAAACCCCTGTGCCTTGCAGCACCCCATGTTCGAGCGCGTAGCGTGTTAGCCCTGCGGTCGAGTTGATCCCGAGTTTGCGCTTGATGTTCTTGCGGTGGGTTTCGACGGTGCGCACCGAGATTTCGAGCGCATTTGCGACTTCCTTGTTGGACTTGCCCTGCGCCAGTTCCAAGAGCACGGTTTGCTCGCGCCCTGTCAGGGTTTCGCGCCCGTCACCGATTGTCGGCTCAAGTGCGGTTGCCGCGCCCGTGCAGAGGTATTGCGCCCCTGTCATCACGGTGTCGATCGCCAGTTTGATCTCGTCTGTGGGCACATCCTTGAGCACATATCCTTTTGCGCCGTGTCGAATGGCGGTGGCGATATATTCGGGGCTGTCGTGCATTGAAAGGATCAAAATTCTGGTGTCGGGCCTGATTTCGAGCATCATCTCTGTGGCGGCAAGCCCTGAAATGCCGGGCATATTGAGGTCCATCAACACCACATCGGGCCTAAGGGCGAGCAATTGGTCGACTGCCTTTTGCCCGTCACAGAGTGTGCCGACGACTTCGATGTCGGCGTAGGTTTCAAGGATCGCCTGAATGCCTTCGGTGACCATGGGGTGATCATCAACAATGAGGATGCGCGTTGTCATGTTTGTTTCGCCTTTTTGGTTTCGGGCCGCAGCATGTGGGTCAGTGGCACGAGGGCTTCGATGGTTGTGCCATTGCCCGGAGCAGAGGTGATCTTGATCGTGCCGCCAAGTTGTTCGATCCGTTCTAGCATGTTGCGCAGCCCCAAGCCGCCCTTGGTGTCCCGCCTGCGGTTTGGTTGGGGCCAGATCATGCCCTTGCCATTGTCGTGCAGCCGCAACAGGCCGCCGTTGTGTTGCCCCTTGAGGGACATCTGGACTTGGGTGGCCTCTGCGTGGCGCTCGATGTTGTTGAGCGCCTCTTGCGCAATACGGTAAAGCGCGATCCGCGAGTCCTCGTCAAGCCGGTTGCGAAACACCACCGTTTCAAATTGCGTGGCGATGCCTGTGCGATGCGAAAAGTCATCCGTCAGCGTTTTAAGGGCAGGGCCAAGCCCGAGATCATCAAGCACACCCGGGCGCAGGTCGCGGCTAATGCGGCGCACCTCTTGAATAGCGCCACCGAGGCCGTCGATCCCTTTGTTCAGCGAAACGGGCGCGCGTGCGTCCCCCAGACCGATCTGGCGCTTGCTGAGTTCAAGGGCGTAGCGCACCCCGACGAGCATCTGGCTAATCCCGTCATGTAATTCGCGTGCAACCCGTCCGCGTTCTTCTTCTTGGGTGTCGATGATGCGCTGGGTCAGGCTCTTGAGTTTCACATCTGCAAGTCGCCGTTCACGCAAGTTGAGCACCAGCCCAGAGAGGAAAACCCCGATCAGCGCAGCAATAGCGATGCCGACAATATAGAGGGAGGTTTGCCTGATCCGTGCTTCGACCTCGGCGCGCGCGGTGGCGACCGTATCAAGCACATCGCCGATAAAGATCCCTGTTCCAACAACCCATTGCCAGTCTTGCAACCCGTTTACGTAAACGATCATGCGCTCGGTTTGACCTGTCGAGGGCTTTGGCCAGTCAAAGGCGTGATAGCCGCCTCCTGCGCGCGCGATGCGGATCAACTCGTCGGTAATCGGCACGCCGTTTGCATCCGCGAGGCCCGTCCAGTTCTTGTCGATCAGAAAGGTCTGGCGCGGGGCCACGAGATTGTTGCCTTCATAGTCGAACACAAAGAAGTAGCCGTCATTGCCATAAAGGATCGACGAGAGTTCTTGTGTCACCTTCAGTTTGGCGACCTCATCATCTGGCGCGGCCCGCCCGTAGGTGTTTACGAATGCGGTGCGCGCAATGGACAGGTAGTTTTTGAGCTCTTCGCGTTTGGCTTGGATCAACTGCGTTTCAAGCGCCTTGATCTCGCGCCCCGCAAGTTCGCGCGATTGCACCGTCACAACCAGCGAGATCAGCGTTACCGCGAGCACAAGGGGCAGGGAGGCCAGTAGGAACACCTTTTGGCCGTAACTAAGGACAAAAACGTCCCGTATTTTATCCCAAAGCCCGTTCATTGCGCACCGCGTCAATTGAAGAATCATGATCGAATCAACTGACGTTATGTCACGTTCTTCGCGGTTGTCAGCGTTTCACGCGCCGCAAAACGGTGCAAATTGGTAAAATAAAACGTCAAAAAGTCGGTCTCTACGCACTACTACGTATTTGCGAATTGAAATCATGCCGCTAGGCTCCCTCACACGAAAATGATCAGCTTGCGATTTGGTCACATCCATCGCGCAGGTAAATTCCAATGGGAGGAAACTAAATGGATCGTCGTTCTTTTCTTAAAAATTCAGCACTTGGTGGCACGGCTGCCGCAGCGACAGCACTGGCTGCGCCTGCATACGCACAGGGCAACCGCACGCTGACGCTTGTGACGACGTGGGGCCGTGGCCTTGCGGGTGTTCATGATGCCGCACAGCGCGCAGCCGACACGATCACAGCAATGTCTGGCGGCAGCCTGACAATCGACCTGAAGGCAGCTGGCGAACTTGTTGGTGCATTCGAGGTATTTGATGCGGTGACCTCTGGTCAGGCTGACATGTATCACGGCGCTGACTACTACTTTGTCAACCAGCACCCGGGCTACGCGTATTTCACATCCGTGCCATTTGGCATGACGCCACAGGAAATCTCCAACTGGTATTACCAAGGCGAAGGTCAGGGCTTCCACGACGAGCTTGGCGAAATCTTTGGCTTGAAGTCATTCCTTGCTGGTAACACTGGCCCACAGGCTGGCGGCTGGTTCTCTAAAGAGATCGCAGGTCCAGAAGACTTCCAAGGTCTCAAGTTCCGCATGCCGGGTCTTGGCGGCGAAGCATTGGGCAAGATGGGTGCATCCATCCAGAACCTTCCAGGTGCGGAAGTGTATCAGGCGCTTGCGTCTGGCGCGATTGACGGCACAGAGTGGATCGGCCCATGGGCGGATGAGAAGGCCGGTTTCCAAGAGATCACCAAGTTCTACTACACAGCTGGTATGCACGAGCCGGGTGCGGCGCTTTCCTTGGCGACAAACCGTGACGTGTTCGACAGCCTGTCCGCAGAGCACCAGAAGATCATCGAGATCGCATCTGGCGAAGCGCACCAGTGGAACCTTGCACAGTTCATGAACAACAACGGCGCGGCGCTTCAGCGCTTGCAAGCTGGCGGTGTTAAGGTTCTTGAATTCCCTGACTCTGTTTGGGATGCGATGGGCACGGCTGCGAAAGAAACACTCGACCAGTATGCTGGCGATGATCTTTATGACCGTCTGCGCGCATCTTACAACGCATCCATGTCAGCGTCTTCCGGTTGGATCCAGAAGTCCGAAGGCGCATACCGCGCACAGCGCGATCGCGTTATGGGCTAAGCCATTTGGCGATAAGAGGGGCTGCCTTAGGGCGGCCCCTCGTTTTGCTGTGTCAGTGACACAGTGATAAACACGACACTTTAAAAGGGGGGAGACCATGGGTTTGGTCGAAGCATGGGGCGGCAACGCCTTTGGTTGGTTTTTTGCCAACATCATCGAGAGCTTTTACAACTTTGGTTATGCGGTCACGCACCCGAGCGAGTGGCTCGCTTGGCTTCCCTATATCAACGCCACGATGCCGACGCCCGAGATCAAGGAATCGCTGATGCGGTTCATTTACTATGGCGCGTCCCGTGAGTTGTTTTTCGTCCTTTTCACGATCTTCCTGATCGTCACGATTATCGGCTTGTTCCATAACGGATTTATGTGGGCCTGCGTGCGCCGCCTTGAAGGGTTTGCCAACAAAGTGGGCCGCTTTTTCGCATGGGCTGGCCTGTTCATGGTGCTCCAGCAGATCATGATTATCTTTTTGCAGCGGGTCTTTGCCGTCTCTGAAATCTCGCTCGGGTTCGGTCTGAAGTTTAGCCAAGACGTCAGCTGGTGGTCAGAAGAACTCAAGCTTTACAATGCGTTGATCGTCTGTCTTTGCGCGACTTATACGTTCGTGCAAGGCGGCCACGTCCGCGTTGATCTGATCTATTCCGTCGTCAGCTACCGCACCAAGCGCATCATCGACATGGTCGGGTCCATGTTGTTCATGATCCCAGCGGCGCTGCTCACTTGGCTTTACGGCTGGTTCTTTTTGTGGCGCAACCTTGTGGTTCCAAACCCGTCCGCCTCTGACGCGCTTGACCGTTTGATCAACAAGGCCCGCGCGCTGCGCTGGAACATCGAAACAATCGGTTTCTCGCCAAACGGCTTTAACGCCTACTTCCTGTTCAAGATTTTGCTCGTCACATTTGTGATCATGGTTGTCTTGCAGGCAATTGCGTTCTTCTACCGTTCCTATCTGGAACTCAAAGAGGGCCCCGCAAGCGAAGGCCGTTTCCTCGACAAAGATGCACTTGGCGATCCGACCGCCGAACGTGCCGCACAAATTCACTAAGATAGGGCGGATAGAATTATGCTTTTCGGTTTAGATGGCGTCGAAATCGGCCTTATCATCGTTTTCCTGACATTGTTTGCAGGTATTCTCTCGGGCTTTCCTGTCGCGTTTGCGATTTCGGGGTCTGCGGTTATTTCGTTTGGGATCATTGCCGCGTTGGACAGCAGTGGGTTGCTGACCCATATGGCGGTTGACCAAGGCTCTGATGCGTTTAGGGCGCTTGTTGACGGGGGCGTGAGGCCCGATTCAATATCCCATTTCAGATATCCCGAGTTGCCCCGTGTCGCAGAGCACTTGTTCCCCGCAGGTTGGGAACAAGCCCTTGATCGGAACGTAGGCTTCCTTGTGAACCGCATGAACGAGCGTGTTCTTGCAGGGCAATCCATCGAGACCCTGCTTGCGGTTCTGATGTTTGTGATGATGGGCATCGTGCTTGAGCGCTCCAAAATCGCGGACGAGTTGCTGACCACAATGGCGAAGGTGTTTGGCCCGTTGCCGGGTGGTCTGGCTGTTTCGATCGTGATCGTTGGCGCATTCTTGGCGGCGTCCACTGGCATCGTTGGTGCAACAGTGGTGACCATGGGTCTGCTGGCGCTGCCGACAATGCTTAAGAACGGCTATTCCCCCGAACTTTCGACAGGTGTGATTGCGGCCTCTGGCACATTGGGGCAGATCATTCCGCCGTCGATTGTTATCGTGTTGCTTGGCACATTGGCGGGTGATTTGTATTCCGCGGCCCAAGAAGAGCGCGCCAATCTGGTTGGCTGTTCGGATGCCCTGACGTATCTTGGTGAGCCTGCGGTTGTCTCTGTTGGCACGTTGTTCCAAGCGGCGCTTTTGCCCGGTATCCTGTTGGCATTCCTTTATGCGGCTTATGCGTTCGGCTTTGCCATGTTTAACCCGTCAAAGGCGCCTGCGGTGCAGATGGGCCATAACCCGAACGGCGAAGTGATTACCCGCACCGATGGATTGATGTGGTTCCTTGCGATCCCTGTTGGCCTGATCGGCTTGCTGATCGTGCTGGGCCAAGTCGGCGTAGTCGGTAGCCAGTCGGTTATCGTGGACAGCTATACGGACGCGGGCCAAACGGCGAGCCTGCGCACGCGTGTCAGTGATGAATGCGCGGTCGCGATGAAAGAACTGCACGGCGAAGAGAAGTGGGCCACAGCCCTTGCCGAGCAGGAAGCGATCAACGAAGCGGGTGGCGTAACCGAAGCCCGTCAGTTGGGCGAAGAAGAGCGCGCTGCACTTGTGCAAGAGAAGATCGAAAACGCACCTGTTCTGGGTAAGGGGCTTTCTGTTCTGGCGCTTCTGATGGGTCTGATGCTTGTGCTTGCGCGCGGCGTTGCACCTAGCGCGGATCACCGTCCGCTGATGATCGGTGGCCTTGGTGTCCTGTTGATGGTGGCGGTTGATGCGTTTCTGATCAGTCCCGTCGCGACGGCGGGCACAACAACCGTGCTGATCGCGATCCCGTTGCTGATTGCCTTTACGGGTCTGCGCGCGGCGACCAAGATGCTAGGCAAGAACGAGATCCTGCGCGTGGTCTTCCCGCCGCTGGTTTTGATCATTGCGGTGCTTGGCTCGATCATGGGCGGGATCACAAACCCGACACCTGCGGCGGCGCTTGGTGCGGGTGGTGCGATCCTGCTGGCAGCCTATCGCAAGTTACAAGAAGAACGCCGCTCGGGCAAAATGGTGCTTTGGACGGCGGCGTCGATTGCGATCATGTTGCTGGTTGGTGTCAACTTTGACATGCGCATGGGCCAAGAGGTTGTGCTGCTTGAAAACCGCATCGCGTTCCTCGTGGCGTTCATCGCCTTCCTGTTCAGCATGTTCGGGTTGTTCTGGTGCTGCTGGATCTTGTTTGCGGGGGGTGTTCTGTCGCCAGTCGTGCGCGAGACTGCAAAGGTCACGTCGATGGTATTCACCATTCTGATTGGCTCGCAGTTGTTGAACCTTGTGCTGATTTCATTCGGCGGCGAGCACTACATCCAGCAGTTCTTGCGCTCGTTTGATAACGAATGGCAGGTGTTCTTGTTGGTCATGTTGGTGCTGTTTGTTTTGGGCTTTGTTCTTGATTTCCTTGAGATCATTTACATCGTGATCCCGATTGTCGGCCCTGTGATCTACGGCGGCACGTTTGACCCCAAATGGGTGACAATCATGATTGCGGTGAACTTGCAGACATCGTTCCTGACGCCGCCTTTCGGCTTTGCGCTCTTTTACTTGCGCGGTGTGGCCCCCAAAGAGATCACCACGGGCCAGATTTATCGCGGTGTTTTGCCGTTCATCGCTATTCAGGTTGGTGGCTTGCTGTTGCTGGCCCTCGTTCCGGGGTTCGTCACGATCCTGCCGAACCTGCTGAACTAGCGGGGGAGCCGATATAGAGAAGAAGGGGGCGGCCAACTGGCTGCCCCTTTTTACGTTTCGGGATTGGGTGAGGTGTAAGCCGTCCGTGTCGGGCCATACTGCCTTGCGATTTTGCTAGCTGCGCCCGTCAGGCAGATTGATCCGTGAGACCTGTTCTGCGATTGGATCGGTCGAGAGCGGGTGCAGTGCGGCGTCGTAGCCTTCGGGGTCACCAAGGGGCGCCCATGCGTTGCCGTCAAACACCTCAAGCCCTGCGAATTTCGCCTTGTAGCCCATCTTGGGGCTGCCAGGGACCCAGTAGCCGAGATAGACGTAAGGCAGGCCAAGATCGCGGGCAATCGCGATGTGGTCAAGGATGATGAACGTGCCGAGGCTATCTTTGTCCAGATCGGGGTTGAAGAACGAATAGACCAGCGACAGCCCGTCATCGAGCACGTCCGTCAGGCAAGTCGCGCTAAGGGCATTTGCAGCCGTCGGGTCGGTGTATTCGATCAAGCGGGTGCGGATGGGCGTTTCTTCCACCATTGCGGCGAACTCGAACATGTCCATGTCGGCCATGCCGCCCGTGGCGTGCCTGCTGTTGAGGTAGTCGCGAAACAGGTCGTATTGCGCCTCTGTGGCCCAAGGTGACGTTGCGCGCCGTGAAAACCGTGCATTGCGTTTGGCCACGCGTTTCTGACTACGTGAGGGCGCAAAATCCGCGACCCTGATCCGCGCCGACATACAGGCCGAACAATCGGTGCAGGACGGTCGGTAAAGCACGTTTTGTGACCGGCGAAACCCTTGCTTTGAGAGCGAGTCGTTAAGCTTGGTTGCGGCTTCCCCTTGAAGGGCCGTGAATAGTTTACGCTCCATTCTACCCTCGAGATAAGGGCAGGGCTGGGGCGCAGTGACATAAAACTGCGGCGCGATCGGGAGGGTGTGACGCATCGGTGTAGTTTCCCTTGTGGGTTAGGAAAACTTAACAACCGCTTTGTCAAAAACAACCCCCCAATCTGACCCAGTTACATCGCAGGGCGGTTGATCGCAGCAGTGCCGAGCAGGTGGTCGGTCAGCCCTTGTTTGCGGTCAGTCAGGATCATCATCAGGATCGAAATCAGTTGCAAAGGGGCGACGGCGACCGAGAAGGTGTAACCCGCAGTATGGGCAAGGGCCGTGCCCGACTGGAGGCGCAGACCGTCGATATCGCGCAGCTCGATCCCCATCATACGCATGCCCCAAGTCGAGGATTTTCCCGCGATGGTGAACCAGCGGTAAATGAACCCAGTGACCAGCATGAGGAACGGAAAGAAGAACAGCCCTGTAAACGCGGTAAACGGCAGGATCACGATGCAAAGCAGGGCGACGAGCACAACGTCGATCCCCCAAGCGGCGGCCCGTTTGATCAGGACACCCTCGTAGAATTGCGGCTTTGTTGCGGGATCGGGCAGGCCAAGATGCGTGGCAGTGGCGGACATGTGTGTGGCTTTCTTTCTTATCTAGGGAAGGGTGGGGCGACCCGCGTATTGGGCCACCCCGAGGGGGACAGGTTAAGCAGGCTCGTTTTCTGCATCGTCTTTGGCTTCTGGCGCTTTTGCGGCGCGGTCATCCATAAACTGATCAAACTCTGCCTTGTCTTTTGCTTCACGCAGACGCTCGAGGAAGGCTTCGAAGTTGTTCTGCTCTTCTTCCAAGCGGCGCAGTGTTTCGTTTTTGTAGGCATCAAATGCCGAGTTGCCAGACGAGGTGCGCATGTGGCGTGCGCTATGGCGGCGGCTGCGGTGACAAGATTTGCTAAACATACGTTTGCTCCAGATCATATAAGCGAGAAGGGCGAGGCCGACAGGCCACACGAAGATGAAACCAAGGACCATGGCGGCGATCCATGCGCCTTTACCGCGCTCGTCGAGCCAGCCTTCCGCACGGGCGAAATAGCCGGGACGATTGTCAGTGAAAGACATCGTTTCTGTGGAAGTTGTTGAGGCGGTGTTCATTGTAGGCTCCTTGGTTATCGTTTGTTGTTTCATGTGAATGCTTTTCACATTACAGATATCGGAGTCCTGCAATCAACTTGCAAGGGTAAATGTGAATGTTTTTTACATTTACTTTTATTATGTAGTTAAATCAGATACTTGTGGTCATGTAGTAACTTTGCTGGCGTGAGGTTACAGGGCGCGTGGCTCGGCGTTTGGTCGCAAATACCCTGCGCAGGCAGCATCATGTGTTGAGTCGCGCGGTTTCCATTGTTATCATTTCCCTGACGGGTGTGACACGGTGTTATACCCACGGCCGTAGCCCGATCAAATGATCGGAGCGCTATGCAGGGTTGCCGAGAAATCGGATGTGGGGCCCTGCCACCCGTCACTTTTCACGCGACCAGTTTCGCACGCCGTAATTATATGATGGTTTTGCTTGATTGAGGGCGGTTTCCCTATGCCCGCCTAATTGACCATAGCCCCGCAAAGGCACAGTGTAGCGACATGAGTTTTAGCAGTCGTTTGATCCGTGTTCCGCGCCCCTTTGACCCCGCCGTTGGTCAGGATGCTTTGTCGCATGTGCAGGGGCTTGATGCGGCCCTGTCCGACCTTGTTGCGGGGGCGGCGGGGTGCAGCCCGTATCTGGCGGGCCTGTTGTCGCGCGAAGGGGCTTGGCTGGTGGCTGCCGTTGATGACCCCGAAGCTGCGGTTCAGGCGATTTTTGCCCAGTTGCCCGACGTGCCGCTTGATCAGTTGCCTGATGCCTTGCGCGAGGCCAAGCGGCGTATTGCCCTTTTGACGGGACTTGCTGACTTAGGCGGGATCTGGCCCTTGGAGGTTGTCACACAGATACTCACTGACTTTGCCGACCTTGCTGTTGATGTGACAATCAAGGCGCTGGTCGGGGCCGAAATCAAGCGTGGCAAGTTGCCCGGTGTGAACGCGGATGCGGTGCAAACGGCTGGCGGGTTGATTGTGCTAGCGATGGGCAAGATGGGCGCGGGCGAGTTGAACTACTCCTCTGATATTGATCTGATTTGCCTGTTTGACGAGACCCGTTTTGACCCCGACGATTATCATGATGCCCGCGCCAGTTTTATCCGTGTGACCCGTAAGATGGCGACGATCCTGTCGGATGTTGCCGTGGGCGGCTATGTGTTTCGCACCGATTTACGCCTGCGCCCCGACCCCAATTCGACGCCCGTTTGCATTTCGACGGAAATGGCCGAGCGGTATTACGAAAGTGTTGGTCGCACGTGGGAGCGCGCAGCCTATATCAAGGCGCGCGCCTGTGCGGGTGATATCGCGGCGGGTGAGGGGTTTATCAAGGCGTTGCGTCCGTTTGTCTGGCGCAAGCATCTGGATTTTGCAGCGATCCAAGATGCCCATGACATGCGCTTGCGTATTCGTGACCACAAGGGGCTCGGCGGTCAACTGGTGCTCGAGGGCCATAACATGAAGCTTGGTCGTGGTGGTATCCGTGAGATCGAGTTTTTCACCCAGACCCGCCAGTTGATCGCGGGGGGGCGTGATCCGAGTCTGCGTGAACGCCGCACCGAAGATGGCCTTGCCGCGATAGCAAAGGCGGGGTGGGCGTCTGAAGAAGATGCCGTAACGCTTTATGATCATTACAAGTTTCACCGAGAGGTCGAGCATCGCTTGCAAATGATCAATGACGCCCAGACCCATGAGTTACCCAAGTCCGACGAAGGGTTCGCGCGGCTGGCGGCATTTATGGGCCGTGATGTGGAGCCTTTGCGCAAGGAGTTGCGCGCGCGCCTTGAGGCGGTGCATGAGACAACCGAGGGCTTTTTCGCGCCTGAGGCCGCGAAGCCCTTGGCCGATGACTGGGGCCGCGATGTGACGACGGGGTGGCATGCCTATCCTGCGCTGAGGTCGCAGCGTGCCGAAACGATTTTCAGGCGTTTGAAGCCTGAAATTCTCGCCCGTCTGAAAGAGGCTGCCAAGCCCGACGAGGCGCTGTTGCAGTTTGACGGCTTCCTCAAGGGGTTGCCCGCTGGTGTGCAGTTGTTCTCGCTGTTTGAGGCAAACCCGCAGTTGACCCAATTGATCGTGGATATTGCGGCAACGGCCCCTGCATTGGCGCAGTATTTGTCTGCCAATGCGAGTGTGCTGGATGCGGTGATTGGTGGCACGTTCTTTGATCCTTGGCCTGGTCCAGAGGCGTTGACGGCGCAGCTTGATAAGGTGCTGGCGGCATGTTCGGATTATGAGGCCCAGCTTTTGGCGGCGCGTGTCTGGGCAAAGGAACGTCATTTCCGCATTGGTGTGCATCACCTGCGCGGCCTGATCGACGCCGACACGAGTGGCGTGCAATATGCCGACCTCGCGGATGCGGTGGTCGCTGCGATGTGGCCCGTTGTGGTCACCGAGTTTGCCCGCAAACATGGTCCGATGCCCGGCGTTGGGGCAGTTGTGTTAGGCATGGGCAGCCTTGGTGCGCAGCGCCTGAACGCGTTCTCCGACCTTGATCTTATCATGATTTATGATGCGGACGGCGTGGAGACATCAGACGGGCCGCGCCCCTTGATGACCCGCATGTATTATGCCCGCCTTACCCAAGCCTTAGTGACAGCATTGACTGCGCCGATGGCGGAGGGCCGCGTTTATGAGGTCGATATGCGCTTGCGTCCTTCTGGCCGCGCGGGGCCGGTTGCGACTTCGATTGAGGCATTTATGGCCTATCAGCAGGATGAAGCGTGGACGTGGGAGCATCTTGCAATGACCCGTGCCCGCCCTGTTGCTGGTGACGCCGACTTGGGCGCGCGCGTCGAGACGTTTCGACAAGCTTTGATTGCCAAGAAGGGCGAGGGGCCAACCGTCTTGGCCGACCTTGCAGAGATGCGCGCCCGCATTGCCCAAGCCAAGCCGCCGCAAGGTGCGTGGGATGCCAAAATCGGGGCGGGTCGTTTGCAAGATACCGAGTTGCTGTCGCAAGCCGCCGCGTTGCGTGCGGGCAGCCCTGCACGCGATGGTGGCGCGCAATTGGATGCGGGTGTCGCTGCTGGATGGTTGAGTGCCGCTGATGCAAGCGCAATTGCAGCTGCGGCAGGGCTTTTCTGGCGTATGCAGGCCGCAGCGCGTTTGTTGACGGGCGGCACGCTTGCACCAGAAGAGTTGGGCGCAGGTGGCCGTAACCTGATCTTGCGCGAAACGGGTTACACGACGATGGACGAATTGCAAAACGCGATGATTGCGGCGGCTCAGGCAGCGGACGCGGTGATTTCGGCGAAACTTGCGGAGTAAGGTAGAGAATGGCAAAGCCACGTGATCCTCATGATCCCAAGGGGTTGATCCGCGAATCGTTTCGTATCGCGGGGATTACCGCGAGCGAGTGTCGCTCGATCTTTTTGGATTGGGCGTTGAGCATGCCTGAAGGGTATGACGCCAAGCCCGAGGTTGAGGCCTTGCTTGTCACCTATGCCGATCAACCCGCAGCCCATCCGATGAAGGATGTCCTCAAGCAGGCATTGGCCGCGACAGCCCGCCCGACGCGCCGTGGTGGACGCGCCGCGCGGGTCGTGGATTAGCGCGGTAGCTTGCTTGCCTCGGCTGCCAGAGCGGTGATCGCGTCCCAGTCGCCTGCTTGCACCATCGCCTTTGGCGCGACCCAAGAGCCACCAACGCAAAGGGTGTTGGACAGCGACAGGTAGTCATTGGCGTTCTTGAGGCTCACGCCCCCTGTCGGGCAAAAGCTAACTTGCGGAATAGGCGCGCCGATTGCCTTGAGGGCAGGGGCGCCGCCGTTGGCTTCTGCGGGAAAAAACTTTTGCACGGTGTAGCCGCGTTCGAGTAGCCGCATGGCCTCTGTGGCTGTTGCCACACCGGGCAAGAGCGGAAGGTCGTTGGCTTCGCAGGCGTCCAAAATCAGATCAGTCGCACCCGGAGAGACACCAAACAACGCGCCTGCCGCCTTTGCATTTTCGACGTCTTTTGGTGTCAGCAACGTGCCAGCACCGACGATGCCCCCTGTAACGGTTGCCATTTCTCTGATCACATCAAGTGCAGCGGGCGTGCGTAATGTCACTTCCAGCACGGGCAACCCACCCGCAACAAGCGCGCGCGCTAACCCCGCTGCTTGGTTCGCGTCATCGACAACAAGCACAGGGATTACGGGCGCCAAGAGGCACAGTTCGCGGTTTTTCTCGGAGGCTGTTTGTGGGGTCATGGTCGGTTCCTTGGATTAGATGCACACGCCAGCGCCGTCGGATGACAGGCCGACATTGTCGCGGAAGACTTGGAAGAGTTCGCGCCCCACACCGTTGCCATTCCCCTTAAGGTCTGGCGTGGCGGCAGTGCGTGTTGAGATATCGACATCAAGCACGTCGATCGTGCCTTTGGTAGCGTCAAGGCGCACAATGTCGCCGTCCTGCAAGTAGGCGAGTGGCCCGCCGTTGGCCGCTTCGGGGCTCACGTGGATCGCTGAGGGCACTTTACCCGATGCACCCGACATCCGCCCGTCTGTGACCAGCGCAACCTTTTGGCCGCGATCCTGCATGGTGGCCAAGATCGGTGTCAGCCCGTGCAGTTCTGGCATGCCGTTGGATTTTGGCCCCTGAAAGCGCACGACGATGACGGTATCTTGGGCCAACTCACCCGCTTTAAACGCAGCTTTCACGGCGTCTTGAGTGTGGAACACGCGCGCTGGCGCTTCGATGATGTGGCGTTCTTGGGCAACAGCAGAGGTCTTGATCACGCCGCGCCCGAGGTTGCCTGCGAGTTGGGTCAGCCCCCCGTGATGGTTGAACGGATCCGCAACAGGGCGCAGAATTTTCTCGTTATGCGAGGTGGTCGTGCCAGCGGCAAATTCGATTTTGCCGTCCACGAGCTTTGGCTCTTGGGAATATTGCGCAAGGCCATGACCCATCACGGTTTGCACATCGTCGTGCAGCAGGCCTGCATTGAGAAGCTCACCGATCATAAAGCCAAGACCGCCCGCCGCGTGGAAGTGGTTCACGTCGGCAAGGCCGTTTGGATAGACCTTGGCCATGAGTGGCACGACTTCGGAAATGTCCGAGAAGTCCTCGAGGTCGATCAGAACCCCCGCAGCCCGCGCCATTGCAGGCAGGTGCAACACGAGGTTGGTCGAGCCGCCAGTTGCCATTAGGCCGACGAGCCCGTTCACAAATGCCTTTTCAGACAGAATTTCGCTGGTTGGGCGGAAGGTTTGCCCAAGTGCGGTATTGCCGAGCACTTGCTCTGTGCCGCGCGTGGTGAGCGCCTCGCGCATGCCGCTGTCAGGGTTCACAAATGAAGAGCCGGGCAAGTGCATGCCCATGAATTCCATCAGCATCTGGTTGGTATTGGCCGTGCCATAGAACGTGCATGTGCCTGCGCCGTGGTAGGAGGCCATCTCGGCGGCCATCAATTCGGCGCGCCCGACCTCGCCGACGGCGAATTTCTGGCGCACTTTTGCCTTTTCGTCGTTGGGCAGCCCCGAAGTCATCGGCCCGGCGGGCAGGAAAATGGACGGGATATAGCCGAAGGTGGCCGCAGCAATGATCAGGCCCGGCACGATTTTATCGCAGACACCAAGGTAGATGGCGGCGTCGAATACGTTGTGGGACAGGCCGATGCCTGCTGCCATCGCAATAATGTCGCGCGAGAACAGCGACAATTCCATGCCGGTTTGCCCTTGTGTCACGCCGTCACACATGGCGGGCACGCCGCCAGCCACTTGCACGGTGCCACCTGCGGCGCGCGCGGCGCGGCGGATGATGTCGGGGTATTGCTCGAAGGGCTGATGTGCGGAGAGCATATCATTGTAGGCCGTAATGATGCCGATGTTGGGCACGGGCGAGGCGGCTAGCGCCTCTTTGTCGTGCGCCATCGCAGCATAAGCATGGGCCTGATTGCCACAAGTGAGGTGCGCGCGCCGTGGGCCTTCTGCCGCTGCGGCGTTCATCCGGTCAAGGTAGTCACCGCGCGACTGTTGCGAGCGGGCGATAATACGGTCAGTGACCTTTTGGATCGTTTTATGAACGGCCATGATATCCTCCGAAATCAATTTTGTTGTGGGCTATCATGTTTCGTTAGCGCTAACAATGATGAAAGCCCGAGTGCGGCTTTTTGACAACGGTTCGCCCTTGAGTTGCTTGCCGTAGGGTCAATGCCTGCGAATGGCCTCAATTGAACACAATTTTGCCCCAGTCGAAAGGTTAATAAGGTCTTACGCCCCGCAAGAGGGGTCCCGTCCAAAACAGGGCAAAAGCTCGGAGAAGACAGATGAAGATGATGAAAGTGATTACATTAGCGGCCATGGCACTTGGCGTTGCAGGCTGCGCGAGTGTTGATACCGTAACCCGAAATGCGCCGATTGAAGTGCCCGCACTTGGTGCGCAAACAATCGCGATTGCGCGTGACTATGTGGTTGAGGACGTGACGTTTACGGCGTCTAACGAACTTCGCGTGTCCGAGGGCAATAGCTATTATCCCAATGCGGACGTTGTCTGGCGCGGTGACCCTGTCGGGAACCGTATCGACCAGATTGCCGCAATCTTTGAAACCGCGACCAAGCGCAATGACACCAAGCTGGATGGCAACATCCCTGTGATTGTTGATTACGAACTGGTCCGCTTTCACGGCGTGACAGAGCGCACCCGTTTCTCGGTTGGCGGCGTCTATAACATCGAGTTCATGTTGTCGGTCCGTAATGCGCTGACAGGTGAGATCATCGAAGCGCCCCGTCGCATTGAAGCTGACCTTTCTGCACCCGGTGGCATCGCCGCTTTGATGCTTGAGCAGCGCGGCCAGACTGAAAAGGTGCGTGTCACCGACTTTCTGACCCAAGTCTTTGCTGACGAATTGTCGGGCACTTACGAGATCTAATCTTTCCTACCGAAAATTTTGCGGGTAAGGGGGCTGTTATGGAACAGTCCCCTTATCCCGTTGTTCGCCTCAATCCTAAAGGCGACGCCCGCGCAATTCGCCACGGTTTTCCGTGGGTTTATGCAAATGAAGTTGTAACCGATCGTCGGACCAAAGGTTTGGTGGCGGGCACGATTGCTATCTTGGAAGACGCCGAGCGCCGCCCCATGGGCCTCGTTGCGGTGAATCCTGCCAGCAAGATATTCTGTCGGATGCTGTCGCGCGATGTTGACGTGCCCGTCGACGCCGCATGGTTCGAGCGCACAATCGGCGCCGCCTTGCAGCACCGCGAGACACTTTATAGCGAACCGAATTATCGTTTGGTCCATGCCGAGGCCGATGGCATGCCCGGCGTGATCATTGACCGTTTCGGCGATGTTGCCGTTGTGCAGCCGAATGCGGCTTGGGCTGATGTGATGATCGAAACGCTGGTTGATGCGCTTGTGAAGGTCACGGGCGTTACCACGGTTATCATGAACGGCACGGGGCGCGCGCGCACGCTTGAGGGCTTGGAAGAGACCACGGTTGTCATGCGTGGTGACGCACCGACGGCGCCGATCCCTGTGAAGATGAACGGCGCGACCTATATGGCGGACGTCATGGGCGGCCAGAAAACCGGAATTTTCTTTGATCAACGCCCGAACCATGCCTTTGCGGCGGGTCTTGCGAAAGATGCCCGCGTTCTGGATGTGTTTTCCCACGTTGGCGGCTTTGGCTTGGCGGCCTTGGCCAATGGCGCAACATCGGTTCTGGCGGTTGATGGATCGGCCCCAGCACTTGCGTTGGCGGAAGCGGGCGCAGAAGCGATGGGTGTGTCGGACAAGTTTGAAACCCGCAAGGGCGATGCATTTGCGACACTTGAGGCCTTGGCTGAAGAGGGCGCGCAATTTGACGTGGTGATCTGTGATCCGCCTGCATTTGCACCGGGTCGCAAGTCACTTGATGCAGGCTTGCGCGCCTACGAGCGTGTTGCGCGCTTGGCGGCTGGCTTGGTCAAAGAGGGCGGTTACTTGGGCGTTTGCTCTTGTTCACATGCGGCGGACCTGACGAAATTCCGCAATGCCTCTGCCCGTGGTATTGGCCGTGCAGGAAAGCGCAGCCAAGTGATCTACACAGGGTTTGCTGGACCTGACCACCCGCTGATGCCCCATCTCGCCGAAAGCGGTTATCTGAAGGCCGTCTTTTTCCGTCTATGAGAGTGCTGATCGACGCTTGCGTGCTTTATCCCACGGTCATGCGCGAAGTGATCTTGGGCGCAGCGCAGCTCGGCTTGTTCGAGCCGCGCTGGTCTGTGCGCATCTTGGAAGAATGGGCGCGGGCAACACGCAAGATCGGCCCCGAAGCAGAGGTATTTGCACGCGGCGAAATTGCGATGTTGGCTGTCGCTTTCCCGCGCGCGATTGTGCCCGAGCATCAAGGGCTAATGCAGCGGCTCTGGTTGCCTGATCCTGACGATATCCATGTGCTTGCGGCAGCCGTTTCGGGGTCGTGTGATGGCATCTTGACGATGAACGCGAAAGATTTTCCGCGCGATTACCTGCGCGAAGAGGGGTTGGCCCGCTTTGATCCTGACGGCTTTTGCTGTCGTATGCTGGATGAGGACGCGGCGGGGATGCGCGGTGTCGCGGAGGGTATTCTAGCGACTGCGCGCGAGATGTCGGATGTTGAGTGGACGATGCGCGCGCTTATGAAAAAGGCGCGGCTACCGCGATTTGGCAAGGCGCTAGCCTAACCATTTTGCGGCATTGCTTTCGATTGCTTTGATCCGCTCGGCTGTCACGGGGTGGCTAAGCGTCCACGCGGGTGCGCCGCCTCTTGCCCCTGTCAGCGTCTCCAGCTTGTGAAACAACGAGATTTGCGGGCCCGCGCCGATCCCCGATTTCATCAGGAGCGCCGTGGCATAAGCATCTGCCTCGTATTCATCCGCGCGCGATAGTTTTGCGGCGAGCAGGGACATCAGCGCATTGGCGACAAACATCCCGACACCGGGTAAAAACCGGTTGAGGACCATCGCAAGAGCCGTGCGCATGGCGTTTTGCCCCGAAAAGTCGATCATACGGCGGCGCGAATGACCCAGCGCCACATGCCCGAGTTCATGGGCGATGACAGAGGCCAACTCGGCGGCACTCACTTCGCCTGCGCGGTATTTGTTAAAGAAGCCGCGTGTGATGAAGATGCGCCCGTCAGGGGCCGCAAGCCCGTTTACAGGGTCGATCTCATAGATATGGACCTTGATCCGCTCGATATCGAGCGCGCGCGCCATGTCTTGCGTCAAGGATTTCAGGATCGGATCGGCAAGTTCGGTAGATTTCTCGTCAAGTTCCTTTGAGGTGCGCCACACCGAAAACCGATACATGGCCAGCCCGTAAAGAACCGCGAGGATGATGGGGGTAAACCTGAGCATGGCTTAGATATGGGGTTGCTCTGGCTGTTTGTCCATCTTTGGCTTGCTGACTTTCCAAAGCCAGAGCCCGAGGAGCGCAGTAACCCCGATTGCCGTCAGCAAACCGCTGGCATTTCCAAGGATGCTGGCAATCGCGGTGATATTATCGGCAAAGGTATATCCGAGCCCGACATAAAGGCTCACCCAGACGATTTCACCTGCGATGCCCCATAGCGCAAAACGGACCCAAGTGAATTTGGTCAGCCCCGAGACATAGTTGACGTAGGGGCCAAGTGGCGCAACGAGCCAGCAGGAAAAGAAGACCGACGAGCCGCCCCATTTATCCATGAAGGCCTGTGATTTATGGCGCAGTGCCGCCCGCTTGGGGTGCTTTTCAAGCCAGCCTGACATGCGATCACCAGAGGCCCGCGCGATCCAGTAGCCCGTGTTGTCGCCAAGCACGGCGCCACAAAACGCCGCTGCAAAGACTGCGAAAAGGTAGAGATCACCCGTTGCTGCAAACCCGCCTGATGCCAGCATCAACAGCGAGGACGGGACGGGCAGGGCGAGGCAGCTGAGAAAGGTGACGATGAACACAATCGGCACGCCGTAATCCGCAACAAGCGAGAGGGCCAGTTCGTTCATTGGCCAACCGCCTCGTCGCCAAACTGCGCAGGGTTTGCGCGCCACTGGGCTGCGGCATCCTGAATGCGCAGTTGTAGCGCGTCCAAGGTCAGGCCGTTTTCGTCGGCAATTGCTTCGAGCGAGATGCGCCGAGGCGGTGCGCCCTTGGTTAAAAAAAGCGCGGGGCCAAGCACCTGCGGCGGAAGATCGTATGATTTTGCCACATAGCGCGGTGTCATCCAGCCCATGATTGCCTGATCCTGATGGGCGGGGTCCATCCAGTAGATCGTCGCACTCAGGGTGCGAACCCCAAAGACACCAATGACCCCGATCGCGACGATAAACGCGATCAATGCAAGGCGATGGCGCGCCCAGAGGGTTTTCAACCTGCTGGTCACGTCATTGCCTTCATGCCACGCTCGATCCCCGAAAGGGTCATGGGAACCATGCGATCATTGCCAAATATCTGCTGCACCATCGCGATGGATTGGGTGTAAGGCCAGTAGCGCTCGTCGAGCGGATTGATCCAGATGTGATTGGGCCATTGTTCGCGCGCGCGCGTCAGCCATGTTTCGCCCGACTCTGGATTGTAATGCTCGTTAGCCCCCCCGACATAGGCGATCTCGTAGGGGGACATGGAGGCATCTCCGACAAAGATGCATTTGTAGTCTTTGCCGTATGTGCGCAGGATTTCTGCCGTGGAAATCTGCGCGTTCCAGCGCCGGCGATTGTCGCGCCAGACCCCCTCGTAGAGGCAATTGTGAAAGTAGAAGTGCTCCATGTGCTTGAATTCGGACTTGGCAGCCGAAAACAATTCTTCCACGACCTTGATATGCGGGTCCATCGAGCCTCCGACGTCTAAAAACAAAAGCACTTTGACGGCATTGCGCCGCTCTGGTCTTGTTTTAACGTCGAGGTAACCGTTTTCCGCCGTTTTGCGGATCGTTTCGGGGAGGTCGAGTTCCTCGCTCGCTCCGTCACGCGCCCATTTGCGCAAGCGTTTGAGCGCCACTTTGATGTTGCGCGTGCCAAGTTCAACGCTGTCGTCAAGGTTGCGGAATTCGCGCTTATCCCAGACTTTTACGGCCCGTTGGTGGCGGCTCTCGTTCTGGCCAATCCGGACGCCCTCCGGATTATAGCCATAAGCGCCGAAAGGGGACGTGCCAGCCGTGCCAACCCATTTGTTGCCCCCTTGGTGACGCCCTTTTTGTTCTTCCAGACGTTTTTTGAGCGTTTCCATGAGTTTATCGAAACCACCCAAGGCATCAATCTCGGCTTTTTCCTCAGCGCTCAGGTGCTTTTCTGCCAGCTTTTCGAGCCAGTCTTGCGGGATGTCGACTGCATCCATGACGGCCTCTGGCGGGATTGCCTCGAGCCCCGAAAACGTCGCGGCGAAGGCCTGATCAAAGCGGTCAAGATGCCGCTCGTCCTTGATCATGATCGTGCGCGCCAGATAGTAAAAGGCGTCGATGTCGTAGGTGGCCAGCCCTGCCTTCATCCCTTCGAGAAAGGCAAGAAATTCGCGCAGGGATACAGGAACCCCCGCGCGGCGCAGATTGTCAAAGAAGGGCAGGAACATCGCCTAGATTGCGGCGCGTTCAATGAAAACGAGGATGAACAAGCCGATCAATCCGAACAGCATGCCAAAGACCGCGCCCCATTGCAGTAGATCAAAGCCTGAGCCGCCCCGCCGTTTGGCCCGAAATACGCCGAGCAAGGCTCCAAACACTAGACCAACGAGAGGGAAAATCATGCGCGCAGCTTTCTATTTTTGGCGCAGCCCTGCGATCTCGCTGAGGCGGGCTTGCACGTTTGCATCAGAGCCAAATCCGTAACGCGCCCAGCCCAGACTGTCCAGCCGCAGGCTCTCGGCCTGCGCGGTTTGTCCACGGATATCAAGTGCCTCGGCCTTGAACATAAGGAGTGTCGCCATGAGGGCCGCGTTCTGATGCCGCTCGGCGACGTCGATCCAGCGATCACTGAGGGCAATGACCCGTTCTGTATCATTTGCCGCCAGCGCAAACGCGGCCTGCTGCACTGCAATATGTGCTGCGTGAATTTGTGTTGTGCTACTGTCGCGGTAGGCGACTTCGGCGGCGTTGAACGAGGCGAGCGCAACCGAAGGGCTGTTCCCGACTTGCAAGCGGCCATAGGCGTATTGAGCAAATCCTGCCCGTGGCCCTGTCCATCCGAATGCGCGCCCCAGCGCAATGGCATGTGCCGCAGCATCTCGCCGCTTGTTGGGCGGTGCGCCATTCGCAAGCGCAGTTTCAATCGACTCGATCCAGTCGCGCGATGTGTCGTTGAGTGGCTGCCCGACGTTGCGCTCCCCTTTGGGATTTAGACGCGCCAGAATTGCGGGCAATCGTGCCGCGACTTCTCCACGTGACATGCCGTTGCGCAATTCGGGTGAATAGTATGTTCGCAGCACCAACATATCAAAGCCGGTCAACACGGCATGGATGTTGTCATCATTGAACACCGAGTCGGGCAGGCGGTAGAGGTCGTTTAGCGGCCCGAGTGCTTGCGCCAATTCTTCGTGCAGGCAGTCGCGTGTTTCTTGGGGGGCCACATCTGCGGGCACAAAAATGACGGCCCTGTCGCGCCGCGTCAGGGTTGTCCAATCGACTTGCGGGCTGCGCCGCGCGATCTTGAATTCTTTCCAGCTCGTCAGGCGGGGCACAACGAAACAGGCAGCGGCAGGCACGGCGGCTTGCATTGTGCGGCGCGGCACGGCCTCGATGGTAATGGCGGCAGGTTCGTTTGCCGCAACAAAGGTGATGTTGATACCTGCTTCGTTGCGCAACCGATCCAGCACCAGCTCGAGGTCGCGGATCATCGTCGGATTGGTCTGTCCCGTCGTGCGCACCGTGATCGGTTCTTCAAAACGGGTGAACTGCGCAACATTGCGACCGCTTTCCATCCGGAATGACAGGTCGAGAAAATCCTGGGCGATTTCAGTGTTGGGGCGGGTCGCAGGCGCCACATAGGTCGTTTTGAAGAGCTTCATCGCGGGCAGGGATTGGGTCATAGCGACCGCACGGCTAGGCGGGGCATCATGTTGCACTGGCGCACATGAAATCATGAATGAGAGGGCAAAGGCGGCAAAGCGGCTCATGAACGAGACCTCGCTTGCTGACCCACACATGAGGGGCAATCACGTGAGCAAGGGTGCGCACAGATTATTCCAGACGCAACCGCGCCTTTTTCGTCCCGATATTCGGTCACCAGTCCGCGCCGTGCCGCAAAACCTGCGGGGCGTTTCAGACGGATATCGACCGGCATTTTTGCCTTGGTCAACCTGCACTCTCCTCAATTACGTCAGAACAACCTGCCATTGAACTGCGGCTCCTCTTTGACGCGATTAAGGCATTTGCTTGATGCGCGTTGGGAACCTCTTAATTAACTGTAAATCGGGCATAATTTGCACGGAGAAAGCGCAAGAAATGGCGCAATAAGCCTTAGCGTTGCAGGAAAGACTCATGGGCCTAGTAGGCAAAATAAATGCGCCCACCAGATGTAGTGGGCGCATGTTTCGGGCGCGTTTCGCGTCGGTCACAACCTGTGGGTGATGTCAACCGAGGGTGATTTCCATATGCGGTGTCCCTTGTGAGGTGCGCTCTGCCGTCTTGCCCGTGCGATCAACGGTTGCGCTTACCTGTCGCCGTTCAATCACCATGCTGTCAAACTTGCTGATGTTCACGGGCGCATCAAATCGCACGGTTAATTGGGTGCGCGCGCCGTGGCCGATGTCGCTGACACGGATCACCTTGCCCGCAAACGGCTTGCCGAGATAAAGCCCGCGAATGTGCTGGCCCAGCTGCACGACAGGCGCGGCCTCATTGCCCGTAGCCGCATGTAGCGTGTTCCAGTCCCTATGGCCGAGTTGTTTGGCCAAGAGTTCAAGCGATTGCGCTTGGCTGATTGCATGCCCTGTGGCCGCAAGAGATTGACGCAGAGCTTTTGCTTGCGCCTTAAGCGCGTCAATGGGGGGGAGAATTGTCATCTTTCACATCTTTCAGTTAGATGCGGTATTCGAGTTGGGCGCTTGCGTTGCCAACGGACCGCAAAAAGCTGAGATCTGTTGAAGATGGTCTGTCAAAGCTTCACCATGGCGGATGCCTGCAAGCGGCGGGTGCTTTGAACCCTGCCGCTCTATAGGACTAATGGTGTTGCCTGTCTAGCGCCCGCCGCGCGCCATGAAGGCGAGGCGTTCAAAGAGATGCACGTCTTGTTCGTTTTTGAGCAACGCCCCGTGTAGTTTGGGCAAAGCATCTGCGCCGTCCCGCTTCAGATCATCTGCGGTGAGGTCTTCGGCAAGCAAGAGCTTGAGCCAGTCAAGCACCTCGGATGTCGAGGGCTTTTTCTTGAGGCCTGCGGTTTCGCGGATGTCGTAGAACTGCGTGAGGGCGGCTGTCAGCAGTTGATCCTTGATGTCGGGATGATGCACGGCAATGATTTTGCGCAT
This sequence comes from uncultured Loktanella sp., assembly GCA_937132065.1. Classification (GTDB taxonomy): domain Bacteria; phylum Pseudomonadota; class Alphaproteobacteria; order Rhodobacterales; family Rhodobacteraceae; genus Yoonia. Next base: position 59,495 of record CAKZNT010000048.1, read on the forward strand.
CGTGTCCTGATCGGGAAAGTTGATATAATGAAAGAAACAGCGGCGCAAAAAGGCGTCTGGCAGTTCTTTTTCATTGTTGGACGTGATGATGATCACAGGGCGGTGCTTGGCTTTCACGGTTTCGCCGGTTTCGTAAACGTGAAACTCCATCCGGTCGAGTTCTTGCAACAGGTCGTTGGGGAATTCGATATCGGCCTTGTCGATTTCGTCGATCAGAAGCACCACACGGCCCTCGGCCTCAAAGGCCTGCCAGAGTTTGCCCTTGCGGATGTAATTGGCAACATCGTGCACCTTTTCATCCCCAAGCTGGCTATCGCGCAGACGGCTGACCGCATCGTATTCGTATAGACCTTGCTGGGCCTTGGTTGTGGATTTGACGTGCCACTCAATCATAGGCAGACCAAGGGCCGCGCTCACTTGGCGGGCAAGCTCGGTTTTACCCGTTCCGGGCTCGCCTTTAACGAGCAAAGGGCGCTCTAAGGTAACTGCCGCATTGACCGCCATCGTGAGGTCATCGGTGGCGACATAGGTGTCAGTGCCTTTAAATTGCATGGTTTTCTTCCTGTGTTGGCTTGGCGGCAACCTATGCCCGTTTTCACCGCGCATCAACTGTTTGCGCTCACGCAAAAGAGGGGGTGACAGTTTGCGACTGAAGGAGTAAACGGGCGCAAAATAAGGGTGGAACGATGTCTCAGAGCACGAATAAGACGGGCGCCGAAAATCGTAAGGGAACGAACATGAAAGCAGAATCATTTTTGCCGGATGACTATCGTCCAGCGGCCGACGAGCCGTTTATGAACGAAAAGCAGACCGAGTATTTCCGCGTCAAACTGATCAACTGGAAGGCCGAGTTGCTGGAAGACAGCCGCGACACGGTTGCGGGCATGAAAGACCAGACGCGCAACATTCCTGATGTGGCTGATCGCGCGTCCGAAGAAACCGATCGTTCGCTGGAATTGCGCACGCGGGATCGTCAGCGCAAGCTTGTTAGCAAGATTGACGCCGCATTGCGTCGTATCGACGAGGGCGAGTTCGGCTATTGCTCGATGACGGGCGAGCCGATTTCGCTGAAGCGTCTTGATGCGCGTCCTATCGCGACCATGAGCCTTGAGGCGCAAGAGCGTCACGAGCGCCGCGAAAAAGTGCACCGCGACGACTAAATGACAAAGCCGCGCCAGACAGTTGTGATTGTTGGTGCTGGCATTGGTGGCCTTACGGCTGCGCTGGCCTTCGCCCGTCATGGGGCGGAGGTTTTTGTTTTAGAGCAGGCTGCGGAGCTTAAGGAGGTGGGTGCGGGGTTGCAGATCACCCCCAATGGTCTGCGCGTGCTCGAACATCTTGGGCTGCAGGACGCTATTGGCGCCGCCAGCATCGCCGCTGACGCGGTTGTTCCGACGGATGCGCTTACGGGGCAGGCGATCACCCGCTTTGACCTGACCGCGCAATCACCGCGCTACCGTTTTTTCCACCGCGCCAGCCTGCAAGGCCTGATCGGGCGTGCTGCCCAAGCGGCGGGTGCGCAGATCTATCTTGGTGCGCGTGCAACAAGCGTATCGCAGGATGGCATTGTGCAAACCACGAATGGGCCGATGCGCGGCGATGTTGTGGTTGGCGCAGACGGTATCCACTCGATTACCCGCACATTCTGCGACCCGAGCGCTTCTGAGGCCAAGTTTACAGGGCAGGTGGCGTGGCGCGGCGTTGTGCCCATGCAAAACATGCCCGCGCAAGCGCAGATATGGATGGCGCCACACCGCCATGTGGTGACTTATCCGCTCAAAGACGGGCTACTAAATGTCGTGGCCATTCAGGAACGCCAGACATGGGCCGAGGAGGGGTGGAACCATGCAGATGACCCCGAGAACCTCCGTCATGCCTTTGCTGATTGCGCGCCTGCCTTGCGTGAGGTGCTCGCGCATCTGGAGACGCCAAACCTTTGGGGATTATTCCGCCACCCCGTTGCAAGCCGTTGGACACATGGCCCCGTGGCGTTGCTCGGAGATGCCGCCCATCCAACGCTTCCGTTTTTGGCGCAAGGGGCGAATATGGCTATCGAGGATGCTTTTGTGTTGGCCGATTGCGCCACCAAGGCGCCCACGATTGCCGAGGGTTTTGCCCGCTATCAGGCGCTACGCCGTCCCCGCGTGGTGCGCGCTATCGAGACCGCAAACGCCAATGCGCGCAACTATCACCTGACGGGGATGGCGCGCGGCGTCGCCCATCTCGGGCTTAAAACGCTGGCTGCGGTGGCGCCAAACGCCTTTTTGAACCGCCTTGGCTGGCTCTACGATCATGATGTGACGGCTTAAAGCGCGAGATCGACCCAGACTGGCACGTGATCTGACGGCTTTTCGCGCCCGCGCACAGCGCTTTCGATCCAGCAATCGTTAAGCAGGTCAGCGCACTGCGGTGTAAGCAGGAAGTGGTCGATCCGGATACCATCGTTGCGATCCCAAGCCCCTGCTTGGTAATCCCAAAATGAATAGTGGCCAGCGGCGGGTTGTCGCGCGCGAAATGCCTCGGTGAAACCTAGGTTCATGATACGGCGAAAGGCGGCGCGGCTTTCGGGGCGAAAGAGAGCGTCTTGCGTCCATGCCTCAGGGCGCGCGGCATCTTCGGGTTGTGGGATTATGTTGTAATCCCCGCACATTAGCGCAACTTCTTCATTTGCCATCAGAGCTTGCGCGCGGTTGTGGAGCCGCTCCATCCAAGCCAGTTTGTAGTCGTATTTCGGACCCGGCGCGGGGTTTCCGTTCGGCAAATATAGACCGCATATGCGCAGCGCCTTTTCGCCAACTACGGTGGCTTCGATCCAGCGCGCCTGTTCATCGCTGTCATCCCCGGGCAAGCCGCGCGTGACGTCTTCTAGCGGGAGTTTGGACAGGATCGCCACGCCGTTGAACCCTTTTTGCCCATGCGTTTCAACGTTGTAGCCGAGGTCTTCTATTGCTTGGCGCGGAAAGCCCTCATCAACGGACTTGATCTCTTGCAGAACCGCGACATCAGGCGCGCTCTCTTGGAGCCAATGCGTCAAAGCTTCAATGCGGGCTTTCACCCCGTTGATATTAAATGTCGCAATCTTCATGGCAGTCCCCAGATTTTCGTCGGTTTTGCCCCAATAGGGCGGTTGGCGCAAGCATGACACACAACATAGTGTAGTGCCCGAATTGATAAATAAACTTTGCATCAATCAATTTGTGCTTTATCGACACGGCAATGAATAACATGAGCGACACATAAATGTTGATGAAAACTGCACCGCAAGTGAAGTCCGCCCGCGACTGGATTTCCGATCTTTCCAAGTATCGAAATCCGAGCAACTGGCGCTCTAGCTTTGAATTGGCGGTCACGATCATCCCGTTCTTTGCGCTTTGGGTCGCGGCCTGTTGGGCCTTGCAATACAGCTATATCGCGGCATTCCTGATTTCGGCACTGAACGGTGCATTTCTGATCCGCTTGTTCATCATCCAGCATGATTGCGGACATTCTTCTTACTTTACCAATCGCACGCTGTCTGACTGGATCGGACGCGCTTTGGGCGTTTTGACCCTTACACCATATGACGTCTGGAAGCGGACCCACGCGATCCACCACGGCCACCACGGTAATCTTGATCATCGCGGTATTGGTGATGTCATGACGCTGACGGTTGACGAGTTTCGCGCGAAAGGTATTTGGGGGCGTCTGCAATATCGCGCTTACCGCCATCCGCTCACTTTGTTTGTTCTTGGGCCTAGCTATCTGTTTTTGTTGCAAAATCGTCTTCCGATCGGATTGATGAAAGCTGGCGCAAAATACTGGGTTAGTTCGATGGGGACCAATATTGTTTTGGCCGCGGCTCTTTTTGCAATCTACTGGTTCTTGGGCTTTGGCGCTGTTTTCCTTGTGTTTTTGCCGACAACAATCGTTGCGGCGTCAATTGGTGTTTGGCTGTTCTATGTGCAGCACCAGTTTGAAGCGACAATCTGGGACAAGCAGGACGAATGGGACCTGCACGAGGCCGCATTACACGGGTCGTCTCACTATGACCTGCCCGCAGTTTTGCGCTGGTTCACTGGCAACATTGGTATTCACCATGTGCACCACCTGTATTCCCGCATTCCTTTTTACCGCTTGCCCGAGGTGCTTCGTGATCACGAGGAACTGGTGGACCAAAGCCGCATGACGCTTTGGGAAAGCTTCAAATGTGCGAGCCTTGACTTATGGGACGAGAAATCGCGCCGATTGGTGTCATTCCGCGCGGCGGCCAAGCTTTAGGCTTTTTGCGAATAACGCATGTTGATTGGAAAGGCGCTCATAAGAATGGGCGCCTTTTTTACATCGAAAAGGACGTGCCGCAGCCGCAGGAACTAGTGGCGTTCGGGTTGTTGATGACAAACCTTGCCCCGATCAACTCTTCGCTAAAATCGATCGTCGCGCTGGCCAAAAAGGGCAGGGACACGGCATCGATGAGAACCTTCTCACCCGATCCCTCAAGAACAAGATCGTCGGCTTTCGGCTCATCAAGGTCAATTTCATACTGAAACCCTGAACAGCCGCCGCCCTCGACGGCGACGCGTAATGCCTTCCCCTGCGCAGCCGCGCCGATTTCGGCAAGCCGTTCAAAGGCGCGTGGTGTCACGGTCGGGGGGAGCGTCAGCATTTTGAAAGCCTTACAGTTTGATTACATTTGCAATATAGGTTGCATAGGCAAACACGACAAGACAGGCAAAAAGGGCATTTTTAACATGGCAGCCCCCTATGCGACGGACCCCGCAAACGCGCGTGGCCGTCTGTATCCAGAAGAAGAGAGCTATTTTCGCTCTCCGTTCCAGCGCGACCGCGACCGCATCATCCATGCAAGCGCCTTTCGCAGGCTTAAGCATAAGACCCAAGTGTTCATTGAACATGAGGGCGACTATTTTCGCACGCGGTTGACCCATTCGATCGAGGTGGCGCAAGTCGCGCGCACTGTCGCCGCTAGTCTGGGCCTGAATGTGGAGTTAACCGAGGCTGTGGCGCTGGCCCATGATCTTGGTCACACGCCGTTCGGCCATACGGGTGAAGAGGCGCTGGACCGCCTTATGCAACCCTACGGCGGCTTTGATCATAACGCGCAGGCCTTGCGGATTGTGACCGACCTCGAGCGTCACTACGCCGAGTGGGACGGGCTGAACCTGACTTGGGAAACTCTGGAAGGGATCGCCAAGCATAACGGCCCCGTGACGGGGGACATCCCTTGGGCGCTGAGCGGATATAATGACCGCCACGACCTTGAATTGCACACGCATGCGAGTGCCGAGGCCCAAGCGGCGGCGCTGGCTGACGATATCGCCTATAACAATCACGACCTGCATGACGGGTTGCGCGCAGAGCTGTTTAGCACCGACGAGCTGGCCGAATTGCCGATCCTGCGTGATTGCTTTGCACGGGTCGACGCGAAATACCCCGATCTGAACTATTACCGCCGCCGCCACGAGGCGCTTCGCCGTTTCTTTGGGGTGCTGGTCGAAGACGTGATTACGGTTAGTCGTCACAATCTGGCGCAACTCAATCCCCAAACGGTGCATGACATTCGCCACGCGGGCCGCATGATAGTGCAATTTTCTCCGGAACTTTGGACCGACTTGAAGGTTATCCGTAAATTCCTGTTTGAACGCATGTATCGCGCGCCAACAGTTGTCGAAATGCGCATTGTGGTGACCCAGATGGTTGATGACCTGTTTCCATTCTTCATGGCCAACACCGATGAATTGCCAAAGCAATGGCGCAAGGACGTGGCTGATGCCGCGAACGAAACAGCATTGGCGCGGATCGTTGCGGACTATATTGCTGGTATGACGGATCGGTTTGCGATTCAGGAACACGCGCGTTTAATCGGGGGCGAAGTGATCCC
>CAKZNT010000049.1 GCA_937132065.1 uncultured Loktanella sp.
CGCGCAACCCAGGACTGGACCGCGCTCTCGGTGGATGCCTATTTGCGCGGCGAGGCCGTTTTGCGCCGCGAGGCCCGCGTGCCGTTTCAAGGCTGGCGCATGGTCAGTTATACGACTTATTCGTCCGTGCGCGAGCGGGTGAACGGGGTGCTGGCCCTCGAGGTCATGGGGTTTGCGATTTTGCTGGCCCTGATGTTCTGGCTCTGGTCGCGCAAGGCCGCGTCCCGTGTCATCTTGTTTCAGCGTGAATCAGCCGAACTTCGCGCATTGAACATCCGCTTGCAGCGGGAAGTCGCCGAGCGCCAAAAGGTCGAAAAGACCCTTGAAGTCGCCGAACAGACGCTTGCGCAGTCGTCTAAACTGGCCGCCTTGGGCGAGATGTCTGCGGCGGTCAGCCACGAGTTGAACCAGCCCCTTGCCGCAATGAAAACCTATCTCGCGGGGGCGCGTCTGTTGTTGCAGCGCAAGCGCCCCGAAGAGGCCTTGTCCTCGTTCCAGCGGATCGACGATCTCATTGAGCGGATGGGCGCGATTACCAAGCAGCTCAAGTCTTATGCCCGCAAGGGCGCAGACGCGTTTTCCCCTGTAGATACAAGGGCTGCGGTGTCATCTGCACTGGCGATGATGGAGCCGCAGCTCAAGTTGCGCGACATCACAATCACCCGCACTTTGCCCGAAGATCCCGTGATGATCTTGGGGGATCGCATGCGTCTTGAGCAGGTCATTATCAACCTGCTGCGCAATGCGCTGGATGCCACAAAAGGGGTGCGCGTGCCGTCCATCGAAATCATCCTCGCCACGGGGGATCAGGTGAGCCTGACCGTGCGCGATAACGGGCAGGGGATCGAGAATCTGGATGACTTGTTCGAGCCATTTTACACCACCAAGCAGCCTGGTGACGGTGTTGGTCTGGGGCTTGCCATTTCCTCGGGCATCGTCAACGACTTGGGCGGAAGACTAAGGGCGCGCAATGCCGAAGGTGGGGGGGCTGTATTTGAAGTTCAGCTGCCTATCTTGAACGCAGAGGCAGAAGCCGCAGAATAAGGACGACACCAAATGAGCAAAGCTATGAAAATCGCGATCGTTGACGATGAAAAGGACATGCGCCAATCCATCAGTCAGTGGTTGGCCTTGTCTGGTTTTGATACCGAGACCTTTGCCAGTGCCGAGGATGCGCTAAAGGGCTTGTCCACCGATTATCCGGGCATTGTAGTGTCCGACATCAAGATGCCCGGCATGGATGGCATGCAGTTTCTGCGCAAACTCAAGGGCGTGGATAGTTCGTTGCCAGTGATCATGATCACAGGGCACGGCGATGTTCCGATGGCCGTAGAGGCGATGCGTCTAGGTGCGTTCGACTTTCTGGAAAAGCCGTTTAACCCTGATCGCATGACCGAGCTTGCCAAGAAGGCGACACAAGCCCGCCGCCTGACCCTCGATAATCGCGTGTTGCGCCGCGAGCTTTCGGATGGGTCCGCGTTGATCAAAAAGCTGATCGGCAGTTCGGCCCCGATGGAACGTCTCAAGGAGGATATCCTTGACCTTGGCCAAGCAGACGGCCACGTCTTGATTGAAGGCGAGACAGGCACGGGCAAAACGCTGGTGGCGCATGCGCTGCACGCTGTCGGTGCGCGCGCGACGAAAAAATTCGTTCTTGTCAGTTGCTCGGCGTTTGACGAAGAGGCGCTCAGCCGCCGTGTCTTTGGCCCTGCGCAAGATGATGAACCGATCCCCGCCATAGAAGAGGCACGCGGCGGCACGCTGGTGCTCGAAGATATCGAGGCTTTAAGCCAGTCCTTGCAGGCCCGTTTGTTGATGTCGATTAACGAGCAGGGCGCGCCAGCCGAAACCCGCATTGTCGCGATCTGTAACCTGCAAGAGCAGGACAAGACCTGCGAAAGCGTGCTGCGCCCTGATCTCTTTTATCGCCTTGCTGCCTTGCGGATCACAGTCCCCCCCTTGCGGACGCGCGGCGAGGATATCCTGACGCTGTTTACACGGTTGTCAGAGCAGTTTGCCGAAGAATATGGCTGCGATGCTCCCGAGGTATCAGCGCAAGAGGCGGCTCAATTGTTGCAAGCACCTTGGCCCGGTAACGTGCGCCAGCTGATCAATGTCGCCGAACGCGCGGTGCTTCAGAACCGCCGCGGCACTGGCTCGATTGCGTCCTTGCTCATGGCGGACACCGATGAGGTGAAGCCTGCGATGACAACCGAGGGCAAGCCGCTCAAGGAATTCGTCGAGGCTTTTGAACGGATGCTGATCGACAACACGATGCGCCGCCATAAAGGGAGCATTGTCGCGGTGATGGATGAACTCTGCCTGCCGCGCCGCACGCTGAACGAAAAGATGGCCAAATATACGCTACAGCGGTCGGATTATCTGTAAAATTCACGACTTATACACAGACCCACTTGTCTAATGGCCTCCGTGTCCCTTATGTAGGTGGCACGGGTGTCCATGCGTTGGTGCGTGGTGTCGTCCGGTAGAATTCTCTACAATTGGGCAAATGGACAGTATTCCATCCCTGACTGTAGCTGATTTGACCTTAAAACGGTCAGAGGAACGCCCTTGGTCGCGTGAATATTTCAATGCGCCGGGTCATGAATGGACCTCCATTTTTGGGGGTCGGAGTAGCAACGCGATGCAAAGCGCGCACAATATAGGCAATGACGCAGAGGCCCTTAGGGACCTGACGTTTGCCCGTGCTCATATCGCCAAATCAAAAATCGCCATAGGATGTGCCGCCCCACCGGGGAGGATCGCACCTGCGCGAGTGAACGGATACAATGCCAAAGAAAATGTTAATCGATGCCACACACGCGGAAGAAACCCGCGTTGTTGTGGTCGACGGGAACAAAGTCGAAGAATTTGATTTTGAGAGCCAGTTCAAGCGACAGCTTGCTGGGAATATCTATCTTGCAAAGGTGACGCGCGTTGAGCCGTCATTGCAGGCCGCATTTGTGGACTATGGTGGCAATCGCCACGGGTTCCTTGCGTTTTCGGAAATTCACCCCGATTACTATCAAATCCCTGTTGCTGACCGCGAGGCACTGCTGGCCGAAGAGAAAGCCTATGCAGAAAGCCTGAAGGCGCAGGACGACGAAGACGAGAAGCCCAAAAAGCGCCGCCGCTCGCGTAGCCGCGCCAAGGCGTCTGATGTCGAAGTCGAAGATGCAGTTGTCACAGCCGAGGCCGAGGGCGATGAGACCGTCAGCGGCATGGAAACGATTGACCTGTCAGATGATGACGAAGAGGGTTCTTCGCCGATGACAATGGTTGCGGAAACGCCTGTCGAAACGCCAAGCAGCGACGATTCTGACGATTCAGATGACGAAGATGACGACGGCGACGCCCCAAAGGCGGATGCGACCGAGAAAGACAGCGACATCGAGAGTGTTGCCGAAGAAGACGACACCGACGAAGTGCGTCCCGTGCGCAAACCCCGTCCAAAGCGTTACAAGATTCAAGAAGTCATCAAAGTCCGTCAAATCCTGTTGATTCAGGTTGTGAAAGAAGAGCGCGGCAACAAAGGCGCGGCACTGACGACTTATCTTTCGCTCGCAGGTCGCTATTGCGTACTTATGCCAAACACCGCGCGCGGTGGCGGCATCAGCCGCAAGATCACCAATGTAGCGGACCGCAAGAAGCTCAAGGAAATCGCAAATGACATGACCGTTCCCGAGGGCGCAGGTCTGATTATTCGCACCGCCGGGTCGCAGCGCACCAAGGCGGAAATCAAGCGTGACTACGAGTATCTTCAGCGCATGTGGGAGCAAATCCGCGCACTGACCCTTAAGTCGATCGCTCCAGCGAAAATCTACGAAGAAGGTGATCTGATCAAGCGTTCGATCCGCGATCTTTATAACAAAGAGATCGACGAAGTGATCGTTGCGGGCGAGGGCGGTTACCGCACCGCCAAGGACTTCATGAAGATGATCATGCCGTCCCACGCCAAGAACGTGAAATTCTACCAAGAGCAGCTGCCGCTTTACGCGCGCTATCAGGTTGAAGGCTACCTTGCTGGCATGTTCAATCCGACCGTGCAATTGCCCTCTGGTGGTTACATTGTGATCGGGATCACAGAGGCGCTTGTTGCGATCGACGTCAACTCTGGTCGTGCGACCAAAGAGGGTTCTATCGAGCAGACGGCGACAAAGACCAACCTTGAGGCCGCCGACGAGGTGGCCCGCCAGTTGCGCCTGCGCGACTTGGCTGGTTTGATCGTCATCGACTTTATCGACATGGACGAGCGCCGCAACAACATCGCCGTTGAAAAGCGGATGAAAGACAAGCTCAAGACAGATCGCGCCCGCATTCAGGTGGGTCGGATCTCGGGCTTTGGCCTGATGGAAATGTCGCGTCAGCGGCTGCGTCCTGGCATGCTTGAGGCGACGACGCAGATGTGTAGTCACTGTCACGGCACGGGCCTGTTGCGCTCTGACGACAATGTCGCCTTGGCGATCTTGCGCGCCTTGGAAGAAGAGGGTGTGCGCGGCCGTTCCAAAGAGGTTCTGGTGCGTGCGCCAATCGCCATCGCCAACTTCTTGATGAACGGCAAGCGCGAGCATATTGCCGATATCGAAGCCCGCTACGGCATGTCTGTGCGGATCGAATGTGACCCGACGCTTGTGTCGCCAGACTTCGCGATTGAAAAGTTCAAGACAGCCACCCGCGTTGTGCCAGAGGCCGCCCCTGTGGTCGCAAGCGCGATCATGATGGACGATGAAGATGATGTCGCTATCGTCGAAACGCCGGATGAGGACGAGACCCCAGAGGTTGAGGCCACAGACGGTGAAGAGCGTCCCAAGAAGAAGCGCCGTCGTCGTCGTCGCCGCCGTGGTGGCAACGGCAATGGTGAGAACGCACAAGGCGAGACTGCTGACAGTGCTGACGCTGCAAACGACGAGGCCAATGAGCCTAAGGCCGACGAGGAGGTTGCCGCGCAACCTACCCAAGAGACCGCGCCTGAGAAGCCGAAGCGGACGCGCTCTCGCAGCCGCAAGAAGGTAGACGAGGAGCCTGTTGTTGCAGCCGAGGTCGAAACCCCGAGTGCAGAGGCGGTGGCCGAACCTGTTGAGGCCGAAAAGCCCAAGAAGCGCACACGCAGCCGCAAGAAGGTAGAACCTGTTGCAGACGCTGAGGCGCAAACCGAGGATGCCGTTGAGGCCCCCAAGGAAGAGAAGCCAAAGCCGAAACGCAAGAGCCGCGCAAAGCCGAAGGCGGCAGTCGAAGCGGCGGTTGTAGAGGTCGAAGCCGCACCTGAGGTTGAAGCCACGCCAGAGCCAGTTGCCACCGAAGCAGCACCAGAGCCAGTGGTTGCCGAGGTCGTGCCCGAGCCTGTTGCGGTCGAGGTGGAAGCCGCTCCCGCGCCAGAGCCAGAGCCAGAGCCAGAGCCAAAGGCAGAAGAACCTGCCAAGCCAGCCAAGCCCAAGCGCAAAGGCTGGTGGTCACTGACCCGCTAAGACAATAAAAGGCCGCATCGTTTGATGCGGCCTTTTTGTTTGGGCTATCCCTTGCGGATCACATAGGTCTGGGTATCGCCTTTGTCGATAATCTCGACCATCTCATGCCCCGCTTGGGCGCAAAAATGGGGCATATCCACAACGGCGGCAGGGTCATCCGCAGTCACGTGCAATTCGTCGCCGCTGGCATAATCGGCAAGCCGTTTGCGCGCCTTTAAGACGGGAAGCGGGCAAAGCAACCCGATGGCATCAAGTTCGTATTTCATAAGCTATGGCTACTCCAGATGTTTCAATGCGTAAACAGACCTGTGACACCTTGGGGTCGTGACGCGGGCGCGCACTTGGCATATCAGTATAGCAATAGGAGATCGCGCCATGCTTGAGGCCACCCAAATTTTAGATGCATCACTTTTGCCCGCAATGTTCGTTGCGGCGATTGCTGGCTTGTTATCGTTTCTTAGTCCATGTGTCTTGCCCATTGTGCCGCCTTATCTGGCATATATGGGCGGGGTTTCGGTGACAGAGATGGAAGACACGCGCACGGCAAGGCGGCGGGTTCTGTTGGCGGCGTGGTTCTTTGTGCTGGGGCTTTCCACGGTTTTCCTGCTGCTGGGATTCGCTTTCTCTGCGATGGGGCGGATGTTCTTGCAGTTTCAGGACTGGTTCACTGTCATTGCGGGCATCGTGGTGATGATCTTCGGGGCCCATTTTGTCGGTGTCTACCGCATTGGATTTCTTGATCGCGAGGTGCGTGTCGAGACGGGGGATCGCGGTGGTTCAGCCCTTGGGGCATATGTGCTTGGGCTTGCATTTGCCTTTGGCTGGACACCATGCCTCGGGCCGATCCTTGGCACGATCCTTGGCTTGGCGGCGTCAGAGGCATCCCTGATGCGCGGCACGGCGTTGCTTGCGGCCTATGCGCTTGGTCTTGGGGTTCCGTTCCTGCTCGTGGCGGCATTCTTCCCACGGCTCAAGGGGCCAATGGGGTGGATGAAGCGGAACATGGACAGGATCGAACGCATTTCTGGCCTGCTGCTTTGGACCGTAGGCCTGATGATGCTCACAGGGCAGTTCACCGCATTTAGTTACTGGTTGCTCGAGCAGTTCCCCGCGCTTGCGACATTGGGCTAGGGGCTTATTTTTGCCAGAAATGTAAGCTAGATTTTGGAAAAAGCAGATTGCAGGCACAGATGGCACAAACGCGCGGATCGACCACAGTGAAAAAGCGGCGGGTTTTTTACATCCCCGGGTATGATCCTATTCACCCGCGTCGTTATCGCGAGTTATACCGCAGCGAGAGTGCAGCACAGGCCAAAATCAGCGGCTATGAGATTGCCCAAAGCCCGAAGACGGGCAGCGGGCCTTACGGCTGGCATGTCGCCTCAAAGATCGACGAGTGTGCTGTTGCTGCCGATATTGACGTCTTGCTATGGTCCGACATTGTGCGCGATAGCATGGAGACATCTGTGCCAGCGACCTACCTGCAACTTGTGCGCACGGCTTGGACGTATATCGCAACAGGGGCGCTCCGTCGCTTGATGTGGATGCGCAAAGGGCCGGTTATCGCGGCGCTCTATCCTGTTGGCATGCTGCTGTTGCAACTGCTGTTGGCATATGGCGTCGCCGCCACGGTTTACGGTGCTGGCAAATATGCACTTGTGCCGTTGATCGGTGTGGTGGGCCGATTTTTCTCGCTTGGCGTTGCACTTGCATTGTTTGTCATGATCCTGCGATGGTTCAAAAAGAAAGACGGCAAGTTTTTCGCCTATTACCTCATGCATGACTACGCATTTTCGGCGCGGTGGCGCGGTGCGAACCCTGCACCCCTTGAGGCGCGGATGCGTGAATTTGGCGAAGCGATTGCCCATGCGATGAACGATGATGTCGATGAGGTGCTTGTTGTCGGGCATTCGTCTGGCGCGCATCTGGCGATCTCGATCCTTGCGGACCTGTTTCGCGAAGGCAAAATTGCGGCCGATGGCCCCGCACTGGGCTTCCTGTCACTGGGGCAGGTTGTGCCGATGATGTCGTTCTTGCCCGATGCCCATCGCTTGCGGGCTGATCTGCGCGACCTCAGCGAGCAGAGCGGATTGGCCTGGGTCGATGTGACCGCGCCGGGGGATGGCTGTGCCTTTGCGCTCTGCGATCCGGTAGCGGTATCTGGTGTGCAGACCGCGCAAAGCAAATGGCCGTTGGTGATTTCGGCAGCTTTCACGCAGTCACTCGCGCCAGAGACATGGAAGGCGCTGCGCTGGCGGTTTTTCCGTCTGCATTTCCAATACCTCTGCGCGTTTGACCGACCAAAAGACTACGATTACTTCCAGATAACGGCTGGCCCGTTGACCTTGGCCGATAGATATCGCGACCGTAAACCGTCAAAGTCCCGCATTGACGTGCCTGCGTCCAAATACACGAGCACCACGCCATGATCCCCCCCAAGCCAGAGGCACGGCCAGAAAAGGTATCGCTATGGCGGTATCTCAAGTTGTTCCGCACGGATATCTTGTCCGCGCAACCTGCCAAGCTTTATCGCGCGTGGATGGCCGAATTTCGCACACCGTTTTTCCGCAGCTATATGGTGAATGATCCTAAGCTGATTAAACGCGTCTTGAACGAACGCCCTGATGATTTCCCTAAATCCGACCGTATTGGCGCGGGGCTGCGCCCCTTGCTCGGGGATAGCGTGTTCCTGACCAATGGCGAGACATGGAAACGGCAACGGCGCATTATTGACCCTTCGTTTGCTGGGGGGCGTCTGCGCGAGACCTATGGCGCGATGTGGGTTGCGGGTGAGGCGGCGGTTGCGCGGCTCGCGCCACTGGCTGACGGCGCACCTTGCGACATCGAGCCCGAGACGAGCCATGCGGCCGCTGACGTCATCTTTCGCACGCTGTTCTCACTGCCGATCGAAGATAAAGTCGCCAGTCAGGTCTTTGACGAATTTCGCACCTATCAACGCACCCAACCGATCTTGAATCTGGCCGCGTTCATTCCGGGTCCCAAATGGATGCCGCGGTTCTTCAAGGCCGAAACCAAGGCCACAGCCAAGGCCATTCGCCAGTTGATCACCGGATTGACCAAGGACCGCTTGGCCAAAATCGAGGCGGGCACTGCGCCTGCCGATCTGGCGACCAAGATTATGACAACCGCGGACCCCCAAACGGGGGAAACCTTTAGCGTGGAAGAAATGGTCGATCAGGTCGCCATCTTCTTTCTGGCGGGGCATGAAACAAGCGCATCCGCCTTGGCGTGGGCGATCTATCTGCTGGCGCTTCACCCTGACTGGCAAGACAAGGTTGCCAGCGAGGCCGTTGACCTGACCGATGATTTCTCCAGTGTTTCCAAGCTGCGCATAACCCGCGATGTTTTCCGCGAGGCGTTGCGGCTTTATCCGCCTGTGCCGATGATGGTGCGTGAAACCACGTGCCCCGAGACCTTTCGTGATCGTGATGTGCCTGTTGGCGCACAGGTGGTGCTCTCGCCGTGGCATTTGCACCGCCATGAGAGGCTCTGGGACAATCCGGATGGATTTGACCCGACACGCTGGGCGAGCGAAAACGGAAAAGCCTGTGTGCGCAACGCCTATATGCCGTTCTCTGCTGGGCCACGGGTCTGCACTGGCGCGGGGTTTGCAATGATCGAAGGGGTGGTGATGCTCGGTATGCTCATGCGTGCCTATCGCTTTGAAGTGGTCGCAGAAAAGGCGCCGCAGCCCGTGGCGCATCTAACGGTGCGGGCCAAGGACGGGATGTGGCTACGATTCGTGCCAAGGACGGCTTAAGCGTTTCGGCTTTGGCAACGGTGCGGGTGCTCGCCTGTAATTGCGCCGATCTGAAAAACAGTGAAAACCACATGCCTTATTTGGGTCATATTTTTGTCGCGTGGTTTAAATGTTTTATTTCAGTGAGTTAGGGCATAAACCCCCGTGGGGATGACCGCCTGCTGCGTAATTTCTACTGCAATATGTCTGAATTGTGTTACCTAGATAACTGGGTGGGGGCCGCATTCAGTGGAATACGGTCATGCAAGTTTTGAGTTTGCTAAATAACAAGTTGTCTATCTCTGCACTGTGGCATTCGGTTGTCGGTGCGGCAGAAATTGATCGTGGATATGACCCATACGAGCGGGAACCAGTCCGCAAAAGTGAAATCTCTGAAATGTTGTCGCTGCACTATCGCCAAGATGATCCGCATGGGTTTTCAAAGGCCGAACGGCGCGACCACGACAATCTCGCCGCCCTGCGCGATGTGCTTTACCCGTCTGATCTGGCCTGATCCTGTAGCCGTTTCAAAACAAACAAGCGGATCGCCGAGGCAAGACCAACATCGCCACGGCTTTCGTCGATCTCGGCGGCATATCCGTTGATCGTTTTGCCGTCAGCCACCGCAATATCGCGAAAGGCCCGCCAGAACGGATCCTCAAGCGAAACGCTGGTCCTGTGACCGCGAAGCGTGAGGGACCGTTTGACAGGCCTAAGGCTCATTCGTCTTCGAACTTGTGTTGATCCAAGCGGTTGCGCGACAGGGCAAGATTGGCCGCATCAAGCACGCGTTCGGCTTTCGTGCGGCCAAAGCGGACGGCGTTCTCGTCCGCTTGTGCCTTCTCGGCTGACTTGGTTTTGGCCTTGCGCGCCTTGTTGAGGTTTACAACGCTCATTTAGGGCCGATCATGTCTTCGGGGCGCACAACCTTGTCAAATGTTGCCTCGTCCACAAAGCCAAGCTTGATCGCTTCTTCCTTCAATGTGGTCCCATTCTTATGGGCGGTTTTGGCGACTGTTGTCGCGTTGTCGTAGCCGATCGTCGGCGCAAGGGCGGTCACCAACATCAGGCTTTCGCGCATCAGTTTTTCGATCCGCGTGCGATCTGCCTGAATGCCTACAACGCAATTGTCGGTAAACGCCACGGCGCTGTCACCCAAAAGCTGCATAGATTGCAAGACGTTATAAGCCATCATCGGCTTCATGACATTAAGTTCAAAGTGACCTTGCGAACCTGCAAAGCCAACGGCGGCATCGTTGCCCATGACATGTGCGCAGACCTGCGTGATGGCTTCGACTTGGGTCGGGTTCACCTTTCCAGGCATGATCGACGAGCCTGGCTCGTTTTCAGGCAACATCAATTCGCCCAGACCACAGCGCGGGCCAGACCCGAGAAAGCGGATATCGCAGGCGATTTTGTAGACGCTGACGGCAACCGACTTGAGCGCGCCCGACATCTCGACCAATGCGTCATGCGCGGCAAGCGCCTCGAATTTGTTTGGCGCAGTGACAAACGGCAGGCCTGTGATCTCGGCCATATGGGCGGCGACAGTTTCGCCCCAACCCTTTGGTGTATTGAGACCCGTGCCAACAGCCGTGCCACCCTGCGCGAGCTCATAGATTGCGGGCAGGGCGGCCTTGATGCGGCGAATGCCCATTGCCACTTGGTGCACGTAGCCCGAGAACTCTTGGCCCAATGTCAGCGGGGTCGCGTCCATAGTGTGCGTGCGGCCGATCTTGATGATGTCTTTGAATTCGTCCTGCTTGGCTTCCAATGCGGCGTGCAGTTTTTCCAAACCGGGGATCAACACATCGCGCGCGGTCATCGCCACCGCGATGTGCATAGCTGTTGGGAATGTGTCGTTCGACGACTGGCCCATATTGCAGTGATCATTAGGGTGAACAGGGGTCTTTGACCCGATCTCGCCGCCCATCATTTCAATCGCGCGGTTCGAGATTACCTCATTGGCGTTCATGTTGGATTGCGTACCCGAACCGGTTTGCCAGACGACCAGTGGGAAGTGATCGTCGAGCTTGCCTGCGACCACTTCGGCCGCAGCGGCGATGATCGCATCGGCCTTGTCGGCCTCAAGCTTGCCGCGTTCCTTGTTGGCAATGGCACAAGCCTGTTTGATCACGCCAAGCCCGCGCACGATTGCGACAGGCTGCTTTTCCCATCCGATCGGAAAGTTGAGAAGGCTGCGCTGTGTTTGCGCGCCCCAGTAACGGTCAGCGGGGACCTCAAGGGGGCCAAAACTATCGGATTCTGTGCGTGTATTTGTCATCGGATCACCTATGGTATGCAGTTGTATGCCGTTTATCGCGTTCGCGATCCAATATCAATAATGGCGCGGCTATTTACGGAATTGATCAAGACTGACAACTTCAGCCTCTTTGCGCTCTTCTTGTGCGGGCTCTTCTGGCTCGACCATTTCATCCATTGGCGCCTCTGGTGCGGCGGCTGCATCTTCCTCGGGTTGGCTTTCAAAACGCAGGCCGAATTCAACGGAAGGATCAACGAATGTCTGGATAGAATCGTAAGGAATATAAAGGGTTTCTGGGCTATCCCCGAAGTTCAGCGTGATCGTAAAGCCCTCGTCGGTGACGTCCAGATTGTCGAACCAGTGCTGGATAACAACCGTCATTTCACCGGGGTAGCGGTCTGACAGCCAGTCAGCGATTTCGACGTCAGGGTGCATGGTATCAAACGTGATAAAGAAGTGGTGCTCACCCGGCAGTCCGTCCTTGGAAATGCCGATCAGCACTTCCTGAATCAGGCCACGCATGGCGCGGTGCATCAAATTTCCATAGTCGATTGTATCGGTCACGGGTCATCGTCCTTTGCCACTGCTTGCAACAGCATAGAAGATTCTAAGCGGGATAAAAGGGGCTGATGCATGGTTCGTGATGAAAGTTTTTTGCGCGATGTTGCAGGTATTTTTGAATATTGTGATAGGAAAAATTATTATTTAACATAGGGTTGCGGAGTATTCTTTATCTTAACCGACAACCTGACTTAGCTCTCGCAATATCTTGCGACGAATTGCATCCGGATATTCCCTGTGGGTGCGCGCGGTGATGACAAAACCGTTTCGCGTGATGACTGCGCTCTTATAAAAGTTGGTGATCGCGAGGCCCATGCTTTCGATTGCGACAGCATTGATTGTCACGCCAGCGCGTTCTGCCGCGTTGCGTGCATCGCGTGTTTCGGACCCCGAGTTTGGCGTGCCATCGCCAGAAATATCAATGACTTTATGTTTGCAATCAGTCACTTGAGAGAACAACGGGAGAGAGAACCGTATCGCCTCGGCGGGGGCCGTGTCTGACAGCACAAAGGCCCGTGGCATCAATTCGGCGGCAGCGGCAAGGCGCGCGGCGTCAAGGCTTGTGCGGATACGCGTCCACGGGATTGAAACCTCTTGGCGGCTTGCACCTGACCACTGCACGACGGTGATTGCGGCCTCTTGGCGCACCATAGCATCAACAATCGCTTGATTGCGCAAAGCATCGACCAAACCATCGGTTTGCAACCTGTATTCAGCGGTATCGACAGAGTTGGATACGTCAATCGTCAGGATTAACGCTGTATCGCAAGCCTTTGATATCGTTGGTATAATCGCAGAAATAGCAAGAGCCAGAAGAGCATGTTTCATACCCTAGCGTGACGCAGGTGCGCGGCGCAGGCAAGTCAATTGTTTGTGGGGTGTAAGTGCAGGTTTCTGTTGCCAGGTACCTGCGAACCCCGCCTTAGGTCGCTAAACCCAAGGAGTTAAGTTTCGGCGGTAGGCACTGCTTACGCAGCGACTGCCATTGCCGGAGCACGGTTGTCATTTGCAACTATACAATTTTGTACCGATATCGGTGGTAACTCACCGAAACAAAGCTAACCCCTTTAGACGTTCGTCGATCCTATTTCGACCCCACAGCTGCCAAATGAGCAGATAGTTGGTGGAGTCGCCGGGTACCGCCCCCGGGTCCGATCCGCTTATTGCGAGCGCGTTTATGTTCATAGTCCCGAGGGACAACGTATAGATAAGGCGCGGCGTTGGGTTGTGCAAGAGGGGGTGTGATATACGTGCACAGGGCGTGCACCACGCGTGCACCGATTTGACGCGGCTACTTGTGCCTATTGGGCGTCTCGTGCCGCGGCGCGCGCATCAATGACGGCTTGCGCCAATTCGTTGGTGTAGCTTGCCAGCTCTGCCAGCGTAATATCGACAGCCTCGGCGTCATGGTTTTCAAGTCCGTCCGCAATTCGGCTGTGCAGTTGCACGATCCTCTCCCGCGAGCGGGCCGTAAATGTGATCATGTTCATCAGGGGCTGCATCGCCTCGACGGCGCCTGCGAGTTGATAAGAGATCACGGGATTGCCCGCCGCATCGACAAGCGCGCGGTGAAAGGCGACATCGGAGGCACAAAACGCCTCATCGGTCAGGCCAGGCTGTGATTGGCGGTGGGCCTCAGCGCGCATGGTTGCGAGATGATCGGCGCTGCGCCGTGCGGCGGCGAGGGGCGCGCAGGCCCGCTCTAACGCGTAACGCGCCTCGCAGGCGACTGCGAAGCTTACGTCATTCATCGACAACAACAGCGTAGATGTGGTGATTTGTTGCCCGTAGGCGTCCTCAAAACGCAGCCTGTTCACAAATGCGCCACCTGTCGCGCCGCGTTGCGTGCGGATCAGCGATTGCGCGCCAAGCCGCTTGAGTGCCTCGCGGACTGTCGGGCGAGAAACGTTGAACTGATCAGCCAGTTCCGCCTCTGAGGGCAGGCGCTCGTCAACCAGCAAATCGCCGGACATAATCGCATCGCGGATCGCCTTGGCGATTTGAGCCGAGAGGTCGGCGGGGCTTTTGGGGTCAATTTTCATTTGTCAGACAATTAAATGTATGACAATTGTAATGCAAGGCAGAAATGCAATGCGAGTCGGGGAGGGTGCGCATGTTGGCCGCGCGAATGAGAGCAATGACGGGTGTGCACTGGCTTGCGCTATTTGCGCTGATCCTCGTGAGTTGGATGGTGTTATTTGCCATGGCTGTGCCTGCGGAGTTGCGTGATGGCGCCCGTATCTTTGGGGCGGACTTCATCGCTTCGCTTTGCAACATTACACCAGACGGCGCGGGGCTTGTGCGCATGTTCGGCATGTGGGGGTTGATGACGGCGGCTATGATGGCCCCAACGGCGTTTCCTGCGTTTGCCACCTACGACGACCTGAGCCATGCGGCATCCGAGACGAATTTTGCGGCCCTCGTCGCGGGGTATCTTGCGATTTGGATCGGGTTTTCGGGCGTCGCTGCGGGATTGCAGATGGTGCTATTTCGCGCGGAGTTGGTATCGGCTTTCGGGGATAGCCGTTCGGCGGTGTTGAGTGCTGGCCTGCTGGTTGGCGCAGGTCTTTACCAGTTTTCGGCGATCAAGGAGGCATGTTTGTCAAAGTGCCGTATGCCGATGACATTTTTCATGCAGCACTGGGACGAGGGACCGTTGCGCAATGGTTTGCGCCTTGGTCTGGTCTGCTTGGGCTGTTGCTGGGCGCTGATGCTGCTTGGCTTTGTGGGCGGCGTGATGAACGTGGCTTTCATGGGGCTTGCGACCCTTATTATGGTTTTCGAGAAACTGCCCGATCTGGGCCGCTATGTGACCAAGCCCTTGGGCTGGCTGCTGATTGCGGCAGGGATCGTGCGAATTGTAACTGCATTCTAACATTTGAAAGAGGAGGAGCTTACACATGGCTTTGGACGCTGAAATTGGAACTGTGCCTTGGACGATCAAGGGCGAGTTGATTTTGAACTGTAACTGCACGGTGTTTTGCCCCTGTGTGGTGAGCCTTGGAAAGCATCCGCCCACAGAAGGACACTGTCAGGCGTGGTCTGGCGTGCGGATTGACACGGGCGACTATGGTGACGTTGATCTGTCTGGCCTGAACGTGGGCCTGATGCTGGAAATCCCCGGCAATATGGGCCGCGGTAACTGGAAGGTTGCAGCCTATATCGATGAGCGTGCAACGGATGCGCAGTATGACGCCTTGCTCAATATCTTTAGCGGGAAGGCGCGTGGCAACACGGGGCTGTTCAAGATGCTTGTGGGTGAATTTCTCGGCGCGGAGCGTGCCCCGATCGTGTTTGAAACCGTCGGCAACGAGCGCCGTTTGATGGTTGGTAAAGCGATCCAAGGTGCGGTTGTCCCTGTTGAGGGCAACGGCGGCAAGGATATCGTTGTGACAAACACCGAATACTGGATGGGCCCCGATATTACCGTGGCTACGGCGACGAAGGGCCGCGTGCGTGCGTTTGGTCGTGTCTGGGACTTTGATGGCCGCAGTGCCGAGATTTGTCAGATCAACTGGCATGGTCCAAAGTAGGGAGCACCCGGATGGTTGCACTTTCTCCATCGCGGCGGTTGCGACGCACCCCGTTTTCGCAAGGTGTCGAGGCGGCGGGGGTCAAGGCCTATACGGTCTATAACCATATGTTGCTGCCGACTGTGTTCCGGTCTGTGCAAGAGGACTATCACCATCTCAAATCTGCGGTGCAGGTTTGGGATGTGTCCTGCGAGCGCCAAATCGAGTTGCGCGGCCCTGACGCCAGCCGTTTGATGCAAATGCTGACGCCGCGTGATTTGTCGGCGATGCTGCCGGGCCAGTGTTACTATGTGCCGATTGTGGACGAGACAGGCGGTATGCTAAACGATCCTGTCGCCTTGAAGGTCGCGGAGGACCGTTGGTGGATCTCGATTGCAGACAGTGATCTGCTGTTCTGGGTCAAAGGGTTGGCATACGGGTATCGCTTGGATGTGCTCGTAGACGAGCCGGATATTTCGCCGCTTGGCGTGCAAGGCCCGCGTGCAGATGATCTGGTCGCCGCCGTTTTTGGTGATGCCATTCGCAATATCAAGTTCTTTCGCTTTGGCTGGTTCAACTTCGAGGGCACTAGTATGGCGGTTGCCCGTTCGGGCTATTCAAAGCAGGGCGGTTTCGAGATTTACTGTGATGGCAGCCATAACGGGATGCCATTGTGGAACGCGCTGATGGAAGCGGGCAAGGCCTTGGATGTGCATGCGGGCTGTCCCAATCTGATCGAGCGCATTGAAGGTGGTCTGCTGTCGTTTGGCAACGACATGACCCGCGAGAATACCCCCCATGAGGCGGGCTTGGGCCGTTTTTGTTCAACCCGCACGGCGATCGGCTGTGTTGGTCGTGATGCCTTGCTGCGGGTGGCCAAGGAAGGCCCGACCCAGCAAATTCGTCCGATTGCGATCGAGGGTGTTATTCCTGCATGCGAGGGGCCGTGGCCGCTTTTGGCGGGTGACAAGCGAGTGGGGCAGGTGACCTCTGCTGCTGCGTCCCCTGACTACAAGACGAATGTCGCGATTGGCATGGTCCGCATGACCCATTGGGACGCGGGCACGCCGTTGCACGTTCAGACGCCGGATGGATTGCGCGATGCTGTCGTGCAGGAGAATTTCTGGAATTAGCGAGATTTGCCCCGTCGGAGCCTCCGGCGGGAGTTTGAAGAGACATAGAAAATTGGAAGGAAGAGCTGGATGTTTGATGCATTGGTTGTCGAGAAGAATGATGAGGGTAAAACCAGCGCGGCGGTCACCCAGATTGGTCTGGAGGATTTGCCCGCAGGCGAGGTGACGGTTGCGGTCGAGTATTCGACGGTGAATTACAAAGACGGCCTATGTGTTGGTCCAGGTGGCGGCCTTGTGCGCAAGTATCCCCATGTGCCTGGCATTGATTTTGCGGGCACTGTCGAGGCCTCTGATGATCCCCGTTACAAAGCGGGCGACAAGGTTGTGTTGACGGGCTGGCGCGTGGGCGAGGCCCATTGGGGAGGTTATGCCCAAAAAGCGCGCGTCAAGGCCGACTGGTTGGTTCCACTGCCGAAAGGGCTTGATACCCGTCAGGCGATGGCTGTGGGCACGGCTGGTTTGACGGCGATGCTGGCGGTGACGGCGCTTGAGGATCATGGTCTTGAGCCTTGGAAGGGCACTGTGCTTGTGACGGGCGCAGCGGGTGGCGTGGGGTCGGTTGCCACGGCTATTCTTGCCAAGCTTGGCTACGAGGTTGCGGGTGTGACGGGTCGTCCTGAAACCGAAGCCTATTTGAAGTCGCTTGGCGCGGATCGCATTGTGCTGCGTGAAGAGCTGAACGAAGTGAGTAAGCGCCCACTAGAGGGTGAAACTTGGGCGGGCTGTGTCGATGCGGTCGGCGGTGAGATGTTGGCGCGTGTTCTGGGCCAGATGAAATACGGCTGCTCGGTGTCTGCGGTCGGTCTGGCGGGCGGCGCGGCTCTGCCCACGACTGTTATTCCGTTTCTTTTGCGCGGTGTGAACTTGCTTGGCATCGACAGCGTGATGCAGCCCTATGACAACCGCGTGCGCGCATGGGAGCGCATTGCGAAGGATCTGCCGATGGACAAATTGGAAGAGATGATCGTCCCTGCGACCTTGCGTGATCTGCCGCAGTTGGGTCGTGACATTTTGAAGGGTCAGGTCAAGGGCCGTGTTGTCGTTGACGTCAACGCTTAAGGTCTTTGACATCTGACAAAAGAAAAGCGCCGCAGTTTCCTGCGGCGCTTTTTGGTTTTGCGGTGGTCGGCTAATTTATTCGCCGATTGTGCCGTGCTTGTCGCGCAGCGCGTCCCGATAGAACGCTTTGATCAAGGCGACACACATCAGGCCCATGACGACTGTGAAGGGCAGCGCGCCGATGATCATCGCACTTTTGAGTGCATCCATCGGGTTGTTTTCACCAGCTGCGAGGATCAGGGTTCCGATCACCGCAGTCAGGATAAGCCCCCAGATGATCCGGTGCTTGACGCTGGTTTCTTCTTCGCCGCCTGACATGATTGTGTTGAGCACAAGGATGCCAGAGTCCGCAGATGTCACCAAGAACGTCATGATCAGCACTACACACATGATGGTGATGCCTGTCAGGAACCCGCCGTCGATCATTTGCCCCAATGTGACAAAGAGCTTGGCTGTGTTGGACGCGCCGATGATCGCACCATCTGCATTGCCTGCAAGTTCCAGATCAATCGCTGTACCGCCCAGGATTGCCATCCATGCGAAACACACCATTGCTGGCGCAAACACACAGCCGATGATGAATTCGCGCACGGTGCGCCCCTTGGAGATACGTGCGAGGAACAGGCCAACGAATGGCGAGAACGCGATCCACCAAGCCCAGTAGAACGTGGTCCACTGTGCCTGCCAGCTAAACTGACGACCGTTTTCGCCAGCTGCATAGGCTGCTTTCAAGGTGTCCTCGTCAAGTTCTGCTGCTGCGCCAGTCAAGCCACCAACAAAGCCGCTATAGCTGCCCCATGGCCCTTGTGCTGCTGCGAGATCTGCGGCCAATGGCTTGGCTGCTTCTGGCAGTGCTGCGGCAAATTCGGCGGCTGATTGCGGCGCCCAAGGTCCAAAGCTCAGTTGTGCAAAGTGCAGGACGTAATCGACAAAGGCCGACCCGTAGGTGCTCATGGCGAAGACGAAAGACCCGAAGACGACAAATGTCAAAAGCAGGATCAGCGACAGGACAAGGTTGAGGTTAGAGAGGTATTTCACCCCTTTGCCAACGCCTGACACGGCCGAGATGATCGACATTGCCATGATCATCACCAGACCAGCCACGAGCCCCACCTTGTTTGGTGCGGGTGCGTCGCCTGTCATGTCCATCATCCATTCCATGCCCGTAATCGCGTAGACTCCGTCAATGAACTGCGAGACACCAAAGCCGATCGTTACAGATACACCGAGGATTGTTGCGACAACGCCAAGCACGTCGACAACATGCCCGAGCGGCCCGTTTATGTGGCGCCCGAACAGGGGCGTCAGCGCCGAGCGGATCGTGAGCGGCATGCCACGTGTATAGGCGTAATATGCGAGGCTAAGCCCTGTTACGACGTAGATTGCCCAAGCATGGAAGCCGTAGTGCAAGAATGTGTAACGGAATGCGGATTGCAGTGCGTCCTCGGAGTTGGCAGCGACTGCGCCCGAAAGCACCTCGGGGTTAGACCCCCAAAGGCCGATAGGTTCTGCGGTCGCAAAGACCATCAGACCCACACCCAGACCAGCACCGAACATCATGGAGAACCATGAGAAGTTCGAAAACTCGGGCTTTTCGCCCGCTTGGCCCATGACCCGCGCCCCAGTTTTGGGCAAAAGCGCGATCACCAGTAGGAAGAAGGCAAAGAACCCGACGATGACGATGTAAAAGCTGTTGAAGACTTCGAGAATGCGCCAGTTCCAGCTGCCCAAAGTTGCGTTTGCGTTGGCTGGAAAGAGCAGCGCCCATAGCACCAGCGCCACGATAATTGATTTTGATAACAACGCGATGGGCAGGCTATTGTCTTTGTAAAAGCCGTCATCCTGCGTGTTGATATCAATCTCCGTAAATGGAGCCTTGATTTTCATTTTCCCCGTTCCTTTTATTGTTCTGGATGCGTTCACCAGTGCGGCGCGCAACTCTGTGTCGGATATATTAAGCGGCCCTTGTGCGCAGAGTCTAGGGACCGAAGCGACCATGCATTTGCAGGGTGCGACATTCTGGCAAGGGTTAAACAGCCCGTTCAGGTAATGAAACGCTGCTTTGCCAGCCGAAAGTGATCGGGGTGCTTGCGCTGGTCTGTTTTTTACTTTTTGGTATAAAAATGGATATGGATATTGCATGGGTACGGGCCCAATTTCCCGCATTTTCGCAGCCTTCGTTGGAAGGTCAGGCATTCTTTGAGAACGCGGGCGGGTCATATACCTGTCAGCAGGTGATCGACCGATTGCACCGCTATTATACGCAGCGCAAGGTTCAGCCCTATGCGCCCTACGCCGCGTCGACCCTTGCGGGTGAAGAGATGGACGAGGCCCGCCGCCGATTGGCCGCGATGTTGGGCGTTGCGACCCATGAGTTGTCGTTTGGCCCCAGCACGACCCAGAACACCTATGTTCTGGCCAATGCCGTGCGCCGTTGGTTGAAGCCCGGCGAGGCGATTGTTGTGACCAATCAGGATCATGAGGCGAACTCTGGTCCTTGGCGTCGATTGGCAGAGGAGGGGGGTGAGGTCCGTGAATGGCAGATTGATCCTGAAACGGGTCTCTTGCATGTCGCGGATCTTGAGGCGTTGCTTGACGATAAGGTGCGCCTCGTTTGTTTCCCGCATTGCTCGAATGTTGTGGGCGCTATCAATGATGTGGTCGAGATCACGGCCACAGCGCAGGCTGCGGGTGCGCGGGTTTGCATTGACGGTGTGAGCTACGCGCCCCACGGGTTTCCAGATGTGGGCGCAATTGGCTGCGACGTCTATCTGTTCAGCGCCTATAAGACGTTTGGCCCCCATCAAGGCATGATGGTGATCCGCGAAGATTTCGGCTTTGACCTGCCTAACCAAGGACACCACTTTAATGCTGATAGTCTTTACAAGCGGTTCACGCCTGCGGGGCCAGATCATGCGCAGGTCGCGGCGTCTGCGGGCATGGCTGACTACATGGAGGCGTTTGCGGCCCGTCATGGCGGCGGCACGGGCGCAAAGGCCGCCCGCGTGGCCCATGATATGATGCGCGCCCATGAGGTCACGCTGTTGCAGCCCTTGCTTGATTATGTCGCGGCGAAAAACTCGGTGCGGTTGATCGGTCCGAGTGACGCCGCCCAGCGCGCGCCCACTGTTGCAATGGCGTTGCAAACAAATGCCGAAGACGTGGCCAAATCGCTTGCTCCATTGGGGGTCATGGCGGGTGGCGGTGACTTTTACGCGGGCCGCCCGCTAGGTGCGATGGGCGTTGATCTGGACAAAGGTGTGCTGCGGGTCAGTTTTGTGCATTACACACAGAAAGCCGAGGTTGATAAATTAATTTCTGCGCTAGATCAGGTGGTGTGAGCCGATCGGCTCATCTTGCTCTTGACGGGTAAGAACGTGAGGCAACCCGAGGGCAAGGCATGGCAGAGTTAGCACCGGTTATAGTCTGGTTCAGACGTGATTTACGTACGCAGGATCATGCGGCTTTGGTGGCGGCTGTGGCGACTGGCCGTCCTGTCGTGTCGTTGTTTATCTATGATCCGTTGACCGAAGACATCGGGGCCGCTCCCAAGTTTCGCCTGAGCCTGTCGATTGCGCAATTGGCATCTGATTTGGAAGCCTTGGGCAGTCGGCTCATTTTGCGCCGTGGCCCCGCGCTTGCGGTCTTGCGCGAGGTGATTGCCGAGATGGGGGCAAGTGGCGTGTTTTGGTCGCGCCTCTATGATCCCGCAAGCAAGGCCCGCGACATCGCGGTGAAGGCTGCGTTGCAGGGCGACGGGTTGGATGTCCGTTCGTTTCAGGGGCACGTGCTGTTTGAACCGTGGAGTGTCGAGACCAAGACGGGCGGGTTTTACCGTGTGTTTACTCCGATGTGGAAATCGGTGCGCGCCCGTGAATTGCCAGCCTGCTTACCCGCCCCCAAAGCCCTGCGGCCGCCTGCAAAATGGCCCCGTTCAGACAATCTGGGCGCATGGCACATGGACTCCCCGATGGCGCGCGGCGCACAGGTTTTGCGCCCGTATTGTGTTGTCGGCCAAGGGGCGGCATTGGCCCGCCTTGACACCTTTATTGCCGAGCGTGTGGAGAATTATCAGGCAAATCGTGACCTGCCCGCAGTGGATGGCACGTCGCGCCTGTCCGAAAACCTGACCTACGGCGAGATTTCTCCGCTTACCTGTTGGCACGCGGGGTGGGGTGCTTTGCATGCGGGGGCTTCGCAAGCTGAGGTGTTTTTGAAGGAATTGGTCTGGCGCGAGTTTGCCTATCATCTTGCCCATCATACCCCGCGCATCATTGACCAGAACTGGAAGCCCGATTGGGACGGGTTTGACTGGAACGAAGCGGACACCCCTGAGGTCGTCGCGTGGAAACAGGGCCGCACGGGCATCCCGTTTGTCGATGCGGCAATGCGCGAGATGTATGTCACGGGCACGATGCACAACCGTGGCCGCATGATCGTGGCGTCCTATTTGACCAAGCATTTGCTTACCCATTGGAAGGTCGGGCAGGCGTGGTTTGCCGATTGCCTGACGGATTGGGATCCTGCGAGCAATGCGATGGGCTGGCAATGGTCGGCAGGATCTGGCCCTGATGCGACACCGTATTTTCGCGTTTTCAATCCTGTGAGTCAGTTGGAAAAGTTCGATAAAGGGCATGTCTATGCGGATCGCTGGATTGCGGAGAACCGATTGATGCCATCTGCAACGGCGCTTTCGTATTTTGATGCGATCCCGCTGCGGTGGGGTCTGTCGGCAGGTGATCCATACCCCGCGCCTGTGATGACTGTCGATCTGGGGCGAAAACGCGCGCTAGATGCCTATGCCCAGCGCGGATTTTAGATCACGCTTGAGGACCGATTGGGCGCTTGGCGTTCGTTTTGCTTGTGCTGCCCTGCGTCATCGCTGAAACTACAGGCAAACGCAGGCAATCAAGCGCGCATAAGACGCGGCCAAGGGTCTGCACTACATTTGAGGGAGCAGACCCATGCCAACCGCCGCACGTCTTGTTGGTGCGATCGCCTTTGCGATCGTCGGATTTTTCATTTTTAACGCGATGCTGCCTGAATATGGCGATGATACTGTGCCGCGCTTTTTGCTGCCGCTTTGCATTGGCGCGGGGCTATGGGCGGGCTGGGTTCTGTGTGGCAAACACGCGCATAGTGTTGTCTCGGGGATCGGCACGGGCCTGACGGCAGGCATTGCGCAGGGGTTCTGGATTTTGTTGATCATGTCGTTTGTGCGCATGATCGAGCAATCCTTGCGCCGCCGCTACGATGGCCCGATGGAGGCCGTTGTCGATGTATTTACCATTATGTTTGATAATGGCGTCATGTTTGGCACGACATTGATGGCGATCACGGTGCTTGGTGGCAGTGTGATTGCGGGTATGATCACGGGTGCAATCGGTAAAAAGTATCCACGTTAATGGATGTTTTTGTCTATGGCACGCTGCGCTCTGAGGCGTTGCAGCAAGCTGTTGCAGGCGGTGCAAAGGTCGAGAGCGAGGCAGCTCGTTTTGCGGGTCATAGCGTTATGGCCGCGTCCCAAGCCGTCGCGCCGATCCTATGCGTGGCCCCGAACGATGCAGCGGAAGGCCTTGTTTTGCTTGGCTTGAGCCAAGAGCAGGTTCACCGTCTTGATCTGTATCAGGGTGTGTTTGGCTATGCGCGCAAGTGTGCGATGGTTCAAACCCGTCAAGGGAAGCGGTCCGTTCAAGTTTACATGGCCGATGCAGGGGGGATATCAATGCTGGAGCATTGGTCATTTGCAAAGTGGCAGGCCGGCAATGAGGCGGCTGCGGTTTTGGCTGCAACTGAAATTTTCGCATACGATCCGATGCTTTCGTTGCAAGATATTCGCCAGCGTTTTCAAATGATTGAGAGGCGGTCTTGGGCAAAGCTGCGGGCACAGGGTAGCCCGCAAGAGACAACTGTCAGGCATCATGCAAAGGCGGAGGATGTCACTATCCGCCACGCTTATCCGCCGCACGGCTCGTTTTTTGCGATGCAGTCTGTTGAGGTGGATTATCGCCAGTTTGATGGCACACGCAGCCCTGTTGTGGCGCGCGAGGTCTTTCTTGGCGTCGATGCGGCGATTGTCTTGCCATATGATATGAAACGGGATCGCATTTTGCTGGTTGAGCAGATGCGCATGGGTGCTGTTATGCGCCAAGACCCGCAGCCGTGGCTGCTTGAGCCGATTGCGGGCATGGTTGACGGGGGTGAAACGCCAGAAGAGGCCGCGCGGCGCGAAAGTGCGGAAGAAGCACAGCTACATAAGCTGGAGCTGCGCCACATTGCTTCGTTTTATCCAAGCCCCGGATCAACGACCGACTACTTTTACACGTATTTGGGCTTGTGTGATTTACCTGATGATCATGTTGCGTTTGGCGGTTTGGACGCGGAATCCGAGGATTTGCGGCTGCACTTAATGGGTTTTGAAGCCGCATTGGCGCTGGTGAGATCGGGGGAAATCAATGCGGGGCCGTTGGTGATGATGCTCTATTGGCTCGCAACGCAGCGCGATGCATTGCGTGCGGCCCTCTGACAGCCTAGATATATCGGGAATTGTAGTGAGGGCAGACCATGCACATGAAATCCGATTTGGCCGCAGCTGTTGGCAACACCCCTTTGATCAAATTGCGGGCGGCCTCCGAGGCCACGGGATGCACGATTTTAGGCAAAGCGGAGTTCATGAATCCGGGTCAGTCGGTCAAGGATCGCGCGGCGCTGTTTATCATCAAGGATGCAATTGCCCGCGGTGATCTGAAGCCCGGCGGCACGATTGTCGAAGGCACGGCGGGCAATACCGGTATCGGCCTTGCGCTTGTCGGGGCGTCAATGGGGTTCAAGACTGTCATTGTGATCCCCGATACCCAATCCCAAGAAAAGAAGGATATGCTGCGCATTGCGGGCGCCGAGCTTATTGAAGTGCCTGCTGCCCCTTATCGCAATCCCAACAACTTTGTCCGCTATTCGGGCCGTTTGGCCGAGAAGCTGGCGCGTGAGACCAACGAGGGCGTAATCTGGGCGAACCAGTTTGACAACGTGGCGAACCGTCAGGCGCATATTGAAGGCACGGGCCCCGAGATTTGGGAGCAGACCGACGGGAAGGTCGATGGCTTTATCTGTGCTGTCGGGTCGGGTGGCACGCTTGCGGGCGTTGGCATGGCGTTGCAGCCAAAGGGCGTGAAGATCGGCTTGGCTGATCCTGACGGTGCTGGTTTGCACAGCTTTTACACGACTGGCGAAATTGCGATGTCTGGCGGCTCGATTGCCGAAGGGATCGGGCAGGTGCGTATCACCAAGAACCTTGAAGGGTTCACCCCTGATTTCAGCTATAACATCCCTGATACCGAGGCCTTGCCGATTGTCTTTGATCTGTTGGCGGATGAAGGCCTTTGCATGGGGGGATCGACGGGCATTAACGTGGCGGGCGCGATCCGCATGGCCCGCGAAATGGGCCCCGGTCATACGATCGTCACTGTGCTATGCGATTACGGAACCCGCTATCAGGGCAAGTTGTTTAACCCTGCTTTCCTGCGCGAAAAGGGATTGCCGTTTCCTGCCTGGCTTGAGGACCGTCCTTCGACTATTCCAACTGTTTTTGAAGAGCTATGACCTTGCGGCTACTGGGCGTCGCGATTTGCTGCGCGCTCATGGGCGCTGGTGCTTTGAGCGCGCAAGCCGTTGTTGACGGCGAAACTATTGGACTTCCCCAAGTCATTGAAGCCCCGAGCGAGCCTGACGTTGTCGACGAACCTGCGCTCATAGCGGGCGTCGATTTTGACGAATGGTCGGCGTTTGCCATACAGGCCGAAGGGATCGTCGAGCCTGGAACGGCGTCAAGTTTTGCATTGTCGCGCGTGCGCGCCAAGCTTGTCCCTTGGCGCGATATTTTTACCAAGGCCCAAGGGATCAACAGCGCCCGATTGGCCACGATTGATCGCCAGATTGCCGCGCTGTCGCCGACGGACGAAACGGCTGATCCAAATCCGTTGATTGTCTCGCGACTGGACGCGTTAAAATCAGAGCGCACCCGATTGGCCCGCCCCAATTTGCTTGCGCAAGAGGCCTATGCGCGCGCGGACGGGTTGATTGGTGAAATCGACAGTCAAGACCGTGCCTTGGAGACCGTCCGTTTGATGGCGCGCGGGGCGTCGCCTGCAAATCCCACGTATTGGCCCACGGCGATGGCCGCACTTGGTGTGTCGCTGACGGATGCCCTGAGCGAGACCTATGCCAATGCGGTTGTCTTTAAGAATGATGGCCGCTGGTTCAGTCGTTTGGGCACAGTGCTTGGCTCATTGATTGCCGTTATTTTCTTTGTGTTTTGGGTGCGCTCGCGGTTGTCCCGACTGGCGCGAAAAGACATTGGATCAACGCCGCGCGTTCACTCTGTCGCGCGGTTCCTGCTGACGGTTGCGCGGGTGATTTTGCCCGTTGTCGGCCTTACGGTGTTGACGGGCATTCTGGCCAGTTCGGGGCTGTTTGGCCTCATTGGTCTGGAAGTCGTTGCAGTGCTGCCCGCGGCGGGTGCTTTGATCTTTATTACCAAGTGGTTGGCAGATCATTACTTTCCCAAGCATCCCGATAACGATGGCTTGCTTGGTTATGATGTGCAGACGCGCAGGCTTGGCCGCAAATTTGCTGTCTTACTGGGGTGGACGCTGGCGTTGAGTATCTTGGTTGACGCCCTTATTTCGTCGTCGCGTGCTACGGCGGTGACTCTGGATGTCATCAACCTGCCGTTTCAATTGCTGACCGGCTGGTTGCTTTGGCGGCTTGGCGCACAGGTTGCCCAATCGGCTTCCCCTGACTCCCAAACCATTTTCAAACGCAATCGCATCCGCAAGTTTATTGGCCGTGGCGCGCAAGCCTTTGCGGTTGCGGGGCCATTGGCCTCCTTGCTGGGGTTCGGGGCTGCGGCGCAGTCGATCACGATCCCTGCGGTTGTGTCGCTTGCGATTGTCGCGACAATTGCGGTTTTGCACCGTCTCAGCTTTGAGGTGATGAGCCACTCTGACGTGATTGTGGACGCGGATAGCCCGACCACAGAGATCAGCGACACCCGCGGGTCCGGCCTTTGGCCTGTGGTCGTGAACTTTGTTGTTGTGATGATCAGCCTGCCTGTCTTTGCCCTTGTTTGGGGCATGTCGACATCCGAGCTGGCCGAAATCTGGACGCGGTTCCTTGCTGGATTTAGCGTTGGTGGCGCAACGATTTCACCAACGAGTTTTCTGACGTTTGCCACGGTTTTTGCCGTCGGGTATGTCATCACCGGATTTATCAAAACGAGTTTGAAGATGTCGGTTTTGCCGCGCACGCAGCTTGATCTGGGCGGCCAGAACGCGATTGTCGCGGGCACGGGATATGTCGGGATTTTCCTTGCTGCCTTGATTGCATTTAGCGTGGCGGGCATTGATTTGTCGTCCCTTGCAATTGTTGCAGGTGCGCTGTCGGTCGGGATCGGTTTTGGCTTGCAGAATATTGTTTCCAACTTTGTGTCGGGGATCATTTTGCTGATTGAGCGTCCTATTGGCGAGGGCGATATGATCGAGGTGGGCGGTCAGATGGGCTATGTGCGCGATATCTCTGTGCGCTCGACCCGCATCGAGACCTTTGACCGCACTGACGTGATTGTGCCCAATGCCGATCTGGTCAGCGGGCAGGTGACCAACTGGACCCGAGGGAGCCTTGTTGGCCGCACAATTGTTGCTGTTGGCGTTGGCTATAGTTCGGATACGAAACGCGTGGTCGAAATATTGCAAGAGATTGCTGAGGCCAATCCGATTGTTGTCTTGAACCCGCCGCCTTCGGTTTTGCTGATGAACATCGGTGCAGACAGCTTTAATTTTGAAATTCGCGCAATTATCCGCGATGTTAATTTCGTCAATGTCGCAAAGTCAGAGATGTATCTGGAGATCATCCGCCGGTTTGCCGATGAAGGTATCGAGATGCCATACCAACAGCGTGATCTTTGGCTGCGCAATCCTGAAATGCTGCGCCCGCAAGGAGACCCCGCATGACCGACCTTTTATTTCGCAAGGATGCCTATTTGCGCGAGGCCACTGGCACGGTGATGGCGATTACCGATGAGGGCGGGATCGTTCTTGACCGCACCATCTTTTATCCGACCTCTGGTGGCCAACCCGGTGATAGCGGTCACTTGGCGTGGGACGGTGGCCGTATGGAGATTGCCACCGCGATCAAGGGCGTGGGCGATGATGTGGTGCTTGTGCCTGCCGAGCCTGTCGCAATGCCAATGGTCGGTGACAAGGTCACCCAGAAGATTACATGGGATCGCAGGCATCGCCTGATGCGGGTTCATACCGCGCTCCATCTGTTGTCGGTCGTTATTCCGTTGCCAGTGTCGGGCGGCGCAATATCTGTCGAGAAGGGCCGTTTGGATTTTGACATGCCTGACGCCCCCGACGACAAGGCCGCATTGGATGACACCATCAACAAACTGATTGCTTGCAATTTTGCCGTCAGTGACGAGTGGATCACGGATGAAGAGCTTGATGCCAATCCCGCCCTTGTAAAGACGATGTCGGTCCAGCCCCCCCGTGGCTCGGGTCAAATCCGTCTAGTGCGTATCGGTGTTGGGGAAAACACTGCCGATCTTCAGCCTTGTGGCGGCACGCATGTATCTAACACCTCCGAGATCGGCCCTGTGCGCATTGGTAAGATCGAGAAGAAGGGCAAGCAAAACCGCCGCGTCTATTTGCATTTGGCGGACGCCTGATGTTTCGCAATGTGGCGATCTTGGCGGCGGCAGTCTGCGCGGTGTTGTTTGTTGTGTTGCTGGTTTCGCCTGCAACCTATGTTGGCACTTACGGTGTTGTCGCGGATGCGGGCGCCGATTTTATGGTGCGCCGCGCAAGCCCGATGTTTGCAGGTCTGGCGCTGCTTTTGTGGTTTGCCCGTGATGCGACTCCATCGGTGTTGCGCACTGGCGTGACGGCGAGTGTCGCGCTGACATTTGCGGGCATCGCCCTGACCGGCATAAGCGCGTTTCAGGGCGGCGTTGCGAGTGCCATGATCCTTGTGGCCGCGTTTGGTGAGTTGCTACTCGCGGCGCTGTTGCTGATCGCTAATCGTCGTCGTTGAACAGGTCACGCTGGTTGGGGTTATCAAGCATGCGCTCGCTTTCGGGCAAGCCCTCGCGCGAGAGCAGAATTGCAATCGGGCGCAGGGCAGGGACGTGGCTGCACACGACCATCAGCATCACCATGATTGGCACGGACAAGAACATGCCCGGTATCCCCCAAACCGCCCCCCAGAATGCCAGTGACAGGATAATCCCGAAGGCCGAAAGTCGCAGTGCCCGCCCCATCAGGAGCGGGTCGATGATGTTCCCGTTCAGGAACTGGATGCCCCCTGTGACGAGAAAAATGATGATCGTCGTTGTCGGGTCACCCAGTTGCACATGAGCGACCAGTGCAACGAGCGCGGTTGCAACAATCGAGCCGACGTTGGGGATAAAGTTGAGCACGAAAGTGAGCAACCCGAGCGCCACCGCAAGATCGAGCCCGAATGCAGAGGCAAGCAGGAAGATCAGCCCACCCGTGATCGCAGATATGATCCCTTTGACAAGCAGGTAGTAGTTCACGCGGTGGATGATCGACGAGATGATCCGTCCGACACGCTCTGCTTGCACCGGATCGCCGATGAAGTTGTGCAGCTTGGTTCCAAACCATATCCGCTCTCCGAATAGAAAGCCGACGAACAAGATCACCAGCACAGTGCCTTGTGTCAGGTTGCCCGCCTGACCTGCCGCTGTGCGCAGGGAGCTGGAGAGGTCAATGGAGCGCATCGAGCTAAGAATCGCCGCCTCTGTTTTTGGCCCAGTGAAGCTAAAGAGTGATGCCACAGCCGAGGGCGCCCGTTCTGCGTATGACAAGGTTGTGACGAGGACCGTATTGACCTGCGCCAACAGCACCGAGGTCAGCACCAGCAAGGCCGCCGCAATCATGATCAGGGCGACAAGGCTCGCGATCAGGTTTGGAATGCGGAATGGCCCGATCCGTTGGCGTGCGATGAAGGTGATGACATCAGAGGTCAAGCTGAACAATATGATCGCCGTTGCCAATGAAATAAGCAAAAACCGCGCTTGCACGAGGAGGAACAGCACGACTGCAAAGGCGATAATGACCAGCGCACCCGTCTGGATCCGGTTCAAATCTGCTTTTGGTGCTGGGGTAGGCAGTGGAGCGTCAGGCTTTGTCATGGTGGCCGATCATATGGGTTGTAACGACCTGACTATGAAGCCTTGCGCACAGAGTGACAACGCTCTGCGAAAACTTAGCGTTGGGGTCTTGCCAACCCTAGCAATCCCGCGTTAAACCCCGCCCAACGGATAGGTGGCCGAGTGGTCGAAGGCGCACGCCTGGAAAGTGTGTAGGCGGGAGACCGTCTCCAGGGTTCGAATCCCTGTCTGTCCGCCATTTTTCTTTCTCAAGAATAGTCCTGCCATATCTTGCTTTATGGCGCTTCGGCATTCCCCTCGTAATTCGGCTCAACTTTGAGAGCCATGTCTCCAGTCCTTTATGATGAGTGGATGACACTGCTGTTCTGCGAACTTGGGGGCAGGTCGGGTTTTTACAGCGCCAACCTTGCCCCTACGAGACGCATGACGGCGCAGACTGGCGTGTTTCACTGATCCGGAAGACCGTTTCCCCTGTTACCGTTTGATGCTAGATTACTGGTTAACGTGCTTAGAATAGATAACCAGAGTAGCGATTGCAGTGTTTACGGATTTGTGAGGGATGACGGCATGATTGGTGTAATACGCGTTGGCACTTCGGGTGCGGACCACATTGATGGAACGCCGTTTGACGATACTTTGAGTGGTCTTGGAGGCCATGACACGCTTCACGGCGGCGAGGGCGCTGATGCACTTGATGGTGGCCTTGGTCTGGACACGGCGAGTTACGCGGGTGCGATCGCGCGCGTTGTCCTTGACCTGCGTTCAGGTGGTCGTGGCGGTGATGCGGATGGCGATGTGTTTTGGTCGATTGAGAACGTCATCGGTTCGGATCACAACGACTACATTTTCGGGAATTCCGCGAACAATGTTTTAAGCGGTGGCGATGGTGACGACCATTTGCGCGGTCATAACGGTGATGACACAATTTTTGGCGGCAATGGCGCGGATGATCTTGTTGGCGGGAATGGCAACGATCAGCTATTCGGCGGCGCGGACAACGACACGCTTCATGGCGGCAGGGGCGTTGATGTGCTTGATGGCGGTCAGGGTGTGGATACGGTGAGTTATGCGGGTGCGCGTGGCCGCGTTATCTTTGATCTACGGTCTCAGGGCTGGGATGGTGACGCAGAGGACGATACCTATATTTCAATTGAGAACGCTATCGGAACTGACCACAACGATTTGATTTTTGGTAGCAATGCCGACAATATTCTAGTCGGTGGCGCAGGTAACGACATGTTGCGCGGGCATAATGGCAATGACACAATCATAGGTGGTGCTGGTGCGGATGATCTGAACGGTGGCGCAGGTGCGGACGTATTTGTTTTCAGTGTCGGACATGGCAATGATGAGTTGAATGACTTTCAAGATGACATTGATGTCATTCAATTCAGTGCATTTCCGTTTTCTGATCCTGCGGACGCAATGAGCTATGCCGATCAGGTAGGGCGAAACGTCGTTTTTGATTTTGGAAATGGTGACATTCTAACAGTCGAAAATGCGACAATGAGCCAATTGTTGAACGATGTGGAGATACTCTGAAACGCATAGGCCATTCTTTCAGTTGATCGGGTTGCTGGGTAACTCCGTTCGAGACCATTGCAGACCTTTCGTTGCGCGTGTCTTATTCCCGTTGCAACGCTGACTTGAGCGAATGAGGCTTTGCAGCCATCGGGCCAAGGGCGTAGATTGGTCACGACTTGATATGGGCGCTACTTTGATACGATTTCTACATACGGCCGATATCCATCTTGCCAAGCCGTTTGGCTGGCTGGAGGATGATGCGAGTGCATTGCTACGCGCGGCGCGCCTTGATGTGATCCGCAGGCTCGGGGACGTGGCCCGTGCGCAAAGTGCATCTTTCGTTGTAGTTGCGGGTGATACGTTTGACGTAGAAGCGCCGAATTCAAAGGTGATCCGCCGTGCTCTTGATGCAATGGCTGCCTATCCTGAAGTGATCTGGATCATTTTACCCGGCAATCACGACAGCCTTGCCGCGGTTGATCTCTGGGAGCGGTGTGCCCGTGACACGCCCGAGAATGTCGTGCTTGCACTGTCGCCCGAGGTGATCAACCTTGGCGATGACGTTGCCATTTTGCCCGCGCCGCCGACAGTGCGAAACCCGGGATTGGACCTGACGGCGTGGATGACGGATGCCCCGACTGGCGCGCGCATCAGGATCGGGCTTGCACATGGTGGCATCATGGATTTCGGCAGCGACGAGGGGACTATATCTGTGATCCCGCCTGATCGCGCACAAACGGCGGCTCTGGATTATCTTGCTCTTGGTGACTGGCATGGGCAAAAGCAGATCACCGCGCGCACATGGTACTCTGGCAGCCCTGAGCCCGACAGTTTTAAGGATCATGCTGTTGCGGGTGCGCTGATGGTTGAAATCGCTTCGCAAGGGGTGGAGCCTGTTGTGACCCCTATTCCGATCGGGCAGTTTTCATGGCTTGGCCATTCGCTTGATGTGTTTTCGGGGTCCGATCCCGTGCAGCAGCTGTTGGAGGTATTGCCCAAGGCGGGCCGTGATCGTGTGCTTGTGCGTCTGGCAGTGACGGGACGCCTTGGCTTGTTGGAGCAGAGCCAGTTGCGTGATGCCTGCGAGCGAATTGCGGATGATTTTCATCACTTCGAGGTCAACTTTGACCAGCTTGGCATTGAACAGGCAGTTGATGATCTTGATTTGATTGCCACAGGTGGGGCTTTGCGTGCGGCGGCGGATAGCCTTTTTGCGCAGACGGATTTGCAAGGGCGCACGCCCGAAGACGTCCAGATTGCGCAGATCGCATTAACCCATTTGTTCCACCTTGCCCAAGAGGAGCAGCCAACATGAAGCTGCGACGATTGGAGTTGGTGAACGTGCGCCGCTTTGGTGGCCAAAGGGCGGTGCTGGGGCCGTTTGGTGACGGGCTGACCACGATCACGGCCGAGAACGAGTCCGGGAAATCGACGTTCCTTGATGCGCTCCATGCCTTGTTTTTCGTGGCCCACGGTTCGTCCTCGCAAGAGGTGAAGTCGTTGCAACCCCATTCTGGCGGCGCGGTTGGTGTTGCCGCCGAGATTGAAGTTGATGGCAAGGCATTTCGGGTTGAGAAGTCGTTTTTGGTCCAGAAGTCGGCCAAGGTTATCGACGTCGCCACGGGGCAGGTGATCAAGCAGCAAGGCGATGCAGAGGCCTGGATCGAGGACCGCATCAACAAGTCGAACAAGGGGCCGGCGGGTCTGTTGTGGGTCCGGCAGGGCGCGACCCATGTTGACCCCGAGGGCAAGGATAAGGACGCGAGCAATGTGGCCACCCGCCGTGATCTGATGTCGAGCGTGCGCGGCCAGATTGATGCTGTCACGGGCGGTCGTCGTATGGATCGGATCGTTGCGCAGTGTCGCAAAGAGTTGGACGCACTGGCGACCAAAAGCCTTAGGGCGAAGGCTGGCAGCCCTTGGAAAACGATCGAAGACGATGTTGAGGCGTTGACTGCGCGCAAGGCTGCCTTGGCCGCGGATGTCAAAGCGCTGGCTGATGCTCTTGCGACAAAGCGCCGTGCGAACCTGCGTCTGAAGGCGTTGCAAGACCCCCATAAGGACGCAGACCGCGCCGCGCATATTACCGATGCTGCCAAGGCATTGGAGGAGGCCCGCCATCATGACCAGAGTGTCACGCAAGCCGAGGGGGCGCTTGCTTTGCTTGCAGGTCAAACCGCGACCTTGGGTCGTCAGATCGGCGAATTTGAGGCGACCAGAGAGCGCCGCCGATTGCTTGCACGTGAGGTTGACCTGAAGGAAAAGGATGCCGCGCTAACCCGTGCGGCGCGCGCTAGTTCCGATGCCGCGCTTGCCGAGGCGCAGCGCGTAATCGCGGGTTCGCAAGAGGCGCGCGATACGCTGGCCAAAGAGTTGCAAGCCGCCCGAAAAGCCGAGCGCAGCAGGGAAAAGTGGAACCGCTTGTGCATCGTGGCCAACCAGAAAGGCCAAGTCGCCTCGCCTTTGAAGCGCCGCTCTGATGCCGATCTTATCCTTGGGAAAAGCGAGATTGGTCAGGCCGATCTTGACGGGATTGCCGATCTTGGGCGTCGCATGAGTATTGCCCATGAGCAGCGCCGCACCCAATTTGCCCGCTTTGAAATCGCGCCCGAGGGTGGGGCGATCGCGACCCGAGATGGCGCATCTGTGGCCCCTGAAGTGAGCCACTTGATTGATCAGGACATGGTGATTGCCTTGGCCGGGTTTGGCGAAATCACGTTATCGCCAGCGGCGGGCACGGGGCAGGGTATCGAAGACCCAGAGGCCATTGGGGTGCAACTTCGCGCGGCTCTCGGCGCACTGGGTGTCTCAACAGCTAACGAGGCACGCGCGGCGTTTAATGCCCGCCAAAGCGCGATGAATGATCGGGCAGTGGCAATTGCAGAGTTGCGTGCCTTGACGCCTGACGGCGTTGATGTGCTTGATAGCGAATGGCGCGATCTTTGTGCGGCCCTTGGGCATGCAGTGGCGGATTTACATCCCGTGGCGGCCGAGCCCCGCGCTAGTTCCCGATCAGCAGAGGACATCGAGGGCCAGATTGCGACTGCTGATGTTGACTTGCAGCATTTGCGGGCAAGCCTACAGGCGTTGCAGGACAGCGCGATCGTTGCAGCCAGTGGCGTGGCCGAGGCGAGCGGGGTTCTGGCCCATCTCATGCAAGAGCAAGCCGCGATTGCCAAGCCTGCGGATGAGGATCAGAAATGCGCTGCATTGCAGGTTTCCCACCAAGAAGCCGCTCAAAAGGAACAGGTCGCAGCTCAGGCTTTGGCGCAACTTAAGCAAAATGCCCCTGATCTAGCCATTGCTCAGGCGACTTATGACCGTTTGATCAGCGCCCAGACCGCAGATGTGGACGAGATCAACAAGCTGGAGCGCGAGCTTGCCCGTGTTGATGGAGCGATCGAAACGCAATCGGAAGGCGCGGTCGAAGAGAAGCTGCTGGAGGTCTCTCAAAAATTGGAGAAAGCCACCGAGCGCGCGCGTCGATACGCCTTGCAGGCGAAAGCGCTTGATCTTTTGATCACCCATTTGGATGCGGCGCGCCGCGATGCCCAAGACACATATTTCGAACCTATTCGCAACGAATTGCAACCGCTCTTGGCACAGTTACACAATGGTGCGGATTTTGAGCTTGATCCTGACAAGATGCTTGTGAGCCGGATCATTCGCAACGGCGTTCCTGATGAGGTCACCCAATTGTCGGGCGGTGCGTATGAGCAGATTGCGATTCTGACCCGACTTGCGTTTGCCAAGCTATTTGCCAAGCAGGGCCGTCCGATCCCGCTCATTCTTGACGATGCGCTGGTGCATACTGACGACGAACGCATTTCGACGATGTTCAACATGTTGTCCCAAGCCGCGCAGGACCAACAGATCATTGTGTTGAGTTGCCGCACAAGAGCGTTTTTCGACCTTGGTGGCACAAGGGCGTTTATTGAGACCGAGCCTGTTTAATGGCCGATATTAAGGTGAACCTCATCGGTGCGGGCCGCGTTGGTCAGACCTTTTTAGGGCTGGTAGGGGCCGCTGACGGCTATGCGGTTCAGGATGTCATGAGCCGTCGATACGTGTCCGCAAGCGCAGCGGTA
The DNA here is from genome assembly GCA_937132065.1 of uncultured Loktanella sp. Taxonomy (GTDB): domain Bacteria; phylum Pseudomonadota; class Alphaproteobacteria; order Rhodobacterales; family Rhodobacteraceae; genus Yoonia. Next base: position 35,556 of record CAKZNT010000049.1, read on the forward strand.
GAGCAGGCCGGTTGCGGGCTGGCGGTGCGGTCATATGCGGATATGCGCCCAGCGGACCTATGGATCATTGCCGTGCCTGACGGGGAAATCAAAGCCGTGGCCACGGCGCTGGCGCAGGTAATCCAAGGTCGCCACCCACCTTGCGTCGCGTTTCATTGCAGCGGGTATTTTGCGTCTGATCAGCTTGCTGCGCTGGCGGATTTGGGGTGGAAAACCGCGAGTGTTCATCCTGTGCGCAGTTTTGCAGACCCCGCGCAGGCGATTGCCCGGTTCGGGGGCACGTTATGTGGCGTCGAGGGTGCGCCTGGCGCATTGGCGCAGATCACGCCGATGCTTGATCTGATTGGCGGGGTTTCATTTGAAATCGGGTCGCAAGACAAAAGTCTTTACCATGCGGCTGCCGTTATTTCGAACAACTTTACCGTTGTTTTACAGGCAGTTGCGCGTGATGCATGGACGGCGGCGGGTGTGCCTGAGGACATTGCAAAAGCGCTAAATGAGACGTTATTGCAAGGCACATGTGACAATGTCGCAGCCTTGGGGCCACGGGATGCGCTAACGGGGCCAGCGGCGCGCGGAGATGACGCCGTTGTTGCGAGCCAAGGCGCGGATGTTGCGGCGTGGAACCCCGCTGTCGGCGCGATTTATCGCGACCTTAGCGCCTTGGCGAAAGCCCTGAAGGCCAGCGATTGACGGGGTTGCCTTGCCAAGGCCGCAATTGTCAGGCTTTCTTGTCAAAACGAGGTAGAAAATGAACAAATTTCTTTTGGCGGCAGCTGTTTCGTGTCTTGGCCAGATTGCAAGCGCGCAGGTCGTGGTTGTCGATTGCGGCGGTGCGACTGGGATCCACGGCGTGAGTTCTGTGTTGCGCGATGATCCTGCGGACGGGTTCGAACAGTTCTTGGGTAAAGAGGTGATCCCGAGTGTGATCTTGGATGACCAGCTTCGCCCCGCGCTTGCGCTCCGCTCAACGGGTGGCACGTGGAATGTGATTGAGCGGCGCGGTTATGACAGCAAGCAGTCAGGCACGATTTTGACGTTTCTGGTGCGAGACGGCACGTCGTCTGGCGCGATGCAATATGATGTCGCGACAAAACGGTTTTTCCACGCGGCATCCGACATCGGGCGCGGTGTTTTGTTTTCCAGATTTGCCCAATGTGAATAGGTGAAACGAGACCGAATGCTGCCAAAACGAAAAAGGACTTGATGATTGCTCATCAAGTCCTTGAATTCTTTGGCTCCGGCGGTAGGGGTCGAACCTACGACAAATTGATTAACAGTCAACTGCTCTACCACTGAGCTACGCCGGAACACTTGGGGCGATATAGCAATGGTGTTCAGGGGCGTCCAGAGGGTTTTGACGAGTTTTTTAAAATTCCTGCAATAGCCGATATTGAGCGTCGATCGAGAGGGTCGCAGAGGCTTTAATTTTACCGCTTTGATGCAAATCCACGAGGTGCGCAAAAACGTTTCTTTGTGCGGCGAGAAAGAGGCCGTCGGGCACATCTTGATAGATTGCGCGGGTCAATTCGTGCGGCGTGGCAGGGTTTCGCGCCAGACAGGCGAGAATCTGTGATTCCCGTTGGCGTCGGTGCGCAATGAGCCAGTCGAGCCGTGCGGCAGGATCGTGGATCGGTGCGCCGTGCCCTGCGTAGTAGATCCGCGCGGGGATTTCGCGCAACTTTTCGCATGACAGCATAAAATCGGTGAGGTCGCCGTCGGGCGGCGACACCAGCGAGCTGGCCCATCCCATCACATGATCGCCCGTGAAAACCGCATCGTTCCAAAGCAACGACAGATGGTTGCCGATATGACCGGGCGTGTGCAGGGCGGTGAGTTGCCAGTCGTGGCCTTGCAGTGTGTCGCCGTCTGCAAGGATCATGTCAGGCACAAAAGTTGTATCGATGCCTTCACCACCGCCAGCCAGCCCTTGTGCGGCGAGAGTGGTCATGATCGCGCTACGCCCGTCAAGGTGGGTTCCGAATGCGTGGATTTTTGCGCCTGTCGCCGTTGAGAGCTTGCGGGCGAGGGGCGAGTGATCGAGATGATTGTGTGTCACGACGATATCGCTCACGCGGGCATTCCCGATGGCGGCGATCAGCGCGGCTAGATGGGCGTCGTCATCCGGCCCTGGATCGATAATGCAGAGTTGCGTCGTGCCGAGCAGATAGGTGTTTGTGCCAAGGTTGGTCATCGGGGACGGGTTGGGCGCAAGCACGAGCCGCAGACCGTCCTCCAGTGGCATTGGTTCGCCTGTGGTCGGGGCAAAATCGGGTATTTGCATGTTGATCGGCCCTTTCGCCTTTGCACTGCGCCGCGTAGCTTAGGGCATGTTTTGGTTATGGCTCAAAAATTATATGCCCCGCGGTCTATATGGCCGTGCAGCGCTTATTCTGATTTTACCTGTGATAACCTTGCAGCTTTTGGTGTCGGTCGTGTTTATTCAGCGCCATTTTGACGGTGTGACGCGGGCGATGACAAGTGCGATCAACATCGAGTTGCGCTATTTTCGCGATATTGTTGAAGCTGCCCCCGATATTGACGCGGCCCGCCAAGCGGTAAGGGCGGTCGCAACCCCGCTAGAGGTCGAGGTTGTTTTGCCTGCCTCGGTGGCGCCTGCCGAAGATATCAACAACTGGACGGATCTGACTGGCGGTGTGGTGATCGAAACTATGCGCGATGGTGTGCCCGAGGTCGTGACCGTGTCGCTGGCTGATCGTCGTATTGTGTCGCTTTGGATTGAGACCGCGCAGGGTCAGATGGAACTTTCATTCGCCCGCAGGCGTGTATCTGCATCCAACCCGCATCAATTGCTGGTGATTTTGGTTGTGATGGGGTTCTTGATGACCACGATCGCCTATTTCTTTTTGCGCAACCAATTACGCCCGATCAAGCGCATGGCCGCCGCCGCTGCCGCATATGGTAAGGGGCGCATCAAGCCATTTACCCCGTCAGGTGCGGTTGAAGTCCGTGCCGCAGGCATGGCGTTTCTGGACATGCGCAACCGGCTTGAGCGCCAAACACAGAGCCGCACGATGATGTTGTCGGGGGTCAGTCATGATTTGCGCACGCCTTTGACCCGCTTACGGCTTGGGCTTTCGATGCTGGACGGGGCAGAGGTTGATGACCTGCTGCGTGATGTTGATGACATGCAAGGTCTGCTTGACGCTTTCCTTGATTTCGCGCGCAACGATGCTGGCGATAGCCTCGCGCCAGCCAGTCCGCGCGAAATTGTTGACGCCGTTGTGGCCGATGCCAAACGCGGTGATCAGCGGGTCTATTTGTTTGAGGCAACGGGGCCGTCAGAGTTGATCTCGCTGCGTCCGCTGGCCGTGCGGCGGGCCTTGGATAACCTTGTGGGCAATGCGCTTCGCTATGGTTCTTGTGCCGAAGTGTCGGTGAGTGTGACCGAACGCGCGGTGAAGTTTACGGTCGAGGACGACGGGCCGGGTATTCCTGCGCAAAGCAGAGAAGCCGCGATGAGCCCTTTTGTGCGCCTTGATCCTGCCCGCAACCAAAACAAGGGCACGGGTGTTGGGCTCGGTTTGTCGATTGTCGCCGACATCGCCCGCACGCACGGCGGTTTGCTGCGCCTTGGCGACAGTGAACGATTGGGTGGGCTTAAGGCCGAGTTGATTTTGGCCAGATAAATCGGCACAATTGCGGCTGTACGTGTAAAAGCGGGGTCTGATTTGGTTCTCACGTGCGGATCGCGGGGAGGATGTTGCATATGCCAAGTTTCACAATCGATATTCATGACAACACTGTCTTGGGATCATCAGGTGATGACGCTTTGACGGGAATGACCGGCGGCATCGATGTTATTCATCTAGGCGCAGGAGCCGATCTCGCGTTTATCTATCTGCCAGTTTACTTCGAGATTGAATTTATTGACGACCCTTACGGCGGTGGTAGCGACTACATTTTCGACACCGTCGGCGAAGGATTTACGGGTATATTGGACGGCGGCGCTGGCGACGATACGCTTCTGGTCGATCTCATATCGATACCCGAGGGTGTAGGTGATCCGCGAGATTTTAGCCTGTTTTCATTCCGTGATGTGACCTTAAGCGGTTTCGAACATCTACAGTTCGGGTCTGCGTTGGAGATTTCCGTCAGTCAGTTGAACAGTTTCCAGTCGATTACCCACATCCCCGCAACATCCGATGACATTGCGTTGTATCTGTTCGGAGCGGGGGGCGCTTTTGATCTTTCTACCCAGATAATTTCGACGACTTCAAATATTCTGGTGGACGGATCAAACCTCACGTCTGCCCTCCACCTCATTGGGAGCAATTTCGACGATTCAATTTCTGACACACCATACAATGATGAAATATATGGCGGTTCGGGCGACGATGATATCGTTCATATTGGCGGTGCTGACAGTCTGTTCGGGGGCGGTGGGATCGATTCTATCACGTTCGATTGGACTTCTGGCGCTCCGCTTTTGCTTGCGCAAATTGCGGCTGGACTTGCACTGCCCGATGGGACTGTAATCGCTGGCTTCGAGCGGTTTTATGTGACGTCTGGCGACGCGGATGACCGTATCTATGGCACACATGAGACTGCGGGCATCGACGGTCTGGATGCAATTTCGGGGGGCGCGGGGAATGACACGCTTTACGGATTAAGTGGCAGGGACTCGCTTTATGGACAAGCGGATGACGACACTTTGTATGGCGCACAGGGGGACGATTATCTCATCGGCGGGAGCGGGTCGGACATCGTCTATGGCGGCGCTGGAAACGATTACGTTGCAAGTCATGATGGACCCTCCGAAGCCCACGATCTGCTCTATGGTGGAAGTGGCGACGACTACATTTCAGCGGGCACGACTGATGACGTTTTTGGCGGCGCCGGAAATGATCGCGTGTTCGCTCGGGACGAGAGAATAGAGTTTGGAACAACGGTTATTCGCGGCGGGACAGGCGACGATAATATCAGAACCGGATCGTTTTATATTGCCTATGGGAATGATGGTGATGACACGCTAACGGCATCAGGATCTGGTGGAGTTCAATACTATGGTGGTGCGGGCGCTGATGTCCTGATCGGTGCTGGAGGCAATGATTTTTTATTCGGCGGACGCGGGGATGATGTCATGCGTGGCGGTGGTGGCGATGATACTTATGTTGTCAACCAAACCGGCGATGTTGTGGTCGAAGGCGCAGCTGAAGGCAGGGATACCGTGCAGGTCGGGTTCAGTTACATTCTTGGTGCAGAGGTCGAGAACCTCGTGCTGACGGGGGACGCCGATGCAAACGGTTGGGGCAATACCGCAGATAATACGCTATGGGGTAACGCAGGAGACAACCGGCTAAACGGGCTGTCTGGCGCTGACACGATGATTGGCGGACAAGGTGACGATACCTATATCGTCGACAATCCCGATGACGTCATTATCGAGCTATCTGGGGAAGGGACCGATCTGGTTCAATCCTATGGCTCGGTCTACCTTGCCGCTGGGGTTGAGCGGCTCGCACTTTTGGGGAGCGCGAATGCAAACGCCGTGGGGACCAATTCAGCCAACTATCTGACTGGCAACGCAGGTGACAATATTCTGACCGGTGGCGGCGGTCTTGATGCGCTGACAGGTGGTCTTGGCGCGGACACGTTTCGTTACCTCGCGATCTCGGATTCAAATGCAACCTCGGGAATTGACCGGATTACCGACTTTGATTTTAGCAAAGGTGATCGCGTGGACCTATCATCAATTGACGCGAATGTGGCCTTGGCTGGTAATCAGGCTTTCGACACCCCGATTTCTGCGGCGACCGAATTTACGCAGGCGGGGGAGTTTCGGGTTTCGGTCGCAGGTTCGTATTTCATGGTCGATTTTAACATTGATGGCGATGCAAATCCCGAGTTTTCAATCCGGTTTCAGGGTGTTGCCCCGCCAGAAGACAGTTGGTTCATTCTATAGAAAACAATACCTTACGCGCGGTTTCTGACCTAGTCGGGCTCATTCCCTGACGAGAGCGGCGATAAAGTTCACAAATGACAAGAAAAGTGACGCTGGCAGTGCCAAAATCCGACCTCAGTCTATGAATGATAAGACCTAAGGTCGGACAATTGGCGGAGACGCAGGGATTCGAACCCTGGGAACCCGTGAAGGCTCAACGGTTTTCGAGACCGCCCCGTTCGACCACTCCGGCACGTCTCCGCAAAGTGTCACGGCTGCGCGTTTAATCGCACCCTGCGCAGGCTGCAAGGGCATTGTGATGCCTGCATGACAATTCCGTCAGTTGGCTTGGCAATCACCTGTCTGCCCCCTAAGTTCACTGCAACAATTCAGGCACTGGAGTTTATGATGTTTCAACGGGTTATCGCGACGGCGGCGGTCATGGCTGCATTTGCTGGGGTCGCACCAGTTGCGGCGCAAGACGCACAGGCGGAAGCGTTGTTTGACGCGCTCAGGTTCGCTGACATCATTGATATCATGCGCGAAGAAGGCGTCGAATATGGCGGGCAGATCGGCCTTGATCTTTTCCCCGCCAAGGTAGGCCCGTCGTGGTCGGCAACCGTGGAACGGATTTACGACGCCGATGCGATGCAAGCAGAGGTCAAGGCAGCGTTTGTTGCATCGTTGGAAGGCGACGATGTGGCAACGATGGCCACATTTTTTGACAGCCCGTTAGGGCGCAAATTTGTTGACCTTGAAGTCAGCGCGCGCCGTGCCTTGATGGATGATGCCGTGGAAGAGGCTAGTCAGGCGCTTGCTGCGGAGGCCCGAAAGGACGGCACTGCGCGCTTTGAACTTGTAGATGCATTTGTGCAAACAAATGACCTCATCGAGACCAACATCGTTGGCGCGCTGAATTCGAACTATGCGTTTTATTCGGGGCTTATGGCTGGTGGCGCATTTGACGATGTTTTGACCGAGGCGCAAATTCTATCCGATGTTTGGGACCAAGAGCCTGATATTCGCGCGACCACGTCAGAGTGGGTGTATTCGTTCCTGATGTTGGCCTATGACCCCGTCACTGATGAAGAACTTGCAACCTATACCGCGTTTTCGACCACCCCTGCGGGCAAGCAATTGAACACCACATTGTTTGCGGCATTTGACGGGTTCTTTGACGGAATCAGTCGCGAGCTTGGCTATGAAGCGGCCCGCATGATGACGGGTGCAGAGCTATAAAGTTGCGGCGATAACAGTGCCTTCATAGGTGCGCCCTTCGGCGCGCGCCAGAGATGCCTTCTTGTTTGAAGTCTTGAGCTCGGGAAAGATTGCGAGGATTTCAGCCGCTTGATCGTCGTTGAGCGCGCTGATGGCGTTGTCACCGATGTAAAAGCTCTCGGTCGGGCAATCATTGGCCCAGATAATCTCGTGATAATCAAACATGACATGCACATAGGTGACGAACCCACAGGGCGCGCGGCGCACATTGCGGTCGTTGACCAACATCTTCGCGCTAAGAAGCAGTTCGTCGTCGCCACACACCAGTTCGGCCATTGCGCCCGAAATAAGCATCCGGTGATTGGGAGACACAGTCAGCGGGGCCGAGCACCCGAGTGTGCCAGTGTCAAAGACCACAGGCGCCATAGTGCCGATCCCTGCAACTGTGCGGCTGCCAGCCCAACGGATTGTTTGAAGCCCGTGGTCGCGTGTCATGACCCGATCACCAACCTTGAGCAGTTCAATGGGCCGCTCGCCGCGTTCTGTCTTGATCAATGTGCCTGCGGTGAAGCACGCAAACTGACTGTAGGGCACGGAATTATTGCCGATATTGCCCTCTGACGTGAACGTATAGGTCTGCCCGGCCACCATTGGTGTATTGGTGATAAACGCCGTTGTCGTGTTGCCGCCGCCATTGTTTTGGCCGATCGAGATCGAATATCCTTCAAACCCGTCATCATCGGTGATCACGTAGTTGATGATCACTTTAGTGCCTGCCGCATAGGTCACGCCATCAAGGGTAATTGCGCTTGTCAAAAGCTGTCCGTTGTCGCCAATTTCATTAAAGTTGGCGTCATCGTCGGTGATCGAGATTTGCTGTGCGGTTGCGCCTGAATTGAGAGCAAGATTGAACGGCGGATTTCCCTGCGCCCTTGCGCCTTGCTCGTTGGGCGGGGCAATCAGGGCGCCAGATGTGTCAAAATCGGATATCTCGTAAACATATTGCAACGTATAGTCGGGCATAACACTTCCTAGAATGAAACTTACATTTCGTTAGGAAAGGTCTATCGCGTGATTGGGGTCATAAATGGGGCGGCTTCGGTTTCATTTAGGGGCAAATTCGAAACAATCTGCCACATTTGCATCGGATTAACCGCCGTAGACCATCAATGCGGTGACCAGTGCGCCGGGGTTGGCGGTGTATAGGCCGAGGTCGGATTGTAGTTGAATGATCCGCGCAGGCCGGTCCAGCACGGGAATCTCGGCAGTTTCCATTGCTTGGGTCAAGATCGGGCCAGCGCCTGCGTTGATCTGGGCGATCAGGGCAGGGTGGTTGGATTTGACCAAGACCTCGACCTTGCCGCGCCGCTGGCTATAGATCGCATTGCTTGCAGCCGTCGCCAGCCCTGATATGGGAAGCAGGAGCGGGTTGCCCAGATGATTTGCCTCAGAGCTACAGGCCGCGAGCAAACTCAAGCTGACAAGGGTAATTCGCATGGTTTTTGACCTCCTAAGGGCTTGACTTGTCGCCATATTGGTCAGATAAGCCGCCAATCGGGCAAGGTATTTGTTCGGTATTACGCGAAATTACGCCCATGAGGGCGCGCAGTCCAAAGGCACCAAACGCCTGTTTTTACAGGGGCCTCAGTGACGCGGGACATGAAGGAAAGACATATGTTTGCGGTTCTGAAAACCGGCGGCAAGCAGTACAAAGTTGCCTCAGGCGACGTATTGCGCATTGAAAAGCTGGACGCCGTTGCAGGCGACAAGATTCAATTCAACGAAATTCTGATGGTTGGTAACACCGTTGGCGCGCCTCTTGTGGCAGACGCTGGTGTGCAAGCCGAAGTGATCGACCAGATCAAGGGCGAGAAGACAGTTAACTTTGTTAAGCGTCGTCGTAAGCACTCTTCTGCTCGCAAGAAAGGCCACCGTCAGCAACTGACTTTGGTTCGTATCGGCGATATCCTTGAAAAAGGCGCTGAAAAGTCTGGCGTTAAAGCAGCTGTTAACGGTGCTGGCTTTAAGATCGAGCCTGCGTATAAGGGTGCTCCGACATCCAAGAAGGCTGCGGCAGCAGTTGAGCGCGCGTCCAAGCCTAAGGCTGCGACAAAAGCGAAAGCCGCCCCAAAGGCAGCAGCCGCTGGCGACGATCTGACAGAGCTGACCGGTATCGGTCCAGCAGCAGCACAGAAGTTGAATGACGCTGGCGTCACAACTTTTGCTCAGGTTGCAGCAATCGACACCGCAACTTTCGAAGTGAAAGTTTCCGACAAAGTCATCGCGCAAGCTGCAGAGCTGGCGAAATAAGCGTAAGTTAGGAGAGACACCATGGCACATAAAAAAGCAGGCGGTTCATCCCGTAACGGTCGCGACTCAGCTGGTCGTCGCCTCGGCGTTAAAAAATACGGCGGCGAAGCCGTTATTCCAGGTAACATCATCATGCGCCAGCGCGGCACAAAGATGTGGCCAGGCGTCAACGTCGGCATGGGCAAGGATCACACGATTTTTGCAACTGTTGAAGGCAACGTTCAGTTCCACAAAGGCCTGAAAGGCCGCACCTTTATTTCGGTTCTCCCAGTGGCGGAGGCCGCTGAATAAGCCGAACCTTAGGTCGCAAGATAGAATAGGGGGATCGGTGAGAACCGGTCCCCTTTTTCGTTTTTTCCAATCTGTGCCTATTGGGAGGTAGTGACAGTGCGGGCTTTCGAGGAGGGAAGCAGAGATGGATCAAGTCGTGTTTGAACAGACACCGATTACAGCGCAGCGTTTTGTATTGCGCGCACCACGCAAGTCCGATGCGGGCCTGATTGCGATGTATGCCTCTGACGAGCGTGTCGCACGTGGCAGCCGCGCAATTCCGCACCCTTTGCCGCCTGGTTCCGTTGAGGCGATGATTTTGCGGGCCCAGTCCACAGAGCGCACAGAAGATGTCTGGATCATGGACGGGTCTGCATTCGGCCATGCCGAGGCCATGGGCGTGATCAGTTGCGATAATATGGACCGCGCCCAGTCCGAGATTTTCTACTGGGTCGCGCCTGCGTTCTGGAACACAGGTATCGCATCAGAGGCCGTACGGGCCATAATTGATGCAAATCCACGGCGCGCAAAGCGGTTTTTTGCCGAAGTCTTTCAAGACAACCCGGGATCTGCGCGGGTCCTGACCAATTGCGGGTTTGAATACCTTGGCGACGCAGAAGCCTTTAGTGTGGCGCGCAATGCGACGACCCCGACGTGGACATATACACTCAAGACGGGGCTATGACCGCGCCGGTCCTGACCACGCGCCGTTTGACCCTGCGCCCAATTGTTAAAGCGGATGCAGATCAGATCACGCGCGGATTGAGCAATTGGGACGTAGTGCAATGGCTAAGTGCAGTGCCGTTCCCCTATGCGCGTCAGGACGCGATCTATTTCATCACCGAGGTTGTGCCAACGACAACAACATGGGCGATTGATGCGGGTGAGGGGCTGATTGGCGTGATCGGCGTCAAGCCTGACTTGGGGTATTGGCTTAATGCAGATTTCCACGGTCAACATATCATGACCGAAGCCGCGTCCGCCGTCGTGCAGTGGTATTTCGAGAACGCCGAAGATGACCTGATTTCGGGGCATTTTGTTGATAATGCGGCCTCTCGGACGATTTTGACGCGGCTAGGTTTTACCGATAGCAATATTCGCGACGAGCTGCGCCGCTCAATGCAGGATACCGTCAAGTTACAAACGATGAAACTAACTAAGGCCACTTGGACCGATCGCAATGACTGACCTGACCTATCGCGACCTTGGTCCGACCGATTTTGATGTGTTGCACGACATGGCGCGCCGTTGGGCGGTTGTGCGTCAACTGGGCGGATGGCCGTGGCCTGCTGACCCTGCATTCACCAAGAGCCGTTGCAAGCCATATACGGGCAAAGGGTTCGTTTGGGGTATCATCTGTGGTGACCAGCTTTGTGGATCGGTTGCCGTCACAAATGGCGAGCTTGGGTATATGCTGCACCCTGATTTCTCGGGCCAAGGCATAATGACACGGGCCGCGCGCGCGGCGTTGACGCATGCTCGTGCGACCAGCGACATCGCGCACTTTCAAGCAAGCGTCTGGCACGATAACCCCGCATCAAAGGCGGTGGTTTCAAAACTCGGGTTCCAGCACTGGCAAACCCGCTTTGAGCCGTCATTTGCCCGCCGTATTCCGACCTTATCCCATTACTATCGCCTAAGCCGCGCTGATTGGGACATCTTGAGTAAAGCGCAACAATAGATTACGCCCTGCGCTAAACCTGCCTCCGAAAGGCCCGCATCTTATGAAGTTTCTTGATCTAGCCAAAGTTTACATTCGCTCAGGCGCGGGCGGCGCTGGCTGTATTTCGTTCCGCCGTGAAAAGTTTATCGAATACGGTGGCCCTGACGGCGGTGACGGCGGTGGGGGCGGCAGTGTGATCGTCGAGGCGGTTGAGGGTCTGAACACCCTGATTGATTTCCGCTACCAGCAACATTTTTTCGCCCAAAATGGCCAGCACGGTATGGGCAGTCAACGCACGGGAAAAGACGGCGAAGACAAGGTGTTACGCGTGCCTGTGGGCACTGAAATCATCGACGAAGATGAAGAAACGGTCATCGCTGATCTCACCGAAGTCGGCCAGACTGTTGTGATCGCCAAGGGCGGGAATGGCGGTTGGGGCAACTTGCATTTCAAGTCTGCCACGAACCAAGCGCCGCGGCGTGCCAACCCTGGTCAGGAATGCATCGAGCGGACGATCTGGCTGCGTCTTAAGCTGATCGCGGATGTGGGCCTTTTGGGCATGCCGAACGCGGGGAAATCCACGTTTTTGGCTGCCACTTCAAATGCGCGTCCCAAGGTTGCCGACTATCCATTTACCACACTTGTGCCAAATCTGGGCGTTGTGGGGATCGACAATGTCGAGTTTGTTGTTGCCGATATTCCGGGCCTGATCGAGGGCGCAAGCGAGGGTCGGGGGCTTGGTGATTTGTTCCTGAGCCATGTCGAGCGCTGTGCTGTCTTGCTGCATCTCGTTGATGGCACATCTGGCGACCCTGCCAACGATTATAAGGTCATTATCAACGAGCTTGAGACCTATGGCGGTGATCTTGCTGACAAGCCGCGCGTGACCGTCCTGAACAAGGCCGATGCCCTCGACGAAGAGGAGCGGGCCTTTATCAAAGACGAGCTTGAAGCGGCCGTTGGTGGTCCTGTTTTCATGATGTCAGGTGTCAGCCGCGAAGGTGTGCCAGAGGTTTTGCGCGCGCTACGTGCCCAGATTGACGAAGACCGCTTGCGCCATCGTCGTATGGAAGATCAAGAGGCGGAGGACGCTCCGTGGCAGCCATAGCCAACGCTAAACGGCTGGTCGTCAAGATCGGGTCTGCGCTTTTGGTGGATGCCAAAACAGGTGCGTTGCGCCGCGATTGGCTGGCATCTTTGGCGCAAGATGTTGCGGCTTTGCGCAAACGTGGCACGGACGTTATTCTGGTGTCATCGGGTTCAATCGCCTTGGGCCGCGGCGTTTTGGGCCTGCCAGTTGCAGAACTCGCGCTTGAGCATTCACAAGCGGCCGCTGCTGTCGGGCAAATCCAGTTGGCGCGCGCCTATGAAGAAGTGCTGGCCCCGCATGGCATCATCACCGCGCAAGTCCTTGTGACGCTTGAAGATTCAGAGGACCGCCGTCGGTATTTGAATGCCCGTGCAACAATGGAAACCTTGCTCGGGTTTGGTGTCACGCCCATCGTGAACGAGAATGATACAATTGCGACCGATGAAATCCGGTTTGGCGATAATGATCGCTTGGCCGCGCAAGTGGCGGTTACGGTCGGCGCTGACCAGCTCATACTTCTGTCGGACGTAGACGGACTTTACACCGCCAATCCCAACATTGACAAAGACGCGCAACATATTGAAACTGTTGACGTTATTACATCCGAAGTAGAGGGAATGGCGGGCGATCCGACCTCGTCTTTGTCAAAAGGCGGAATGAAAACCAAGGTTATGGCTGCAAAGGTCGCCACAGAGGCAGGCTGCGCAATGGCAATTACATTGGGAACGCCTAATAACCCATTGTCATTATTGGAAAATGGTGCGCGGGCGACTTGGTTTTCTGCGCAAACAGATCCACAAGCTGCGCGCAAGCGCTGGATCGCGACGATGAAGCCGCGCGGCGCGCTGATCGTTGATGACGGTGCTGCGCGCGCGGTTGAGGCGGGCAAAAGCCTGTTACCGGCTGGCGTCACGCAAATCGTTGGCCAGTTTGGCCGCGGTGATCCTGTGACGATTCAGGGTTCGCAAGGTCATGCTCTCGCGATTGGGCTTGCCCGCTATACAAGTGCCGAGGCCGCGCAGATCATGGGCCGCAGGTCCGACGAGATTGAAGCGGTTTTGGGCTACAAGGGGCGCGCTGCCCTGATCCACCGTGATGATATGGTTCTCTAGGAGAGTTTGATGGATATTTCCGCTGTGATGACGACGATTGGTGCGCAGGCACGCGCCGCTTCTCGGGACCTTGCCGTTGCGAGTGCCACTGCCAAGACGCAGGCGCTCAATTCGGCTGCCGATGCAATTGTGCAAAACATGGATAGTATCCTCGCGGCCAATGCAAAGGATATGGATTACGGCGCTGAGAAGGGTCTTTCGCCTGCCATGATGGATCGGCTGATGTTGGACGAAGCGCGCGTGACCAGCATGGTTGAGGGGCTGCGCGCTGTCGCAGCACAGGCCGACCCAATTGGCGAGGTGATCGAAAGCTGGACCCAACCCACAGGGCTACATATCCAACGGGTGCGCACGCCGATTGGCGTTATCGGGGTCATTTATGAAAGCCGCCCGAATGTTACGGCGGATGCGGGTGCGCTTTGCCTGAAATCGGGAAATGCGGTTATTTTACGTGGGGGCTCCGAGAGCTTTCACTCTGCGCAAGCGATCCACGCCTGTCTGGTGACAGGGCTGCGCGCACATGGGTTGCCAGAGCACGCGGTTCAGCTTGTCCCGACGCGCGACCGTGCTGCTGTTAAGGAGATGCTGCAAGCCGTTGATTTCATAGATGTCATTATCCCGCGTGGCGGCAAGGGTCTTGTTGGGTTGGTGCAATCAGAGGCCCGTGTGCCCGTCTTTGCGCACCTCGAAGGGATATGCCACGTTTACGTTGACGGCGATGCCGATCTGGAAAAGGCGCGCCGTGTCTTGCTGAATGCTAAAACGCGGCGCACGGGGATTTGTGGCTCTGCGGAGTGCTTGCTTGTGGATCGGCGGTTTTACGACAAGCACGGTGACATTCTGGTGCGTGACCTGATCCAAGCAGGGGTCGAGGTGCGCGGTGACGGCGAGATTGCCAAGACCGCGGGCACAACGACGGCCACGCAGGCCGACTTTGGTCACGAGTTTCTGGATATGATCATTGCGGCCAAGATCGTGGATGGGGTTGACGGTGCGATTGCCCATATCCGCGCATTCGGGAGCAACCACACAGATGCGATCCTGACCGAGAATGACGACATTGCGGACCGTTTCTTTCACCAGCTTGATAGTGCGATCCTGATGCGCAATGCATCGACGCAATTCGCGGATGGCGGAGAATTCGGCATGGGCGCAGAGATCGGCATTGCCACAGGAAAACTGCATGCGCGCGGCCCTGTGGGCGCGGTTCAGCTTACGAGCTTCAAGTATCTTGTCACTGGTGACGGCACGATACGGGCCTAGCTAGAACCGAAGGCTTAAGCTGTCGTCGGTGTGCTGCATGTCGAGCGGCTTGCCAGCAGCGCGAAGCGCATGGGGAAGCAGGGCAAATTGCACCTGCGCGGCTGTATGGCTGACCGTTGCGTCAGGGGCGGCAAGCCCGTTCCATAGGTCTTCGTCAATGTCGATCCGCCTGCCAGTTGCTGTGATATGCCACGATGTATCAACCATCTGAATGGCGACATCGCCGCCAAGGGGCAGCGCGGTTTCGATACATTGCAAAAGCAGGAATACGATACGCACGTCAGCGCGCGATTGATCAGTTGATGCTTGCCAGTCGTAAGTAAGCCGCCCGCCTTGCTGCATCGCTGTCAGGACTGATCGCACTTCGGCGCTGCCGATTGTGTGGTTCGCAGATGCGGCCCCAAAGGCGATGCGGAAAAACCGGATGCGGGCATTCGCATTTTCCACGCTTTCGTTGATCAACGCGAATTCAGGAGAACCAGCCGTCTCTTGTGCGGTGAGCGATAATAGCTCGACCCCATTGCCGATAGCGCCAATCGGGCTGATAAGGTCGTGACAAATACGCGATCCAATGAGTGCGGCAAGGTCGTTGCTCATTCTGAAACTCCTAAAGTGATGGTGAGAAAATGGATGATTTAAATGCGATGTTGGAACCGGGCATGTTGGTGCGCCATCCAAGCCAGTCTGATTGGGGGGTGGGACAAGTCCAGTCCAATATTGCTGGCCGCATCACCGTCAACTTTCGTGAAACGGGTAAGGTCGTGATTGATGGCGCGCGGGTCATGCTTGTTCTTGTCCAGTCTGGCGATAAATTCAACCCAGAGTAGCAACGGGTTTCAGTCTGTCAATCTTGGTTAACGCGGACACTCGGGCATAATCGTTGCCAAATCGTTACCAAAAACCTAAAAGCCAGCTTCGAAACGGCAAACAAGGACACCAAATGCTTGAGCACGCGCCAGATTTTGCAGTCCGCATGGCATCCTCGGCTGAAGATATTCAGGCGGCGCAGCGACTTCGGTATCAGGTCTTTGTGCAAGAATTGGGGGCTGACGGGCCGCAAGTTGACCACAAGGCGGCGATCGAGCGCGATCAATTTGATCCCTTTGCCGATCATCTGTTGCTGGAAGATTTGCATGCCGATGCCCCGACACGCCTTGTTGGTGTATATCGTTTATTAACGCGTGCGGGCGCTGCGCAGGCTGGCGGGTTTTACTCGGAAACCGAGTTTGACCTTACAGCACTCAAACAGAGCGACCGCAGCTTGCTGGAGTTGGGCCGCTCGTGCCTGCACCCGTCTTATCGTGGTGGCGCGGGGATGCTACACCTTTGGGCGGGGCTTGCGTCCTTTGTAAGCACGCAACAAATCGATGTTTTGTTCGGGGTTGCCTCGTTTCATGGCACGGACCTCGGTGCACTGGCACAACCATTGTCGCATCTCTTTTATGCGCATGCTGCTGCACCTGACTTTACCGCTGTGGCGATCTCTGCGCAGGCTGTGGCGCTTGATATACTGCCGCAATCGGCCGTTGACCGTAAGGCCGCAATCCTTGCAACCCCTGCGTTGATCAAAGCTTACTTGCGCCTCGGCGGCGTGGTCGGGCAGGGCGCATTTGTTGATAACGCCTTTAATACAACGGACGTGATGATGATCCTGGAAACCGCAAAGATGGCCCCCAACGCTTTGCAAACCATCAAAATGGCGGTGCAAACATGAGCGAGGTCTGGCGACAGCAAGAGGAACCACCCCTGAAAAAGATCACCCCAATGGGCTGGTTGCGTGTAGTGACGCGTGGGCTGCCGCTTGGCGTGCTGGTATTTGGGGGGCTGGTGTTGATGCTGCTCGTCAGGCTGCTCGAGCGTCCGGTTTATGGCGATCGCCGCCCGTGGACCCCGTATATTACGCAATGCGTTTGCCGCGCGGCTTTTGTCATCCTTGGCATGGGGTTTGAACGGGTAGGCACGCCGATGAAAGGTGCGGGTGCGGTGGTTGCCAACCATTCCTCATGGCTTGATATTTTTGCACTGAATGCCTCAAAGCGGATCTACTTTGTCTCGAAGGCGGAAGTGGCGAAGTGGCCCGGGATTGGCTGGTTGGCGCGTGCGACGGGCACTGTGTTCATTCACCGTGATCGCCGCCAAGCGACCGCCCAAGTTGCGGTGTTCAAACAGCGTCTGGCGGCTGGACACAAACTGTTGTTTTTCCCCGAGGGCACAAGCACGGACGGCCTTTTGGTGCTGCCATTCAAGCCAACCCTGTTTGCCGCGTTTTTTGATCCGGCACTTGCTCCGCACCTGCGACTTCAGGCGGTGACACTTGTTTACCAAGCCCCGCGCGGCGAAAGCCCCCGATTTTACGGCTGGTGGGGTGATATGGACTTCGGGCCGCATTTGCTGGCTACATTGGCTGCGCGCCGCCAAGGCAAGGTGACGGTCATTTATCACCCGCCTGTAAAGCTGGCGAATTTCGCTAATCGCAAGGTTCTGGCCGCATCGCTGGAAGAGCAGGTCCGGTCAGGCCTCTTGCATCGCCTTCACGAGGGCGGATAGCGCAGCGGCGGCA
Organism: uncultured Loktanella sp.; assembly: GCA_937132065.1. Taxonomy (GTDB): domain Bacteria; phylum Pseudomonadota; class Alphaproteobacteria; order Rhodobacterales; family Rhodobacteraceae; genus Yoonia. The sequence goes on from CAKZNT010000049.1 coordinate 52,947, forward strand.
TCATCACTGCCCCAGATTTCATCACCGATGCCAAAGAAATCCGTGAAAGGTGTCAAGGCGCGGATCAGGTCCACGTCAAGCGCGCCTTCTGCAACCATTGGCACTTCGATCATCTGCGACCACCATTCAAACAGGTCAAGCGGCGCAATTGCGCCCGAGCCAAGCGCCGTTGTGCCCACGGGGCCAAAGCTAACGTAATCCGCGCCAAGCTCGCCCGCTGTCATGCCTGCATGCGCCGAGTTCCCGCAAAAGCTGCCGATGATCGCGTCATCGCCAAGGTCCTTGCGGCTTGCTTTTACGGACCGTCCTGCGTCAAGCAGATGCACACCGTCCAGACCCAGCCGCTCGACGAGCTGGATGTGGCTGTCGATTACCAGTGCCACGTCACGCGCATGGGTGACCTCACGCAGGGCATCCGCCGCTTTTGCAATCTGCGCCTCGTCACGGCTGGCAAGTGACAAGCGCACACAGGACACGTCAGTCGTATCCAGACAAGCTGCAAGCCGGTCAGGAAACGTCGAGAGGTCAAGCGTCGGTGGCGTAATCAGATAAATCTGCGGGTGGTCAGCGGTGTCGGACATCGTGTTCTTCCGGATCATGAGGTGAATTGCGTGGCTTCTATCGTGGTTGGGCGGGCTTGGCTACTTCGCAGGTAAGGAATTCGCATAGGCTAATGCCATTTGCACGATTTTTTCCAAACGGGGCGCATCGCCCAAGACGTCTTCGCTGACATCAACCATGCCGCCCATCTTGCGACCTGTGAAACTTAGCGGGGCAATCCCTTCGATTGCGAGGGCTGCGGGTTCTGCCGCCTTGCCCACGCGGGCCATGCCGCCGCCCTGATGCACGCCGCACACCATATTCCCGTTGAGCATGTAACAAAGTCCGCCGAACATCTTTTTCTCTGTGATACCTCTGGTGTCGCCCAAGGCATCGCGCATCAGCTCTGCGTGTCCTGCATCATAGGCCATTGGCTCTCTCCTTGCGTGATCCTGACCCGCAGCGTATCACGCGCCAAACAAGAATAGGAAGCCTTATGCCAACTGACCGCCCACAGCCCACATTTGTTCTGATCCGTCCGCAGATGGGCGAAAACATTGGTGCGGCGGCCCGTGCGATGTGGAATTTCGGCTTGGACCGCATGCGGATCACCGCGCCGCGTGATGGCTGGCCGAACCAAAAGGCGGTTGCGATGGCTAGTGGCGCAGGCCGGTTGCTTGACGAGGCGCAAATCTTTGCGACGACCGACGAAGCGATTTCCGATTGCACGTTTGTCTATGCAACAACGGCGCGCGATCGGGATTTGACAAAACCTGTATTTACCCCCGAAGCGGCGATGAATGATGCGCGGGACCGCCTTGCGGCGGGCCAGAAAGTCGCCGTTTTGTTCGGGCCAGAGCGGGCAGGCTTGGAAAACGACGATATCATTCGCGCCAATGCGATTATTTCCGTGCCAGTAAATCCCGCGTTTGCATCCTTGAACCTCGGGCAATGTGTTTTGCTGACCGCCTATGAGTTCCAGCGTGCAACGACCGAGGTTGAACACGAAACCGTAAGCCACGTAGGTGATTGGGCTGAACAGGCGGAAATGGCGGCCTTGGCTGCGCATTATGAACAGCGGCTCGATGACGCCGGCTTTTTCTTTCCGTTGCATAAGGGGCCAAATATGAAGGCCAATCTGCGCAACCTCTGGAGCCGTATGCCGTTGACCCGTGCAGACGTGCAAATGCTGCATGGTATTCTGCGGCAGATGGTCCGCTGGAAAGAACGCGGCGATAGCTGACTTGTCGCCGCTGGTGTCCCGTCCTAGGTTGCAGTCAAACGACAGGAGCTGAGTGTTATGGCCAATAAGACCCGCAACATTTTCGAAGACGTGGCTGACGTGCAAAAGCAGGTCGCCAGCCCGGGCGGTATTGATCGCGGCGGGCAGGGCGCGCGCGGCCCGATCCGCATCTGGCTAGGTGTGATTTTCGCGCTTGTCGGGATTATGATCATCGTGGGCGGTCTGACCCGCCTCACCGACAGCGGCCTTTCGATTACGGAGTGGGCGCCGATTACGGGCGCCAAGCCACCAGCATCCGAAGCGGAGTGGGCCACAGCATTTGAAAAGTATCAGGCAATTCCTGAATACCAGCTTCAAAACCAAGGGATGACCCTCGCGGAGTTCAAAAGCATCTTCTGGTGGGAATGGGGGCATCGCCAACTTGGCCGTGTGATCGGTCTCGTCTGGGCACTCGGCTTTGTCGGGTTTCTGGCAATGCGCAAGATTCCGACAGGATGGCGCGGACGATTGTTATTCCTTGGCGCACTTGGTGGGCTACAGGGGGCGATTGGCTGGTGGATGGTCTCAAGCGGCCTCAAGGACGGGATGCTTGATGTGGCCTCTTATCGGTTGGCGACCCACCTTGGGCTGGCCTTTGTCATTTTCGGGTTCATAACATGGTATATCTTGCAGCTATCACGCCGCGAAGTTGATCTTTTGCAAGCACGCCGTTTGGCCGATAGCAAGCTGGCGCGCCTTGGCACGTGGTTGATCGCATTGGCATTCTTGCAGATTTTGCTCGGCGCACTTGTCGCGGGGATCGACGCGGGACGTGGTTTTCCTGACTGGCCGCTCATGGCGGGCGGCTTCCTGCCGCCGCAGCCGTTTGATCTGGTTCCGCTATGGCGCAACTTCTTTGAAGACCCGGGCCTTGTGCAATTTATGCACCGCATGGTGGGCTATGTGTTGTTTGCCTTTGCGCTGTTCGTCTGGTCGCGCGCGCGCAAGTCCGCGAATGCGCGCACCCGTTTTGCCCACAATGCAATGATCGCGATGATGTCGTTGCAAGTGGTGCTTGGTATCGTGACCGTGATCTATTCCGCGCCAGCCCATATCGCGATTGTGCACCAGCTTGGTGCGGTCGTTTTATGGGTGTTGATCCTGCGGGCGCGTTTCTTGGCGATTTATCCGCATAGCCAGTCAATTCGAGGAAATAACTGATGTCTGCTTATAATGATTTGATGGCCTATCAGCGCCAAACCGAGGCGTTGGCGCAGATTTCGGGCCGATTGGGCTGGGATCAAGAGACGATGATGGCCGAAGGGTCTGCCCCCCAGAGGGCCGAAGAACACGCGGCCATTGCGTCTGTTTTGCATGCACGGCGCGTCCACCCGCAAGTCGGGGACTGGCTTGAAAAGGCGCAAGCGAAAGACGCAGTTGCCGCCGCTAACCTGCGCCACATCCGCCGCAACTATGAGCGCACGGCCAAAGTGCCTGCCAAACTCGCCGAGGAAATCGCAAAGACCACATCACTTGCGCACCGCGTTTGGGCCAAGTCGCGCGCTGACGAAGATGTCGCAAGCTACCTGCCGATGTTGGAAAAAGTTATTGAACTGCGTCAAGAGGAAGCCGCGGCACTGGCGCAGGGTGGCGATCTTTATGATGCCCTTTTGAACGACTACGAAACGGGTGCGACAGGCCAAGAGATTTCGCAGATGTTTGCCGCATTGCGCCCCCGTTTGGTGGCCTTGCGTGCGGCAGTTCTGGATCGACCAAAGCCTGCGCAACTTAGCGGCACATTTGATGAGGCGGCGCAGTTGGCGCTGTCGCAACAGCTTGCTGTGACGTTTGGCTATGATCTGAACAAGGGGCGCATCGACAAGGCCGTGCATCCGTTTTCAAGCGGGTCAGGGATTGACGTGCGGATCACGACCCGCACAAACCCGCTTGACCCGTTCAACTGTTTCTACTCGACGATCCATGAGGTCGGCCATGCGGTATACGAGCAGAATATTGATGAAGCCTATCTGCTCACGCCGCTGGGTGGCGGTGTTTCAATGGGCGTTCACGAGAGCCAAAGCCGCATTTACGAGAACCAGATCGGGCGCAGCCGTGCCTTTACGGGGTGGCTCTATGGTCAGATGCGTGACGCGTTCGGTGATTTTGGCATTGCAAATGAGGACGCGTTTTACGCGACTGTGAACCGCGTGTCAGACGGCTATATCCGCACCGAAGCGGATGAATTGCAGTATAATCTGCATGTGCTTTTGCGATTTGATCTGGAGCGGGCGCTGATTGCGGGTGATCTTAAGGTCAACGATCTGGAAGCCGCATGGAACGACCGCTTTCAGGCTGATTTCGGCTTTGCGGTCGATAAGCCGTCAAATGGCGTTTTGCAGGATGTGCACTGGTCCGAAGGGCTAATGGGGTATTTCCCGACTTACACCTTAGGTAACGTCTTTGCGGGATGCCTGAATGTGGCGATGCGCGAGGCCGTGCCTACGCTAGATAGCGACCTTGCGCGGGGCGATACGTCGGGGGCAACCGCTTGGTTGCGCAGCAATGTGCAGACCCACGGCGGCCTATACGAGCCCAAAGAGGTGATCAGCCGCGCAACGGGGCAAACCCCGAGCGAAGGGCCGCTGCTTGATTACCTCGAGGCGAAGTTTGGCGACATCTACGGGCTTTGATCACCAGTTTGGTGGCCGCTTTTCTAGAAATGCGCAGATGCCTTCTTGGGTGTCGGCATCTGCCATATTCTCGGTCATGATCTGGCCTGTATAGGCGTAGGCGTCAGCTGTGCCCATCTGCGCCTGCGTGTAGAACGCGGATTTACCAGTTTTGACCGCGCTTTGCAGCTTGCCTGCGATTGTTTGTGCTAGGTCGCGGGTTTCTTGTGCAAGCTGGTCAGTCGGCACAGCCTTGTTGATCAGCCCGAACGTGACGGCCTCTTGCGCGGAAATGAACCGCCCTGTGGTCAGCATCTCGAACGCGGCCTTGCGCGGGATGTTGCGGGTCAGCGCCACCATTGGTGTCGAGCAGAACAATCCGATGTTCACGCCGTTGACGCCGAATTTGGCGGCCTCGTCAGCAATCGCCAGATCGCAGGTCGCGACAAGTTGGCAGCCAGCGGCGGTTGCAATGCCGTGCACTTGAGCGATGACAGGTTGGGGCAGGGACTGGATTCGGGCCATAAGGGCGGCGCAACGTGCAAACAGATCTGCAAGGGCATTCGTGTCTTTTGCCTGCATCTCCTTAAGGTTATGGCCTGCGCAGAACGCTTTGCCCTCACCCGAGATGATCACAACCTTGATGGAGGCATCCGCTGCAATCCCGTCAAGTTCGCTATGTAGCGCGGCAATCATCCCGTCGCTTAGCGCGTTCAGGCGGGCAGGAACCGTCATTGCGATATGGGCCACGGCCCCCGTGTCATCTCGGCTAATGTGTTGCATCTGCGCGTCCTCCCTGCAATTTTGAGAAGCGTAGCACATAGGCGTTAAGAGGGAAGTCATGGATATCGTTATGGATCAGGCTGCATTGTCGGCCTTTCTGGAGCAGGCCTTCCCGCAGGTTAGCGCAGACTTTGCAATCGAGACCCTCACCAATAACGGGGTCGAGGTGCGCTTGAAGGTAAGTGATCAGCATTTGCGGCCAGGTGGCACGGTCTCGGGGCCGTCGATGTTCGCGCTGGCAGATGTCGCCATGTATCTCGCGATCCTGAGCCGTATCGGGCCAAAGGCCTTGGCGGTCACGACAAATTGCAGCATCGACTTTATGCGTAAGCCTGCGGCGGGTGTTGACCTGCTTTGCGTGGCCGTCTTGCACAAGGTCGGGCGGGTGTTGGCGGTCGGAGATTGCCTGCTTTACAGCGAAGGTGTGGCCGCACCGGTGGCGCGGGCGTCACTGACCTACTCAATTCCGCCAAAATGATGGGGTATATAAATACCTATTTTGCAAGCCATTGTTTTTGCATGTTTAATTTGGTGTAAGTGTGCTTGACCGGCGCAGCAGCCTGTTTATAAGCCACCTATCCGAATGATGGCCTTTGGCCCCCAAAGATATTGGTGAGTTATGACTACTTATACCGCGACACCTGCGGATATTGAAAAGAAATGGTTCGTGATCGACGCTGAAGGCGTTGTTCTTGGCCGTTTGGCTTCAATTATCGCAATGCGCTTGCGTGGCAAGCACAAGCCTTCCTTCACGCCGCACATGGATATGGGCGACAACATTATCGTAATCAACTGTGAGAAAATCCAGATGACCGGTAACAAGCGTGACGAGAAATACTACTGGCACACAGGTCACCCTGGTGGCATCAAAGAAAAGACAAAAGCTGACATTCTTGATGGCAAGCACCCTGAGCGTGTGATCATGAAAGCTGTTGAGCGCATGTTGCCTGGTGGCAAATTGTCCCGCCAGCAATTGACTCACCTGCGCGTTTTTGCAGGCACTGAGCATGGCATGGAAGCGCAGAAGCCTGAAGTTCTGGACGTTAAGGCCATGAACCCAAAGAACACGAGGACTGCATAATGGTTGATCAAGTGAACTCACTCGAAGAGCTGGGCCAAGTTGCTGAAGGCGTAGAAGCGCCTGCTGCTGCACCTGTTGAAATCAACCGTGAGCCTGTCCGTGACGCGCTTGGTCGTGCATATGCGACTGGTAAGCGTAAAGATGCGGTTGCCCGCGTCTGGATCAAGCCAGGTTCCGGCAAAGTGATCGTGAACGGCAAGGAAATGTCCGTGTATTTCGCACGTCCAGTTCTGCAAATGATCCTGCGTCAGCCATTCCAGGTTGCTGGTGTTGTTGACCAGTTCGACGTGATGGCGACTGTTGCTGGTGGTGGTCTTTCCGGCCAAGCTGGTGCTGTAAAGCACGGTGTTTCCAAGGCGCTTCAGCTTTATGATCCAACACTGCGCGCGGCCCTCAAGGCTGCTGGCTTCCTGACACGCGATAGCCGTGTTGTTGAGCGTAAGAAATACGGTAAAGCAAAAGCCCGTAAGAGCTTCCAGTTCTCCAAGCGTTAAGCGACGAGCACAAAGTTTTGGAAAGGGCGGCCTGCAATGGTCGCCCTTTTTTCGTTTTGGAGAAGTTGAATGTATTTGCCTGCCCATTCTGAAGAAACGGACCCAGAGGCTATCGCCGATCTAATTGCCACTTTCCCTTTGGCCACGATTGTCGCGCAGACCGATGACGGATTGATCGCCAATCCGGTCCCGCTGTTACGTGTCTCTGATGAGCTGCTTGTCGGGCATGTGGCCAAGGCGAACCCGATGCATGAGGTTATGCGAGATGGCCAAGCTGTGATGGCGATTTTCAATGGTGCAGATAGCTATATCTCGCCCAACTGGTATCCCTCCAAGGCGATTGATCACAGTCAGGTTCCAACATGGAACTACGAGACCGTGCAGATGCACGGCACGATTGCGTTTCAGCATGACGAGAAGGCAAAGCGGGCAGTGGTCGGGCGGCTGACCAAGGCGTTCGAGGGGCGCACAAATGGCGCGCGCGCTTGGAAAATGTCGGATGCACCAGCCGACTACATGGCGTCAAACCTCGCGGGAATTGTGGCCTTCGAGATTAGCGTGACCCGCGTGCTCGCAAAATCGAAATTTGGTCAGAACAAAGCGATAGATGATTTCGCCAATGTTACCAGAGAGATGGAAGCCCGTGATCAGCCGCGATTGGCACAGCGCATGGCGGATAAGTTCGACGGATTATCAGAGGGTTAAGACGATTTTGCGCTTAAAACGGAATAGCAAAGCGAAGCGATATTGTTTCTAGCCCAGGGTTCAGTTGCTGCGTATCCGCGTTCGAGCGATGGTCATAAGATGCCGTAACTGTCGCGCCGTTATCGAATGTATAGCCAGCACCCAAAGATGATCGAAAGTGCATTTGTCCACCAAGATCAGGGCCGTCCGCTTGCCCGTAGATGCCCGGCATCAAAGAGGATTCGACAAAGAACGGGCTGTCGATCACGCCTTTTGATGTCCACTTGACGCCAGCACCAACCCAGTAATCGCCCCCGTCCGTGAGCGAGATACCAACCGTGGGCTGGAACGGGCCGTAGGTCACGGGCGCATCGTAGCCAAGGTAGATCTCGTTGCCGATAATCTCGTCTTGGAACGATACTTTTGCCCCTTGAAAGGAGAGCCGCGACACCGCCTGTTCGGGCGCAAGGCAGCCCGCCGGGCAATCCGTCAGCGCCATATCGGTCATGCTGATCACAAGGAAAATTGCGGCGAGTGTTCCGTCCATTGGTCTGTCCTAGCTATCAGGTGCGACAAGGCCGAGGCCGCGCAAATAGATGCCGATCCCTGACTCAAGCAGGTCTTCTGGCGGGAAAGGCGATTTTGTGCCCGGGCTTCCGCGCGAGAAGAGTTCAACGACACCATGCGACAGCGCCCATATATGGGCCGAGAACATCTGTGGCGGGGGGCGCTTTTCTTCGGGGATATGCTGGCTTAGGGCAACGGCTGCTGTTTCAAGCACGCCCAGCGCACGCTTGGCGGCGGCGTTGAGTTCCGGCGTGCGTTGAATTGAAATGCCACTTTCAAACATCGCTACGTAATGACCCGGATATTTATTGGCGAATGCAAGATACGCACGCCCCGTCGCTTCAAACGCCTTCAGGTCGGAAGGTTTGCCATCGGCATAGGCAAAGGCCATCAGGTCGCCAAAGATATCGTAGCCTTGCAAGGCTGCGGCTGCGATTAGGTCTTCGCGTCCTTCAAAATGGCGATAAACGGCGGCAGGGGTCACGCCCGCTTCGCGCGCGGCTTCCGAGAGCGTAAAGCCTGTCGGCCCGCGCTTCTCGATCAGCGTCAAACAGCCCTTGATCAAGGCCTCGCGCAGGTTCCCGTGATGATAGCCGCGTTTTGCCATATCAGTGGTCGATGCCTCCTGCAATTTTGGCGTCAACTTCGCCAAGCCCTGCGCTGCGCCCGTCATAAGAGAGCTGCGATAGCACAGAGCGGATCGCGTTAAGGCGCGCTCGCCGTTTATCGTCAGCGCGCACCAGTGTCCAAGGCGCGTCTTGCGTGTCGGTGCGGCTCAGGGTTTCGTCGATGGCAGCCGTATAAGCCTCCCATTTCGAGAGCCCTTCGACGTCGATCCACGACAGTTTCCACTGCTTGAGCGGATCACTTTCACGATCTAGAAACCGTTTCAATTGCGTGGCTTGCCCGACATTGAGCCAGATTTTAAAGAGTTTGATACCCTCATCGACCAGTAGTTTTTCGAAGGCGCCGACCTGTTGGAACCATTTTTCGCGCTCGGTTTCTGTGCAAAAGCCGAAGACGTGCTCGACAACGCCGCGATTATACCAGCTGCGGTCAAACAGGACGATTTCACCAGCCGATGGCATGTGATCGATATAGCGCTGGAAATACCACTGTGTCGCTTCCAGTTCGGTGGGTTTGGCAAGTGCGACGACATGGGCGTGACGCGGATTCAGGTTCTCGCGAAAGCGGGCGATAGTGCCGCCTTTACCCGCCGCATCGCGCCCCTCAAAGACCACAACGATCCGCTGCCCTGTTTCGCGCACCCATGCTTGCAGGCGCACAAGCTCGACCTGAAGCGCGTCCATTTCCGCCTCGTAGGTATCGCGGTCCATCCGTTTTTTATAGGGGTGGTCAGGGTTCAGGATCGTGCTTTTGCGCGCACTTTTGATAGCCGCCTGCACATTTGCGGGTGCCTGTTGGGTGTAAAACTGGCTGATGCCTCCATCAAATGGCAACGTCATCGTAATTTCCTTAGGTTCGTTCATCTGCACTATGGGCAAGGGTGGCAGCTAGCGCAATCCGGCACGGTCCGCTGCGCGGTCAATTGCGGCGATTGCGGCTTTCGGATCAACATGATGGGGCATATGTCCAACCCCCTCCAGCTCTGTGACACGCACAGACGGCACGATTTTCACGATCTCGCGGGCGTGGATGTCGATAGGCACGGTCGTATCGGCTGTTCCGTGCAAAATCTCGATCGGCAGCGTCAGTTCGGGGTAGCGGGTTTTAAGCGCGACAACGTTTGGATAAAGCGTGTTGACCTGCCGCACATTGGCACGGAAATTTTCGGGCCGCATTGTCAATTGCCCGCCGAGATGTTGTGCGTAGCCTTCGGGGGCAGGGTTGGGAGCAAAGGTCGCTGCAACCGCGTTTTCAACAGTGCCGCTTGGCACAAGCGCCGCAAGCAGAGGCACGACAACTGCTCCGCCAATCGCGCTCCCGTTGATGGTGTAATATGCGCCAAGGTCACCCGGCCACGGCATTGCAACCCCCGCAAATGAGACAACGCCTTTGGCGTTTTGCGCGCTTGGGATATCAAGCCCCTCGACCGCCCACGCCAGAGCCACGATCCCGCCATAGCTATGCCCTGCGACAATCGGGTCTTTGATCCCGAGCTTGAGCGCCGCCTCACGCAGCATGCGCGCTTGATCCTGCGGGCTGTCGCCATCCGTTGCGAAGGGGCCGGTATCAATATTGGGAACACGATCAGTGTAGCCCAATCCAGGCCTGTCAAAGGCGGTGACCGTGTATCGTTCTTTCAGAATGTCGAACAGATCAAAGGTGTAGTCGCGCAAGTTGCCGCCAGCGCCGTGGAGCAGGATCAATTCCGGCCCCGTGCCCTCACGCAGATAATGCACCTTGCCGCCCGTCACTTCGACAAACTGACCGATCGGTGGATAGGCCTGCTCGGTCATCAGATCGCGCTTTGCAGATGTGCAGCTTGCAAGGGCGACGCTGCCGCCAATTGCGAGCGCAGCATAGGTCAGGATTTTAAGTGCCAATGTCATTGATGTCATACGCCGTTGTTTGGTAAATCTGGTTGATCCAGTTACCATATAGGAGGTGCGCGTGACTTCTCCACTTATTGACCGGTTGTTCCGTGGGGTCATTGTTGGGATAGTAGTTGCGGGGCACGTTGATTTCCGTGCCGTCCTCGACATCGCGGTCGTATTCCTGCTTGAGCGTGCCGCTGTCGTATTCAAAGTGGTTAAAGATATAAAGCGCGCGGTGGCTGATATCCTCGACCAGACACGGGCCTGACTCATCGCTGGTGATCAGTGTTTGCAATCCATTTGCCTTGGCAATATCGGCCTCGCGCATTTCGGTCCAGCGGCTGACGGGGATCACACAGTCATCCGAGAACCCGCGCAGGTATGGCGATGCAGGTTCGGTCACGCGATGGCGGAAACAGCCGAAAATCTTGTGATCGGTCAGGTGCTTGGGAACCTTATGGAAGTGGTTGATCATCGCCATGCCCCCCCAGCACACACCAAATGTCGAGTGCACATTTGTCTGGGTCCACGCGAATATCTGCGTCAGCTCGTCCCAATAGGTCACGTCCTGAAACGGGAGATGCTCAATGGGCGCACCTGTGATGATCAGCCCGTCGAACTTCTCGTGGCGCACGTCGTCAAAGGTCTTGTAAAACTCTTCCATGTGCTCGGCGGCGGTGTTTTTGGTCTGGTGCTCTGACATGCGAATGAGCGTCAATTCGATTTGAAGCGGCGTGGCGCCAATGAGCCGTGCGAACTGGTTTTCGGTTTGGATTTTCTTGGGCATCAGGTTCAAGAGACCGATCCGCAGGGGCCGGATGTCTTGATGGGTCGCCGCGTCAGGATCCATCACCATCACGCCTTCGCGCGTGAGCACGTCATAGGCGGGCAGGGTGGCTGGAATCTTGATGGGCATTATCTTGGTCCTGATTTCTAAAATGTGGATAGGGTGGAGCTATGCCGCCTAGGCGCGCATCTCAAGGGCGGTCGCGATCATGTCAACGAAACCGTCCGCGGTTTTGACGTCTGCGACCGCGTCCATCGGGATCGTCAGCCCCCAACGGTCCGCCATCGCCTTATAGCGCGGCTGACGGTGCGCCAACGCCTTGGCAAAGGCCCAGCGGATAAAGTCATCAGGGTTCACCTGATCGGGTGCTTTATTGAATTCGGCAAGGTAGGCCTGCCACGTTTGCAACAAAAACACAGGGTCATAGGACATCGGTTTTGGCTCGCGGTCAAAACGGCGCACAAGTTCGGCCGTGTGGGCGTCCGATCCCTCGATCCAGACCATCAGCGTTTTGGACGCAAGCTCGGTCATGATCGGATCATCGGGGTCATTCACATCAACCCACTCGCAAATCGAGCCGCCCGTATCGCAGATGAAATGCGGATACTGGTAAAGGTCGTGGCTACGTTCAATGAAATGCCCCGTGTCATACAAGGCCGCAATCTCGGCCTGCTGGAACTGGTCCTGACGGCGGGTATATTCATCCCACTCAAGGCCGCCCTCGGCGGGATTTCCGGGCTTGCCAAGGTAAGACGACATCGGTTTGAGATCATCAAACGAGATATTCGAGCCGATATAAATACTGTCCGAGCGCAAGAGATCGCGCAAGAACGGCACCTTCATCGCCTCACGCTTGGCATTATCCGCAATCAACTCGCCCATATACCGCGTGCCAATGCGGTAATCGATCGAGTAATGAAACCAGTCGCCCTGAGCACGCACGAGATTGGAAAGATACGTCTTCCCCAAGCCCGACATCGCGAACAAAAGAACACGTTTATGCGGGGCGGAGCGCCAGTCAGATGCGGTTTTGTATATCATGAGGGTAGGGGTAATGGTTTGGGGTGCGGGTGGCTAGATGTTTTGTAAGCGCATATCATATATACTTGGATGATCGCTTCGAGCCCACGATGACCGATGCTACAAAAAGTTCGAATGACTGTTAACCGCGGGCGGATAAGCTTGATGCATTGGGAACAGCCTAAAGTAATAGCGATCAACGCCGATAAAGATGGAGTACTTCGTTTTGACCAACCCTCCCATTTTAACCCCTTACGATAATGCATGTATTGGAGCCGTTGTGGTTGCCTACGGCTACCTCGAACACGAGCTCATTCGTGCTGCGATAAGCGTCAGTGGTGGCCCCAAAGACATATCCGATAAAGACAACAAAAAGATCGAGAATGTGCTTGAGGACGGCTCGGCGCTGAAGGCTAGGCTTCAAGTGTCTTGCGGGCTGGCCAAAAAATACAAGGCTTTGGATAGCAATCAAATTGCCGACATTTACAAGAACATGGAACTTGGAATAAAATATAGAAACATGGTTTGCCATGGATTGTGGCAGCGCCTCTCGACAGGTCAATTGCGAGTACAATTCTATAGCAAAGGTTGCGTGTCTGCTGGCTCGCCAGAAGTAGGGCTGTTCTCCCAGAACGACCTCAAAGGTATCGCAAAAGTCTCATTCGATTGTGCAAAGGAGTTAAGTGAGCTGTAAGGTTTGGGGTGAGCCATTAAGCGGCCATTTGAGTTTTCAAATCGAATTCACACTTTGTCCCGCATATCTATCATACGATCATTCGCTCAATACCCCCGCCAAATCCAACCACCACCCAGCACGCGACTGCTCTCGGGATCATAAAACACACAAGCCTGCCCCGGAGACACGCCTTCTTCGGCGACCAGCAGTTCAACTTCGGCCTCAGTCTCCGAAATCGGCCGCAAGATCGCTTCAATCGGTGGCTTGGTGGAGCGCACTTTCACCGCAATAGACCGCTCGCCACCCGCCAGAAACCCGCCGTCACCCAGCCAGTTAATCTCGCGCAGCGGCACTTTGCGCGTCGCCAGCATCGCCTTTGGCCCCACGATCACATGGCGTTTATCAACGTCCAGCCGCACCACATAAAGCGGATCAGCCAAGCCGCCGATGCCAAGCCCGCGCCGCTGCCCGATGGTATAATGGATCACGCCCGTATGGCTGCCCAAGACATTGCCATCAACATCGACAATATCCCCAGCCTCCGCAGCCCCAGGGCGCAGCTTTTCGATCACAGCGGCATAGTTCCCGTCAGGGACAAAGCAGATATCCTGACTGTCAGGCTTGTCCGCGACACCCAAACCATACTTGACCGCCAAGGCCCGCGTTTCTTCCTTGGATTTCAAATGCCCAAGGGGGAAGCGCAGATAGGCCAACTGCTCTGGTGTGGTCGAGAACAGGAAGTAGCTCTGATCCTTGGATGGGTCGGCGGCTGAGTGCAGTTCGGCGCCATGATCGCCCATGAACCGTTGAATGTAGTGACCCGTGGCCATGCAATCGGCGTCCAGATCCTTGGCTGTCTCCAGCAAGTCCTTGAACTTGACCCGCTCGTTGCAGCGAATGCAGGGCACAGGGGTCGCGCCCGCCAGATAGCTGTCGGCGAATTCGTCCATCACGGCGTCTTTAAAGATGTTTTCGTAATCCAGCACATAATGCGGAAAGCCCATTTCCTCGGCCACGCGGCGGGCATCGTGAATGTCACGTCCCGCACAGCACGCGCCCTTTTTCGAAAGCGCCGCACCGTGATCGTAGAGCTGAAGGGTGACCCCGACCACGTCGTAGCCTTCCTCGGCCAGTTTCGCCGCCACAACCGAACTATCCACGCCGCCCGACATCGCCACGACAACACGCGTCTGGGCTGGTGGCTTGGCAAATCCGAGGGAATTCAGAGGGTGGTCGAGGGGCATGGGCGCATCCGATCATGAAATCTTTGTTCGAAATATAGGAAAATTCGCGCGATGAACAAGGCGCAGCTATACCGAACATTAAGGCTGACGTCCCATAACGCTCTCGCAAGGTCCTTGAAAGGGGTGAGAGAGATGTATTTGAGAAAAGTAGAGGGGCCACGGTCGGTGACCCTGCCTGATGGCACAATTATCACGCGCGCCGATTTGCCTTCGCCACAAACCAGACGCTGGGTCGCATCGCGCAAGGCGGTGGTCGTGATGGCCGTGGCGGCTGGGCTGATCACCAAGGAAACCGCGCAAACCACCTATAGCCTGTCTGACGAAGAGTTTCAGGAGTGGCAAAATGCGGTTTCGGAACACGGGGTTGCGGGGCTGCGGGTGACCGCGTTGAAACAGTATCGACAACCATAGGTAGAAATGTTTAGTTCTCATGTGTCGTTAAAGCACAATTAACCATTGCGGGGTTAATGTGAGGCAGCGAATAGAGAGAGCGGAGATACCGAATGCGCGTCCTACTGGTGGAAGACGACCCAACGACCTCGAAAAGCATTGAATTGATGCTGACCCATGCAAACCTGAACGTATATGCGACCGATTTGGGGGAGGAAGGGATCGATCTGGCGAAACTATATGATTACGATTTGATCCTTCTTGATCTTAACCTGCCCGATATGAACGGCCATGAGGTATTGCGCCAACTTCGCCTGAGCCGCATTGATACGCCAATTCTGATCCTATCCGGTGATGATGATACCGATAGCAAGCTCAAGGGCTTTGGCTTTGGAGCGGATGATTATTTGACAAAACCATTCCACCGGGAGGAATTGGTTGCCCGCATCCACGCCATTATCCGGCGCTCGAAGGGCCATGCGCAGTCGATTATCAAAACGGGTCGTATTGCCGTTAATCTTGACGCCAAAACCGTCGAAGTTGGCAGTTCAACGGTGCATCTGACTGGCAAAGAATACCAGATGCTCGAACTATTGAGCCTGCGCAAAGGGACGACCCTGACAAAGGAAATGTTCCTCAACCATCTTTACGGTGGCATGGACGAACCCGAACTAAAAATCATTGACGTGTTTATCTGTAAGCTTCGCAAGAAACTTGCCGAGGCGACAGAAGGCGAGAATTACATCGAGACCGTTTGGGGGAGGGGCTATGTCTTGCGTGATCCTGAACCAATGGCCAGCGCGGAAAAGGTTGCCATCGGGGCATAGAGAGACCACGGCCCTAGGTGCTTTACCTAGGCGCTGGGGCTGCTAGAACTTGGTGGAGGCTGCGTATTCGCGTGGCATACCATTAGGGGGTTCTCTTGGGCGGCGTGATACAAACGAACGCGATAGCTGTGGAAACACTTTCATCCGAAGAGGCCGTTTTGGAACTGGCGCGGCTTGCTTCGGTTATCGGGCAGGCGAATGCGGACTATCACGGCAATGATGCACCGTCCTTAAGTGACGCAGAATTTGACGATCTCAAACGGCGCAACCTTGCTATCGAAACACGGTTTCCCGCGTTAAAAAGGGCTGACAGCCCGTCAGATCAAATCGGCGCACCCGTGTCTGACGGGTTTGAAAAGGTCACCCATGCGCAAGCGATGCTCAGCTTGGGGAATGCATTTTCTGATGATGATGTGGTTGCCTTTGATACGCGTGTTCGCAAGTTTTTGGGCCTTCGTGAAGGGGATGCACTCGCCTATACTGCCGAGCCGAAAATTGATGGCCTCTCGTTGTCGCTTCGGTATGTAAACGGCGCATTGGTGCAAGCCGCAACACGGGGTGACGGCGCAGTTGGGGAAAATGTGTTGCAAAACGCGCTTTCCATTGACGACATCCCGCAAACCATTTCCGGAGCGCCCGAGATCATCGAAGTGCGCGGCGAAGTGTATATGAGCGATAGCGATTTTGCGCAGCTCAACGCACGACAAACACTTGCTGGCGCAAAGGTTTTTGCCAATCCGCGCAATGCGGCGGCTGGATCACTGCGCCAACTTGATCCAAGGATCACCCGCGCGCGCCCGCTTCGCTTTTTTGCATACGCATGGGGCGAAATTTCAAACCCGTTTGCAACCACACAGTTTGGCGCCATCGAAAAACTACGGGATTTCGGCTTTCAGACAAATCCACTGACAGCCTTGTGCCACGCACCATCTGATATGGTCGCGCACTACAAATCCATCGAACAACAACGCGCAACGCTTGGCTATGACATCGACGGAGTCGTTTACAAAGTTGACGATCTAGACCTCCAGAAACGACTTGGTTTCCGTAGCACAACGCCACGCTGGGCAATCGCGCATAAGTTTCCAGCTGAACTTGCATGGACCCGCCTCAATGACATCGAAATTCAGGTCGGGCGCACGGGTGCGTTATCACCCGTTGCGCGTTTGGTGCCTGTCACTGTTGGTGGTGTTGTTGTCTCGAACGCGACGCTGCATAACGAGGACTACATCGCAGGGCTTGGCGGTGACGGCGAAGCGATCCGCGAGGGCCGTGACATCCGCATTGGTGACTGGGTGCAGATTTACCGCGCGGGTGATGTCATTCCAAAAATCAAGGACGTTGATCTGGCGCGCCGTGACCCGCAAGCGCCCGCCTATAACTTCCCGCAGGTTTGTCCAAAATGCCAGTCACCTGCGCTTCGCGATATTGGCGATGCTGTCAGGCGCTGCACTGGTGGATTGATTTGCTCGGCGCAAGCTGTTGAAAGGCTTAAGCATTTTGTCAGTCGGGGCGCGTTTGATATTGATGGCCTTGGCGCCAAGCAAGTTGAGCAGTTTTATGCAGATGGCTGGGTCAAAACCCCCGCCGATATTTTCACACTTAAGGCGCGCTTCGGGGCGGGCCTGCAACAGCTCAAAAATCGCGACGGTTGGGGCGACAAAAGTGCCGAAAAGCTCTTTCAAGCGATCGAGAGCAAAAGGGCTATTCCGTTTAAACGCGTCTTGTTTTCCTTGGGGATCAGGCATGTCGGTGACGCAAATGCGGGTCTGATCGCGGCGCATTATGGTCGCTGGTCGGCGATGGAATATGCACTGACACATGCAGAGATCGGATCGGGCACGATCTGGGAAGACTTGTTGGGGGTCGACGGGATCGGCGAGGTCATGGCCGCGTCATTGGTCACGACATTCCAGAACGACAACGAACGCGCGTCGATTGATGCGCTGATCTCGGAGTTGACGGTGCAGGATGTGGTCGCCGCAGACGTTTCAAGTAGTCCCGTGGCAGGCAAGACGGTGGTTTTCACGGGCACGTTGTCCAAAGTGAGCCGCGCCGAAGCCAAGGCACGCGCGGAATCTCTTGGTGCAAAAGTTGCAGGATCCGTCAGTGCAAAAACCGACATTCTGGTCGCAGGTCCCGGCGCAGGATCAAAGGCAACCAAGGCAGAAAGCCTCGGTGTTCTGACAATAGACGAGGACGCATGGCTGGCCATGATCGAGGGGCTATGACGGGCCGCCCCGAGGTTCTATTTCCGCTGTTTTCGGCGCTGACGTCCTTGGATGGGATTGGCCCAAAGACGGCGCAAACCCTTGGTGATGCAGGGATTTCACGACCCAGAGACCTGTTGATGACGCTGCCGTTTTCGGGTGTCGATCGTGGGCAAAAGGCGAGTATTCGTGATGTTGTCCCACCCGCCGTTGCGACCGTTGAGGTGACAATTGGCGATCATTATCCGCCCTCTACGCGTGGCCGCCCGTATCGCATTCACGTGACGGATAGCGAGACGACCTTCCAGCTTGTGTTTTTCCATGCCCGCGGTGATTACCTTGCCAAGCAATTGCCAACGGGGCAGCGCCGTGTTGTGTCGGGCAAGATCGAAGCTTTTGATAACATGGCGCAGATGGTGCATCCCGATCATATTTTGCGGGTCGAGGATGCGGGCGAAATTCCGACTTTCGAACCAGTCTATCCGTTGCATGCTGGGATTACCCAAAAACTGATGTGGAAGGCAACGCGTGCCGCGCTTGGTTTAACGCCTGATTTACCCGAATGGATTGACCCCACGTTGCTTGAGAAACAGGGATGGCCAAAGTGGCAGCAGTCCCTGCGCGATGCCCATACACCAGAGGCAATGGCCGACCTGTCAGCCCATGCAAAGGCCAGAGAACGGCTCGCATATGACGAGTTGTTCGCCCACCAAATGACGCTCGCCCTTGCGCGCGCGGTTGCGCGGCGCAGCAAGGGGCGCATCTCTGTTGGCACGGGGGAATTACAAGCTAAGGTATTGGAACAATTACCATATACCGCCACCAATGCACAAACCCGCGCGATCAAAGAGGTCACCGATGATCTTGCTGCGCCGATCCGTATGAACCGCCTTTTGCAGGGAGACGTCGGATCGGGCAAGACGCTTGTGGCGTTCATGGCGCTGCTTGCTGTCGTCGAGGCAGGCGGGCAGGGGGTGCTTATGGCCCCAACCGAGATTTTGGCGCGCCAGCACCTTGAAGGGTTACAACCCCTTGCGCAAAGCGCGGGGGTGTCGCTCGAATTGCTCACGGGGCGTGACAAAGGCGGGGAGCGCGCCGCCAAACTTGCCCGATTGGCCAGTGGTGACATCAATATTTTGGTCGGGACACATGCCGTATTTCAAAAAGGTGTCGGGTTTCATGATCTGCGCCTCGCGATCATTGACGAGCAGCACCGCTTTGGCGTGAACCAACGCAAGGAGTTGGGCGCAAAGGGAGAGGCAGTCGATGTGTTGGTGATGACCGCCACGCCAATCCCACGGTCGCTGGCGCTTGCGCAATTTGGTGACATGGATGTTTCGGTGCTTGACGAAAAACCGGCTGGGCGAAAGCCCGTGCAAACGGCGCTTGTCTCCACCAGCCGCCTTGATGAGGTGGTCGAGAAACTACGCCGCGCCGTCAGCGAGGGTAAGCAGGCATATTGGGTGTGTCCGCTGGTGGAAGAAAGCGAATTCATCGATATGACGGCTGCGGAGGAGCGGTTCAAACGGCTTCGCGCGGCCTTGCGTGAGGGGGTCGTAGGCCTCGTGCATGGGCAAATGCCACCCGCCGAGAAAGATGCGGCAATGGCCCGCTTTGTTGCTGGCGACACCAAGGTATTGGTCGCGACCACAGTGATCGAAGTTGGCGTAAATGTGCCCAATGCCTCGATCATGATGATCGAACGCGCCGAGACATTCGGCTTGGCCCAGTTACATCAGCTTCGGGGCAGGGTCGGGCGCGGCGCCGCGGCATCAAGTTGCCTGCTACTTTTCCAAGAGCCACTGAGCGAAACGGGCCGAAAGCGGCTCGAAATCTTGCGCGAAACCGAAGACGGGTTCCGTATATCCGAAGAAGACCTTGCAATGCGGGGCGCGGGTGATGTGATCGGCACGGCCCAGTCAGGCGTGCCCCGCTTTCGTATCGCAGACCTAGAGCGGCAAGCGGCGCTTATGCAGACCGCGCAAAAGGATGCCCGTAAACTGCTCTCGGATGACCCCAAGCTTGAAACTGCACGCGGACAGGCGGCCCGAACGGCCCTTTGGCTCATGGAGCAAGACAAAGCTATTCGTTTAATATCAATCGGTTAACACTTTTGCTCTCAAATGTTCTCATTTAGTTCTTTACAGGTTGTTAACCATATGGAACAAAGAGGCAACAAAGAGAAACAAGACACCGAGGAGAGCGACAATGGCGAAAGAAATCAAAACTGTGATTATCCGGTCTAGCGATACGATCATCGCAGATGCCATTGGTGCAGCCGCGTTGCTTGTGATGCTTTTTGTCGGTCTATCCTTGCCCGGGATGGTCTGACCTGCCTGACGGTAAACACGCCTGATCCATCATTTTGCCTTGTCCCACCTTGCAAATTGATGACCTGCCTGTCCCATTCCTATGCGGGGGTTTTGCCTCTCCCCTTGGAACATTAGGATCTGGCGTTGCTTGCCGTAAACCCTGCCGCCGCCATCCCGTCCCGGATGTGCGGCGGTTTTTTTATGCGATGTCGGCAAGCGCATCGAGCGTGGCATCAAAGGCGAGCATGATCGACGCATGGCGGTTCTTGTAGTCTTTTGCGGGTGTCAGCACCTCTAGGCCATCGAACGGTGCGACTGGTGGTGGGCCGCCGTCCTTGAGCATCGCGAGCATTTGATCGCGTCCGGTTTCGACCTGACTTGGTGTCAACCCAACGATTGCCGCCCCAACGACAGACGCCGCGGCCTGACCCAATGCGCAGGCCTTAACGTCTTGGCCATAGTCCACAATTACGCCATCGTGCAAAGTCAGATCAACGGTCACCGTAGACCCACACAGCGGGGCGCGCCGTTTTGCCGTGGCCGAAGGGCTCTCAAGCCGATCCGTGCGCGGCATATCTGCCGCCAAGGCAAGGATGCGGGCCGAATATAGCTTCATCATTTCGGATTCTGCTGACATGCATTTGCCCTTTCATGGTGTTGCCTCTAGATAGTGTCGGACGCCAAAGTTGCAAAGGTTTTCACCACATGACATTTGATCCCGCTACCCTAAAGTTTAACGAGGCGGGGTTAATCCCTGCAATTGCACAAGATGCCACGTCTGGCGAGGTCTTGATGATGGCGTGGATGAACGTCGAGAGCATTGCGCGCACGCTTGAGAGTGGTGAGGTCACATACTGGTCACGCTCGCGTCAGGAATTTTGGGTCAAGGGCGCAACGAGTGGCCATACGCAGCAGCTTGTTGACTTCAAACTGGATTGCGATCGTGACTGCCTTTTGATCGAAGTGAACCAGACAGGGGCTGCTTGCCACACGGGCCGCCGCACCTGTTTTTATACGGCAGTGCGCAATGGTGACGAGGTTGAAATCGCGGCGCCTATGCCGGCGGAAGACCAACCAAGCGCCTGATATCATTGGGCGTTGCACCCTCGGCGCGGTATTTGGACAAGGCGCGCGCATCGTCACGTTTGGCTAGTCGCTTGCCCGCATCATCGCGGATCAACGGGTGGTGGTGATAGCGTGGCGTGGGCAGCCCCAAAAGACTTTGCAACAGCACATGCAGTGGCGTCGCCTCGCGTAGGTCCGCGCCGCGCACGACGTCTGTGATGCCTTGTTCGGCGTCATCAATGACCACTGACAGGTGGTAGGATGTCTGCATGTCTTTGCGTGCCAGAACGATATCACCTGCGGATTGGATCAACGCACAAGGCAGGAACTCCGTGAGGGTCACAGCCCCGTCGCCGCTGCCATCCATGTAGGACAGGAGGCGTTCACCATGTGCCTTTGTGGCCACGCGATGCTCGCCTTGCTGAAAGGTTGCCATAGTCATGTCGAGGCGAAGTGTGGCGTTTTCGGGTCGCGGCGTTATAGGGAAACCGCCGTGACGATCAGCGCATGTGCCAGGGTAGATCACACCATCGGGGCCGAGGAGCGGTGCGCCTTCTTGCGGGGCGCTGCTTGCTGCGAGGATATCCTTACGGCTACAGGTGCATTCGAACAAAAGATGCCGTTCCCAAAGCGCATCGAGTTGCGATTTGTAAACGTCTATCCGCGCGCTCTGGCGCATGACAGGTTCGGGCCACCACAGGCCAAGCCATTGTAAATCATCGTAAATCTGCGCTTCCCATTCAGGGCGCGCGCGCGATTTGTCAATGTCTTCAATCCGCAGCAAAAAGTCACCGCCAGCCGCCATCGCCATATCATACGCAAGGAGCGCAGAATAGGCATGACCCAAGTGCAGAGGCCCAGTTGGCGAAGGCGCGAAACGGGTGATCATCACATCAAGATAGGTCGGCAAGCCATTGTTGCCAATCAACTTTTGCCCGATCCGTGTAGCCCTTGTAGCGCTCTTTTCGACCACGGCGGCCCGATTTCATCCCGTCAAGCGGTGGGAACAAACCAAAATTAACGTTCATTGGCTGGAAGGTTTTTGCAGCCGCGCCGCCCGTGATATGGGACACAAGTGCGCCCATTGCCGTAGTATCGGGCAGGTCTGGTGTGGGTTTGCCGTTGAGTTCAGCGACCGCAAGCCGCCCCGCAAGGAGCCCCATCGCCGCGCTTTCCACGTAGCCCTCGACGCCCGTAATTTGCCCCGCAAAGCGGATGTTGGGCTTGGATTTTAACCGCATCTGGTTGTCGAGCAGCGTTGGCGAATTGATAAAGCTGTTGCGGTGAATACCACCAAGCCGCGCAAATTCAGCATCCTCAAGCGCAGGAATCGTTTTAAAAACAGCCTTTTGCGCGCCATACTTCATCTTAGTTTGAAAGCCGACGATATTGTAAAGCGTGCCAAGCGCGTTATCGCGGCGCAGCTGCACAACGGCGTAGGCTTTGGTTTCGGGGTCATGGGCATTGGTGAGGCCCACGGGTTTCATGGGGCCAAATCGCAAGGTTTCGCGACCGCGTTCGGCCATGACCTCGATGGGTAGGCAGCCATCAAAATAACCTGCGGTTTCGTCTTCCTTGAATTCGGTTTTATCAGCCGCAAGTAAAGCGTCGATGAAGGCCTCGTATTGGTCTTTTGTCATCGGGCAATTGAGGTAGGCAGTTTGCTCTTCGATTGTGTCGCCCTTGTCGTAGCGCGACTGCATCCATGCGACATCCATGTTGATGCTATCGTGGTAAACGATGGGCGCGATTGCGTCGAAAAAGGCGAGCGCCTCGGCGCCCGTTTCGGCGGCGATTGCCTCGGCCAAGGCGCCAGACGTGAGCGGCCCGGTCGCAATGATCCACATGCCGTCATCAGGGAGAGACGTGATTTCCTCGTATGAGATCTGGATGTTAGGGTGCGCTTTTAATGCAGTGGTGATGCTTTCTGCAAAAGGGTCGCGGTCCACGGCCAAGGCGCCACCAGCGGGAATGCGGTGCTTCTCGGCGGTGGCCATGATGAGGCCGTTGGCGGCGCGCATTTCCCAGTGAAGCAGGCCAACTGCGTTCTGCTCGTCGTCGTCGGAGCGAAAGGAATTGGAGCACACCATTTCGCCCAGGTTTCCAGTGCGATGGGCAAAGGTTTCGACCTTGGGGCGCATCTCGTGGATCACCACTTGAATGCCAGCATTTGCGGCCTGCCAAGCGGCTTCGCTGCCCGCCATACCGCCGCCGATTATGTTCAGAGTATCAGTCATATTCCACCGTCAAAAAGGGTAAGGCGGGACCATATTAAAGCCCCGCCAAATGTCATGTCACCAGACGTGCACTGCACGTGCACCACGCGTGCACCGATTTTATGCCTCTGGCACGATCTCGGCGTCCTCGATCCCGTCTTCGTCGCCTTGGTCCGCGATCCATGCAACGGAGACAACAACCTCTTTCTTGGCTGTGTCAAAGACCTTAACGCCGCCTGCGCCGCGAGAGCGGAACGAGATGCCTTCGATCGGCACGCGGATCGATTGTCCTGTCGAGGTCACGAGCATGATTTGATCGGAGAGGTCGACAGGGAAGGAGGTGACCAATTGGCCGCCGCGCATCGCCTTGTCCATCGCCGCCACACCCATGCCGCCACGTCCGCGCAGCGGATAGTCGTGTGAGGACGAAAGCTTGCCCGAGCCTTTTTCGGTGATTGTCAGGATCAGGTTTTCGGCTGCCGACATTTCTGCGTAGCGTTCCTGACTGATTTCACCTGCAACGCCGTCTTCATCCTCGTTCTCGGCCTCGTCCGTCAGACCCGCCATTGCGCGGCGCATCTTGAGGTAGGCCTGCCGCTCTGCGGAGTCTGCCTCGAAGTGGCGGATGATCGACATCGAGACGACCTTATCGTCGCCCGTCAGTTTGATCCCGCGCACACCCACCGAATTCCGGCTATTGAAGACCCGCACGTCAGTTGCACGGAAGCGAATGGCGCGCCCGGAGTTGGTGGTCAGCATCACGTCATCGTCGTTTGACGCGATCCGCGCATTGATCAGCGTATAATCAGCGGTGTCGCCTTCAAACTTCATCGCAATTTTACCATTGCGCATCACATTGGTGAAATCAGAGAGCTTATTGCGCCGCACAGTGCCCGCAGAGGTGGCAAAGACGACTTGCAGGTCGTCCCATTCCGCCTCGTCACGGTCAACGGGCATGATGGCTGCAATCGAAACGCCTGTCGGGATCGGCAGGATATTCACGATCGCCTTGCCCTTGGCAGTGCGCGACCCAAGGGGGAGACGCCATGTTTTGAGTTTGTAAACCATCCCGTCTGTTGTGAAGAACAGAAGTTGCGTATGGGTGTTGGCCACAAAGAGGGTTGTGACAACGTCTTCTTCCTTGGTGGCCATTGACCCGACACCTTTGCCGCCGCGCCGCTGTGCGCGGAAATCGGCGAGGGCGGTGCGTTTGATGTAGCCACCAGAGGTGACGGTCACGACCATCTCTTCTTTTTCGATCAGATCTTCGTCGTCCATGTCACCGGACCAGTCGACAATCTCGGTGCGCCGTGGCACGGCGAAGTTTTGGCGGACTTCGGTAAGCTCGTCGCGGATGATCTGCATGATCCGGTCGCGCGAGCCGAGAATCTCGAGGTATTCGCGGATTTTGGCGGCAAGATCTTTGAGTTCGTCGGTGACTTCTTTCACGCCGATCTGGGTGAGGCGTTGCAGGCGCAGTTCGAGGATCGCGCGGGCCTGTGTTTCCGAGAGGTTGTAGGTTCCGTCGTCGTTGGCCGTATGGGTCGGATCGTCAATGAGTGCGATATATTCGAGGATCGGCTGGGCGGGCCAGCGGCGCGTCATCAGCTTTTCGCGTGCCTCGGCAGCATCCGCAGACGAGCGGATTGTCGCAACGATTTCGTCGATGTTGGTAACGGCCACGGCCAGACCACACAGGATATGTGAGCGTTCGCGGGCCTTGCGCAACTCGAACGCGGTCCGTCGTGCCACCACTTCTTCGCGGAAGTCTACGAAGTAGGACAGGAAATGGCGCAGGGTGAGTTGTTCTGGGCGACCGCCGTTCAGTGCCAGCATGTTGCAACCGAAATAGGTCTGCATCGGTGTGAAACGGAAGAGTTGGTTGAGCACGACTTCGGCGGTGGCGTCCCGCTTTAGCTCGACAACGACCCGCACACCGTTGCGGTCGGATTCGTCTTGCACATGGGCGATGCCCTCGATCTTTTTGTCGCGGGCGGCCTCGGCGATTTTGTCGATCATGATCGACTTGTTCACCTGATAGGGGATTTCTTCGATGATGATCGCCCAACGGTCCTTGCGGATTTCCTCGATACGGGTTTTCGCCCGCACGATGACGGAGCCGCGCCCTTCGGTATAGGCCTTGCGCGCACCAGTGCGCCCCAAGATGATCCCGCCTGTCGGGAAGTCAGGGGCAGGGATGTAGTCGATCAGTTCTTCGGATGTCAGGTCAGGGCTGTCGATCAGCGCGAGCGTGGCATCGATAACTTCGCCCAAGTTGTGCGGCGGAATGTTGGTCGCCATGCCGACGGCAATACCACCAGCGCCGTTCACCAACATGTTGGGATAGCGCGCGGGCAGAACGGTGGGTTCGCGGTCTTTGCCATCGTAGTTGTCTTGGAAATCAACGGTGTCTTTGTCGATGTCATCAAGCAGGGCGGCGGCCGATTTTTTCATCCGCACTTCGGTGTAGCGGTAGGCTGCGGCCTTGTCGCCGTCCATCGAGCCAAAGTTGCCTTGCCCGTCGAGCAGCACAAGGGACATCGAGAAGTCTTGGGCCATGCGCACAAGGGCGTCATAGATCGCGCTATCGCCGTGCGGGTGGTATTTACCCATCGTTTCGGCCACGGGGCGCGATGACTTGCGGTAGGGTTTGTCATGCGAGTTATTGGTCTCGTGCATGGCGTAAAGAATGCGCCGGTGCACAGGTTTCAGACCGTCCCGCAGGTCGGGAATCGCACGGCTGACGATGACTGACATCGCATAATCGAGGTAGCTGGTCTTTAGCTCGTGTTCGATCGTGACTGACGGACCCTCATATGGCGATACATATTCCGGATTTTCGTCAGTGTTTTCAGGTGTTTCTGGTGTGTCGTTCACGCTGTTGCCCGCCGTGTATCATTGCCCATATTTCGTAGGGCTGAACCTAGCAGACACAAGGGGTGGCTTCAACGATAAAGGCTGATTTTGGCCCGCAACGGTATGCGGGCCAATGCCGTTTAGCCTTTGGCGCGCTGGAGCATGCCAAATAGATCGCGTGGATCGTCGGGATCAGCGACAAAATCGAGATCATCGTAGAACGGTGTTCCTTTGATCTTGTTGTGCACGTAGCGCAGTGCCGAGAAGTCCTCGATTGCGAAACCGACGCCGTCAAACAGGGTGACTTCGCCAGCGGACTGCCGTCCCTTTGCCGTGCCTGACATGACCTGCCAAAGCTCGACGACAGGGTGATCTGGGTCCATCTGCTGGATCTCGCCTTCGATCCGCGTTTGCGGCGGATACTCGACAAAGACAGTTGAGCGAGAGACGATATCGCGGTGCAATTCCGTCTTGCCCGGGCAATCACCGCCAATCGCGTTGATGTGCACGCCAGCGCCGACCATATTGTCGGTCAGGATGGTTTGCATGTCTTTGTCAGCCGTGGCTGTTGTGATGACATGCGCGCCCTCGATCGCCTCTTCGGGTGTCTTGCATTTGGTAATGTTGAGCCCGAGCCCCGCAAGGTTTGCCGCGCATTTGTCGGTTGCCGCAGGGTCGATATCGTAAAGGCGGATGTTGGTGATCCCGCAGACCGCTTTCATGGCGAGGCACTGGAATTCGGACTGCGCGCCGTTGCCGATCATTGCCATTGTGTCGGAGTCTTTGTTCGCCAGATGCTTGGTTGCGACGGCGGACATGCCCGCAGTGCGCAGGGCGGTCAGCACGGTCATTTCCGACAGCAAGACGGGATAGCCCGAGTAGACCTCTGCCAAAAGACCAAAGGCGGTGACGGTTTGCAGCCCTTCCTTCATGTTCTTCGGGTGGCCGTTGACGTATTTAAAGCCGTAGAGTTCGCCATCAGATGTGGGCATGAGTTCGATCACCCCGACATCGGAGTGCGAGCCGATCCGTGGCGTCTTGTCAAAGAGTTCCCAACGCAGGAAGTCGGCTTCGATCTCGGCGGCCATATCACGCAAAAAGTTTTCGATTCCAATGTGATGCACGAGCTTCATCATGTTCTCGACCGAAACGAATGGCACCATGGCCAGCTTGGAAGGTGTCAGGCTCATGCGTGGCTCCGTGTCGGGCGGTCAAAAACGCGACGCCCCAAAAGTGATGCGGTTAGGTCGACCATGAGCGAGGCGGTTTTGCCCCGATCATCAAGGAAGGGGTTCAACTCGACGAGATCAAGCGAGCAAACAACGCCGCTATCGCAGAGCATTTCCATCGCAAGATGTGCCTCGCGTGCGGTCGCCCCGCCTGGCACGGTTGTGCCCACAGCAGGCCCGATTGACGGGTCAAGGAAATCGACGTCGAGCGAGACATGCAAGATGCCGCCAGCCTCTTCGACCCGCTCAAGGAAGATCGCGAGTGGCGCGCGAATGCCGCTTTCGTCGATACGGCGCATGTCGGCCAGTTCGACGTTCATTTCTTTCAGTGTTGCGTGTTCGGCAGGGTCAACCGAGCGCAGCCCGATCATGCAGACATTCTCGGATGAAACGACGGCTTCCAGTTCGGGGAAGGCTTCA
Source organism: uncultured Loktanella sp. (assembly GCA_937132065.1). Classification (GTDB taxonomy): domain Bacteria; phylum Pseudomonadota; class Alphaproteobacteria; order Rhodobacterales; family Rhodobacteraceae; genus Yoonia. The sequence continues at coordinate 80,737 of CAKZNT010000049.1, forward strand.
AAGCCGCCTTGCCGCCCCGTGATGTAGCCCACAGGTGTGCCGTGCAGGTTGCCGCTATCTGTGGTGTTTGGCGTGTGGATGTCGCTATGCGCGTCAAGCCAGAGCACGAAGAACGGTTTATCAGCGGATTTGGCATAGGCCGCCATGCCCGACACCGAGCCGAGCGACAGTGCATGGTCGCCCCCTAGGAAGATCGGCATGCCGTTTGGCGCCTCTTTCTTCGCGGCTTTCGCCAGCGTTTTTGTCCAGCCGATGTTTTCTTCAAGCTTATAAACGGCCTCATTTTCATGCTTGGTCGTCTTGACGGCTTCGGGCGCAAGATTGCCCAGATCGGTGACAGTGTGCCCAAGGGCGGTGATGGCTTCGGCGATACCGGCTACGCGGTAGGCGTCTGGCCCCATGAGACAGCCGCGACGGCGTTTACCGCAGTCAACAGGAGCCCCAATCAAGATGCAATTTGTTTGTGTCATGCCCGTATCATTGCCCGCATTGGTGGTGGATACATCCGCCAATTTGTGCTATTTGCGGTATAACTTAGCATTATGGATATATTATATGACCGATCTGGATAATCAGTTGATTTCACTGCTGCGCCGCAATGGTCGTGCGTCACTGTCCGAGCTTGCTGCTGATTTGAAGGTGACCCGTGCCACGGTTCGCGTCCATATGGATCGCTTGCAGCAAACGGGCCAGATCGCGGGTTTTACCGTATTGACCCCCGCCGATATTGCGCCACATCCCGTGCGAGGTCTCATGATGCTGGAGATTGCGGGCCAAGGGACGCAGCGCATTTTGCAGCGTCTACGTGCGATGCTGCCTGTTACGGCCGTTCATACGACCAATGGCACATGGGATTTGATTGTCGAGATCGGCACGGAGAGCCTTGAGGCGTTTGACTCCGTGTTGACCGCAATTCGCACGTTTGACGGGGTGACCCGCTCCGAGACGAGCCTATTGCTGACGAGCCGCCGCTAGCCAGATCAGCACGAGGGCTGCTGATGCGAGTCCGTTCCAGCTTGCCATTGAAAGCCCGAGCAGTTCCCATGACACCTGATCGCACATGATCAGTTTGTCGCCTGTCATCGACAGCAGATCGCCCCCGAGGTCCAATCCGCCGCCTGTGCAGCTTGATGGTCCTTCCCACCAGCCGCGCTCGACGCCTGTGTGAAAGAGCCCGATTGCCGAGGTCGTTGCTGCGGCAAGTGCGCCCAAGTAGGGCCAGACCCGTGCGGGGATCATTGCGGCAAGGATACCAACCCCGATGGCCGCGAAATGTGGCCAACGCTGCCAGTAACACATTTGGCAGGGCGGATATCCAAATGCCTGGAATGTATAGGCGCCCGCGAGCAGGGCAAACGAGCCAAAGGCCGCCAATCGCATCAGATTTTGTCGTGTCAAAGTGCACCTACAAGTAAGAAGCCGCCAACCAGCAGCACGCAGAACAGGATGAACATCAGCCCAAGTCTGCGTTCGATGAAGTCACGGATCGGTTCTCCGAATTTCCACAGCAAGGTGGCAACAAGGAAGAACCGCAACGCACGCGCAATCACTGCCGAGATCAGAAAGACGGGTAAAGAGAGCCCTGTTGCCCCTGACGCGATTGTGATGACCTTGAACGGGAAGGGGGTGACCCCTGCGATCAGGACCGCCCATGCGCCGTATTCATTATACCGCACGGCGAAGTCGTCGAAATAGTGCCCTTTCCCGTAGAAGTCGAGGATCGGCTGCGCCACGCTGTCAAAGAGAGCGGCCCCGATATAGTAGCCGAATAGCCCGCCGAGCACGGATGCAATGGTCGCAACCCCTGCAATCAGGAAGGCGCGGCGCGGTGCGGCGATGATCATCGGGATCATGATCACATCAGGTGGAATGGGGAAGAACGAGGATTCGACAAAGGCTACGGCTGCCAGTGCCCAAAGGGCGTAGGGCGATGTGGCGAGCGACATTGTCCAGTTATATAGTCCGCGTATCATCCGATGTTCCCGCAATTGGTCGTTTCGTGCCTTAGGCCACGGGGCGTGCGTGCCGTCAAGCTTGTGCCTCGCACTATAGAATATAGTATGCCCCGAAATTCTGGAGGAATGCACATGAAGTGGCAGGGTCGGCGCGGGAGCCGTAACATTGAAGACAGACGGCGCAGCGGCAGTGCGCGCGTGGGCGGCGTTGGCGGCATTGGCGCGGTGGTTTTGCTGCTTGCGGGCTGGTATTTTGGCGTAGACGTCAGTGGCTTTGTTGCTGATGGCAATGGCGGCGGAGGCGCGCAGGGCGGCGAGATAACGGCGCAGGACGAACGCGCGGGCGAATTTGTGTCCGTTACCTTGGCCGATACCGAAGAGGTCTGGGCCGATGTATTTCGCGCGCAGGTCGGGCAGGCCTATACGCCGCCAACGCTTGTGCTGTTCAAGGGGTCAACCCAGTCCGCATGTGGCGGCGCGTCTGCCGCGACGGGTCCGTTCTATTGCCCACCAGAAAAGAAGGCATTCCTTGATACCAGCTTTTTCACCACGCTTGAGCAGCGTATGGGCGCGGGCGGTGACTTTGCGGCGGCCTATGTGGTTGCGCATGAAATTGCCCACCATGTTCAAAACGAGTTGGGGATATTGGGGCAAGCCAACCAGATCCGCGCCCAAGTTGACGAGGCGCGCTCGAATGCGATTTCGGTCCGTATCGAGCTGCAAGCGGATTGCTTTTCGGGGATTTGGGCCAAGTCGGTTCAGGCCAAATTCGGCAGCCTTGAGCGCGGCGACATTGCAGAGGCGATGAATGCGGCCAAGCAGATCGGTGACGACACATTGCAACGCAATGCGGGCCAGCGGGTGCAGCCACATACCTTTACCCACGGCACAAGCGAGCAGCGGCAGCGCTGGTTTGCGCGCGGCTATCAAAGCGGGATGATCGCGGATTGTGATACGTTTTCGGCCAACCAGCTATAAGGCGGGACACATTGGACAAAAAGAGAGCGACCGTGCCATAGGGCAGGTCGCTCTTTTTGTTGGTAGCCGCGGCCGGACTTGAACCGGCACGCCTCGCGGCAACGGATTTTGAATCCGTCGTGTCTACCATTCCACCACGCGGCCAACGGGTGCTGGATAGCTTTGGCCGCGAAAAGACACAAGCCGAAAAATGAACGAAATGGCGGTTTGTTTTACCTCGAATGCACACGCTTAAAGTGTGTCTGAATTGGGGCGTTAATCATTGTGAATGAGTCGTGAATCACCCCATATCTGCGTAAGGTGACCTAAGGTTAATTCACTATATGGCATCAATATCGGGATTTTCGAGGGCTTGTTTCACCGCTGGAAACGGAAAAAGGCAACAATATGACGGTCTTCTTGGAAATTTTTACGTAGGGTAAATGGTCATCTGCTCGGGATCGTGTGTTTCCGAAATTGTTAACAGAATCTGTCGAAATTCGGTAAAATTTAGCAAAAATGTTACTTCACCTGTCCTTTTGGGCAGTCTGAAAGCCGCGCTTGTCGCCATAATGGAAACAATAGACGCGGCTTTATCGCGGATTGCCTTTCTCAAATGACGGCAAACGGCAGCTCAATTTCCATATGTGAGCCAAATCACATCATTTTTCCCTTTGTTGTGCTGCTCGGATTAGGTATCCCAGAAGAGCCCAACTGGGGGGCACACCGGTCGATTGGGGCGACCGGGCTTAGATTTTGCAATCTAGGCGAATAGTGATGTCTGCGAAATGTATGCCATTTCGAAGATTTGTTTTTAATGTTGGTCCGCGAGGGCCGGCGGTCGAAATCGCACGCCCCGTGCAAACTGGCGGCGCTGTGTTCTCGATAGTTGTGATGTCCCGTGTTGGGTCTCGCGACGGGTCAACGGAGTGAACGAAATGCCAAATCTGATTTATCTAGGTAACTATAATAGCGTCGATACCAGCGAAAATAACTGGGCCTCTGAAGGTGCACAGTCTTTGGTGGGTATCTCGACCAACAGTTCCCAAATGGACATTGTAAATGCGAACGTCAGCGATGGCGGGGACGGTGTCGTCAGTGATGACGATTACGGCACAAATGACTACGTTCAATATTACATTGACGGCCAGTATTTCTGCACCAAAACAGACTCCACCATGACTGCTAACGTGACGCTGACCCTGTCCGATGGCTCTACTCAGGTTGTTGAAGTCGTAATGATGCAGCAACAAAATGGTGACTTGTTCATCTCCGACCTTCTGAACTGCGGCACGCTTGATAACCTCAGCATTGCGAATGTCGAGATTTCCGCAATCACTGGCGACTGCTATAGCGGTTGGTATTCGGATCAGTCAGTTGACAACACAACACTTGCCCCAGTGACACCGAACAATGACGGTTACGTTGACGGCACTGCTGGTGACGATGTCATCGACGGGTCATATGTTGATCAGGACGGCGACCGTGTTGATGCAAACGACCAGATCCTGCCAGGTGCGGGCGAAGATGATGACTACATCCGTGCGGGTGCGGGCAACGACTTTGTTCTGGCTGGTGACGGCGATGACGAAGTTTACGGCGGCACTGGCGACGACACACTTTGTGGCCAAGACGGCGACGACACTTTGTTTGGCGAAGCTGGCAACGACACGCTTGAGGGCATGAACGGCAACGACATCGTTTACGGTGGCGCAGGTGATGACCGCATCACGGGCGACGCAGGCGACGACGCGCTGACTGGCGGCTCTGGCGACGACAGCATTTCTGGTGGCACTGGCGACGATGTCATCTATGGCGACCGTAACGGCGAAGATGAAGCCACCGTTGCGGGCCGCGAGTCCTTTAACTGGGAAGGTCGCTCCGATAGCGAGATTGACGGCGGATACGCCATGAACACGGGTAGCGTCACAGTGACCTATGACCGTATTCAGGACACGGGTGACCACCAGTCAAGCCTTGGCGACGCGACATTGAACACGACCGGTATCAACTCCGGTGGCGAAACTGTTGATAACGACAGCTCGCTGCGTTCGGTTACAGACGGTTGCGGCAACGAGGGCGCGTTCTCTTGGGACTTCTCGGCGCCTGTTGAGAATGTCTCCTTTAACGTCAATGATATTGATGGTGACGGCGTTGTTCGCATTCTCGCGTATGATGCCAATGGCAACCAGATCCCTGTTGTCCTGACTGGCGGTAACCGCCTGACACTGCTCGACACAGATTCTGTTGCTGGCGCGGACACGGCTGACAGCAATGGCGGCTACGACGATACAAACACAAGCGATTACAACTTGAATGTCAGCATTCAGGGCCCTGTCTCCCGTATCGTTCTTGAGCATGATCAAGACGGCGATAACAACTCCGGTATCAATGTAACCGACATCTATTTCGACAGCACGGATACCACAGGCGGCAATGGCGCTGACGGTAATGACGTAATTGCTGGTGGTGCTGGTGAAGACCTCATCTACGGCGAGGGCGGTGCAGATACTATTTCTGGCGGCGCGGATGACGACACTGTTTACGGTGGCGCAGGCGACGACAGCATTTCTGGCAATAACGGCGACGACTTCCTGCTTGGTGGTGACGGCGACGACAACATCAACGGCGGCAACGGCAACGACACGCTTTGCGGCAACGATGGTGATGACGTTCTGACTGGCGGCGCGGGTAACGATATCCTTGAAGGCATGAACGACAATGATGTGTTGTTCGGCGGTACTGGCGATGACCGTATCTATGGCGATGCAGGCAACGACGAAGCCCATGGCGGTGACGGCGACGACAGCATCTATGGCGGGTCGGGTGATGACACGCTTGACGGCGGCAACGGCGATGACCTTATCAAGGCTGGCTCTGGCGATGATACTGTGCAGGGTGGCGCCGGCGATGACAGCATCGAAGGCGGCACAGGCGATGACCTGCTGTGCGGCGACGATGAAGACACGTCTATCGGTCGTGTTGACGAGCTGACATTGCAGTGGAACGAAGTTGCGTCCAACGGCACAGAACTGGGTGCGTCCCAGACCTATGGTGTTGGCGGCATGAACGTCACTGTCGGATTTGCGCAAGAAGACCAAGGCGCGATCGGCTGCATCGAAACAACACCGATGTATGTCGAAAGCGGCGAGAACTTTGATCCGAACTCGGGCCTTTACCTTTACGGTCTTGGCGGCGAAGGCGGCGTTGATAATACATCGACCACATCGCTGACATTCGCGTCTGACGATGCCGCATACGGTGACGAAGTGCAGGACGTTTCGTTCCGCATCAACGACATTGATAATGGCACAGATGCAGATGACCACATCGATATTGTGACTGTCCGCGCCTATGACGCTGACGGCAATGAAGTGGCTGTCACGATCACACCTGAGTCAAACCTTCAGATTGTGAACGGCAACACGGTGACTGGCGGCGTCGAGCACTCTGCGGGTGTGACACCTGCGAGCCAGCTTGGGTCCGTGCTTTACAATGTTGAAGGTCCGGTTGCCCGTATCGAGATTGATTACGACAACGGTGAAAGCACCGATCAGCGCATTGATGTCACCGACATCAACTTCTTCACAACGCCGTCTGCCCCAATTCCGGGTGAAGCAGGCAACGATGTGATCTCTGGCGGCGCTGGCGACGACGACATCTACGGCAAAGCTGGCGACGACACATTGTCTGGCGATGCTGGCAACGACAATATCTTTGGTGGCGCGGATCGCGATGTGATCTTGGGCGGCGCTGGTGATAATGTTGACGGTGGCGCTGGTGGCGACGACTACGACATTCTTGATGTCACAGGGCAGGGCACGTTTATCCTGACTGGTCCAGATGGCACTGGTGATCCGATCCCTGACAGCAACGGCAACGGCTTTGACGGTCAGGTTGTGTTTGTTGATGCAAACGGCACCCCGACAGGCGAAGTGATTGATTTCGTCGAGATCGAGGAAATCCGTGGCGACCAAGCTAACGCGGGTCCGATTGCAACTGACGACGCCTTTACGGGCACTGAGGATGATCCATCCCAGATCGTTGGCAATGTCATCACAGGTGATACCGGTAACGGCACAGACACGGACCCTGATGGCGATGAGTTGACTGTTTCGGAGGTGAATGGTGATCCTGCGGGTGTTGGTCAGCCGGTGGCTGGGTCTGACGGCGGCTTGGTCACGATCAATCCTGACGGCACGGTGTCCTTTGATCCAAACGGCGCGTTCGATGAGCTCGGCGAGGGCGAAGAGGCAACAACAACAGTGACTTACACGGTTACTGATCCAGATGGCGCTGAATCCACTGCGACTGTGACCTTCACAGTGACGGGCACAAATGACGCCCCGACTGCCGTGGCTGACGTGTTCACCGCTGACGAAGACGACATCACGGACCTCGGCAACGTGGTTGATGCCAACGACACCGATCCAGAGGATGATCCTTTGACTGTGGCGCAAGTGAACGGCGATCCCGCGAATGTGGGTCAGCCGGTTGCAGGCGACAACGGTGGCTTGGTCACGATCAACGAAGATGGCACGGCCAGCTTTGATCCAAACGGCGAATTCGAAGCGCTCGGCGAAGGTGAAGAAGCAACAACCGAAGTCACCTACACAATCACCGACCCAGACGGCGCAACATCCACCACAACCGTGACTGTCACAGTCACTGGCGTGAATGACGGCCCTGTTGCGGTTGACAGCAGCTACACCGTTTCCGCGACCGAAGCGGCTGGCGATGTGGACGGCAACGCGATCACTGACGACACTGGCGAAGGTGTGGACAGCGACCCAGAGGACGACGATCTGACGGTTGTTGCGGTTGACGGGTCCGACGCGAATGTTGGCAACGTGGTTGCTGGCGACAACGGTGGTCTGTTCACGATCAACGCTGACGGCTCCATCGACTTTGACGCAAACGGCGAGTTTGACGCGCTTGGTGACGGCGAAACTGCCACAACCACAGTGTCTTACACGATCGCAGACGAGGACGGTCTGGAGAGCACAGCGAATGTGACCTTCACTGTCTCGGGCACAAACGATGGTCCGGTTGCGACCAACGATGCGTTTGACGCTGGCGAGGATGATCCTGACGCGGTGCTTGGCAATGTGCTTGGCAACGACACGGACCCTGATGGCGATGAGTTGACTGTTTCGGAGGTGAATGGTGATCCTGCGGGTGTTGGTCAGCCGGTGGCTGGGTCTGACGGCGGCTTGGTCACGATCAATCCTGACGGCACGGTGTCCTTTGATCCAAACGGCGCGTTCGATGAGCTCGGCGAGGGCGAAGAGGCAACAACAACAGTGACTTACACGGTTACTGATCCAGATGGCGCTGAATCCACTGCGACTGTGACCTTCACAGTGACGGGCACAAATGACGCCCCGACTGCCGTGGCTGACGTGTTCACCGCTGACGAAGACGACATCACGGACCTCGGCAACGTGGTTGATGCCAACGACACCGATCCAGAGGATGATCCTTTGACTGTGGCGCAAGTGAACGGCGATCCCGCGAATGTGGGTCAGCCGGTTGCAGGCGACAACGGCGGTCTGGTCACGATCAACGAAGATGGCACGGCCAGCTTTGATCCAAACGGCGAGTTCGAAGACCTCGGCGAAGGTGAAGAGGCAACAACCGAAGTCACCTACACAATCACCGACCCGGACGGCGCCACATCCACAACAACCGTGACTGTTACGGTTACTGGCACAAACGATGCGCCAACGGCTGTTGCGGATACGTTTGACGCTGACGAGACTGACCCAACTGACCTTGGTAACGTGCTTGGCAACGACATTGACCCAGAGGATGATCCTTTGACGGTGTCGCAAGTGAACGGCGATCCAACACTTGTTGGCACACCTGTCCCTGCGGATGGTGGTGGCTTGGTCACGATCAACGAAGATGGTTCGATTTCTTTCGATCCGAACGGTGAGTTCGAGGAGCTTGGCGAAGGTGAAACTGCTGACGTCACTGTGACTTACACAGCGACTGATCCAGATGGTGAGACATCGTCTACGACTGTTACGATCACTGTGAATGGTGTGAATGACGGGCCTGATGCGACTGACAATGCCTATGTTGTGAACCTGACCGAAGCTGCTGGCGATGTTGATGGCAACGTCATCACCGACAACACTGGTGACGGTGTGGACAGCGACCCTGAAAACGATGACCTGACGGTTGTTGCGGTTGGCGGTTCTGCTGCGGGTGTTTCGACACCAGTTGCTGGCGACAACGGTGGTCTGTTCACCATCAACCCTGATGGCACTGTCGATTTCGACACCAACGGTGACTTTGACGGTCTTGGCCTGAACGCAACCGAAGAGACGTCTGTGACCTACACGATCCGTGACGAGAACGGTCTTGAGGACACGGCGACTGTGACCTTCACTGTGACAGGCACGAATGACGGCACTGTTCAGGGCACAGCTGGTGACGATGTGATCAACCCCGACATCCCATATGTGGATGCCGATGGTGATATCGTGGACGCCGGTGATGCGATCCTTCCAGGTGATGTTGGCGACGACGACCTGATCTACGGTTTCGGCGGCAACGATAGCATTGACGCTGGTAACGGCGATGATGAAGTCTATGGCGGCACAGGTAATGACACCATTGAAGGTGGCGACGGTGACGATTGGGTCTCTGGCGGCACAGGCAACGATGTTGTCGACGGTGGTGCTGGCAACGATACGCTGAACGGCAACCAAGGCGATGACACGCTCAACGGCGGTGACGGCGATGATGTGGTCAACGGTGGTTTTGGTGACGACAGCATCGAAGGCGGCGCAGGCGATGACGTTCTGAACGGCGAAGATGGTGATGACACGATCCGCGGCGGCACAGGCAACGACATGGTCAACGGCGGTGAAGGTGACGACGACCTTTACGGCGGTGCTGGCAACGACAAGATCGAGGGCTCCGAGGGCGACGATACGCTGACTGGCGGTTCTGGTGACGATGACATCTGGGGCGGTCTTGACGACGACACGCTTTATGGTGGGTCTGGTGATGACACCCTTGGCGGCGGTGCTGGCAATGATGTGATCGAAGACAATATCGGTAACGATGTTGTTGAGGGTGGCGATGGCGACGACGTGATCAACGTTGGCAACACTGTCAATCCTGCGCTGGACTACGACTACGGGTCCATCCCGTTCGGTGACAACGATGCGGCGCCAAACAACGACCTTGATACGGTCTTTGGTGGTGCGGGCAACGACATCATCTCGACTGGCGACGATGCAGATAGCATCGACGGTGGCGAAGGCGATGACATCATCGACGCAGGTATCGACGACGATAGCGTGACAGGTGGCACTGGCAACGACACGATCATCGGTGGTCAGGGTGAAGACATCATCGAAGGTAACGAAGGTGATGACCTCATCTACGGTGGCCTTGAAGATGAAGTTCTGACCTTGCCTGACGCGATCGACGAAGCGCCAGACGACAACCGTGACACGATCTATGGTGGCCTCGGCAACGATACGATCTTTGGACGTGACGATGCGGACACATTGTATGGTGGTGAAGGCAACGACATTCTGGATGGCGGCATCGATGATGACGAAATCTGGGGCGATGATGGCGACGACACGATCTACGGTGGTCAGGGTAATGACGTTATTAACGGCGGCGTAGGTCAGGATCTGATCTATGGCGGCGAGGGTGACGACACAATCCAGGGCAACATGGACGATGACGCGATCTACGGCGACGAAGGCAACGATACGATCACAGGTTCGCTTGATGATGATCTTGTCTACGGTGGCGCAGATGACGACGAAATCCGTGGCGGCACTGGTGACGATACCCTGCACGGCGACGAGGGTGACGATTACATCCAAGGTGGTTTTGGTGACGACAGCATCTATGGCGGTGACGGCGAAGATAGCCTGAATGGTGGCTTCGGCGCTGACATTATCGAAGGTGGTGACGGCAACGACACAATCGCGGGCTTTGATGGCGAAGACACCATCATAGGCGGCGCTGGCGAAGATACGCTTTACGGCGGTCAGAACTCTGATGTGTTCCTTGGCGGTAACGGCGGCGATGTTGTTAAAGGCGGCGAAGACCCCGACGATAGCGATGTTGACGTGCTTGACCTGACCGGGTCCAACGTGGACTTCATCACATACACTGACGGTGATCCCGAAAGTGGTGTTGTGACGTTCCTTGACGGCTCCACGATGACCTTCTCCGAGATCGAGAATGTGATCCCATGCTTTACGCCTGGAACCACAATCGCGACTGCAAAAGGCGAGCGTCTTGTTGAAGAGTTGGTCGAAGGTGACCGGATCATCACGCGTGACAACGGCATTCAAGAGATTGCATGGGTTGGCCACAAAGAGATGACTGGCAAGCAGCTGGTTCAGAACCCGCACCTTAAGCCGATCCTGATCAAAGCAGGGGCATTGGGTAACGGCCTGCCAGAGCGTGACATGATGGTTTCACCAAACCACCGTGTGCTTGTCGCCTCCGAGTTGACACAGCTCTACTTTGAAGAGAACGAAGTTCTTGCTGCTGCCAAGCATATGGTTGGTGCAGAGGGCATCCACGCGGTCGATGTGATGAGCACAACATACGTGCACTTCATGTTCGAGCGTCACGAGGTTGTTCTTTCAAACGGCGCATGGACCGAAAGCTTCCAGCCTGGCGATTACTCCCTCAAGGGTATCGGCAACAGCCAGCGTAACGAGATCATGGAACTCTTCCCTGAGCTCAATACGAAGACTGGTCTGGAAGGTTATCAGTCTGCGCGTAAGGCTCTCAAGAAGCACGAAGCCAAGCTTTTGATCAAGTAAGGCAATGAATGCAGCTCATTCGCCCACGGTTGTGGGCGGATCAGAAGAGCGGGAGGTCAGCGATGGCCTCCCGCTTCTTGTTAAAGCGCACATTTGCGTGAAAACGGGCCGAAAACGGCGAAAATCTATGGTTTTGACTATTCGGGGCCTAATTTCCCCGTTAAGTGACGGCGTTGGATACTTAGGTCTATGACTAGGCGCAATTGATGTATGGGGATACTTCTCATGGCTACCAGTTTTGAAGTCTTTTACCTTGGCAACCTCCCGCTGATTGACACGCAGGAGGGTGATCAATACGTGAGCACCACTGCCGTGAATAGCTGGCTGGGGACGTATGGCGGGCCGGGCAACGGGCTATCGGATGCTGCCAACATCAAACAGTTTGCCCCCGGTCCAAGTGGTTATGCAGGTGGTAACAGCACGTGGTATGACACCAACAACAATGCCTCTAACGACCAGTTCACGATTGACGGCGTGCCGCAAACGATTGATGCGACGATGGTTTTCGACGCGACGCTAACATACCCTGACGGGACCACGGCCAATATCTCGGCTGTTGTTTTCCAAGATACACAGGGCAATGTTTATCTTGCGCCCGAGTTGACCAATAATGCCGATCAGCAAGCGCTATCTGCTGGACCGATCCAGTCGTTGACGCTCAATTCTCCGATCTATGCGTTCGGCAACAACGGGCAGGCCACTAACTTGCTTGCTGACAGATATAGCGCTGATTTTGTGCCTTGCTTTACGCCGGGTGCTGCGATTGCGACTCCGCGTGGTGAAGTTGCGGTCGAAAACCTGCGCGTTGGTGATCGCGTGTTCACCCGTGACCACGGGATTCAGGATATCGCATGGATTGGTCGCAAGTCGCTATCCGCAGCTGACTTGGTGCAGAAGGGCAGCTATCAGCCCGTGATGGTGCGGGCAGGGTCCTTGGGGCCAAATCTGCCCGAGTCTGATCTATTGTTGTCGCCGAACCATCGCGTGTTGATGACGGGCCGCGATACCGAGCTATATTTTGACGAGACCGAAGTATTGGTGGCCGCAAAGCATCTGACCCACCTTGAAGGGATTGATACGGTGCAGGCTGCAACGGGCGTTGAGTATATCCATCTGATGTTTGCCCAGCACCAAGTGATCTTGTCGAACGGCACGTGGTCCGAAAGCTTTCAGCCGGGTGATTATTCGTTGCGCGGCGTGGGCACGAAACAGCGCCAAGAGCTTGTTGATTTGTTCCCCGAGCTTGGCACAAAAGAGGGTGTCGACGGCTACAATGCCGCGCGCACAATCCTGCGGCGTCACGAGGCAAAGCTTATTTCTTAAGCGCGCCAAGCGGCCCAATCTTCGGGTGTATCAAGGTCAAATCGCGCGCGTACGTCCGCAAATCTGTGCAGATATGTCTGTGATTTGAGCGGTTTTACAATGGTTTCGCCGCCATTGTCGCCCGTTAACGTGGCAAAGGCAGGGCGTAGCGCATTGGCAAATATGATTGGATGACCAGCATCACCATTTGGTGAGGCCCCGCGCCAGATCAGGTGGTTCGGGTGTTCATTCACCGTGGAAGCAACGCACTGTAAGTCATTGGTTTCTAAAGAAACTAGATCAGCAAGCACAACCATAAATGGGCCTGCGGGCAGGTGGGGAACCGCGCCCCTGAGCGTGGCGCCGATCCCCTCGCTGGCCTCTGGTATGATCAGAGGTGTGGCGTTGGTTTTTTCCACGACTGCATGGCGTTTGCCTTGATCCGGCCCGAGAGCGACGAAGACAGGACCAATCGGTGTGGCGGTGTCAATTTGCTGTCTTAACAACGACTTACCGTTGATTTCTTGCAAGAGTTTATCGGTCCCGCGCATGCGGCGGGACTGACCTGCGGCGAGGATCAGAACGGGGATCATCCGCGCATAGCGTGCATGTCGGGATCAAAGAGGTGCTCTGTGATGAGTGTCGCTTTGCGCCGTTTGCCCATGATTTCAATCTCGACGACCTGTCCTGCGCTGGCATGCGTGCGCGGGATTAAGGCCATTGCGATGGATTTGCCCGCGTGGTGCGAGTATCCGCCAGAGGTGCAGAAGCCTTGCACACTATCGTCAATGAAAACAGGCTCATAGGCAACGACATCTGCGTCCTCTGCGTCAACTTCGAACGTGGCTAGAACCCGCGCTGGCGATGTGTCGCGCTCGGCTTCTGCCGCTTTGCGCCCGATAAAATCCGCATCTTTCTTGAAGCTGATAAAGCGGTCCATGCCTGTTTCGGCGGCTGTGTAGTCGGGTGAAAACTCTGAAAGCCACGAGCCAAAGTGGCGATCAAGGCGCAAGGACATCATCGCCCGCATCCCAAATGGTGTGATATCAAAGGCTTGGCCCGCGTTCCAAAGGGTTTGCCAGAGTTGGCGTTGGTCCATCGGGTCGCAGTAAATTTCGTAACCGAGATCGCCGGTGTAAGAAACCCGCTGCACGGTGCAGGCGACTTGGCCCACGGTCATGTGAACGACATCGAGAAACTTGATCGTGCTGACGTCAAATCGGGTGCAAAGTGCGAGGAGGTCGCGGGATTTCGGGCCTGCGATCTGGAATCCGGTGCGACTGTCGGAGACATTGAGCAGGCGGACATTCGGCCCTTCATTTTGCTCGAACCAGCGTTGATGGATTGCCTGTGCGCCATAGCTGGCGGTGAGGTTGAAGTGGTCTTCTGCGAGGCACGAGATCGTGAAATCGCCCAATAGCCGCCCTTTTGGGGACAACATGGGGGAAAGGGACATGCGCCCCTGTTTGGGGATGCGCCCCGCCATGATTTTGTCGAGCCATGCCCGCGCGCCTGTGCCGTGGACTTCGAATTTGCCAAAATTCTGCACTTCATTGATGCCACAGCCTGTGCGCACGGCGTGCACTTCGCGTGCACAGGCGTCAAAGGCATTCGAGCGGCGAAATGTCGGGGTTTCGAAGGTTGGTTCATCGCCTTGGGCAAAGTAATTGGGGACTTCTAATCCGAATTGCTGCCCCCAGACGGCGCCGAGGCTTGAGAAGATGTCATACATTGGCGTTGTGCGGTGCGGCCGTGCGGCGGGCAGTTCTTCGTTGGGGTAGGAGACCGAGAAGCGGCGTTGGTAGTTTTCGATCACCTTGGGGCGTGTATAGCCCGGTGTGATCCAGCGGCCAAAGCGGCCCACATCCATTGCGGTCACGTCGCGTTCGCATTCCCCTTCGATCATCCACTGCGCGAGCATCAGCCCCACGCCGCCGCCTTGGGAAAAGCCGGCCATGACGCCGCAAGCGGACCAGTAGTTGCGCAATCCGGGCACGGGGCCAACAAGCGGGTTGCCGTCAGGGGCAAAGGTGAAGGGGCCGTGGATGACGGATTTGATCCCTGCTTTTTCCAGCACAGGGAACCGTTTGAAGGCGAATTCGATCGAGGCTTCGACCTTGTCGAGGTTGTCGGGCAGCAGTTCGTGTCCGAAGTCCCAAGGGGTGCCGTCGACTGCCCATGGTTTGCAAGGTTGCTCGTAAAAACCGATGCAAAGCCCGCGACCCTCTTGGCGCAGATAGCTTTCGCCTGCCGGGTCCATCACATGCGGGTGTTCGCTGTCACGCTCATAGATTTCGGGGGTTTCTTCGGTCACGACGTATTGGTGTTCCATCGGGTGCAAGGGCAGGTAGACGCCCGCCATAGCCCCGACCTCGCGGGCCCAAAGACCGCCTGCATTCACGATGTGTTCTGCGTGGATTGTCCCCTTATTGGTGACCACATCCCATGTGCCGTCCGCGCGTTGGTTGGTTTCGTTGACCATGCAGTGTGTTTCGATGGTGGCGCCGCCCATACGGGCCGCTTTGGCATAGGCGTGGGTCGTGCCAGAGGGGTCAAGATGGCCGTCAAGCGGATCATAGAGCGCGCCGATAATCCCATCGAGGTTGGTGATCGGCGCGATTTTGGCGATCTCGGCAGGGGTCACGATCTCGGT
Source organism: uncultured Loktanella sp. (assembly GCA_937132065.1). GTDB lineage: Bacteria > Pseudomonadota > Alphaproteobacteria > Rhodobacterales > Rhodobacteraceae > Yoonia. Next base: position 96,420 of record CAKZNT010000049.1, read on the forward strand.
TTCGAGACCCATATAGCGGTGTTTGGCCCGTTCCGCGACGAGCATGTCAAACCTGTCCTGATTATCGGCAAGGGTTATACCGCCGACGTGATGCAGCCCGCAGGACATCCCTGTTATTTCTTCGAGCTCTTTATAAAGCTTGATGGTGTAGCCCTGAAGGGCGGCCATATTGGTATCACCATTAAGCGTGTGAAACCCGCCAGCGGCGTGCCATGTCGAGCCTGATGTCAACTCGGAGCGTTCAAGCAGCATTACATCAGACCAACCCAGTTTGGTCAGATGGTAAAGAACCGAGGCGCCCACAACGCCGCCTCCGATGACGACAACGCGTGTAGTGGTTTTCATTTGATGCCCCTCCAGTATGCTCTAGGTCAAGGTGACTGCATCTGCGAAAGGCGCGAATGCTTACTTGCGACAGAATGTGTCGTTTGTTTTGTATGATGTCTAAAGTCTCGCTAAGTTTGAAGGGGTATTCATGGTCCGTTTGCTAAACCTGCCTGTGCATCTGGTGCATGAGGCGCTTCGCCAGACCCGCAAACTCTGGGTGCGGGTTGTTTTATTCGGGTCATTGGCATTGATCGGCCTTGGCGCTGCCCGCCTTGGTGCGGTGTTTTTGCCAGATAGCCTGACGCGGTCTGTCGATATTGCGTCCGTGGACCGCTTGTTGAACATCATCTCGAATTCCATGCTGGCGGTAACCACGTTTTCGTTGACGGTTATGGTGTCGGTCTACCGCGCCACATCAACCCAGTGGACGCCGCGCATCCACCGTTTGATGCTAGAGGATCAAACCACGCAGAACACGCTTGCCACGTTTATTGGTGCGTATGTTTATGCAACGACAGGGATCGTGATGCGTGAAACCGGATTGTTTGGTGATGCACATGCATTCCTGATTTTCTATCTGACGGTCGCGGTGATGGCGGTGATTGTTATTTACATCATCCGATGGACATTACATTTGCAGACATTCGGCAGCCTGATTGATGTCGCCGATCAGGTTGAAACGATCACGACCCGCCGCCTGCAAGAGCGCCTAGATCTGCCGTGTCTGGGCGGTCGACCACTGGACACTGTGCCAGAAGACGCGATTGCAGTGCGTGCTGACCTCACGGGCTATATTCAATTCATCTACGTGGATGCCCTGCAAGAGATTGCTGAGGAAGAAGAGGTCGAAATCTATCTCGCCCGCGATGTCGGGAGCTTTGTCGCCGCGGGGGATATTGTGGCGCATGTGTCTGGTCCCGTTGAAGATAAGGCCCGCGTCACGGATGCGATTGTGCTTGGTGGGCTGCGCAGCTACGAGCAAGACCCCCGATTTGGCCTGCTGGTCTTGGGGGAGATGGCGAGCAAGGCGCTTTCGCCTGGGATCAATGATACGGGCACGGCGATTGATGTGATGACCCGTTTGACCAAAATCCTGTGCCTGTTTCGCGACGAGGGGCACTGTGGTGCTGACGCAAAATATGACCGTGTTTATGTGCGCGCGATGGATGCTGCGGAGTTGCTGCGTTCCGGATTTAGTGCATTGGCCCGCGACGGGGCCGCCTTGATCGAGATTCAGATCCGCTTGCAAAAGGCGTTGCGCAGCCTTCAGGAGCACGGTGACCCCAAGATGCAAAAGGCCGCCCGCGCGCTGGCTTCATTCGAGTTGCGCCGCGCCTTGGCTGCGCTGCCGTTCGAGGGGGATCGCGCGGCGCTCAAATCCATGGTTGATCCTGACTTGCAGTAAAGTTGACATGAAATTGTCGCTGTGAGGCAAACGTGGCGCGAGGTGATGCGCCAACGTGGACCAGAGACACGTTTGCCAAAGGACGACCCCATGCGCACCCATGCCCAAGCCGTAGTTATCGGAGGCGGCGTTATTGGCTGCTCGATCTTGTATCACCTTGCCAAGCTTGGCTGGACGCAGAGCGTTTTGCTAGAGCGCGACGAGCTGACGTCTGGATCAACGTGGCACGCTGCCGCCAATATTCACGGACTGCATGACAGCACAAACATTAGTCGCATCCAGCACTATACGATGAATTTGTATAACGAGCTGGAGGCCGAGACGGGTCAGTCGTGCGGCGTTTTCCAGCCCGGGTCGTTGTATTTAGCCCAGACCGAAGCCCGCGAGCACCAGTTGCGCCTACAGGCTGCCAAGGCCAAGTTTTACAAGATGAACTTTCACGAGGTCAGTCGCGACGAGGCAGAGCGGCTGCATCCGCTTGTTGATTTCGATGGCATCCGTTGCATCATGTATGAACCTGATGGCGGCAATGTTGACCCGAGTGGCGTCACAAATGCCTATGCGATTGGCGCGCGCAAGATGGGCGCAGAGATCGAGCGGTTTTGCCCCGTTACCGCAACAGAACAGCAACCTGACGGAAGTTGGATTGTGCGCACCCCCAAGGGTGACATTCACGCGCAGTGGGTTGTGAATGCAGCAGGGCTGTGGGGACGCGAGGTCGGTGCGCTAGCAGGGATCAAGCTGCCGCTATTGCCAACCGAGCACCAGTATTTCGTGACCGAGACCATTGCAGAGATAGCGGCATTGGATCGCCGCTTGCCTTCGGTCGCGGACCGTGACGGCGAATATTATTTGCGCCAAGAGGGGCAGGGATTGCTTGTCGGCGCCTATGAGAAGAACCTTAAGTTCTGGGCCGAGGGCGGCACGCCGCAGGGCTTTGGTCACGAACTATTTGCCGATGATCTGGAGCGGATCGAGGACAATATGATGCGCGCGATTGACCGTGTGCCTGTGGTGGGCACGGCGGGGATCAAACGGGTGATCAACGGGCCGATGATCTGGTCGCCCGATAGCAATGTTCTCTATGGTCCGCACCCCGACTTGCGCAATTATTTCTGCTGTAACGGGATTATTCCGGGCTTTAGCCAGTCGGGTGGCATGGGATTGATGGCGGCGCAGTGGATGATCGAGGGCGAGAGCCAATACGACATGTTTGCGTGGGATGTTGCCCGCTTTGGCAAATGGGCGGACGAAGCGTTTACCAAGGCGCGCGTCGGCGACCAATATGCGAACCGCTTTGCGATCCATTTCCCCAATGAGGAACGCGCGGCGGGGCGGCCTGTGCGCGTGCGGCCCGCTTATGACTTGCAGGTGTCTATGGGTGCGGTGATGGGCCTGAATTACGGATGGGAGCACCCGCTTTGGTTTGCCGATGAGGTTGGAACCAAGGACACCAATGGTTTTACCCGCCAGAACTGGTTTGAACCAGTTGGGCGTGAAGCACGGATGCTGCGCGAAAATGCAGGGATCATCGATATCTCGAATTTCGCAAAGTATTTTGTGAAGGGCGATGGCGCGGCGGATTGGCTCAATGCCGTATTTGCAAACAACATGCCAAAGGCGGTTGGTCGGTCGTGCCTGACGCCCCTGATTGGTGCGCGCGGCGGTATCGCGGGCGATTTCACCGTAACAAAGCTTGCGGACGACGAATTCATGATCATTGGTGGCGGGATGTCCGAGCGATACCACAGCCGGTTCTGGCAGATGGTTCCGCTGCCTGCGGGCACAACGTTTGAAAGCCGCACCGACGAGATGTGCGGGTTTAATGTTGCAGGGCCGCGGTCGCGCGAGTTGCTTGGTCGGTTGACCAATGCGGACCTGACGACGGCGGCATTTCCCTTCATGCGGTCACAGCGGATCGAGATCGCGGGTGTGCCCGTGATTGCGCTACGGGTGTCGTTTACGGGTGATCTTGGCTGGGAGCTACACTGTGCGCAGTCTGATCAGGTGGCTCTTTATCAGGCGTTGCTGGAGGCCGGACAAGCGGTGGGCGCTGGCCCCGTTGGCAGTCGTGCCTTGATGTCGCTTCGGGTCGAAAAGGGCTATGGGTCTTGGTCGCGCGAGTATTCCCCAGAGTATTGGCCGCAAGAGGTTGGACTTGATCGCTTGATAAAGCTTGATAAAGGTTTTCTGCATAAAGACAAATACTTGCAGGTGAAAGATAATGTAGCGCGTGAAGTGTTGTCGTTGATCCATGTGCAAGACGTCACGGATGCAGATGCAACAGGTGGCGAGCCCGTTTTCCTGCCTGATGGCACGCCCGTGGGGCGTGTGACCTCGGGCACATACGGGTATGGCGTCGAGATGTCTCTTGCGCTTGGCTATCTAAAAGGCGTGGCGGCGGGCACAGAGGTAGATGTCATGATATTGGGCAAGCCGCACCGTGGTGTCGTCTTGGCCGAGCCGCCGTTTGATCCCAAAGGGGAAAAGCTGCGGGCGTAATTCCCGCAGCTTTTCAATATCTTACGGGATGATCCGCGTGTATTTTGTGCCTTCGAGAGTTGCGCCGACACGCAGCCCTGCCTGTGCAAATACAACTGCGATAACGGGGGCAAGCGATGTTGTTGTCTCTGCCCGAAGCGTCTCGCCTTGATCGTTGATCGCGTATTCCATGTCAGCACCCGCTGCCCATCCTTGGGATTGACGGAAATCCATGAGGGCGTTTTGTGTCATGAAGAATAATACGTGGCTGTATTGTTGTGCGCCGATTTGCAGGCCCGCTGATCCAGACGCCGCAGAGTAATAATCGACGGTGCTGCCGCCGACTTGCAATGCGCCGCGCCCGAACGAGCCGCCAAGACCGAGGCCGACCTCGGTGACTAGCGGCATCACCAACATGCCTGCCGCCTTTTGCCCCAGATCGCGTGTACCTGGATAGCGGTCATACATGAAGTTCACGGTGCTCGCGACGCGCGCATCAATTGTGGAGGCGCCATTGCCACCGATGCCATTGCCACATGCGGCCAAAGTCGTGCCAGCCACCGCGCCAAGCGCGAAGGTCCGTCGTGTTAAATGGGTCATTTTACTGCCTCTATGCCTTGTTATTTGAAGCTGTTTTGCGCTTCTTTGCGTCTTACATAAGCAAATTGCGCGAATCTGTCACGCGTTAGATGATACGCAGGCGAGAAGTGACCTAGAGGAGTGGTTTTGATGCACAAGGCGTCTTGTAATTGTGGTGCGGTGAAGGTGGAGATCGCGGGCGAAATGACCGCGCCGAACGCCTGTCATTGTTCGGTGTGTCGGAAACAATCGGGGCATTACTGGGCCTCTGCGGAGTTCCCCAAATCCGAGGTCGTGATCAAGGGCGCGGAGGCAGTCACGTGGTATCAGGCGTCTGAAAGGGTGCGCCGCGGGTTTTGCAAAACCTGCGGAAGCTTCCTGTTTTTTGATGCCATGTTCCAAGACTGGATCGCCGTGGCGATGGGCGCATTTGACGCCCCGACACAGACCCATCTGACCCGCCACATTTTCACCGATAACAAGGGCGACTATTACGAGATTGCCGACGGGTTGCCCCAGAACGGCCAGTAGTCAGCCGTTTAGGAGCTTTGCCGCAGCGGGCGCGAAATAGGTGAGCACCCCGTCGCATCCGGCGCGCTTAAAGCACATCAGGCTTTCCATCATGACGGCATCGCCATCAAGCCAGCCGTTTTGCGCCGCCGCCTGCAACATCGCGTATTCGCCAGACACCTGATAGGCGAAGGTTGGCACGCCAAAGTTGTCTTTCACCTGTCGGCAGATGTCGAGGTAGGGCATCCCCGGTTTGACCATGACCATATCGGCGCCCTCTGACAGATCGCGCGCAATCAGGCGCAATGCTTCGTCACTGTTGGCGGGGTCCATTTGGTAGGTTTTCTTGTCGCCCGTGAGGGCCGAAGACGCACCTACCGCATCACGGAACGGCCCGTAAAAGGCGCTGGCGTATTTCGCGCTATAGGACAGGATCGTCACGTTTTGATGGTTGTGGCTTTCGAGGGCAGAACGGATCGCGCCGATACGCCCGTCCATCATGTCGGATGGGCCAAGGATATCAGCCCCCGCATTGGCCTGCGCGAGCGCCATTTTCACGAGCGCCTCGACGGTGCGATCATTGACGATCTGCCCGTTTTCGACAAAGCCGTCGTGCCCGTTGAAATTATAGGGATCAAGCGCGATATCGGTCATGATCGCGATATCTGGCACGGCATCCTTGATGGCGCGGATCGCCTTGTTGGAGATGTTCTCGGGGGACCAAGCAAGCGCGCAATCCTCGGTCCGCGCCTCCATGCCCGTGTAGGGAAAGATGCAGATCGCAGGAATGCCAAGCGCATGTGCCTCTTTGGCGGCGATCACGGCCCGATCAACCGTCTTGCGCGTCACCCCGGGCATAGATGCGATTGGCGTTTCGTCGTCTTGCCCCTCCATCACAAAAATCGGCCAGATGAAATCACTGGGACTTAGGCTGTTCTGGCTCACGAGGCTACGTAGTGCCGCGCTTTGGCGGGTGCGGCGCAGACGGGATGCAGGGAAGGGGGCGAGTGTCGGTTTCATGATGCGGGCCTTTCTGGTCACATTCTTTTGGTCGCATGGATTTTGTGCACTCGCAAGTCTGGGCAACCAGAAGATGCGCGGTTAGTGTCGCGCCAATTGAATTGAGATAAGTCAGGCGGCCCATTGGACTGGAGTAAAGCAATCCTTCACGTGATCGACCTTGGGTCGTTCTCGAGCCTTTGGTATTGGATCGGGGTTGCAGTGGTCTGGTCGACGGTCAGCCATTGGGTGCTTGGCGTGCCTTACGACATGATCCAGCGCGCGAAAAAGCATGGCGGACAGGCCGAGATTGATCTTGCCGATCTGGTGCGCGTCAATGTCACGCGCCAAATGAATGCCACCGCGGTTGCTGGTGTCTGGTTGATCGGGATCTTGTTTTTTGTCCTGACGATGTTGGCGGCCCTTGGTTTTATTTACCGGATCGAGCTGGCGCAGGCAATTTTCCTTGTTGTGTTTCCAATGTCGTTTGTCGGTACGACATCTGTATCGACCAGCCGCCTGATTGCGGCGACAAATCCCGAGGGCGAGGCGCTTTATAAGATATTGTTACGCCATCGGCTTTGGACCCAGATCATTGGCATGATTGCGATCTTTATCACGGGCCTTTACGGCATGTTCCATAATCTGGCAGTTGTGCGCGTTTTATAAGCGACGGGTCAGGGCGGTTGCGAAGGGTCACAAGATATGAGCACGACTTCTAAACATATCACGGTAAGCGGCGCCCCCGAGGGGTTTGACGCCCGATTGATCCTTGCGGAGGTCAAAAAGAGTGGCCCCGTTGTGCATGTTGCGCGCGACGACAAGCGCCTTGCTGCGATGCAGGCTTCGCTAGCGTTTTTCGCGCCCGAGATGCCCGTGTTTGTTTTCCCGAGCTGGGATTGTTTGCCCTATGACCGTGTCTCGCCCAATGCGGATATTTCGGCGGCGCGGATGGCAACGCTTGCGGGGCTTGTGCATGGCATGCCTGCGCAGTTTATTCTGCTGACCACGATGTCGGCGGCGACACAGCGCGTGCCTGCGCGTAGCCTTCTGCGCGACGCCGCGTTCAAGGCGCAAGTGGGCGATCGCATCGACGAAAAGGCGTTGCGCCAATTTCTTGTGCGCATGGGGTTTACGCAAAGCCCAACGGTGATGGAAGCGGGCGATTACGCCGTGCGTGGCGGCATCATTGATATCTATCCGCCGGGTCAGACGGGGCCAATTCGCCTTGATCTGTTTGGGGACGTTCTAGATGGTGCGCGCCGGTTTGACCCCGCGACGCAGCGCACGACCGAGACCCTCAAGGAGATCGAACTTGCGCCGGTTTCCGAGGTGATTTTGGACGAGGCGGCGATTACGCGGTTTCGCCAGAATTACCGCATCGAGTTTGGTGCTGCGGGCACGGATGATCCGCTATATGAGGCGGTCAGTGCGGGGCGCAAACATGCAGGGATCGAGCATTGGCTCGGCTTTTTTCAAGATGATCTTGAGACCTTGTTTGACTATTTGCCGAACATCACGGTGAGTTTGGACGATCAGTTGACGCCGCAGCGCGTTGCCCGCTGGGACAGCATCGTCGACCAATATGGCACGCGGATGCATGCATTGACCCAAAAGGGCCGTATGGACAGCGTTTATAAGCCAGCCAAACCTGAGCTGCTCTATCTGGACGACTGCGCGTGGGATCAGGCGATCGGCGACAAACGCACGCTACAGTTTTCGCCAAACAAGCAGGCAACCGGCCCAACGGTAATCGACGCAGGCGGGCGCACGGGTCGCAATTTCTCGCTTGAGCGTCAGCAGGAAACTGTGAGCCTTTTCGGTGCATTAGCCGCACATATTCGTGTGAAACTTGAAGATGGTCCCGTTGTTATTGCCTCTTATTCAGATGGTGCGCGTGAACGCCTGATGGGGTTGATCGAGGACGAGGGCATTGTGGAAACAGTGCCTGTCTCCGACTTTGGTCGCGTTGGCAAATCCGGGCTGCATCTCGCCGTTTGGGCGCTTGATGCAGGCTTTGAGACGGCTGACCTTACGGTCATTTCGGAGCAAGACGTGCTTGGTGATCGCCTGATCCGCTCAAACAAGCGCAAGCGGCGGGCCGATAACTTTCTGTCAGAGGCAACGAGTTTGAACCCTGCCGATCTGGTCGTGCATGTCGACCACGGGGTTGGACGGTTTGTCGGGCTTGAAGTGGTCACTGCATTGGGTGCGGCGCATGAATGCCTGCTGCTTGAATATGCAGAAAATTCAAAGCTTTATCTGCCAGTTGAGAACATTGAGCTACTGTCGAAATACGGCCATGATACCGGCCTGTTGGACAAGCTGGGCGGTGGTGCTTGGCAGGCCAAAAAGGCCAAGCTCAAGGAACGTATTCGCCAGATCGCGGAGCGCCTTATACGTGTTGCCGCAGAGCGTGAATTGCGTACAGCCCCCGCGCTAGATCCGCCTGACGGGCTTTGGGATCAGTTTTTGGCACGTTTTCCTTATGTGGAAACTGATGACCAGCTGAGCGCGATCGACGATGTGTTAACCGATCTTGGGTCTGGCAAGCCGATGGACCGTTTGATTTGCGGTGATGTCGGATTTGGCAAAACCGAAGTGGCAATTCGCGCGGCCTTTGTTGCTGCGATGTCGGGCGTGCAGGTTGCGATTATCGCGCCTACGACCCTGCTTGCGCGCCAGCATTACCAGAGCTTTGCAGAGCGATTTCGCGGATTTCCGATTAATGTCAGACCGTTATCGCGCTTTGTTAGCGCACGGGATGCCACGTTGACCCGTGAGGGCATTACCTCGGGGTCGGCTGACATTATCATTGGCACACATGCATTGCTGGCAAAGGGTGTGCGCTTCAAGAACCTTGGTTTGCTTGTCATTGATGAAGAGCAAAAGTTCGGGGTCCAGCATAAAGAACGCCTTAAGCAGTTGCGCACGGATGTGCATGTTTTGACATTAACTGCGACGCCTATCCCACGGACATTGCAGCTTTCTTTGTCGGGTGTGCGTGACCTGTCGATCATTGGCACGCCGCCAATCGACCGCTTGGCGATCCGCACCTATGTGTCTGAATTTGATACGATCACGATCCGTGAAGCGCTCTTGCGGGAACATTATCGCGGTGGTCAGTCGTTTATTGTCGTGCCGCGCATTTCCGACATGGCCGAGATGGAAGACTTCCTCAAAAACGAAGTGCCAGAAGTCAGCTATGTGACCGCAACGGGCCAGATGGCGGCGGGTGAACTTGATGACCGTATGAACGCATTTTACGATGGGAAATACGATGTGTTGCTGGCCACGACGATTGTTGAGTCCGGGCTCGATATCCCGACAGCCAATACGATGGTTGTGTGGCGCTCTGACATGTTCGGCTTGAGCCAGCTTTACCAGATCAGGGGGCGCGTTGGCCGTTCCAAGACCCGTGCTTATGCCTATCTGACGACCAAGCCGCGCCAGAAGCTAACCGATACCGCGCAAAAGCGGCTTCGCGTGCTTGGTAGCCTTGATAGCCTTGGGGCTGGGTTCACGCTTGCCAGTCAGGATCTCGATATTCGCGGCGCTGGTAACCTGCTGGGTGAAGAGCAATCAGGCCAGATGCGCGAAGTCGGCTATGAGCTCTATCAGCAGATGCTGGAAGATCAGATCATGGCGATCCGCTCTGGCGCGGCTGAGGGCATTATTGATGACGGTCAGTGGGCGCCGCAGATCAACCTTGGTGTGCCTGTTCTGATCCCCGAGGAGTATGTGCCTGATCTTGATGTGCGTCTGGGCCTTTATCGTCGCCTGTCGGAGCTGACCACAAAGGTTGAACTTGAGGGCTTTGCCGCCGAGCTGATCGACCGCTTTGGCAAATTACCGCGCGAGGTCAATACGTTGATGCTGGTTGTGCGCATCAAGGCGATGTGTAAGCGGGCAGGGATTGCCAAGTTGGATGCTGGTCCTAAGGGCGCGACAATCCAGTTCCATAACGACAAATTTGCATCCCCCGCAGGCCTTGTTGATTTCATCAATGACCAGCGTGGCAAGGCCAAGGTCAAGGATAACAAGATTGTGGTGCAACGGGATTGGGCCAAGGAGCGCGACAAGATCCAAGGCGCGTTTAACATCGCCCGTGATCTTGCCGCGAAACTGGCAGAGGCCAAAAAGAAGGTTTAGGACGCGTCCGTTGCGCGTCTTGGTCCCAGTATCCGCATCAACACCAGCCCCGCGAATGCGCAGCCGCACACGCCCGCTGTCATGGCGAGGGGTGTGCCGTCAAATCCGCGGCTGATCACAATCGAGATCAATGCAGAGAGCACTGTGGCGATGCCGCCAGAGATAGATGCGGCCATGCCTGCGATTTTGCCCATCGGCTCCATCCCGAGTGCGTTGAGATTGCCAAGCGTGAAACCGACCATAAACATGACCGAAATCGCCCACAAAAAGAACAGCCAGAAGGGCAAAGCTCCGGTTGTGACGAGCACTGTGGTCACGAGCGCCGCGAAGAGCACCTGCCCAAGTAATGCGGTTTGGATGATCTTGCGCATCCCCAACCTTGCCACGATCCGCGCGTTGATGAAGCTTGCGGACATGGTGATGACCGCGATGACAGCAAAGGCGATCGGGAATTTCTCTGGGATGCCGTAGTAGAGATCAAAGACCGGCTGGATCAGGGAAATCTGTGTGAAAAGAGCGGCATAGAGCATGGTTTGCACAGAGACCGTGTAGCGGAACACCCGATTGCTGAACGCATATTTGGTTGCCTCCCAAAGTGACGCGACTTTCATCGGGCGCCGTCCTTCTGGTGGGTGGCTTTCGGGCTGGCGCAACCCGAGCCAAAGGCTTGCGATTAGTGCAAATGCGATCATCGAGTAGAAGATGCCGTGCCAGTTAAGGACCAGCATGATTGTTTGTCCCAAGAGCGGCGCAATCGCTGGCACAAGGCCGAACACCATCATGGCCATCGACATGATCGCTGCCATCTTTGGCCCCGAATAGACGTCGCGCACCATTGCCATCGCGGCGATACGCGGCCCAGCCACAGCGATCCCTTGGATAAAGCGCCCAGCGAGCAGGATTTCGAGGGTCGGCGCAAAGGCAGAAACCAACGCCCCCACGCTAAAGACCGCATAGGGCCACAGGATCAGCGGCTTGCGCCCGTAGGCGTCCGATAACGGCCCCGAAAACAGCGTGCCAAGTCCCATGCCAAGCACAAAGACCCCAACCACAAGCGCCGCCCGTGATGGATCACTCGGAGAAAGTTCTTCTCCGATCAGCGTCAGCGCGGGCAACATCGCATCAATCGAAAATGCGACAGTGGCAAAGAGCATCGCAACAAGAGCAATGAACTCGCGTTCGTGTAGTTTTTTGGTTGGCGCCTGCATGGGCTTACTCTTTTACTAGGAATTAGGTCTGTTCGGCGGCGTCAAGTTGGGCTTGGATGTCGGTGATAATCTGCACCCATGTTTCGGCTGGCTGCGCCCCTGGCACGGCATGCTGGTTGGCGACGATGAATGTCGGCACAGAGGTTACGCCCATCTTGCGGCTATGCGCCTCGCGGTCGGATAGCATCTGCGTGTCTTCTTGCGTGCTCAACAGGCGAGTCACCAAGGCCGCGTCCATTTCAGCGGTGTCTGCGATATCGGCGAGAACCTCATGGTTGCCAATATCACGCCCGTCGACAAAGTAGGCCTTGAACAGGAGATCAACGACAAAGGATTGCCGGTGTTCGATCCCTGCCCAATGGATCAGCCGATGCGCGTCCATTGTGTTTGGCGTGACTTTCATCGCCTCGAAGTTGATTGTCGCGCCAACTTTTGCTGCGTGTTCAACCACGGGCGCATAGGCCTTGATCGCGCCTTCCTTGCCACCAAATTTGGTTTCCAGATAGGTGCGCCGATCCATGCCGCCAGCAGGCATATCAGGGTTCAATTGAAACGGATGCCATTCGATCGTAAACGGGTGGTCAGGGAAATCGAGCAAAGCCTTATCAAGGTTGGTTTTACCGATATAGCACCACGGGCAAATCGGGTCAGAAATAATATCGAGTTTAACCATTGGAAATCTCCTTGGTTGGCAGTTGCAGCGAGTGATTGGTTTGGCTTCGTCTATCACATCATGCCACATGTAAAAGGCCACATTGTCGCACAGTGATTGTTTGGAATTTGGCAGCCCCTCGATTGTGGTGGAGTTGCAAGCACGGATGCCAGCCCGTAGAAGGCATTATGTCCGATCTAAACCCCGAGAACCTGATCCGCGTTGCCCATGAAGACGGGACCGAAACCAGAGGTGCGCCTATGGATTTGGGTGCGCGTGTGCGGGATTTGCGCAAATCGCGCGACTGGACGCTGGCGCAGGCCGCAGAGCAGGTCGGGCTGGCCCGCTCTACCTTGTCAAAGATTGAAAACGGTCAAATGTCGCCGACCTATGACGCCCTCAAGAAGCTGGCTACGGGCCTTGATATATCCGTGCCGCAATTGTTTACCCCGCCATCGCATGAGCAGGGTTATGGCCGCTTGGCTGTGACCAAATTTGGCGAGGGCTCCGAGCAGATTACGACCACCTATGAGCACCGTATTTTGGCGGAGCCGCTGGCGACCAAGAAAATGCTCCCTTACCGCGCCCGTATTCGTGCCCGCGCGATGGAGGACTTTGAGGGCTGGGTCCGTCATGACGGCGAAGAGTTTCTGTTTGTGTTGACCGGAACGGCCACGTTGTTCACAGAGTTTTACGAACCGATGCATTTGCGCCGTGGCGACAGTGCGTATTACGATGCTTCGATGGGTCACAATCTGGTGTCCACAAGCGCGGAGGATGCAACTGTGCTTTGGGTGACGTCACTCGTTTGACCCAAAGAGCCGCGTTAGCACAAAGTGGCCAATCACCAGCCCGACACCTTGCATGACGATAAACATCGCGACATTGGCGGGCGCGATCCCTGCAAATGTATCCGAGAACCCGCGTGCGATTGTCACGGCCGGGTTGGCGAAGCTTGTTGAGGACGTGAACCAATAGGCGCCTGTAATATAAAGCGCCACTAGTGGTGGCACGGCATCAACGCGGTGGCGCAACCCGCCAAAGATGACGAACAACAACCCAAAGGTGGCGATGATTTCGGAGGCCCACTGATGCGTGCCTGTGCGCACCGTTGTTGCCGTCTGCACGATGGGGAGGTCGAACATCAGGTGCGCCGCCCAAACCCCGCCGATGCCGCCCAAAATCTGCACACCGATATAGGGAAGCACCTGCGCCCAAGGGTGTTCGCCCCGCCACGCAAACGCCAAGGTGACAACCGGATTGAAATGTGCGCCTGACACGGGCCCAAGGGTCGTGATGATCACATAAAGGATGCAGCCTGTGGCGATGGCATTTGCAAGCAAGGCCACGGCGGTATTCCCGTTCGCGAGGCTTTCGCCCATGATCCCCGAGCCGACGACCCCGATCAAAAGGAAGCCTGTGCCTAGTGCTTCTGCAAAGAGGCGGGTTCTCTTAGAGACTGCCAATGCGGGTGAGCTCCTTGCCGAGTGTCGATTTGTCCATGCCTGCCAGACTAAGGTCACAGAGCGCCTTGGCGCGCGCATGCAATTGATCGAATGCCAGTTGGAATGCAGCCTCCCACTGTTCGGGCGCAGCAGCGGCGGGGTCTTCGACACCCCAATGTGCGCGCAAGGGAGCGCCTGCCCACATGGGGCATGTCTCGCCAGCCGCCGCGCCGCAAACGGTGATGACGGCATCCATTTCGGGCGCGCCGTTAGCGCCAAATTCGTCCCAGCTTTTCGAGCGAAGCCCTTCTGTTGCGAAGCCGTTTGCCTTGAGGATGGTGATTGACTGCGGGTGGACCTTGCCTGCGGGCTTTGACCCTGCCGAGAAGGCCTGAACGCGCCCGTTTGAGAGCCGGTTTAGCAGGCATTCGAGCAGGATCGAGCGGGCAGAGTTTCCTGTGCAAAGGACGAGAATATTCATGGTGCGTTTCCGTGGTCTGTTTCGTCTTGTCTAGCGCAGGTTTGTAACAGGGATATTACAAGACCACGTCAACCGCGCCCAAGGCAAGTTGGCCCGCGCCAACAGCGGCCCCACCAGCCACACGCGCGGCGGTGCAAGCGGATAGGCCGGCGAGAAGGGTCACAACAATAAGCAGTTTCATCTGAACAATATCCTCATAAAAGAAGGGGCCGGCATTTCTGCCGACCCTATTTGATTACTCTTCATACCACCAGACATCTGGCTGCCAACCCGGCCAATCACCAAAGATCGGCAGGTTCTCGGGGAAGTGCAGGTTCTTGGAGTGTGCGACCCGTGAAATATTCCACTGATAGATCGGAATAACGTAGCGCCCAGCCGTCAGCACACGATCCAAAGCTTTCACAGCAGATACAAAGTCGTCCTGACTTTCGGATGTCAAAAGCTTGCCGATCATCGCGTCTGCCGCCGCGGATTTTACGCCCATCAGATTGCGCCCGCCGACCTCGTCAGCCCGCTCGGAGCCATAATAGGCGAATTGCTCGTTGCCGGGCGACAGCGACAGACCCCGTCGATAGTAGGTCATATCAAAATCATAGGCATCGGTGCGCTCTTTGAATTGCGCGTTGTCAACCGAGGATACTGTCGGTGTGACGCCGATCCGACCAAGGGCTTGCGCATACATGTCAATGATTGCCGCGTTCTCGGAGCTGCCGCTTTGCAGCAGGATTTCGAAGGTAAACGGCTTACCGTCCCCGTTTTTGAGCACACCGTCTTGCACGGTCCAGCCCGCAGCCTCGAGTTGAGACAAAGCCGCGCCAATGCCAGCGCGGTTGCGCTCTGATCCGTCGGAGACGGGCAGGGTGTAGCCTTCCAATGTGCCCGGTGTCAGGTCATCCGCAAAGGGCGCGAGGAATTCGGCGACCCGCCCAGTTGCCGCGCCTGTCTCCATGCCCAGAGGCGAGTTTGACCAGTAGGATGTGATGCGCGGCTGTTGTGATCCTGTCATGGCCTCGTTGATAAATTCAAAGTTGAAGGCTTGCAGCATTGCATCGCGCACGCGCCAGTCAGCGAATTGATCACGCCGCGCGTTCATTACGAACCCTGTCATGCCAGAGGGGCGTTCGTGGGGCAGGACGGACTTTACGATCTCGCCGCTCGTGGCCATGGGGAAGTCAAACTGACCGTCCCACTTAGCCACGTTAAATTCGCGGTGGGTATTCACTTCACCGACTTTGAAGGCCTCGAAGGCAGCGGTTTCGTCTCCAAAGAACTCAAGGCGGATTTCGTCGAGGTTGCCCGTACCGCGCTTGAACGGCACGTCTGCGGCCCAATAGTTGGGATCACGCTTGAACGAGATGAACCGATTGGCCTCGAAATCGTCGATAATATACTCGCCCGACACGATGGGGATCACGTCCAAGCCGCTTTCGCCGAACTCCATGCCGTCCCACTGCGCCTTTTTCAGGATCGGACGCATGCCAGCCAAGAGGGCCAGCTCGTTGTCAGCCTCGTTAAAGGTGAAACGCACGGTGCGTGGGCCTGTGGCCTCCAGCTTTTCGATTTTGCCCCAGAAACCGCGATAGCGTCCATGACCTTGGGTCCCGAGTGTCTCGTAAGACCAGATCACGTCTTCGACCGTAATCGGGCTGCCGTCATTGAAGGTCGCATTTTCACGTAGCGTGAACTCAACCCACTCACGATTCGGCCCCGTTTCGATCGATTCGGCGATGACGCCGTAAAGAGAAAACGGTTCATCAAGCGAACGGCCCATCAAACTGTCACCTGTAAGATACCGTAGCTGCCAGTGAACAGAGCCTTTCTGGATGTAAGGATTGAGGCTGTCGAAGGTTCCGACATTCGCCGTGATCAACTTTCCGCCAAGCGGGGCATCGGGATTTGCATATGGCAAGGACACGAAATCTGGTGGCAGGGCAGGTTCCCCATACATAGCTATGCCATGCTTGGGTTCTGCCATGGCGGCGGTGGCGCTTACGATGACTGCGGCTGACGTGCCCAGTTTACGCAGCGATGCGAAAAACTCTGGTTTCATATTGGCAACAATTCCTCTGATCCCTGTCTGTGTTGAAACCTAGCGTAGAGAGGGTTCTTCGACATTTCAAACTTTTAGCTTGGCCGCAGGCAATCAAATGCTTATAAAGACCTTACTGCTCGATAGGTTTCTTGCCTGTATGAAACCTGCCTCAATAACTTTACGCCCGCCTTGTGCGGGCGTTTTTTTTCGAGGTTTTGTTGGGTTTTCCAGACATTGCACCCGATGAGGGAATCGCTCGAGAATCGCTTTAAAAATTGGGCAGTTCGTCATGGCATTTGTGCGCACGACATCTATATTTGATGACAACATTTAACCGAGTTGGAGAATCGATGATGTCATTCATAGGAAAAACTGCCGTTATCACAGGGTCCAATTCGGGGATCGGCCTTGGCATTGCCCGCGAACTGGCCCGCGCTGGCGCGAATGTCGTCTTGAATTCATTCTCGGATCGCCCCGAAGATCATGCTGTCGCCGCAGAAATAGCTGCGGAGTTCGGGGTCGACGCGAAATACGTAGCTGCCGATATGTCAAAGGGCGCCGATTGCCGCCGTTTGATCGCGGAGGCGGGTGCTTGCGATATCCTGGTCAATAACGCGGGGATTCAGTTTGTCGCGCCACTTGAGGAGTTCCCAGAAGACAAATGGGATGCGATCATTGCGATCAACCTTACATCTGCGTTTCACACAACAGCCGCTGCCTTGCCACAGATGCACGAAAAGGGATGGGGCCGCGTGGTCAACATTGCATCGGCCCACGGATTGACCGCTTCCCCTTATAAATCCGCCTATGTCGCGGCAAAGCACGGGATCGTTGGATTGACCAAGGTGACAGCATTGGAAACGGCGACAGATCCGATCACTTGCAATGCCGTCTGCCCCGGTTATGTGCTGACACCGCTGGTCGAGGCCCAAATCCCCGATACGATGAAAGAATACGGGATGGACCGCGAAACGGTGATCAAGGAGGTCATGCTTGCCCGCCAACCATCCAAGGAATTTGCGACCGTCGAGCAGCTGGGCGGCACGGTGAATTTTCTATGCTCGGATGCAGCGACCCAGATCACAGGCACAACGATTAGTGTCGATGGCGGGTGGACGGCGCTTTAAGCGAGGAGCATTGCCGCGAGCGCCCACATCACGATGCCGATGAGCACATCAAGGACCTGCCAAGCGCGCGCCGATTGCATGATCGGCGCAAGCAGGCGTGCCCCGTATCCAAGGCCGAAAAAGAACACGAATGACGATAAAACCGCGCCAATTCCAAAGGCATAGCGCTCGACGTTCATGTCGAATTTGGTTGAGATTGCGCCGATCAATCCTAATGTGTCTAGGTAGACATGGGGATTGAGCCATGTGAATGCAGCAGCGGTAGCGAGGGTGGCCCAGAGACCTGCGGATTGCCCTGACAATTGCATATCGTAATTGCCCAGATAGGCCGCCCAAAGCCGCATCGCACCGTAGACGAAAAGAAACGCGGCCCCAGCCCATGCCATGACCTGAGGCAACATTGGCGCAGCTTCAACAATCACGCCAAAGCCAAGCACACCAGCGGTGATCAACAATGCATCCGAGGTGGCGCAGAGCAGGCAAAGCCAGAAGACGTGTTGGCGGATCAGCCCTTGGCGCAACACAAAGGCGTTTTGCGCGCCGATTGCCAGAATGAGCGAAAATCCCGTTGCAAAGCCCGTGAGGCCTGCGCCCAGCATCATCCCTTGCCCTCGCTGGGTCGGGATTTATCGTTTGGGTAAACAAGCCCTGCCGATATCACGAGCTTAGCGGCGTCTTCGACACTCATATCAAGTTCCTTTATGTCAGAGCGGGGCAGAAAGAGCAGGAATCCCGATGTCGGGTTCGGCGTTGTCGGCAAAAAGACAGTGACAATCTCGTCGCCATCCATCAGTTTTTGGCGGACTTCGCCCTTAGCGGAGGTCGAAACAAACGCCACGGCCCATATTCCTTTGCGCGGATATTCAATCAGGCACGCCTTATCAAAGGAGGTATCGCGCTGTGAAAACACGGTTTCAGCGATCTGTTTCACGCCGTTGTAGATCGAGCGCACAACAGGCATCCGCTCGACGAAACCCTCGCCAATGCGCAGGAACGAGCGCCCCATAATACCCTTGCCGATCCAGCCGACAAGCACCGTAAAGATCAGGAAGACAAAGACACCTATTCCGCGCACATTGACGCTAATCGGGTCGGCCCCATCGGCGCGGAAATAGTGGTTTATCAGTTCTTCGGGATGGTAGGCGCGCGGCACAAACGGCCAGACCCACGCGTCTACCCAACCCACAACAGTCCAGATCAACCAAAGGGTCAGCCCAATGGGCGCAACGATGATCAATCCCGCAAGAAAGTTCCCGCGAATACGCGCAATGATGCCACGCCGGTTCTTTTTGTCGTCAAGGGGCAAATCAGGCTGCATTGCGGCTATCCAGTTAACTGTTTTGTATCACTTAGTGTGACACTTGCCGTCCCGCAAGGCTCCGCGTCAACACGCCATATTCAGGCGGATTGTGCCACCATTTCGCGTGCAATTTGCGCCCCGAGGCATGCGTTGTTGCGCACCAATGCGATATTGGCGGTAAGCGAGCGGCCCTTGGTGAGCTCGAAAATCCGCCCAAGCAGGAACGGCGTGACCTGTTTTGCGCTGACATTTTGCGCCTCGGCTTCAGAGAGGGCTTGTGCGATGACAGGCGCGAGCACGTCAGCGGGGATTTGCGCGTCAGCGGGAATCGGGTTGCAGATGAGTTGCCCCCCAGCAAGCCCCATTGCGCCGCGCATAATCTGCGCTTTGGCGATTTGCGCGGCGGTATCCATGCGCAGTGGCGCTGGCATGTCAGAGGTTGCCGACCAGAAAGCGGGCAGGGCGTCCTGACCATAAGCGATGACGGGCACGCCCAGCGTTTCGAGCACCTCGAAGGTTTTCTCCAGATCGAGAATGGCTTTTGCGCCTGCGGCCACCACCGTCACAGCCGTTTGCGCCAATTCATGCAGGTCAGCGGAAATGTCAAAGCTGGTTTCAGCGCCGCGATGCACGCCACCAATGCCACCTGTCGCAAAGACAGAAATCCCTGCAAGCTGCGCGGCGATCATTGTGGCTGCGACCGTTGTTGCGCCATTCCCGCCCGTAGCGATACAGGCAGCGATGTCCGCGCGCGAGAGCTTTGCGACGTTTTGCGCTTGGCCCAATGAGTCGAGCTCATCTGCTTCCAGTCCGATGTGCAGCGTGCCGTTCATCACCGCAATCGTCGCAGGTGTCGCGCCATTGTCGCGCACGTCCTGTTCGACGATCCGCGCGGTTTCTACGTTTTGCGGAAAGGGCATGCCGTGCGTGATGATTGTGCTTTCGAGGGCAACAATCGCTGTGCCGGCTTTGCGTGCGGCTGCAACTTCGGCGCTAAAGGTCATAGGAATAGTCATAGGGGTGTTTCTCCAGATACGTAGGTGGCGGCAGCGTTGGATGCGCGCGTTAAGGCGTCGATACGGGTCATGCCTTGTGCTTCCGAGGCAATGTGGGCGGCCATGAAAGTATCGCCCGCGCCTGTCACGCGTGTGACCATGACGGCGGGCGGTGTGTGCGTGATGATGTCGCCATCTGTCCCCTCGGCCGCAGCATTGCCGCCATCGGTGACCAAGACGCGGTGCGCGCCCCGTTTGAGCAATGCAGCGGCGCCAAGAGCAGAGGTGTCGAATGTGGTTTGACAGAGCAGCCCTGCCTCTTCGAGATTGACATAGAGGGTCGCGCTCGGGTGGTTCATCAGGGCAAGCAATCGCTCCGCTTTGCCGGGTGAGGCGGGGGCGACACGCAGGTCGGCGTTGGCAAACAGTGGCGATTTGGAAATGGTCTGAAGCAGCTCTTTGGTCAAGTTGCCATCCAGTGCAACTGTGCCGCTGTAGGGCGCATCAAGCGAGCCGAGCCGTCCGTCGCCCATGGGTCGCAAAATCTTGTCACCCGCCGCCTCGAGAGAGTGGGCATCTGCAATAGCGGCGATCAGCCCGTTGGCACCCTCGATTGCCATATAGACATCTGTGGGCAGATCGTCAGAGCGATAGAGAAAATCTGTGACAAGGCCCATGCGGATTGCCTCGGCCATCAACTCTTCGCCCTCTGCGTCCCGCCCGATGGCTGACAACAGGGCAGGGCTCATACCAAAGCGGCGCAGCGTCATCGCGATGTTCATCGCAACACCGCCCGGAAGCCGTGTGATCCGCCCGGGGACGTCTGATCCGACCTTCATGTGGCTGGCGGCGCGCCCGATCACATCCCATAGGACGGACCCGATGCAGAGTATGTTAGCTGTCTGTGTCATCCCATGCTTTTGGCGTAGCTGTGCGGCGTGTGCAAGTCATGGTGCTTGGAAAGTCAGATTTGCCCAAAGCGTTTCGTAGACCGCACCTGTCGCGCTTGCGTTGTTCTGGGATGGTTCGCGCAAGACGACCGCATCGGCCATATAGCTATGCCCCGATTTCACGGGGATCGTGGCTATGCCGTTCCCATCTGTGCGCAGATAAAACGAGGTGACGCTATCGCTCGGCGATTTTTCAAAGATCTCGATCTGGCTGTTGGCGCGCGCATCTGCCTTGTAAAAGAGCTGGACCTTTACCCCTGATGAAAGATCGTCGGTGTAGGGGTTGGTCAACGCAACAATTTCTGTTTCAAGCCCGATCCGCCGATCCGACCCCTCGCTGTTGCCAACGCCGATCAGGGTTTTGGAATAGCGCGCATATAGCTCCTTGAAGTCTTCTGTGGGTAAGCCACGTTCCAAGTGACGGGGCAGCAGGTCACCGAGGTCTTTATGCGTGGCAAAGCTTGCGAATTTTTCCCATGTTTCATAGCTCACGATAGAATAGCGGGCCTGATATGCGATGACGTTCAGCCCTTCGTTGATGGCTTGCGTGTCAAGGGCAGGGGTGTCACCAGCACGTCCTGCAACATCAATTGACTTGCCGCCTGAAAACGCCTTGAAGTGAACAAACCGCTGGGTCAGGTAGGGTAAAATCACGCCTTCGAAATCCTGACCATTGACAATGTTTGCCGCAAGCCTAGCGTTAGGAGATACCTGATAGGCGAGGGGTTCCAACCAGAACTCGTGGCCTGAAACCGGACCCGCTAGTAGTCCAAGCAAAAGAGCTAATTTACGCATGTTATCGTCCTTTTCTATCTTCATCAAACTGCGCCTTGTCCGCCTATTGTCAAGCGCCCTCTTGTTTATGTTCACGGCTCTGTCATCAGCGACCGCCCACGAAGTGCTGCCGTCAATCGCGGATATGACCCGCGAAGGCGACACGTTGACATTCGATGTCCGTCTCAATCTGGAAACCTTTGTCGCGGGCATTGATATGAGCAGTATTACTGACACCGAAAATGCGACCGGGGCTGCGAGCTATGACGCGTTGCGCGCGCTGCCGCCCGCCGATCTTGATGCAGCGTTTCGTGATTTCTGGCCACAAATGGCCGCTGGAATCAGTATCGTTCTGGATGGCACGCCAGTCACGCCCGTGCTGACCGCGGTTGAGGTTGGTCCCCTAGGTGATATCGAAGTGACCCGCCCGTCAAATATCAGCTTCGAGGCTGAGATCCCGCAAGATGCGCAATCTGTTCAAGTCGGTTGGGCGCCTGAATTCGGTGTTTTGGTCTTGCGTCAAATCGGCGTTGATGCCCCATATGACGGCTATCTTGAGGCTGGCGCAAAGTCTGCCGAGATCGCCCTCGCTGGCGGGAATCAGGCGACAGGTTGGGAGACCTTTGTGCGCTATATCCCGATCGGTTTTGATCACATTGTGCCCAAGGGTCTGGACCACATCCTTTTCGTGCTCGGCCTGTTTTTCCTCTCGGCGCGTATGCGTCCGCTCTTGCTGCAAGTTTCGCTCTTTACGCTGGCTCATACGATCACTTTGGCGCTTGCCGCGCTTGGCATTGTCACGATCCCGGGCAGTATCGTCGAGCCGCTGATTGCGGCCTCGATTGTCTATGTCGCTGTCGAGAATATATTCATGAGCCACCTTAGCCGCTGGCGTCCCTATATTGTCTTTGGCTTCGGGCTTTTGCACGGTTTGGGCTTTGCGTCCGTATTGGCTGAATTCGGCCTCCCTGAGGGTGCATTTGTGCCCGCGTTGATCGGCTTTAACATTGGTGTTGAAGTGGGGCAGCTTGCTGTGATCGCCGTGATGTTCTTGTGCGTCTGGCAGGCCTTGCGCGTTGATCGCGGCAAGAACGAGGCATCGCAAGGCTTCGTGCTTTATGGTGTTTTGATCGCAGCAACGGCGACCCTTATCTGGCTGAACCCGAGCGTGATCACCGCGGCAATCGACGCGCCTGTTTGGCTCTTTGGTGGGCCGTTGCTTGCGGTGTTTGTGCTTTGCCTTGGCTCGATCCAGTTGCGCGATCATTTGGAAGCGTATCGCCGGATCGTGGCCGTGCCAGCCTCCGCAGCGATCGCATTTGTTGGCGCATACTGGTTCGTTGAGCGGGTTTTCTTGTAAATCGCCGTAAAATATTGCCGTCGGAGGCATCACCACTTGCCACCGACGGCAACACCCGCTAAAGCGCGGCTACGAAATCCCCAGACGGGGGCGGGTCTTTTGGGGAGAAATCCCAAAATATCCACCGGTTGTCGCAATCCAGCGCCTTCACCCTCCGTCCTAGGTTAAAACCGGAAAAGGAAGACTGACATGGCTCTACCCGAGTTCACCATGCGCCAATTGCTTGAAGCAGGCGTTCACTTTGGCCACCAGACAGCGCGCTGGAACCCAAAGATGCAAAACCACATTTACGGTAGCCGCAACGGCATCCACATCATGGACCTGACACAGACAGTGCCAATGCTGGACCAAGCGTTGCAGGTTATCCGCGATACTGTCGCTAAGGGCGGTCGCGTTCTTTTTGTTGGCACAAAGCGTCAGGCGCAAAAGCCTGTTGCTGATGCTGCAGAGCGTTGCGCACAGTTCTACATGAACCACCGCTGGCTCGGTGGCACACTCACAAACTGGCAGACTGTTTCCCAGTCCATCAACCGCCTGAAGGCGATTGACGAAGCATCCGACAACGGTTTCGCTGGCCTCACCAAGAAAGAGCGTCTTGGCATGGAGCGTGAGCAGGGCAAACTGCAGGCGTCTTTGGGCGGTATCCGCGAAATGGGCGGCGTGCCTGACCTGATCTTCGTCATCGACGTGAACAAAGAAGACCTCGCAATCCTTGAAGCCAAGAAGCTTGGCATTCCTGTGATCGCGGTTGTCGACACCAACTGTTCCCCAGACGGCGTAGACTACGTCATTCCTGGCAACGACGATGCGGCACGCGCAATCGCGCTTTACACCGACCTCGCAGCACGTGCAGCCCTTGACGGCATGCAGGCTCAGCTTGGCGCCGCTGGCGTTGACATGGGCGCGATGGAAGAGTTCGCAGAAGAAGTTGTTGCGGCTGAAGCTCAGTAAGCTTTGCGAAACTGATACGGGGCAGGGGAGATCCCTGCCTCGACCCTATTTGAATTCCGTAAATGGAGACTTAAAATGGCTATTACCGCTGCAATGGTAAAAGAACTGCGCGACAGCACTGGCGCAGGCATGATGGACGCGAAAAAAGCGTTGACTGAAAACAATGGCGACATGGAAGCATCCGTTGACTGGCTGCGCACCAAGGGTCTTGCAAAAGCTGCCAAGAAATCCGGCCGCACCGCCGCAGAAGGCCTTGTTGCTGTCGCAGTATCGGGTGGCAAGGGCGTTGCTGTTGAAGTGAACTCCGAGACCGATTTTGTTGCGAAAAACGCCGACTTCCAAAAGATGGTTGCGGGTATCGCACAGGTTGCTTTGACAGTGAACGACACTGACGGCCTGAAAGCGGCTGACATGGGCGGCAAGTCCGTTGAGCAGACCGTAACAGACGCTGTTGCGATCATCGGTGAGAACATGTCCGTGCGCCGTATGTCCGTTCTGGAAGGCGATGCGGTTGTGTCTTATGTGCACAACGCTGCTGCGACTGACATGGGCAACATCGGCGTTCTTGTGGCTCTTAAGGGCGACAACGAAGCATTTGGCCGTCAGGTCGCTATGCACATCGCTGCGGTGAACCCTGTGTCATTGTCCGAGGCTGATCTGGACGCGTCCGTTGTTGAGAAAGAAAAGAACGTTCAAATGGACATCGCGCGCGAATCTGGCAAGCCAGAAGCCGTGATCGAGAAAATGATCGTTGGCCGTATGAAGAAATACATGGCGGAAGTGACCTTGCTGAACCAGCAATTCGTTGTGAACCCTGACCTGACTGTTGGCGCTGCTGCAAAAGAAGCTGGCGTTGAGATCACTGGCTTCGCCCGTGTTGAAGTTGGCGAAGGCATCGAAGTTGTAAAAGAAGACTTCGCAGCTGAAGTAGCAAAAATGAACGGCTAATCGCCTTTCAACAAGTTAATTTACGGCCCGCGCGTTCAAACGTGCGGGCCGTTTTCGTTCGACCTTCGTGTGTGGTCAGCCATAGAATTGCCTGAGACGTATTTCGATTGTTTGGGGTAGGGGCCCCGCATACGCGGTGTCACCACGGCGCATCACCGTGTCGTGGGATGGGGACAGGAAGTGGTGATGTCCGTGGCCGCGGGTCGCCTTGCCTGAAAATTGTCAGGGTTCCGACCCGCTGTTCCCAGGCCTTAGGCCACCACTCACGGAACCGTTACATCTTGCCACCTGACGTAGCGTCACGAAAGTATGGTAATCCATACCTTTCTAGGTCCACCGTAGATTTATGGTTATATATCAACGACAAACATCTGGTTGCTAAAAGCGGCTTTCATCACAGCTTGCGCGGTTGTTTCTACATCTAACGCCTCGCGTGCAAGTCGCAAATGCTTTTCAATTGTCGCGGGAGTTAGGTCGAGCAACAGCGCGATGTCTTGTGTGGTTTTCCCATCGCCAACCCATTGTAGCACCTCGCGTTGTCGTTTGGTCAGATGCCGCTGTCCCGTATAGGGCAAGCTGAGCAGCTTGAGATGCATTACGTTGTTGGCCACGATTATCTCGTCGCCGTGGCGCGCCCAGATTTTGTCGATGCCGTCCTGATCAAGCCCGGGCTTTGCCGTCAACGCAATCGCTGCCTTTGTGCGCTCTGAAACCGATTTAAAGCTGATTGTGTATCCAGCGACCACATTCATGGACTTGTTGAACGCTAGGACTTTCTGTTCGCTTTCCGTCAGCGCATCTGTTTGGCGCATCTCGTCAAGCCAACGCCAGCTACATGCGCCGCTATTCTCGAGTGCCCAATGAACCATAGGGGCTTGAAACATCAAACCATCGGTCAAAAACGCGTCCATATAGGCGTCACCATGGTTGGTAAGCAAAACCCAATCCTGCGGATCACCAAGTGACACTGCGGTATTATAGCGTGTGTAGCCGTAGATGAGCCGGTCAAACCCGAAGTCGGACATATAGGCGGTATGAATGGCCCAAAGCTCTTCGACGGTTGCGGCGCTTGTCACATCGGTGAGATGCGCAGTGATTGTTTTCATGAACCGTCCTTTGATGTCGCTTGCGGTCGAGCATGGCGGCAATTGGGGGGCGAATGCAAACGATTTACCGTGCTGCATATCTTTAAATGTTACATAATACTGATTATACGCTTAAGCCGTGCGGCGTTTTATATATGGACAGCCTGCCTACTCTGCCGGACCGATCGTCAACGTCACGTCACAAAGCCCTGAAATTCCGCCACAAATCATGTCGCCAGAGACCACGGGCCCAACACCTGCTGGCGTGCCTGCCATGATCAGGTCGCCCGCACCAAGATGATAGTAGTGCGACAAATGGCTAATGATTTCCGGCACTGACCAGACCATGTCACTGAGCTGCGCATCCTGCTTGATTGCGCCATTCACCGAAAGCGAAATCCGCTGGCTCGTCACAGCGCCAAATTGCGCTACCGGATTGATCGCGGCTATAACTGCGCTGTTTTCGAAATCTTTCCCGAGAGACCAAGGGCGCCGCGCGTCTTTTCCATCTTGCTGACGGTCACGCCGTGTCATGTCGAGCCCGCAGGCATAGCCGTAGACAGCATCAAGCGCCCTGCCCGTATCGACCCGAAACGCGGGCTTGCCGATCGCGACGACAAGTTCCATTTCATAGTGGAAATCTGCTGTCCCCGCAGGATATGGCACGGTTTCACCACTTTGACAGACGGCCTGCGCAGATTTTGTAAAATACCACGGCGCCTCGCGATCAACGGTCCCGCCCATCTCTGCCGCATGGGCCGCATAGTTTCGCCCGACACAGAAAATCCGGTTCACAGGGAACGCGAAATCCTCGCCTTGGATGGGAACCGAATGAACCTTAGGTGGTGCGAACATGTTCGTTTATAATGCCTTTAAATCACGGCGAAATCGGGCTGCGGCTTCGCTATAGTGCTTCGCAGATAACTTCAGTTTGTCTATGGCCTCGCTGTCGAGCGCGCGCACGACCTTGCCGGGAACCCCCATCACCAGCGAGCCGTCGGGAATAACCTTGCCTTCCGTGATCAAAGCACCGGCCCCGATCAGGCAGTTTTCGCCGATCACTGCGCCGTTCAGGATCGTTGCGCCCATGCCAACCAATGAGTTGTCGCCGATTTCGCAGCCATGCAGCATAGCCTTATGACCGATTGTGCAGCCTTCGCCAATCGTGAGCGGATAGCCCATATCGGTATGAAGCACCGCGTTTTCCTGAATGTTTGTGCCCTCACCAACGATAATCGGTTCGTTATCGCCGCGAAGCGCAGCCCCGAACCAGATCGAAGCGCCAGGCCCCAGAACTACGTGGCCGATGACATGCGCCCCGGGTGCGACCCAAGCGTCAGCGTCCACAGTTGGAGTTAAATCTGCGAGTGCATAGATCATTATCTTTCCTCAAACTGGGTTTGCAGCATCCGCACGTGGGTCATCAGAGCGGGCTGCTGGCTTGCGCGCAGCCGTTCGGCGCTAATGATGGTTTTCAACCGCTCTTCTGTTTCATCCAGATTATCGTTGACCATGACATAATCGTAACCGTCCCAATGGCTGATTTCATCCCAGCTTTTCTGCATGCGGCGCTCGATTGTCTCGACATCATCCTGACCACGCGACACGAGGCGGCGGTGAAGCTCGGGGATCGAGGGCGGAAGGATAAAGATCGACAATACGTGGTCACGCAAAGCTGACTTGCTGATCTGCTGTGCGCCCTGCCAGTCAATATCGAACAAAACATCGCGCCCCTCGTCGATTGCGGCTTGCACGGGCGTGCGTGGTGATCCGTAATAGTTCCCGAAAACGCGGGCATGCTCTAGCATATCGCCCGCACCTACCTGCGCCTGAAAGTCCTCGGTTGTGACAAAGAAATAGTCTTTGCCGTCCACTTCCCCTTCTCGTGGTTCACGTGTGGTTGCCGAGACCGAGAACCGAAGGCTGTCGTCCCACGCCCGCAAGCGCCCTGCCAAAGTCGATTTTCCCGCCCCTGATGGCGAAGAAAGAATTATCAGAAGTCCGCGTCTTTTCATGGGTTTACTCTACGTTTTGAATTTGTTCGCGCATTTGTTCGATGACCGCCTTAAGCTCGAGCCCGATGGCCGTCAGATCGCTTGCCCCTGACTTGGAACACAAAGTGTTTGCCTCGCGGTTAAATTCCTGCGCGAGGAAGTCGAGTTTTCGCCCCGACGGTTTGGGATCGTTCAAAAGCGCGCCAGCCGCCTGCACATGTGTCTTTAGGCGGTCAATTTCTTCGGTCACGTCTGCTTTTACGGCTAACAAGGCAAGCTCTTGCGCGATCCGCGTTTCCTCGATTTCGGACACGTCCTGTAAGATCCGCGCCATGTCGGCTGTCAGTTTTTCCTGCACCTTGGGCCGCCTTGCCTGCGCTGCGGTTTCTGCCTGTGCGATGAGGGCCGAAATGGCTGCAATCTGCTGTGTGATGAGCTGTTTGAGCGCTGCGCCCTCAGTGGCGCGCATGGCGTTAAACGCCACAAGGAGCGGTGCGATGTCGTTGTTCAAGGCGGCGATAAGGGCTGTGTCGTCGGTCTGGGCCAGTGCATGGACCATGACGCCGCGCTGTGCGAGCACGTCTGCGGCGTTGGGTTGCGCAAGGGTGACGCCCATCTCGAAGGCCCGCTCTTGCACAGTGTCTAATGCCTTTAGCACCGCATCCAATTGGGTGTTGTCGATTGTCATCGCTTGCCCGCCGTCTTCGCGCACGAGCCGCAAATTAACAGTGATGTTACCCCGACCAAGCGCCTTGCCCAACGCGCCCCTCAGCGCCGTTTCGACACCTTCGAACCCATCTGGCAGACGCAGCCGCAGATCAAGGCCACGCGCGTTGACGCCGCGCATCTCCCATGTCCAGGTTGCTGCATCATGCGCGCCAGTGAGGCTGGCGAAGGCAGTCATTGAATGGATCATGATGTGCTCCCGTGGCGGTTTGCTTGTCTTCACCTAAGGCAAAACTACCCAGAGGGGCAAGTGCCCTAGAGCGGCAACGCGTTAACCCATTAACACTTTGTTAAGTGATATGAACCTTAAGAAAGTGTTAAATTGAATTTGAGCCAAACGCGACCGTTTGTGCGCGAGCAAAGGAATGCGGATCATGACGAATAGCTTACAGTTTCCATATATCACCCGCCGTCAAGGCGAAGGGGCGCACCCTGCCCTTGCGCAGCTCGAGCGCCATTGGCAAAGCTTGCGCGATGGTCTGTCAATTCCGCGCCGTGCCGCTGTTGATCCAAATGTAATCCACGCGGCCTTGCCGTGGACATTTGTGATGCACCGCGTGGCCCCGGGTGTGGCGCGGGTGCGTGTTGCGGGGCAAAGGCTGCACGATGTGCTGTTGATGGACCCGCGCGGCATGCCTGTCAGCGCGTTCTTTGCCGCCGATGATCGCAGCACTTTGGCCGTGCACCTTGAGGAGGTATTCTCCGAACCAGCCCTTGTGCAAATCCCGCTTCATCGCCCCGCGTCGTTGTTGCGCCCACAGGTCACAGGGGCGCTCTTGATGCTGCCGCTCCTTGATCAGCACGGCGAGGTAACACGGGCCATTGGCGCGCTTGTCACGGATCGTCCAATCGGGCAGCGCCGCCGTATCCGCATTGATGGCCGTCAGCCGATCCGCCACGAGCCTATTGCGCTATTCCAAGCGCCCGAGCCGCAAGAAATGCAAAGGCCGAACGTGAAACGTCCGGCCCTGCGTCTTGTTGTCAATAACGGCTAGTTAGCCGACTTGCGCCGCTTCAATCTTGGTGCGGCGCTGTGAAAGCTCCTCGGATACGAGGAACGCAAGCTCGAGCGATTGCGATGCATTGAGGCGCGGATCACAAGCGGTGTGGTAGCGATCCGACAGATCCTCGTCGGTCACAGCACGTACACCACCTGTGCACTCTGTGACGTCTTTGCCCGTCATTTCGAAGTGAACACCACCCGGCACAGTGCCCTCGGCATTATGCACCCCAAAGAACTCGCGCACTTCGCGCAGCACAGATTCAAACGGACGGGTTTTGTAGCCCGTTGTCGATTTGATCGTGTTGCCGTGCATCGCGTCACAGGTCCAGACGACCTTAGCGCCCTCTTCTTCAACGGCTTTCACAAGGCGCGGCAAATGCTCACCCACGGCCCCTGCCCCAAAGCGACAGATGAGCGTCAAACGCCCTTCCTCGTTTTCGGGGTTAAGTGAGGCCATCAATGACTTCAGGTGACCCGTTGTCATGGATGGACCGCATTTGAGGCCGATCGGGTTTTGAACGCCTTTGCAGAACTCAACATGTGCGCCGTCAGGCTGGCGGGTGCGATCCCCGATCCAGACCATGTGGCCAGAACCAGCGAGCCATTTACCGGACGTTGAATCGACGCGGGTCAGCGCCTCTTCATATTCAAGCAAAAGCGCCTCATGGGAGGTGTAGAAATCAACGGTCTGCATCGTGTGCGTTGCCTCGTCACGGATGCCAGCAGCTTCCATGAAATCGAGGGTATCACCGATACGTTCGGCCATCTCGCGATATTTTTCGGCTTCCGGCCCAGAGGTAAACCCGAGTGTCCACGCGTGAACCTTGCGCACATCAGCGTAGCCGCCTGTCGAAAATGCGCGCAGCAGGTTCAATGTCGCAGCCGCCTGCAAATAGGCCTGCTCCATCCGCGAAGGATCGGGAATGCGGGCCTCTGGCGTGAAATCGAAGCCATTGATGATATCACCGCGGTAGCTTGGCAACTCGACGCCGCCGATTGTCTCGGTCGGTGCAGAGCGTGGCTTTGCCATCTGGCCCGCCATGCGGCCCACTTTGACGACGGGCACTTTTGCGCCGTAGGTCAGAACCATCGCCATTTGCAACATCACCTTAAAGGTGTCGCGGATCCCATCAGCGCCAAATTCGGCAAAGCTCTCCGCGCAATCGCCGCCTTGCAACAAAAACGCCTCGCCACGGCTCACGGCCCCCAGTTGGGACTTCAGCTTGCGTGCCTCGCCCGCGAAAACCAGCGGTGGATATGAGCCAAGACGATCCTCAACAGCCTTAAGGGCATTTGCGTCGAGATAATCAGGCATCTGAACACGAGGCTTTTTGCGCCAGTCAGATTTTTGCCAATCAGTCATTGTCTTGCTCCATCTATCAGAATTGCTACGCTGTTAGCGTTAGCACATGCCGTTATAGCCCGCACAAAGGGGCGAGCAATGACAAAAGCCATGCAAATCGATGAAAAGCAACCATTGTGATGCGACAATTTGGGTGTATGACGGCTAATATCGCGACTCGTCTGGTATGATCGTGTCGAAAAACGCTGAGAACGGGTTAGATAATGACTTTAGAGCCGCAAACAGTTGACGTTGATTACGCAGGCAAGCCGCGCCGCTTTGTGTTTGTTCTGATGGAGCAATTCACGATGCTGTGTTTTGCCTCTGCCATCGAAAGCCTGCGGATCGCGAACCGCACGGCTGGAAAGACGCTTTATGCGTGGAAGATCATCGGCGAAGGCGGGGATGTTGCGACCTGTTCGAACGGCTGTGCCTTTCATCTGGAGTCCGACCTGATTGAACTGGAGCGCGATGACACAATCATGCTTTGTGGTGGTGTTGGTGTTCAGCAAGCGACGACCAAGCGGACGTTGAACTGGATCAGACGCGAGGCGCGGCGCGGTGTCACCATCGGCGGCCTTTGCACGGCAGGCTATACAATGGCAAAGGCTGGCCTGCTGGACGGGCGCAAGGCGACAATTCACTGGGAGAACCAAGATAGCTTTATCGAGGAGTTCGAGGAGGTCGAACTGACGAAATCGGTATTTGTGATCGACGGCAACCGGATCACGACTGCCGGCGGCACGGCCTCGATTGACCTCATGCTCAAGATTGTGGCCGATGATCACGGTGAGGAGCTTGCCAGTGCTGTTGCCGATATCCTGATCTATTCCTCGATCCGCACTGATCAGGACACCCAGCGCCTATCGATCCCGACCCGTATCGGCGTGCGCCACCCGAAACTAAGCCGCGTCATCCAGATCATGGAAACCAATATCGAAGAACCGATCAGCCCTGCGACACTGGCCAAAGATGTTGGTATGTCGACCCGCCAGCTAGAGCGGCTGTTTCGCCGCTACCTGTCGCGTAGCCCCAAGCGGTATTATATGGAGCTGCGCCTGCAAAAGGCGCGCAACCTTTTGATGCAGACAGATATGACCGTGATCAACGTCGCACTGGCCTGCGGATTCGCGTCACCTTCGCATTTTTCGAAATGCTATCGGTCCCATTACGATACCACGCCATATCGCGAGCGCGGCGCACATGCCACGCGGCTTTCGATCTAAATCGGCCCACAACAGCCATTATTCCTGCGAAACGGTCGTTTTTCGGCGAAATTGCCCCATGGTTCCCGCTTCACATTCTTAAAAGGGCTGTTAATCTCGCCGCAGGATAAAGATATCCACCTAGGGAGAAAAAACGATGAAAAAACTATTTATGGCGACATCCGCCGTTGCAATGATGTCCACTGCTGCTTTCGCAGAAGATGTGAAAGTTGGCGTGATCTTGGGCTTCACTGGCCCGCTCGAGTCCATCACACCAGCAATGGCTGACGGTGCTGAGCTGGCGATGAAGGAAGTCTCCGAGTCCGGCGCTCTTCTTGACGGGTCTACAGTAACGTCCATCCGCAGCGACAGCACGTGTATCGACTCTGGTGCGGCAACGACTGCTGCCGAGCGTGCAGTGACTGCTGACAAGGTAAACGCGATCATGGGCGCTGACTGTTCCGGTGTTACCGGTGCGATCCTTGCAAACGTCGCATTGCCAAACGGCGTTGTGATGATCTCGCCTTCCGCGACATCACCGGGCCTGTCCACCGCAGAAGACAACGGCTTGTTTTTCCGCACAGCGCCGTCTGACGCACGTCAGGGCGTAATCATTACCGAGATCCTTCAGGACCGCGGCGTTGAAGAAGTTGCTTTGACATATACAAACAACGACTACGGCAAAGGTTTGGCTGACGCGTTCCAAGCTGCTTTTGAAGCGGCTGGCGGCACAGTGACAATCTCTGCTGCACACGAAGACGGCAAGGCAGACTACTCTGCTGAAGTTGGTGCACTTGCATCCGCTGGTGGCGAAGTTCTGGTTGTTGCCGGTTATGTTGACCAAGGTGGTTCTGGCGTTGTGCGCTCTGCACTCGACACAGGCGCGTTTGAGACATTCTACTTCCCAGACGGCATGGTTGGCGCAAAGCTGAACGAAAACTTCGGTGCTGAACTGAACGGTTCTTACGGCGCATATCCGGGCACAGACAACGCTGGTGCTGGCAAGTTCATCGAACTGGCTGCTGCTGCCGGCTTTGACGGCACAGGCGCGTTCTCACCAGAGAGCTACGATGCGGCTGCTTTGATCATGTTGGCGATGCAGGCTGCTGGGTCTTCGAACTCCGCAGACTACAAAGACCACGTGATGAACGTTGCAAACGCACCAGGCGAACAGATCATGCCAGGTGAATTGGCGAAAGGTCTCGAGATCTTGGCTGCTGGCGGCGAAATCGACTATGTTGGTGCGTCCGCGGTTGAATTGATTGGACCAGGTGAATCCGCTGGTAACTATCAGGAAATCGAATTTGCTGATGGTGTTTACTCCACAATCGGTTACCGCTAAATAGCGCTTGCGAATACTGAATGGCGCGGGATTTTTCCCGCGCCATTTCAATAAGATACGACACGTCTTGGACGTGCGGGGGGATAACATGATCGTCGTAGATAATTTGGTGAAAACCTTTGGTGGTTTTCGCGCCGTAGATGGTGCGACCCTTCGCATCGAGGAAGGCTCCATTACCGGCCTTATCGGTCCCAACGGGGCTGGAAAAACCACTCTTTTCAATGTGATTGCGGGGGTTCTTCAACCTTCTTCCGGTCATGTTTCGATGCTTGGGAACGACATCACGGGCTTGCCGCCCCACGAGTTGTTTCACAAGGGAGTGTTGCGCACCTTCCAAATCGCACATGAATTTTCAACCATGACCGTTCGCGAGAACCTGATGATGGTGCCAGGTGCGCAATCAGGTGAAACGCTTTGGAACGCATGGTTTGGTCGCAAGCGGATTGCCGACGAAGAGCGCGCCCTGCTTGCCAAGGCTGACGAGGTGCTTGAATTCCTCACGATCGACCACCTTAAGGATGAAAAAGCGGGCAACCTTTCGGGCGGCCAGAAGAAGCTGCTCGAACTTGGCCGCACGATGATGGTCGATGCCAAAATCGTATTCCTTGACGAGGTCGGCGCGGGTGTGAACCGCACATTGCTCAACACCATTGGCGATGCGATCATTCGGTTGAACAAAGAGCGCGGCTATACCTTTGTCGTGATCGAGCATGACATGGATTTCATCGGACGCCTTTGCGACCCTGTGATTTGTATGGCTGAAGGCAAGGTTCTCGCAGAGGGCACGCTCGCAGAAATCAAAGCCAACGAGCAAGTGATCGAAGCATACCTCGGCACTGGCCTTAAGAACAAAGCGCAGGTGGGTGGCTAATGAACATCGGAAATGAACTTGCAACAGCCCGAGGGTTAACGACATGACGAGCAACCCCTACCAAAACACCCGCGGTAACAAAGATGCCAGCATCGTCAAACCGGGCGGACGTGGCACATCGGAGGGACCAGATCGCATGGGTCAGGCCGTTCCTGCAACGGGTGGTCCATTCTTGATGGGTGACGCGATGACGGGCGGCTACGGCAAAGGCCCCGATATTCTGCACGACTGCACCATTTCTGTTGATCCGGGCGAGATTGCTGTGATCGTGGGGCCAAACGGCGCTGGTAAATCAACGGCGATGAAAGCCTTGTTCGGGATGCTGAATGTGCATTCTGGCGCTGTGCGGCTCGACGGCGAGGACATTACCACACTCACCCCGCAGCAGCGCGTTGTGAAGGGGATGGGCTTTGTGCCCCAGACCTCCAACATCTTTACGTCCATGACTGTTGAAGAAAACCTCGAAATGGGGGCATTCATTCGCACTGATGATTTCAGTGACACAATGGCCCAGATTTACGAGCTTTTCCCGATTTTGAAAGACAAGCGCCATCAGGCAGCGGGCGAGCTTTCTGGTGGTCAGCGTCAACAAGTTGCCGTTGGCCGTGCGTTGATGACAAAGCCGAAGGTTCTGATGCTTGATGAGCCAACAGCAGGTGTTTCGCCAATCGTTATGGATGAGTTGTTTGACCGCATTATCGAGGTTGCTCGCACGGGTATCCCGATCTTGATGGTCGAACAGAACGCCAGACAAGCCCTTGAAATTGCTGACAAAGCCTATGT
>CAKZNT010000050.1 GCA_937132065.1 uncultured Loktanella sp.
GACATCGCCGCCTGCCGCTTCCATGCCCGCGATCACATAGGGCGAGCCGATGCGCGTGCGGATGACCGTGTCAAATTTCGCCTCGGCCCCTGTGTTCGAGGAAACAGGTGTCACCGCAGTCGTTGCGTTTAATGCAGCCCCTGTGATCTGGCCCAGCACATCGCCCACAATCACCGTGCCAGTGGCGTCGGTCATCAGGGGTCTGTCCCCGTCCCCGTCGGTCGAGACAATGGCATCCAATCCATGCGCCTTGGCCCAGTCTTTGAGTTGCGTGCGAATGGCGGGATCAACGGCCTCGGTGTCCACGGGAATGAACGTGGCGGAGCGACCAAGCTCGATCACCTCTGCGCCAAGCTGTGTAAACACATCAAGCAGCAGGTCGCGCCCCACGGCAGAATGGCTGTAGACGCCGATGCGCAACCCTGTGAGGGCCGTGCCATAGGCCTCCACAAACCGCGCAACATAGGCAGCCCCTGCAGTGGTGTTTTTAATCACCTCTGGGCCTGTAATAGTGTCTGTTTTGCCGCCCAAGGCCGCAAGGATCGCAGCCTCATGGTCTTTGGTGATTTCGCCCGCAGGGGTGTAGAACTTAAGCCCGTTGCGGTCTGCGGGAATATGGCTGCCGGTCACCATCACAGCCGCAGCGCCAGCCCCCATCGCAGCCAAGGCCAACGCAGGCGTTGGCACGTCACCACAATCGGTCACGACCAGCCCCGCAGCGCGTGCGGCATCTGCAACCATGCCTGCGATTGCAGGCGACGAAGGGCGCAGGTCGCGGCCCACAAACAGCCCCGTGCCGACAGGACAGGCGCGAATAAAGGCCTGCACATGGGCGCTCACCAGATCAGGGGTCAACTCGGTGACAAGACCGCGCAGGCCGCTTGTGCCAAATTTGGGAGGCATGGTGTGATCCTTAGCTCAGGGGAATGTCTTGGGTCTGGCGGGTGAAATGCGCGCCACCCTCAACCCAACGCGAGATAACGGCACGCAGGGCGGTCTCGTCGGCCCGCTCGATCGCGTCCCTGATGGAGCGCAACGCAGAGGCAACCTCGATCTCGCTCAGATGCTTTTCATTGGCCTGCAGGATCTTCGGGTGCGCTGTTGTGGTTTGGCCTTTGCCGATCAGCAACTCTTCCTCGATCTTTTCACCAGGTTGCAGACCAATGAACTTGATCTCGATATCACCGTCCGGATTGGACTCGTTGCGCAGGCTGTAGCCCACCGCGCTGATCATCTGGCAGGCAAGATCATAGATCCGCACAGGCTCGCCCATATCAAGCACAAACACGTCACCTGATGCATCAAACGACCCCGCCACGAGCACCAGCCTTGCGGCCTCCGAGATGGTCATAAAGTAGCGTGTGACATCGGGGTGTGTGACCGTGACAGGCCCGCCCAGTTTGATCTGCTCTTGAAACAACGGGATCACCGACCCTGACGAGCCCATCACATTGCCGAACCTGACAATCGAAAAGATCGTGCCACCCTTGGCGCGGTTGGCAAGATCGTGCACCAGCATTTCGGCCAGCCGTTTCGAGGCCCCCATGATATTGGTCGGGCGCACGGCCTTGTCGGTTGAAATCAGGATAAACCGCTCGACTTGCGCAATGGCTGCGGCACGCGCCAGCACATGTGTGCCCAGCACGTTATTGGCCATGCCCGTGACCGGATTTTGTTCGACCAGATTGACGTGTTTATAGGCAGCAGCGTGCAACACCACCTGCACCTTGTGGTCGCGAAGTATGCGCGAAACCAGATTTTCATCTGTCACAGAGCCTAACACAGGCACAATATGAATGGCACGGTTGCGCGCCAGACTGCGCAGTTCCATGTCAATTTTATACAGAGCTAACTCGCTGATTTCAAACAGGACAATACGCTTTGGCGCACAGCTTGCAATTTGCCGGCACAGCTCCGATCCGATAGAGCCCCCTGCCCCGGAAATCAAAACGACCCGCCCCTTATAAACATCCGAGCCACCCGAAAGCTCGTGATCCAAGGCAGGTCTGCGCAACAACTTGTCGGCGGAGGCTGCCCGGATTTCTTCGGTGACAGGGGCCTGTCCGGTCAGTTGCGCAAACGACGGCACTGTATGCACATCCAGCCCAAGTTCCCGCAATTGCCGCGATAACTGCGCCTGCCGCGGTTTGGTCATCGAGGGCATGGCCAATACGACACGGTCAATCTTGCGGGCCTTGACCAAGGCCTCGATCGTCAGCGGCGAATAGACGGTCAGACCCTGCACCAAAGTGGTCTGCAACGCCTCGCTGTCATCAACAAAAGCGACGGGAATTGTTGACTGGTCGGTGCGCAGGGCCGCAGCCAGCTGCCTGCCTGTCTGGCCTGCTCCGTAGATCAGCAAACGGCACTGCGGCTGCTCGCGCCGGTAGATTTCAAGCAACACCTGCAGCATCAACATCCGCACGCCGATGGACATGAAGAAATAGATCAGGGCAAAGTTTATAAATGTCGCAAATGACGTTCCGAACCCTGCCAGATCATCCATCACGGCTGTGGCAAGCCCGAGCAAAACGGCATGTAGTGCGGTCAGCCCGATCGCGTGGCTTTCAAACGCCTTAAGCTGCACACGGTGTAACCCGAGCACCACCGTCAACAGTCCGCACAGGCCCATCAGTAATGGCAGTGCCAGCCAGTGCTGTTGCATGTTATCAAATGTTAAGCTGTCGTCGTATTGTAAAACCATTGCCGTCAGCAATGCAGGTGGCACCAAAAGGATGTCGACACACAGCAATATGCCCCGCTTGGTCGAGCGGGCAAGTGTGGTTGCCATGTTATACAATACCGACAATCTGCGTCCCTTATGGGGTGTTTTATGCGTGCACCACGCGTGCACCATGCGTGCACTACCTGTGCACAGATACCGCAGGGCACGCCCGTTTGGCAATGTTACGCTCCAAATAGGTGCAGGATTCATAAAGCTTAAAGTAATTGGAGCACAAGCTCCGCCCTTTCGCCCTATTTGAGCCACGGCAAAAACCGCTGCGACGCCGAAACCACAAAATGACTTTGTTCATTCTTGTGTAAGGTTTTGCCGCTTCATGCCTCAGTTCTATCTCGTAAGCCACGTTGCTACGACGACAGATTATTCCAACATTACCGATCTCGAAGTAATGATGGTGGCTGGGCAGGTGCGCCTTTTTGCGTCCACACTTTATGATGGCACGCTGACCAGTTGGGCCCTGAGCGGCACAGGGCTGACGCTGGTTGATACGGTCACCTATCTTGGCGGATTGCGGGCTGGCGGCACGGCAAGCATCATGCAGCTTGAGATTGATGGCCAAACGGGTCTTTTGACAGGTGGCGGCAGGGGCAGAGGGGCACTGCAAACCCATCAACTGACCGAAGCAGGCCAGTTTGGTGAGACTAAAGTGTTGCCATGGACAGCGTTCTCTCTTGCCACCCTGTCGCATGGAGAAACCTTGACACTTGGCAACGGAAACCAAGCGGTTTTCGGAAGCCTTGCAAGCGGTGCCGACATGGGCTGCCTGGTGTTTAACAGCGCAGGGACATTCCAGTCGTTCCAAGAGCTTTACGATCGTGCCGATACATTTGCCGATGATGTTACAGCCATTTCAAGTGCCCAGATCGGAACAGCGCAATATTTGCTTACCGCCTCTGGCACAGAAAACGGCATAACGGTCTGGGCAGTCTCGAACACAGGCGACATCACACCAAAATCAAGTCTTGGCACAGATGACGATCTTTGGGTTGCGGCCCCCACGGCGATGGAGGTCGTCACGATTGGTGCCAAGACATATGTGGTTCTGGCCTCGGCTGGCAGTTCATCCCTGACGGTCATGTCACTGGATGCCTTGGGCAACCTGCAGGTCACCGACCATGTGATTGATAGCCAGAACAGCCGTTTTGCGGGTGCCAGCGCCTTGGCCGTTCTTGAGCATCAAGGCCAGATCTATGTGATTGCAGGTGGCGCAGATGATGGCATCAGTGTCTTTCTGTTGCGCCCTGACGGCACGCTTCTGGCGCGCGGGCATCTGGCCGATACGACCCAAATGGGGCTGGAGAACGTCAGCGCAATCAGTGCTGTGTCTGCGGGCAACGGAATTGATATATTTGTCGCCTCAAGCCAAGTGGCGGGCATCACCCAACTGCATTTTGCGACAGGTCCTGCGGGGCTGACCCTTAACGCTCCGTCTGCAGGTGGCACGTTGACGGGCGGTGCGGGCATGGATGTGATCACGGGGCGCACAGGGGCGGATGTTCTTTTTGGTGGCGGCGGTGATGACATCCTGACCGATGGTGCAGGCTCCGACCGTCTGACGGGGGGGGCTGGTGCGGATACCTTTATCTTTGCCTATGACGGGACCGCGGATACGATCACCGACTTTGAAACCGGCATCGACACGATTGACCTCTCGGCTTGGCCCGGACTGCGCAGCACGGCGCAACTCACCTTCACGCCCCGCGCAAATGGCGTGCAGATTTCTTATGGCACAGATGTGTTGATCGTACTGAGTGCCGATGGCCGACCGATTGATCCTGCAAGCTTTAGTGCTTCTGATCTGGTGGGTGACGCCCATGTTCCCCAAAATATCGTGCCTGGTTTTGCAGGCCCTGCAACCGCCGTGCCAACCCTGCCCGCACGCCCCGACTACACCCCTTATGTCTATACCCCTGCTCCGCGTGACCCCAACCCCGAGGGGGGGCTGACCACAATCAGTATCAACCAAACAGACACCAGCACACCTGACAGACCCCCGTCCGGTGTAACGCCCCCCAGCGCGGGGTCTGCTATCATCGGGACAAACAGGGCGGATGTTCTGACCACAACCACCGCAAGTCCGCACGCCTACGGATTGGATAGCGCTGATATCCTCTACGGGTCAGGTGCAACCAACAGGCTTTATGGCGGTAACGGCAATGACACGATTTACGGACGCGGCGGTGATGATCGCATTTATGGGGGCGCGGGTAACGACAGGCTGATCGGCAACAAGGGCGCTGACCTGATTGTTGGCGGCGCGGGCCATGACACCCTGAAGGGCGGCGGCGGCGGCGACACGCTCAAAGGCAAGGCTGGCAATGACATCCTGAAGGGCGGCGGCGGATCAGACATCCTGAGGGGCAACAACGGCAAGGACACGCTGAAGGGTGGCGGTGGCAACGACCAGCTATTTGGCAATGCAAAGACCGACAAGCTTTATGGGGCCAGCGGCAACGACAGATTATCAGGCGGCGGCGGTGATGATCTGTTGCATGGCGGCAAGGGCAACGATGTACTGACAGGCGGGAAAGGCAGTGACCGGTTTATGTTCAACGACGGCCACGACCGGATCACGGATTTCAAGGTCTGGGATGACCGCCTGTTTCTCGATGATAAAAACTGGAACGGCAATCTGAGTGCGGCAGAGATTGTGGACCGCTATGCCGACGTTCAGAACGGTTCTGTGGTGTTTGATTTTGGCGGAAATGACGCGTTGACCCTGACGGGGGTGACAAATCTGGCTGCCTTGGTCGACACAATTTCTATCTTTTAGATGGTCTACCGCTGAAACGGCTTTTTTGCCGTCTTCCAGATCAGCGCCAGATCAAGACAGACCGATTGATGGGCCTGATAGATCAGGTCGAGCCGCGCCTTGCGTGGCACACAGGCCCGTCTGTAAACCGCGTCGGTCTCGGCGGCATCTTTGCAGCGTGCAAGCAGGGTCTCTTCATGGGCGTGATACACCAGCGAGGCCAAGCCCGTCACACCGGGTCTGCTTTGCAGAACCTGGGCATAAAGTGCGGGGAAGGCCTCGACATAGATCCGCAGCGGGGGGCGCGGCCCCACCAGAGATATATCGCCACGCAGCACGTTATAAAGCTGTGGCAACTCGTCAGCCCGCGTCTTGCGCAAAATCTGGTGTATCCGTGACATCCGCGCGGATTTATCCCCGCCTGTGACGCCTGTATTCTCGGAACTGGGCCGCATGGTGCGCAGCTTGATCAGCGAAAACCCCTGTGTTGGTGTCTTCATCCGCTCGGAAATGTAAAAGATCGGCCGCCCTTCGCTGAGCGCCAGAATGATGATTAAAAGCAGAAGAACAGGCCAAAGCACGGCGGCCAAAGTGGCGCTGATGACAATGTCCATGAGGCGTTTTTGTGGGGTCATAATGCGGGTTTCCATCCACCTGCGCGGGCTTGTGTCACGATATCTTTGGCTGTGGCGCGGGGCAAGGCGATGTGGGCCAAAAGTGCGCTTACATCCATTTCCAAAACGGGGAGCGCATCTTGGGGCGCAGGTTTCCAGCCCCATGCAGCCCCCGCAGCCGCGGCCATGTCGGACATCGCGAGCAATCCGGGGCTGGCAACGTTCAGGACCGGCGGCAGCGGGGTATGTGTGGCGCTTAAGCTGGCGAGCGTACGCGCGAGATCGCGGGGGCCGATCATCATGCGCCTTGGGCTTTGCCCGTCGGGGAACTGGTCAATCTGAACGGGGCCGCGTGCCATGGCCTGAAACAAGCCGTCACAGCCTGCCACGTTACCGATCCGCAGGCAGGTCACGTCAGCCTGCCCACTCACGGCGCGCTCCATATCCCGCTTGGCCTGCCCGTAAGGATGAACAGGGTCGGTTGAATCAGTCTCTGACAAGGCCCCTTTTTGCCGTCCGTAAACCGCCTGACTAGAGGCGATCAGGGTTTTGACCCCAAGGGTGCGAGCCAAGGCGCGGCCAGCCTGCGCAAGCGCTGTGTTTTGCTGTAGCGCCTGCGGCGTGCCATGTGTGACCCCCGCCAGCACAATCACAGCAGTGACAGGGCGCGGTAACGCGGGGGGGACGGTCGCAAGAATATCCCAGATCAGATCATCGTCTTGCACGGCAGCAGCACTGGCACGGCGTTGCCATAAGGGTGCGGGCATCTCTTGCGGCCACACCGCGGCCAGCATCCGCCCGACCCGCCCCGTGCCGCCAAGCACAAGCGGACCGTTATGTGTCTGCGATATTGAAATTGTCTTGCCCTGCGTATAAGCGTCAATAGGATTTTTCATCATATCAGGGCGCGTCATCAGATGACCAGAAAAGTTATTACATACGGCACATTTGATACATTGCATTACGGCCATATCTTATTGCTGAAACGGGCGCGTGCGTTAGGCGACCATCTGACCGTTGCCTTGTCGAGTGACGCCTTTAACGACCTCAAGGGTAAAAAATCCCATTTCACCTATGAAGAGCGCCACGCATTGCTGTCTGCAATCACCTATGTTGACGAGATCATTCCCGAAGAGAGCTGGGATCAAAAGCGCAGCGACGTGCAGACCCTTGGCATTGATGTCTTTACCATGGGTGATGATTGGGTAGGCAAGTTTGATTTTCTGTCCGACCTTTGCGAGGTCACCTATCTGGGCCGCACGCCGCGGATCTCGAGCACAGCAATCAAAAACATTCACGCGAACGGCTAGCAGCATGGAGCCACCTTAAGGACGGGCGTTTCACCTTTCGTTGGGCCGAAAGAGTGCGCCATCGGCCACCCTTTCCCGAAACCCGCCTATCGGGGCTATGCAATCATTGACCCCACATATTGCGGCGGTATTCTGCAGCACATATAAATGTCGATTTCTTAAAGATAATAAGGCCTTGGCCGAAAAGAGATTCGATACCTATCCTTTGGGGGGATCATGGGCCTGATATCACGACGCGCGCTTGCCGCCGTATTTCTATGCACGCTTGTCGCGTCCTGTGGTGCCTTGCCGCGCGGCGCAGGCATTGAATCCGAGGTGCTTGCCGCATCGGATGTCGAGGTGCAGCCCAACGGTGACCCTGTTTACGGATTTTCGGTCTTTGAAATCCGCCGCGATATTCTGCCGGTTCTGGCCAACTGGCCCCAGCAAGGCCAGCGTCACTACAGCTGGATCAACCGCCAGCCACAACCTGCGTCACTTACGATTGCGGCGGGTGATGTGCTTAAGCTGACGATCTGGGATGCCGAGGAAAATTCGCTTTTGACCAATTCAGGCCAGCGCGTGGCCCAGCTTCAGGACGTTCAGGTCAATTCCGATGGCCGGATATTCATTCCCTTTGTGGGGGATTTGCGTGTGGTCGGGATGTCACCACAAACCGCACGCGCGCAAATCGAAGACCAGCTTAAACAGACTATTCCGTCCGCACAGGTCCAAATTTCTGTAGCACCGGGGCGGGCAAATACCGCCAATCTGGTTGGCGGGGTCAACACGCCAGGTGTGTATCCGCTGCCTGACCGTGACTATACATTGCTATCGCTTATCTCTGAGGGTGGCGGTGTTCGCGCCGCGATCGAAAACCCGCAAGTGCGCCTGATGCGCGGCTCTGATATCTACGGCATTTCGCTTGAGCGGCTTTATGATGACCCGAAACTGGATACCACGCTTGTCGGGGGTGATCGTGTGATCATTGAAGAAGACGACCGTTATTTCCTGTCGCTTGGGGCCACGGGTTCCGAGGCGCTGCACAAGTTTCCAAAGTCGGACGTGACCGCGCTAGACGCTTTGTCGATCATTGGCGGTGTGTCTGACACCCGCGCTGATCCGCAGGGGATTCTGGTTTTGCGTGAATACAGCCAGTCGGCTGTGCGCGCCGACGTGTCCGCCGGCCCGCCACAAACCCGCGTTGTTTTCACGCTTGACCTGACCAATGCCGACGGGCTTTTCAGTGCTGCAAAATTCAACCTGCAATCGGGCGATCTGGTCTATGCCACAGAAAGCCCTGTGACGGGTGCACAGACGATATTTAGCATCTTTGGCAGCGCTTTGAGCATTGCAAACAGGCTCTGACCGGTAAACTTCGAAACGCATTGTTTCTAAGTTTTCGTGTATTGTCACATTTTGGGCCGAAAGCAGCCGCTGATGTGACCCATTAAAGTTGTGTTTTGATCCTTCATCACAAGCTCCGTTCTGCGCGGCGCCCACGATTAAGGATATCTGCCATGCAACTCTCTGCTGCTGAACAATACCTGCTTGAGCTGATCAATCGCGGACGGCTTGACCCGCTTGCCGAGGCCGAGCGGTATGGCATTGATCTGAACGAAGGTCTTGTTGCGGGCAGGATTGACGACGACCCGCTGCAGGTGCTCGCGCATAACGAAATACTTTCGGAATCGTCGGAAGCGCATAGCGCTTGGATGCTTGAAAATAACGTCTTCAGCCATACAGGCGCGCGCGGGTCATCCGCTGGCGGACGGATGAGCGATGCAGGCTATACCTTTACCGGCGCTTGGGAATGGGCCGAAAACCTTGCGTGGACGGGAACCACCGGAACGATTGATCTCGAGCAGGCTGTTTTACAGCACCATGAGGGCCTGTTCCTGTCCGCAGGTCACCGCACCAATACCTTTACCCCCGACATTCGCGAAATCGGTCTGGCGCAGGTTGAGGGCACATATACGGTCAGCGGGACCACATATAACAGCTCTATGCTGACCGAGAACTTTGCGGTGTCAGGCAATGATGTATTTGTGACGGGTGTGGCTTACCGCGACGATGATGGTGATCATTTCTATTCCATCGGCGAAGGCCAGTCTGACGTTGTGATCCGCGCAGCAGGTGCTGCGGACACGACAGAAGATGCAGGGGGGTATGCCCTTGCGCTTTCACCGCGCAACACCGCGTCAGTGTCGGTCGAAATGGATGACCGGACCGTCGCAACACTGCAGATGGATATGTCTGACGGCAACGGCAAGCTTGATGTTGTCACAGCGGCAAATGGCACGATGTCGCTGAATCTGTCGGTTGATACGACTTTGTTGACGGGTGTCAGCGATGCGACCCTTTTGGGCGCTGGCGATCTTAGCCTCTTTGGTAATTCCGAACGCAACACGCTGACGGGCAACAATGGCGACAATTATTTAGATGGCCAACGCGGGCGTGACGTATTGCGCGGCGACAATGGAAATGACGATCTGAACGGCGGCGGCGGCAAAGACCGGTTGTATGGCGGAA
The DNA here is from genome assembly GCA_937132065.1 of uncultured Loktanella sp. GTDB lineage: Bacteria > Pseudomonadota > Alphaproteobacteria > Rhodobacterales > Rhodobacteraceae > Yoonia. The sequence continues at coordinate 9,931 of CAKZNT010000050.1, forward strand.
CAGGTGACGATGACATCAATGGCGGCAGCGCACGCGACAAGTTGTTCGGGCAGTCAGGTGACGATCATCTTGATGGTGGTCGCGGACGTGATGTGTTGCGCGGCGGGAGCGGTGACGACATTTTGAGTGGCGGCCTTGGAAACGACAAAATGGTTGGCGGCAGTGGCGCGGATACATTTGTGTTTGACAGCGGCGACGACAGGATTGTCGATTTTAATCCCACCTTTGATCGCATCGAAATTTCGGTACAGCTTTTGGGGTCTGACGATTTGAGTGATCTGCTGTCCACCCGCAACGGCGATACTATTATCGCATTTGAGGATGGCCATCGTCTCACGGTTGATGACTTTACCGATACCGCCACCCTTCTTGAAAATGTCATCCTTTTTTAGTATATAATCACTAACTTGAATATCCGACATAATTTGAAAGCAGAGTGACCATGACCCTCTCCGCAGCCGAACAGTACCTGATCGAGTTAATCAACCAGAGCCGCTTGGACCCGACGGGTGCTGCCCGCGAGCAGGGGATTTCATTGAACGACGGCGTGACCGATGCGATGGGTGGTCTGCTGCAAACAACACCGATGCAGGTACTGGCCCCTAACGTGCAGCTTGAAGCTGCCGCGGAACAGCAAAGCAGTTTCCTGTTAGCGGGCGGGTCGTATTTCGGGCATAGTGGTGAGGGCGGATCGACCATTCATGACCGCGTCGCAGATGCCAATTACGAGACCCCCCGGACGTTTCGTGAAAACCTGTCAGTACTATGGGGCCGTCTGGATGATCTGGAAGGTGTTGTTAACCGCCATCACGATGCGCTTTATGAAAGCCCGTCACACCGCGCGGCCATTTTTGACGAGAACCAAAGCGACATTGGCATCAGCATGCAGGAAGGGCCGTTTCGCGGGAACACGGCCTCGATGCTGACCGAGGTTTTCGGCGCACAAGCCGGTGCCCCGCATTACGTCACAGGCGTTGCCTATACCGATACTGATCGCGATGATTTTTATTCCAT
>CAKZNT010000051.1 GCA_937132065.1 uncultured Loktanella sp.
ATGACTTCGGGTTCAATGCGACGCAGGTCGAACCGCTGGCAACGCGATAGGACGGTAACAGGCACCATTCGGATTTCGGTTGTCGCAAAGATGAATTTTACGTGCTCGGGCGGCTCTTCGAGCGTTTTGAGCAGAGCGTTGAACGCACCTTTGGACAGCATGTGTACTTCGTCGATGATATAGACTTTGTAGCGGGCAGATGCCGCCCGGTAATGGACGCTGTCGATGATCTCGCGGATGTTGGCGACGCCTGTGTTTGATGCGGCATCCATTTCCATAACGTCCACATGGCGGCCTTCCATGATGGCCACACAATGTTCGCAAGTGCCGCAAGGTTCCGTTGTGGGGCCGCCGTTTCCATCCACGCCAATACAGTTCATGCCTTTGGCGATGATCCGTGCGGTTGTGGTTTTACCGGTTCCACGGATGCCCGTCATGATGAACGCCTGTGCGATGCGGTCAGCGTCAAACGCGTTTTTCAGCGTGCGCACCATCGCATCTTGGCCGACAAGATCGACAAAGGTCTCGGGCCGGTATTTGCGGGCGAGAACCTGATAGGCGGGGGCGTCAGACATGTGCGGGCTTTCCGAGGTTCGGGTGTTTGCGTCAAACTATGCGACGGGGCGGGCGGCGTCTACCACCCGCGCCCTTGGGATGCCGCGCTAACGCTTTTTCTTCTTCATCGCTTTTTTGACGCCTTTGGTGAACTTTTTGTTTCGCTCACGTGCCTGCGCCACTGTTTCAGTTGCGATAGCATCTTCACGGCGAAGTTTTTGGAACCGTTTCAGCCGTTCAGGCGTCACGTCACCCGCCTCAATCGCGGCAGCGACCGCACAGCCCGGTTCGCCCTCGTGTTTACAATCGCGGAACCTACACTGGTCCTCGAGCGTCGAGATTTCCGAAAATACCTCGTTGATGCCGGCCACGACGTCGGCGACCCCAAGCCCGCGCATGCCGGGGGTGTCGATGAGCCACCCGCCGGAGAGTGTTGCCCGCAGGTACCGCGCTGTGGTCGTGTGACGACCCTTCGCGTCCATCTCGCGTATGCCTTGGGTGGCTTCATGAACGCCCGTCAGAACATTTTGCAATGTGGTTTTGCCAACGCCGGATGATCCGGCAAGCGCCACGGTCTGCCCTTTGCCGCACCACGGTGCCAGTTTGGTCGTCTCGGTCACGTCGCGCGCATCAAGGGCTACCACGGCAAGGTCCGGCCCGAGCGCCTGCGCATCATCAATGTAGCGTTGCACGTCGTCGGTTTGGTCTGATTTGGTGAGCAAGATCACCGGCGTCACGTCCGCATCATAGGCAAGCGCCAGATACCGTTCCAGCCGCGCCACATTGAAATCGGCGTTGCACGACGTAGTGATAAACAGCGTGTCGATGTTGGCGGCGATCAACTGCCGCTCGCCATATACATAGTCGGACCCGCGTTGCAGCGTGCTTTGCCGGTCCAGCCGTCGGATCATGCGCGCGCCAGCAGGGTCGCATAGAACCCAATCCCCCACCGCAATTTCGCCCGTCGAGTGCCCCGCATCAAGTGCAAGATCAACAGGTCCGCTTTCGGTCAGGGTCGCGATCCGCGTGCGGTGCACGCCGCTAACCCGCGCAGGTGTTACCGCGCCGATTTCGTCGATGTCGAGTTGTGAATTATAAAAGGCTGCCCACCCGAGGTCGGCATTCGTCAAAGGAATTGTCATTGTATGTCTCTCACATGAGGTATCATTTGACCCGCGCATCGCGTGGTCACTGAACAGCAAGGGAGACGAGAAGACTTCAGCGCGTCCCTGCCGAGGATGTTACAAAATCTGTCATTTTGATCCTCCGTATCGGGTTGCAAATAGCCCCGTTGCGCGGGGGCTGTGAGGTGAGAGGCTGGACATCGACCCAAGTGGGGCTCGTTGTGGCTGCTTCCTTCCGGACCTGACCAGGTTGGCGAGGCACTCGCCCGCGCCAACCTCTCACCCCTCATATAGGCGAGCTCAAAGCGTGGTGCAAGTCTTCTAAATCGCGATTTCAAAAACCCCGAACCCGCGTTCGGTTTCGCCCGTCGCCAAAATTGCACTCCCTGATGGCGCGATGGCCGTGGGTGCGCTCAAGAACCGGGCGGTTGTATCCCCGAGACTTGCAAACTGCCAAACCCTGCGGGGCTGCTCGCTGATGTGTTGCCGTTTGCGCAGGGCATCAATCAAGATATCGCGCACTGATCTGGTCGAGCGAAACAGCACATCCGCTGCGTCTGCGGTAAAGAAATCCCCGCCACCGTTCGCGCGGTAGCTATTTGTCGCCACGACAAAGCGGTCAGCGTCATTCACCGCCTGCCCGTTGTAACACAGATCGGTCAGGCGGCGATCGGTGCGCGACAGATCAAAGCGGTAGGAAAGTCCGTAAAGCGTATCAAAGTTGTAGGGCGGAACATCCAGATTGTGCAGCGGCTGGCGGGTCACCCCTTGTTGCACGGTGTGAAAGCAGAGGGCCGACTTTTCCAGCCACGCCTTGATTTGCCGCCCCGAGCGGGCAACGCCGTAAAGCTGGTTGCTGAACGGGCAAATGGCAGATGCATCGCGCAGTGTTAGATCACCTGCTGCAATGTCGATATAATGCGCAGGCCCGCCAAGTCCGCCCGCCCGAAACGGCGCCACGGCGGAGATTATCGGCAGGTTTTCCCACTCCGTGCCAAGCGCTGCCTGCTGCAATGCCCCTGTCTGCGCATCCGCGAGCAGCTCAAGCGAGAGGTCGGGCGCGGTGTTGGCAAAGTGGCTGGTGATCGGTAGGGCGGTTCTTGCAATGGGTTGGCGAATATGGGCCAGGGTTGATGCGTGATCTTGCGCGACGAGGTCACCTAGCGACTGCTGGAGCGGGCTTTGCGTCTCGGTGTGGGGTGTATCAAGTTGGGCTTCGCTGGCGGCGATTGACCAGCCCCTTGCGCCCCACGCAAGCGACAGCGTGACGACCCCCAAGTGCGATCCGTAAAAGCCCGCCATGACCGCAGGTTTCCCGTTGATCTGGCCTTTGCTGTGGTCGGCGCAATCAGATTTGTCGGGATTTACGGCAGGAAACGTTTCATGTGTGTGCCCCATCAGGAGCACGTCGATGTCTTCGATCTGCGCCAGTGGAATTGCGGCGTTTTCCATACCGTGATGCCAGTCGGTTTCGCGCATGCCGGAATGGCACAGAGCCACAATCACATCCGCCCCTTGCGCGCGCATGATCGGGGCAAAATGCTTTGCTGTGGCGACGATATCGGCTGTTTGCAGCGAGCCGTTAAGAACGGTGCGGTCCCATTTCACAATCTGCGGGGTGACCAACCCTAAAACCCCGATCCGCACTGATCGTTGCGTGCCGTCACTACATGTCACGTCTTTTTCAACAATGGTAAAAGGCGGCACGAACGGCGCGCCAGTGGATAGCGTGGCATTCGCGCAAACTGCGGGAAAGGCGGCGCTGCCGAGGCAGTTGGCAAGAAAGGGAAGCCCATAGTTAAACTCATGATTTCCCAAGCAAACTGCATCATATTGAAGCAAGTTCATGGCCGTGATCATCGGATGCGGCTTTTCGCTTTGCGGGTCTTGAGCGAGGAAGTCAGCCAGCGGATTGCCTTGCAAAAAGTCGCCGTTATCAAACAGAAACGTCGTGACTTGCGGGTCGCGACGATGCGTTTCGATCAGGCCCGCAAGCGGGACCAAACCCACGCCGGGCGTAGGTTTGTCGGTGAAATAATCATAGGCGAGCAGCTGCATGTGGAGATCGGTTGTCTCGAGAATGCGGATGCGGGCGGTAACGTGGGAGTGCGATGTCATGAGTGGATTTGCCGTCGTTGTTTGGCTAATAATTTACACAACTTAAAGGTGAAATTAAGGAAAGCCACGCGTAACCTCACGAAGCAATTGAATTTTTCGGTCTGCCGTGTCAGGTCCGACACATGAAGAATGCAGAACAAGTTACATTTGGCGGATCGGGTTTGGACCGCGCCGCAGAGTTGCGCGTTGATGTTGGGTCGCTGGTGGCTTTGCCCGCAGCGCGCGCTTGTATTTTCTGGCGCGGCAAGGTGTTGCTGGATGCGCAAAATGCTGTTGTGCGCGTGGAAATGTCCCATCCGATCCTGACGCAAGCTGGCCCTGATCTGATCTTTCTGGGGCGCGAAAACGACAGGTTTCTCTTTGCTGCGGACATCTCGTCGTGGTTGCCCGAGGGGTTTGATCCAGATGCCCCGATCGCCTTCGCAGATGATACACAGCACGTGCACCCCGCGTGCACCGATGCGCGCTTTGCCGACATCCGTATGAGCATGACTTTATTGTCGCCGCGTGACGCCGAGGTGGCGGCGACCGGCAAGGCTGTGATGGAGTGGCATCGCAGTCATCGCTATTGTGCGAAATGCGGCGCCAAAAGCACGATCACAATGGGCGGCTGGCAGCGCGATTGCAAAGCCTGCGGCGCCCACCATTTTCCGCGCACCGATCCTGTTGTGATCATGCTGATCACCCGCGGCAATGCCGTTTTGATGGGGCGCTCGCCGGGCTGGCCGGAGGGGATGTATTCGCTCCTTGCGGGGTTCATCGAGCCGGGTGAAACGATCGAAGCGGCGGTGCGCCGCGAGGTGTTCGAGGAAGCTGGCGTGCGCGTGGGCGCGGTGTCTTATCTGGCGAGCCAGCCTTGGCCGTTTCCTGCTTCGCTGATGATCGGCTGCGCGGGCGAGGCGACAACAGACGCGATTACCATCGACCCCACCGAGATCGAAGATGCGCTATGGGTCACGCGCGAGGACATGGCAGATGTTTTTGCAGGGCAACACCCGACAATAAATCCGACCCGCAAAGGCGCAATTGCGCACTTTTTACTGGAAAACTGGCTGGCGGACCGATTGGACTAACGATAAGTCCGCAAGACGACTGCCAAGCAACCGAAAGCCCGACATGAAGTTTAGCACCCGCGAAGATATTGAAGCCCCGATTGACTACGTGTTTTCACGCGTCACCGATTTTCAAGGCATTGAACGGCAGGCCTTGCGGCGCGGTGCGGACATCCAGCGGCTGGACGGGTCTACGACCCCTGTGCAAGGGTCTGCATGGCAGATTGCATTCAAGTTTCGCGGCAAAGATCGCAAGATGAAGGCGACAATCGCCCAGCTTGATGAGCCGACTTATATGCGGATCGAAACCGTGGCGAGTGGCATCACGGGTGAATCGGTGATCGAGCTTGTGGCACTGTCGCGCAATCGCACCCGCATTTCTGTGTCGCTAAACCTGACGCCGCAGGGCTTGTCTGCGCGTTTGCTTTTGCAGTCGCTAAAGTTGGCCAAGAACAACCTGAGCCGCAAATTCAAGATGCGCATCACGGATTTTGCGGAAGACGTGGAAGATACCTTCCGCAAGAACGCTTAACGCTCGAGCCGCCGTTTGTCGGCAGGGTAGACGCCCATCAGGTGCAGGTGATCGGTGAAGTAGCCCAGCTCTTCCAACGCAAGTTGCACGTTGCGATCATCGGGATGCCCCTCGATTTCTGCGTAAAACTGCGTTGCGGTGAAATGCCCGCCAACCATATAGCTTTCCAGCTTGGTCATGTTCACACCATTGGTCGCGAACCCGCCCATCGCCTTGTAAAGCGCGGCAGGAATGTTGCGCACGCGGAACACGAAGCTGGTCATCATGCCGTATTCGCCGCGTCTGTTATAGTCGGTCTCGCGGGCCATCACCAAGAAGCGGGTCGTATTGCGGTCACTGTCTTCGATATGGCGCGCCAGCACCTTGAGCCCGTAAATCTCGGCGGCAAGCTCGGAGGCAAGCGCCCCGACGGTCAGGTCATCGCCTGCCGCCACTTCGCGCGCGGCGCGGGCATTGTCGGATGTTGCATGTGGTGTGATCTGGTTTGCACGCAGAAAGATCCCGCATTGCGGCAAGATCACGGGATGCCCGATGGCATGTCCAACCTGATCAAGCGTGGCATCCTGTTTGGTCAAGAGATTGACGTGCACCCGCACAAAGGCCTCGTCAACGATGTGTAAACCACTTTCGGGCAGAAGCGAGTGAACATCGGCCACCCGCCCGTAAGTGGAGTTCTCAACGGCAATCATCCCGAGGTCTGCGTCACCTTTGCGCACAGATTCGATAGCATCATCGAAGGTATCACATGGAAGCGGTTCAAAATCGGGCCTTGCCTGCACGCAAGCCTGATGCCCATAAGCACCTAATTCACCCTGAAATGCAATTTTTTGAGGCATTGTGCGGCCACTTCCTTTATTTGATACATAAATGGGCAATTGGTCGCGGGAGTATACCTTGCAACCACCGCTGTGAAGCGGGTAGATAAATACAAAACTGCGAACGGAATGGAACGCGACATGTTCGACACAATGACGACGACAAAGATTATCGGTGGCTTTTGCGGAACCTTCTTGGTTTTCCTGCTAGGTGGCTGGGTTTCCGAGACCATCTATCATGGTGGCGGTGGCCACGGTGATGACCACGCGCAAGGCTATGTCATCGAAGTTGCTGATGCGGCTGGTGGCGAACCTGCGGAACCGGAACCAGAAGTTGATTTCTCGGTGCTGATGGCATCTGCTGATGCGGGCGCTGGCGAAAAGGTATTCAAGAACTGCCGCTCTTGCCACGCTCTTGAGGCTGGTAAAAACGGCACGGGTCCATCGCTTTACGGTGTTGTTGATCGCACGGTTGGCACAGAAGCCGACTTTAACTACTCGGGCGCCTTGGTTGCCGTTGCGGATGTTTGGGACACCGATCACCTGAATGGCTTCCTTGAAGATCCCAAGAACTATGCGCCTGGCACAAAGATGAGCTTTAAGGGTCTGTCCAAGCCAGAAGATCGCGCGAACCTGATCGCCTATCTGGATGGCCTAGACGGCTAATCGCCATCGCAATTTATTGAATAGGGCCGCTTCAAGCAATTGGAGCGGCCTTTTTCATGGGGTGTTCACGGGCCGATCACGCATTCTCAACTTGTAATGTCATGCCATGCGCCGTTAGCTTTGATTGACCGATCCGCAACCAATGGAGCCATGATGCAAAACCGAGCCAAAGCCAAAGCCGCCACTTATTCTAACGGCCAGTCGATCGTGTTGGGCGCGGGGCTGATTGTCGGGGCTGCGATCTGGGCGGGCCAAGTATTTGCGCAAGACGGCGAGACTGTCATTGTCAGCCACGGCTATTCGAACTTTGACGAGTTGATGTATCCTGCGGGCTTTGCCCATCTGGATTACGTGAACCCCGAAGCCCCGAAGGGCGGCGAGATTTCCCAGTGGAGCCAAGGCACGTTTGACAGTTTCAACATGTCGACCCGCAAGGGCACGCCAGCCGCCTTGGCCACAATTGGCTACGAGAGCATTCTTGTGGGCACTGCCGACGATCCATATGGCGCCTATTGCTACCTTTGCACGACGCTGGAATACCCCGAGAGCCGCGATTGGGTGGTTTTCAATCTGCGCGATGATGTGACGTTTTCGGATGGCACGCCAATGACCGCCGAGGATCTCGCGTTTACTTTCAACCTATATCTCGCGCAGGGCATCACGGAATACCGCGAGGTATACTCACAGTTTATCGAGGCCGTTGAGGTCCTTGGTCCTTATAAGATCAAGTTCAGTTTTACCCAAGATGCGCCCCGCCGTGACGTGGTCACTTGGGTTGGCGGCACGTCTGCGTTTTCAAAAGCGTGGTTTGAGGAAACGGGTGCGCGGCTGGATGAATCCACCGATAGCCCGTTTCTGGCGACTGGTCCTTACCTGCTGGATTCCGTCGATATTGGCCGCCAGATCATCTATCGCAAAGACCCGAACTGGTGGGGCGCTGACCAGCCGCTCAATGTCGGGCGCAACAATTTCGAGACGATCCGCGTTGAGTATTTTGCTGATAGTTCCGCCGCGTTTGAAGGGTTCAAATCGGGTGCATATACGTTCCGTGTCGAGAATAGCTCGAAGGAATGGGCGACAGGCTATAACTTCCCTGCGTTAGACAACGGTTGGGTCAAGAAAGAAGAGCTGCCCAACGGCTCGATCGGCTCTGCCCAAGCGTTCGTTTTCAACCTTGATCGCCCGCAATGGCAAGATGCGCGCGTGCGCGAAGCGGTTGGTTTGATGTTCAACTTCGAATGGTCAAATGAGTCGTTGTTTTACGGTCTATACCAGCGGGTTAACTCGTTCTGGCAGAACTCTGACCTTGAGGCCAAGGGCGCCCCCACAACGGGCGAGTTGGCGATTTTGACGCCGCTGGTTGAAGAGGGACTTTTGCCTGCAACGATCCTGACGGATGACGCGGTGCTGGCGCCTCTATCCTCGACAACCACGCGTCCGCTTGATCGTGGCAATCTGCGCCGCGCGTCTGCCTTGCTTGACGCGGCGGGCTGGCTTGCGGGGGACGATGGAGTGCGCCGCAAGGATGGCCAGACCCTTGATGCCGTGTTCCTGCAATATTCGCCGCAGTTTGATCGGATCGTGAACCCGATGATCGAGAACCTCGAGCGTCTGGGCGTGAACGCAAAGCTGGAGCGCGTGGATACCTCGCAATATGTCGAGCGCCGCCGTTCGGGCGATTTCGACCTTGTGAACCACACGTTGACCCAAGGGTTCGAACCGGGTCAGCAGTTGCGTCAATGGTTCGGCACTGAGGCCGCTGATGACAGTTCGCGCAACATCATGCGCCTGCGCTCGCCAGCAGTGGATCGCATGATTGACGCAGTTGTCGCGGCTGAAACGCTGGCTGATATCCAGACCGCGTCAAAGGCGCTTGACCGTGTGCTGCGCGCCGAAGGGTTCTGGGTTCCGCAGTGGTTCAAGGGCGCGCATACAGTCGCCTACTACGACCAATATCGTTATCCCGAGACTTTGCCACCTTTCGCGCTGGGGTCGCTTGATTTCTGGTGGTATGACGCACAGGCCGCTGCTGCGTTGAAAGACGCGGGCGCGTTCCAGTAAGCCGTTAGCAAGGACACCTCATGGCCGCTTATATCCTGCGCAGGTTGCTGCTTGTGATCCCCACGTTGCTGGGGATCATGATCATCAATTTCGTGCTGACACAGTTTGTTCCGGGGGGGCCGATCGAGCAGATCATCGCCCAGATGGAAGGCGGCGGTGATGTCTTTGAGGGGATCGCGGGCGGTGGCAGCGAGATTATTGAAGGCGCGAGCGACGATTATGTCGGTGCGCGCGGCCTGCCTAAAGAATTTATCGAGGAGCTGGAGCGCGAGTTCGGTTTTGACAAACCGCCCCTCGAGCGGTTCCTGACGATGATGTGGAATTACATGCGTTTCGACTTTGGCGAGAGTTACTTTCGCTCGATCAGCGTTGTTGACCTGATCCTTGAAAAGATGCCCGTGTCGATCACGCTTGGCCTTTGGTCCACGCTGATTGCCTATATGATCTCGATCCCGCTGGGCATCAAGAAAGCCATTCGCGACGGGTCAAAGTTTGACACATGGACCTCTGGCGCGATTATCGTCGGCTATGCGATTCCCGGCTTTTTGTTTGCGATCCTGTTGATTGTGCTCTTCGCGGGTGGCTCGTTCTGGCGGTTCTTTCCGCTGCGCGGATTGACCTCTGATAACTGGGCGGAGCTGTCGATGCTGGGGAAGGTCGCGGATTACTTCTGGCACATCACCTTGCCCGTTCTTGCCTCGACGATATCCGCATTTGCCACGCTGACCTTGCTGACCAAGAACAGCTTTCTTGACGAGATCAAGAAGCAGTATGTCATGACCGCCAAGGCCAAGGGGCTGACCGAAAACCGCGTGCTTTACGGTCATGTGTTCCGCAACGCGATGCTGATTGTTATCTCGGGTTTTCCTGCGCTGTTCATCGGCGTGTTCTTTGGCGGGTCGCTGATTATCGAGACCTTGTTTAGTCTCGACGGCCTTGGCCGCCTTGGGTTCGAGGCCGCTGTGGCGCGAGATTATCCCGTTGTTTTCGGCACGCTATTTGCCTTTTCGCTGATGGGCCTCGTCATCGGGATTATCACCGATCTGACGTATGTGTTCATCGACCCCCGCATTGATTTCGAGGCGCGCGGCTGATGTTTTTATCCCCACTCAACCAACGCCGCTGGCGCAATTTCAAGCGAAACCGCCGTGCTGTTTGGTCGCTGATCATCTTTTCGATCCTGTTTGGTCTGTCGCTATTTGCCGAACTGATCGCCAACGACAAGCCGATCCTTGTGTCCTATCGCGGCGACATTCGCGCGCCTGTCATGTCGTTTTATTCCGAAAAGGATTTCGGCGGGGATTTCCCGACCGAAGCCGGATATTCGGACCCCGAGGTGCAATGCCTGATTGTTACAGGCGGGTTGCAGGAGTGCTTTGACGGGCCAGAAAGCCTGATCGAGGCGGTTGAGCAAGGCGTCGACCTGAAGATCGAAGGTTTCGCAAAGGGCTGGATGCTATGGCCGCCGATCCCCTATGCGTTTGATACGATCGTCGATGTGCCCGGCGTGGCGCCTGCGCCGCCCTCCGAAACCAACTGGTTGGGCACAGACGACACAAAGCGGGATGTCGTCGCCCGTATTATCTACGGGTTCAGGTTGTCGATTGTGTTCGCGATGATGGTTGTCGCGGGTTCGTCCCTGATCGGGATCATTGCAGGGGCCGTGCAGGGCTATTTTGGCGGGTGGATCGATCTGGTGTTCCAGCGGTTCATCGAGATCTGGACGGGCATGCCATCGCTTTATGTCATCATCATTGTTTTTGCGATTTTGGGTCGCAGTTTCTGGCTGCTTGTGTTCCTGACAATCCTGTTCGGTTGGCCTGCCTTGGTTGGTGTGGTGCGCGCCGAGTTTCTGCGCGCCCGCAATCTGGAATATGTGCGCGCGGCCAAGGCGCTGGGCGTGTCCGACCGCGTCATCATGTTCCGCCATATGCTGCCCAACGCGATGGTGGCCACGGTCACGATGTTGCCGTTCCTGATCACGGGGGCGATTGGCGGATTGGCTTCGCTTGATTTCCTGGGCTTTGGCTTGCCCTCGTCGGCGCCGTCGCTGGGCGAGTTGACCTTGCAAGCCAAGCAGAACTTGCAAGCCCCGTGGCTCGGGTTCACCGCCTTCTTTACCTTTGCGATTATGCTGTCGCTTTTGGTCTTCATCTTTGAAGGTGTCCGCGATGCCTTTGACCCCAGAAAGACGTTCTCATGACCACGATCCTAGAGGTCAACGACCTGTCTGTGTCCTTTCGCCAAGACGGTGCGACGACCCACGCGGTGCGCGGTGTGTCGTTCACGGTCGAGAAGGGCGAGACTGTCGCGCTTGTGGGCGAGAGCGGGTCGGGCAAGTCGGTGACGGCTTTGTCCACGGTTCAGCTACTTGGTGATAGTGCCCATGCGCAGGGGTCGATTACCTATCAGGGTCAAGAGATGATCGGCGCGTCAGAGCGCGATTTGCGCAGGGTGCGCGGCAACGATATCAGCTTTATCTTTCAAGAGCCGATGACCTCCCTTAACCCGCTGCACACCATCGAGCGCCAGTTGACCGAGAGCATCGAGTTGCATCAGGGTCTGCGCGGCGCGGCGGTCACGGACAAGATTATCGAGCTGCTTGATCAGGTCGGTATCCGCGATGCAAAAAGCCGCTTGGGCGCGTATCCCCATCAGTTGTCGGGGGGGCAACGCCAACGTGTGATGATTGCGATGGCACTGGCCAATGGCCCCGAGCTGTTGATTGCGGACGAGCCAACGACCGCGCTTGATGTCACGATCCAAGCGCAGATTCTGGATTTGCTTGCGGAGCTTAAGCGCGACGTCGGCATGTCGATGCTGTTTATCACCCATGACCTGACGATTGTGCGCAAGATTGCGGACCGCGTTTGCGTTATGAAAGACGGCGAGATCGTCGAGCAGGGGCCAACAAAAGAGATATTCGCAAACCCCCAGCACCCCTATACCCAGATGCTATTGGCCGCTGAATCGTCGGGCGTGCCTGCGCCAGTGCCCGACGGTGCAAAGATTGTCGCCCAAACCGAAAACCTCAAGATTTGGTTCCCGATTTTTGCGGGTTTCCTGAAGCGCACGGTTGGGCACGTGAAGGCGGTGAACGACGCGACCTTGAGCGTGCGCGCGGGCGAGACCCTTGGCATTGTGGGCGAGAGCGGATCGGGTAAAACCACGCTGGCCCTCGCGATCATGCGGCTGATCAAGTCAGAGGGGCGTATCGTCTTTCTGGGTCAAGACATTCACGACCTGAACCAAAAGCAGATGCGCCCGCTGCGCGGTGATATCCAGATCGTTTTCCAAGACCCCTATGGTTCGCTTTCGCCGCGCATGACAGTGGCCGAGATCATTGCCGAGGGGCTTGGTATCCACGGGCTTGAGGTGGGCAAGAACCGCCGCGAGATGGTTTCGGAAATCATGGTCGAGGTCGGCCTTGATCCCGTTTTGATCGACCGCTACCCGCATGAGTTTTCGGGGGGTCAACGTCAGCGGATCGCGATTGCCCGCGCGATGATTTTGCGCCCCAAGCTGCTGGTGCTGGACGAGCCGACATCGGCGCTTGATATGACGGTGCAGGTGCAGATCGTGCAGTTGCTGCGTGATTTGCAGGTGAAATACGGGCTGGCCTATTTGTTCATCAGTCACGACCTGAAGGTCGTGCGCGCCTTGTCACACAAGGTGATGGTGATGAAACAGGGTGACGTTGTCGAGGCAGGGGATGCCGCCGACATTTTTGATGCGCCAAAGACGGCGTATACCCGTGCCTTGATGGCTGCGGCGTTTGAAGGCCGTAGCGTCTAGCCTTCTGAACCGATCATGAAGCAGGGCGTGCCGCGTGCTGTCAGGCGACGGCAGGCGAGGTCGGCGGTTTCACGGCTTAGCCCCATGAAGTTCGCGTCAAACCCGCCAGAGCGTGCCTCGACCTTGCGCAGGGAGCCGTCAAGCGTGCTCATTTCGTTCAGGGCGACCTTGAGCAGAACGCGCTCTGCCTCGTAGCGCGACCCGTAGCGCCCGATGTTCACGCCCCAGTGCCGTCCACCAGATGTGGAAACGCGGGTGACGATTTCGGGGGCAGGGGCGGGCGTTGGCCCGATATTTGCGGAGGCTGTGACCAAGTTGGTGGGCCGTGCTTGTGGTGCTGCGGCATCGGCGGCGGCGAGGGCGGTTGCCACTGCTGCTTGTGCTTGCGCCTGCTCGCTGGCTGCATCCCCTAGCACCGCGGCGAGCACATCGTTGATGTCTGTCGTGTTGACCGCCAGTTGCAGTTCCTGCTGTGGGGCAGGGCGCGTTTGTGGACGCGGGCTTCGAGTGACGCTGCCTGTGACGCGGATCGTTTTGCCCGCACCGCCGTTGGTCGCGGGGCGGCTATTGCCTGTGACAACTTCTGCGGAGGCCACCAGATCGGGCCGGTTGATGGTGGCGTTCGTTGGCGCACGGTTAAAGCCCATGTTCATCAGTTCGGTGATCCGCTTGTTGCGCGCCGCTGTCGATGTGCCGCCAAAGACGGTCGCGATCACGCGTTCCTGACCGCGTTGCGCGGACGCCACGAGGTTAAATCCGGCTGCATTTGTGTAGCCCGTTTTGATCCCGTCACCGCCCTCGTAGCTATCAAGCCAGCGGCGGTTGGTGTGCCGCACGGTTGCGATGCCAGCATCAGCGGTGCGTCGTGAAAACAGGTTATAATACTGTGGATAGTCATAGATGACGTGCCGCCCGAGGATCGACATGTCGCGTGCGGTCGATTGGTGTCCCGATTGCGTCAGGCCGTGCGCATTCTTGAACGTGGTGTTGGTCATGCCCATCGCCGCAGCCGTGCGGTTCATCCGTGTTGCAAAGGCGCTCTCGGAGCCTGAGATGGCCTCGCCGATGGCCGTAGCCGCGTCATTCGCCGATTTCACGGCCGCCGCGCGCAACAGGTAGCGCATCTTGATCTTTTGCCCCGTGCGCAGACCGAGCTTGGAGGGGGGTTCGGAAGACGCATTGGAGGTCACGGTGACTTCGGTATCAAGGGTGATCTCGCCGCGCTGGATCGCCTGAAACGCGATATAGAGCGTCATCATTTTGGTCAGCGAGGCAGGATGCAATCGGGTGTCGGCGTTGCGCGAGTGCAAAACCTCGCCAGTGCGCGCGTCCATAACAAGTGCTGCATATGGCGCTGCGTTACTTTGCGACCCTGCGAGGGACACGCCAAGCATACAAATGCACAAAATTACCCACCGTAGGGCCAATGGTCCTGAACGACTTTTCACGTCGGTTGCCTCGATTTTAACTGCCTCTGGCCCCAGATTATTTCCGGGTGCCGTTTGTATTGTTGCCAAAGCTAGCACAAAGGTATTTTTCAGAAAATACCTTAATTTCAAAGACTTTCGCTGTGACATTTCCGCAGGGCGGGGCAGATATAGCGGGTCCGCGACCGTTAAACCGCTAGATCGTCCAATGTGGCAAGAATGTGGCGGAAAGGTTAACGGGATTCGCGCAAGATTTTTACCCAGATCGCGCAGGGGGCTTTCAACTGCGTGCGCCTGTCTTATATAAAGCCCGTAACGAAAACGGGGCACGTCTATGCTTGCTGACTTTGAAATGATGGCCGACCATTCGAACGACGACGACGGTGACGTTGGCGTCGCTCTTGACGTGAAGCCAAAGACAAAGCGCCCCCCGATGTATAAAGTGCTGATCTTAAACGACGACTTCACGCCAATGGAGTTTGTCGTGCATGTTCTCGAGCGCTTTTTCGGCATGTCCCATGCGCAGTCATTCGAGTTGATGCTCACGGTTCACAAGAAAGGCGTGGCTGTTGTCGGCGTCTTTAGTCACGAGATCGCGGAGACCAAAGTGGCGCAAGTCATGGATTTCGCTCAACGTCACCAACATCCGCTGCAATGCACGATGGAAAAAGAATAGCACAGGCTATTCGCTAAGGATCCCATGTCACAGTCTCGCCTTTCGACCGCCATTGAAGATGGTGCACTGGTTTTGCCTGCGGGTAAGGTTGCCGTCATGCGCCCCGCCGCTGATTACGATGTTTCGGCGCTCGCGCGTGATGACGTCATGATCAGCCAAGGCTATTTCCCCGACTTCGCAAGCTGGGACAACGCGGGTTATTTTGTCACCGCGATTGCGGAACCTGCCGAGGTGGCGATTATTGTTGTGCCGCGCGCCAAGACGCTGGCCCGTGCCATGATTGCGCAGGCCTGCACATGGGCAAAGATCGTTATTGTGGACGGTCAGCGGACCGATGGCGTCGATAGCTTGTTCAAGGAATGCCGCAAGCGATTGGGCGATTTGCCGTCGATCCCGAAAGGGCATGGCCGCATTTTCTGGTTCGATGCCTGCGACAAGTTCGAGGATTGGACCGTGCCGCCGCCACAAATGGGCGCGCATGGGTATTACACCACGGCTGGCGTGTTTTCCGATGGTGCGGTTGATGCAGGTTCGGCCCTTTTGGCGCAGGCCTTGCCCGAGAAGCTCCCTGCGCGGATGGCCGATCTGGGCGCTGGCTGGGGCTATCTGGCGGAACCGGTTTTGTCGCGCAAGGGTGTGCAGTCGCTTGATCTGATCGAGGCCGAGACATTGTCATTGCAATGCGCCCGCCTGAATGTGACCGATCCGCGGGCGACGTTCCACTGGGCCGATGCCACACAGATCCAGCCAAAGCCCGCCTATGAGGGTGTCGTGATGAACCCGCCGTTTCATACAGGCCGCGCCGCAGAGCCGCATATTGGTCGCGCGTTTATCGCTGCGGCCTCGCGTGTTCTTGCGTCACATGGTAAACTTTGGATGGTTGCAAACCGCCATTTGCCTTATGAACAGACCCTACGGGACCACTTCCGCAATGTTGAAGAGATTGCAGGGAACGGCGCCTTTAAGGTGTTTCACGCAACCCGCCCGACGCGATAGGAGAGCAGGATGTCTTTTTCGATAGCAGGTAAAACGGCGATTGTGACGGGGGCTGCAAATGGTGTGGGCCTCGCGATTGGCCGCCATTTCATCAGCCAAGGCGCGAATGTCGTTTTTGCGGATATGGATGAAGATGCGCTGCAACGCGAGATGGGCGACCTTGCCGCTAAGGAAGAGAACGTGCGCATCTTTGCGGGTGACCTGCGCAAGAAGCTGACGATCGCCAATCTGCTGTCGGCCACGATTGATGCGTTTGATCGCGTCGATATTCTGGTCAATGCTTCGCGGCAGGTGGTGTCCACGGACCCGCTCTCGGTTGATGACAATTCAGTCGAGGAATTGTTGCAGCAAAACCTGATGACGGGGCTTCGCCTGAGTCAAGCAATTGCGCGCCGCATGATCAAGCAGTCCGAACAGATCAAAGATGAGGATTTTCACGGCCCTATCGGGTCGATTGTGAACATCAGTTCAATCGCTGCCCGCCGCACCCATCCTGATCTGCTTGCCTATTCGATCAGCTGCGCCGCCCTTGACCAGATGACCCGCTCTATGGCGGTTGCCTTGGCAGGCAAGCGCATTCGCGTGAACGCGGTCGCTTTTGGGTCGGTGATGAGCGCGAGCCTGAAGGAGAAGCTGAAGGACGACGACGAAATGCGCGAAGCCATTATCGACGGCACACCGCTTCATCGTATCGCAAGCCCGAATGAAGTGTCTGATGCGGTGCAGTATCTTGCTTCGGATGCGGCCGGATTTGTGACAGGCCAGATCATTACGGTTGATGGCGGTCGCACCCTGATCGACCCGACCGCCGTTTCTGCCCACTAGTTAGGCAGGGTTTTCGATCAGGCATTGCTGGCGCGCGGCCTCTGCGTTGATCTGCATTTGCCGCTGGCGTTCCTCGAGCGACTGGAGCTTGGCCCGCTCTGCATTGAGGTCGATTGCAACGGGCACTTTGACCTCGCGCACTTCGGTTTCTTTGCAGGCGATGTTGATTTGCGTGCCGTCTGGCAGCTCTGATTTGCAAATCGCGTTCACTTCGCGGAATTTCTGTTGGGTCTCGAGTGCGAAGCCCCGATCAAGGTTTCCGCGCGTCTCGAGGATGAGCCTGTTCAAGACCCGCTGATCCTTGTTCACGCTAGCCAGACAGGCCTCGCGCGGGGTCGCACAAGCGGCCAGAAGTGGAATGAGGGCGAGAGTAACGAGACGCATTGGTTGGCTCCGGTATTGAAATTGGCGTAAGGCTGTGATGCTAAGGAAAGAATGGGCCGCAACAGGCTTGTTATGCAATATCAAACGAAGGACGCGCAAATGACAGATGCAATGGACACCCAAAAGGCAACGGCATCGGCGTGGTTTCGCACATTGCGCGACGAGATTGTCGCGTCGTTTGAGGCGTTGGAAGATCGCCAGACAGTTGGCCCGACCGCATCATTGCCTGCTGGCCGCTTTGAGGTCACTGAAACCAAGCGTAGCGCCGATGGCGGGGCGGATGCTGGCGGTGGCTTGATGTCGGTCATGCGCGGTGGTCGCGTGTTTGAAAAGGTCGGCGTGAATATCAGCACGGTCTACGGTGAATTAGGTGCGCCCGCCCAAAAGGCGATGGCCGCCCGTGGTATTCCTGGCATGGAGAGCGATCCGCGCTTTTGGGCTTCGGGGATTTCGCTGGTTGCCCATATGCAGAACCCGCATGCCCCCGCCGTCCACATGAACACCCGCATGTTCTGGACGCCGCACGCATGGTGGTTTGGCGGTGGGTCGGACCTGAACCCTTGTATTGAATACGACGAGGACACTGTTGCGTTCCACCAGACCCAGCAGGTGCATCTTGATCCCCACGGCACGGACCTTTACCCGCGCCTCAAGGAATGGGCTGACGAATATTTCTATATTCCGCACCGCAATCGCGCGCGCGGTGTCGGTGGCATCTTTATGGATGACCATTGCACAGGTGATTGGGACGCCGATTTTGCCCTGACCCAAGATATTGGCCGCGCGTTCCTGCCCGCCTATGTGCCGCTTGTGGACAAGCGCCGCGATACGGTTTGGACCGATGCCGACAAGGACGCCCAATTGGTGCATCGCGGCCTTTATGCCGAATATAACCTTGTTTATGATCGCGGGACCAAGTTTGGCCTGACCACGGGCCACGATGCCAATGCGGTTTTGATGAGCCTGCCACCGATGGCGAAATGGGTTTAGGGGGCGGGGGCGTTGCCCCCCGGCCTGCGGCCTCCCCCCAGCATATTTGTGCTCGAAAGAAGCCTTAGCCGCCGCGCACGGTGTCGATCATCAGTTGCACGTTATCGGGGTTCGCGTCTGGCGTGATCCCGTGCCCGAGGTTGAAGATATGCGGCCCGTTTGCGAAGGCTTTGCAGATGGCGCGTGTCTCGGCCACCAGATCGTCGCCGCCAGTGACCATGTGCCGCGAGGCGAGGTTGCCTTGCACGCAGCCACCAGTTTGCACGTTCGCGGCGGCCCATGTCGGATCGACGCCGTCATCCAGTGCGATGCAATCAGCGCCCGTTGCCGCGTGAAGCCCTGCGTTGCGCTCGCCTGCGCCGCGTGGAAATGCGATGATCGGCGTCTGCGGGAACTTTGCCTTGAGCGCGGCGATGATCCGTTGCTGCGGCTTGATCGAAAAGTCGATGAAGTCCGCGCCTTGCAGTGACCCGGCCCAGCTATCAAAGAGTTTTACGACCTCTGCGCCCGCTTCGATCTGGCTGGAGAGGTAGTCGATTGTGCCCTCGGTGATCTGGTCGATCAGCGCAGAAAAGACCTCGCGGTTCTCGTCCTTGAGTTTATGGGCTGGCCCTTGGTCTGGCGTGCCTTTGCCCGCGATCATGTAGGTTGCAACCGTCCACGGCGCGCCTGCAAATCCGATCAGGGTCGTTTCGCTGGGCAATGCCCCCTTGAGGATTTTGATGGTTTCGTAGATCGGGTTCAGCGTTTCGTGGATGTCGCCAAGCGGCTTGAGCGCCTTGAGTTCTGCGGCGGTCGTGATGGTCGAGAGCCGTGGCCCCTCACCTGTCACGAACCAGAGGTCAGCGCCCATCGCCTGTGGCAGCAGCAAGATATCCGCAAACAGGATTGCCGCGTCAAAGCCATAGCGGCGGATCGGTTGCAGCGTTACCTCGGCGGCCAGTTCAGGATTGTAGCACAGCGACAAGAAGTCACCCGCCTGCGCGCGCGTTGCTTTATACTCGGGCAGATACCGCCCTGCTTGCCGCATCATCCAGATCGGAGGTGTGGGCAGGGTTTCGCCAGCGAGCGCGCGGAGGATCAGTTTTTCTTGGGCCATGGTTTGCTTCCTTTTGTCGCGTCACTCGTCCCAAGTGTCGCCAGCGTTGTCAATGCCGCGAGCCGCGTTTAGAAGTCGCAGTATGACAATGATTTTACCAACCCCCGCTCAACCACTCAAGATCGGCACTCGCGGATCGCCCCTTGCAATGGCGCAGGCCTTTGAAACCCGCGCCCGACTGGGACAGGCGTTCGACCTGCCTCAAGAGGCGTTCGAGATCGTTGTGATCAAGGTCACGGGAGATATTATCCAGGATCGCGCCCTGAAAGACATCGGCGGCAAGGGGTTGTTCACCCGCGAGATCGAGGAGGCCTTGCTAGACGGGTCCATCGACATCGCGGTGCATTCGATGAAGGATATGCCCGTTGAGCAGCCGCAGGGGCTATGCCTTGATACATATCTGCCCCGCGAGGACGTGCGCGATGCCTTTGTGTCGCTGACCCATAGTGCGATTGCCGACCTGCCCGAAGGGGCGACCGTGGGCACGTCATCCTTGCGCCGCCGCGCGCAGCTATTGGCCCGCCGCCCTGACCTGAATGTCGTTGAATTTCGCGGTAACGTGCAGACCCGCTTGAAAAAGCTGGAAGATGGCGTTGCTGTCGCCACTTTCCTTGCGATGGCGGGGCTAAACCGACTGGGGCGCGATGACGTGAAGCGCACGCCGATCAGCCCCGAAGATATGCTGCCCGCAATTGCACAAGGCGCGATTGGCATCGAGCGGCGCGGCGACGATCAGCGCATCGCCGCAATGCTGGAGCCGATTCATGATGTGGTGACGGGCCAGCGCCTTGCCGCAGAGCGCGCCTTCCTTGCGGCGCTTGACGGGTCTTGCGAGACCCCGATTGGCGGCTTGGCCGATCTGGATGGCGGTGCGTTGCGCCTGCGCGGCGAGATTTTGCGTGTAGACGGTTCAGAGGTGATTGCCGACGATCAGACCGTTTCTATCGCAGACGGCGCAGCACTGGGTCGCGAAATGGCGGCGAAAATGCTTGAGGCCGCTGGCCCCGGATTTTTGCACGCCTAATCGGGATACATTTTACCAGGGTTCAAGATGCCCTTTGGATCGAGCGCCTTTTTGATCGCTTTCATGGTGGCCAAGGCAACAGGGTCTTTGCATCTGCGCATCGTCGCAAGCTTGGATAGGCCGACCCCGTGTTCGGCGCTAAACGAGCCGTTCAGCTTTTGCACCTCGTCTTCGACCGCCCGTTTGATCGCGTCTCTGATCGCGGGCGCATCAGTCGATGGATAAGCCGTGTAGTGGATGTTGCCGTCCCCAAGGTGTGCAACGGCCAGATCGCTGGCTTGCGGGTCAATCGCGGCCAAGCGGCGGGTCATTGCATCAAGGAATGTGGCAACCTTTGGCAGGGGCACGGCGACATCGGTGTCGATAAAAGGTTTGCGCGCAAAGGCGATTTCCGCAGCAGATTCGCGGCGTGCCCACATCTCGGCCCGCTGGGCGTCATTTTGTGCCACGACAGCATCAAGGACCGCGCCCGTCTCGAACATGCCTGCAAGTGTTTCCTCCAAGAGCAAGCTGATCGGGATTTCGCCGTTGTCGGTTGGGGTGGTGTCGCGCGGGGCTGTCGCGCCCAGCTCAATCAGGATATTTACATCGTAGGGCGCGTCAAACGGTTCGCGCGCGGTCGGGTGCAAGGCAAGGTGACCCGCGACGAAATTGCGCGGCATATATTCGAAGGCTTCGACCGCGCCGCCCGTGGTCTCTTGCACGCGATTGAGCAGGGTGAGCGCCCCGTCAAGGCTGGGGCAGGCAACCATCGCGGTGGCATAGGCGCGCGGCTTGGGGGATAGCTTCACGACTGCCTTTGTGATGATGCCGAGGGTTCCTTCGGCGCCGATCATCAGGTGCTTGAGGTTCAGGCCGGAGTTGTCTTTGTGCAACGCACCGAGCAGGTTCATGATTTGCCCGTCCGCCATGACGACCTCGATCCCCATCACCAGATCGCGGGTATTGCCATAGCGGACCACGTTGGAGCCACCCGCATTTGTGGACAAAACCCCGCCGATCATAGCAGAGCCGCGCGCCCCGAAGGTGAGCGGAAAGATCAGGTCGTGTTCTGCTACCGCGTCATGCACAGCGGCGAGGATGACGCCTGCGCCAACGGTGGCTGTGCGCCCTTGCACGTCGATCTCGTTGATCTGGTTGAGACGGTCGAGCGAGAGCAGCAGTGCCCCGTCTGCCGCCGCGCCGCCGTTCAGGCCAGTGTTGCCCGAAACAGGCACAACTGCGGTTGAGCTGGCATGTGCGATTTGCATGATTGCCGAGACTTCGGATGTATCCGCAGGGCGTAAAACAGCGAGCGGCTTGGAGCGGTATTGCCCTGTCCAATCGTTTGCCCATTTCGCTGTGTCGGCGGCTTGGGTCAGCACATATGTCTCCCCGATCGCCGCGCGCAATTCGTCTAGCAATGACATGATATTTCCTCGCGATTTTTACGAGATGCTAGCGTCCTTCATAGAGCGTTGCAATTGTAATGAAGTGGGTGTTGGTGGCGTGGGGGAGACTTGAACTCCCGCACTCAGGGTGGCTTGCGCAGCAAACGCACGTCAGTCGGGCTTGCTATATGGTGACCGTGTTGGTTTGGCGAAAGGGGGTGTTGGTGGCGTGGGGGAGACTTGAACTCCCGACCTATCGATTATGAGTCGATCGCTCTAACCAACTGAGCTACCGCGCCAACGTGGCCCCGATTACGCAAACCCAGCAGGGGTGTCAAACCGTTTCTTGGTTTCAACTTCGCTTTTGCGGCCTTAGACATAAACTTAACCGAAAAAGGGCGGTGAAACGGGCGATAAAGTGTGGGAATTCTGGATTGATCGCGAGGGGTAGGTTGAGAGATGTTGTCGGTTGGCGCCCTTAGGGGCAGATTCTGACCCATAAATGGCTGTCGCAAAACCGGAACGCTACCCTGATGTTATGGTGCAGGGAATCAGAGGCCTGATGGGCGCGACCTTGGCGAACACGCGTTGGCGGTTGGGGGACGATGGGTTAAAACCCATCCTACGCAGTCGCGTCAAACCGCATGCGACAAGCAATGATTGAGAGGACAAAAAGCGATGCCGACAGGTTACTTAACGACACATGTGCTTGATACGGCTATTGGCCGCCCCGCGATGGGAATGAAAGTGGACCTGTTCCGCATTGATCGCGGCCAGTGGCAGCATATCGTCACGGCGACGACCAACGCGGACGGGCGCACCGATGGCCCGATCCTGCCCGCCGAAGCGTTTCTGGTCGGGCAATACGAGCTATTGTTTTATGCAGGCGACTACCTGAGCAAATTTCGCCCGCCCTCGGACGGCCCGCGCTTCCTTGATCAGATCCCGATCAGGTTTGGCGTGTCGGACCGCAACCAGCACTACCATGTGCCGTTGCTTTTGACGCCATTCAGCTATTCGACCTATCGCGGCAGCTAGGCCGTAAAAGACCACGTTGTCGTTTGCGTATAGGGCGCGCCCGCGCGGTATTTGATCGCGGGGAACCCGCGGTGGTTGGGGGCGTCAGGCCAGCTTTGCGCCTCAAGGGCGATCGCCCCAAAATCGGTGGGCGCGGACCGTCCGTCAAATATCTGCAACCCGGTTTCGGTTGTCGCCATCACCATTTCGACCCCCGATGTGCCCGTGAGCCAAGCGACATCGCGCAACGGCTGGCGGATATCGGACAGGCAGAGATTGTGATCAAGGGCATGGGTGCTACGAGACAGCGTGACAGCCTGCTGAAAATCAAATGGCGTGCCCGAAACGGGGGCAATTTCGCCAGTGGGGCAGGCATCGGTATCGGTTGGCAAATACCGGTCAGCCGCGACGCGCAAAACATGCCCCGCCCAAGTGTCAGATCCGTCCATGTTCCAATAGCCGTGCTGGGCAAAGTTCATCATGGTGTCGGCGTCGCTCAGCGCGGTGATCGTCAACGACAGGGTCGCGGGCGCCGTGATCGCATATGTCGCCGAGATCTCGCGTGCGCCAGGAAGGCCGCAAGCACCGTCTGCCAAGGCGAGCACAAGGGTCACGCTGCTGTCAGATTGCGCCGCCACACGCCAATCCTGAAACTGGGCCGCCCCCTTGCCCGAATGCAAGTGGATGCGCCCGTCTTGGTTGCGCTCAAGTTCGTGCATCATACCGTCAATCTTGACGCGGGCATTGCTGATGCGGTTCACAATGGGCCCGATAATCGGCCCGTGATACCGCCAGTCACCATTATAGGCGGCAAGGTCGTCAGTGCCCCGCGTCAGGTTGTAGGCAACGCCTTCAAGATGCACAGCCCGCAAAATCGCGCCACGCGTCCAGACCTCGGCCGTTAGCTGCCCCGCGCTCAGGTGGATTGTCTCGGGCGTGGTCTGGTTCATGGCGATCCCAATGCTGGCAAAGTTCTCTTGCGCAATAGCGGCCAGATCACCAGAAGGCTACCGCTTGCCGTAATACAACCCGACAACATGCTCGGCCTGCGCAAAGAACAACCAGCGCAACGTCAAGACACCAGCCACGTGACTAAGCACGGCAATCACTGCCACCACGAGATTGAAAGTTAGCAACAACAGCACCAGCACAGGCAGCACAAACCCGAGGCCAAGAGCAATGATCCGCAGTTGCAGCGCGTGTTTGCGCCCGACCTCGTGGATAAACTCGCGCATCAGGTAGTTCGTGCCCGTGTGGGGCGGCTCGAATGCGCGCACTTCGCCGATGTCACCCAGCCCAGTGGCGGATTTCATCGTTGTGCCCGAGGCGAGGAACCGACCGTCACCATGGACCCACGCCACGGCCTGAAGCGCCCCCGCGAGCACAAGCAATGGCAGTGCGATCCCGACGTTTCCAGACAACAATGCCCCCCCTGCGAGCGACAGGAGCAAGAATAACGCAGGCGTTGTCCAATGCTTCCACCGCGGCACGGTTTTAAGCTGCGCATAAATCATCGAGGTGGTGAAAACGGTAAGCAGCGCGCCAATTGCACCCAGCCAGCCAAGCGGTTTGATCGCTGTGCCAAAGAACACAAGCCCCGCCCCGTAAAGCGCCATGATCAATAGGGTGGCAACGGCGCAAATCCCTTCGCGCGACAGCCAGCTGGTTTTCCATTGGCTAAACGCCTTGAGCGCTCGTTCAGGGTGGCCAAGGTGGAACGTCGAGGCAAGCAAGCCGCCAACCGCGCCAAGGTATGCAAGAACGAAGTACACAAACGCGAGCCAACCCGTAGGGGCGGGCATCCCGATACCCAGCCAGAACAGCAGGCCAAAGCCCAAGCCGGAGAAGGTCGTGAAAATGATAACCGAGGGTGCTGGGTGCATTATTTGGCTCCTCCAGGTAGGGCAGACAAGGCCTTGTCGAGCCAGTTCACAAACCCTTTGCCTTCGCTGGCGACTGGCGCAAGATAGGGGGCGAGAATGTCGTATTCCGGCTCTACATCTTTAGGGCGGGGCGGCAGGTATTTGTTGGTCGGCTTCGTGCCCTGCTCTGGCATCAGGTCAAAACCGCCGCGTTCGGCCACAAGGATCGATACGTCACTTTCGGGGTCGGCCAAATCACCAAAGTGGCGGGCATTGGACGGACAGGTCCGCACACATGCAGGCTGGCGGTCCTCTTCGGGCAGGTTCTCGTTGTAGATGCGGTCAACGCAGAGGGTGCATTTCTTCATGACCCCTTCTTTGGCGTCCAGTTCGCGCGCACCATACGGGCAGGCCCAAGCGCACAACCCGCAGCCGATGCAGTCTTGCTCGTTCACCAGCACGATGCCGTCTTCGCTGCGCTTGTAGCTGGCGCCAGTCGGGCAGACCGTCACGCATGGCGCGTCATCACAGTGGAGACAGGATTTCGGAAAGTGGATGAGCTGCGCGGCAGGTGCGGGTTCGTCCTTGAGGATCGGCGGTTGCACCTCATAAGAGTGGACACGGTTCAAAAACGTGCCTGACGCAGCGCCCGAATAGGCGTTCTGATCCGACAAGGGCGCGCCATAATTCTCGGTGTTCCAGCCCTTACAGGACACGACGCAAGCATGGCAGCCGACGCAGGTATCAAGGTCGATAACCAGCCCGAGTTTCTTGGCGGTTGATGCGGGTAGTTCGGTCATACGAAGACCTCCTGCACAAAGGGTGAAAGCAGTGAAAGTTGTGGCTCTGCGTCCGCGTTCCATGTGGCGATGAACCAGATGAACGACCCGAAGGTCAGCGTCACGAACGCGAGGATCAAGAGAAGGACTTGCCGATTGGTCATTTGCCCACCTTCCAAGCGATGTCTTTGGGGCCGTGCCCAACGGGTGATTTGATCGCAGGCATGGCAGGTTGCGCCTCGTTTGGCACACCTGATTTCTCGATCTTGACGCGCAGGTCGAACCACGCGGCTTGGCCCGTGATCGGGTCCGAGTTGGCCCAGCGAAGCCCGTCCCCTTTGGGCGGCAAAAGCTCGTGGATCAGGTGGTTCAACAAGAACCCTTTTGTTGCCTCTGATGCATCAGTTTCGAGCGCCCATGCGCCCTTGCGTTTGCCAATCGCGTTCCACGTCCAGACGGTGTTTGCATTGAGCGAGGCCTGATGGGCAACTGGCACTGTAATCGCGCCATGCACGGACGACACCCGCGCCCAATCGCCATCCTTGAAATTATTGGCCTCCCAGATCGCGGTTGGCACATAAAGCGGGTTGTGCCCGTGGATCTGGCGCAGCCACGCGTTTTGCGTGCCCCATGAATGATACATCGCCATTGGGCGCTGTGTGAGAGCGTGGATCGGGTATTCTTCGGGGTCGACGTGGCCGTCCTCGAACGGAGGATACCAGATCGGCAGCGGGTCCATCGTGACCTTGACCTGACCGCGCAGATGCTCGGGCGGTTGGCGCGTGCCAATCCCTTCGGCAGCGGCTTGGAACTTGCGCATCGGTTCAACGTAAAGCTGGAAGATGTAGGGTTGCACCACATCATAAAAGCCCATCTTCACGGCCCATTCTTGGTAGTCCATCGAGAAGGGTTTGTAATAGGCGCAGTTTTCGGGGACGTCTTCGTGCCAGAAACCGCCGTTCTTGATGTAGTTGTCGATCTGCCCCTCATTGACGTCACCGCGCCCGCCTTGCAGCCCCTTTTCGCCAGTGCGGAAACCGGCCAAAGGCCCGATGCCCGGACGGCGGATGTGGTTGGTGATGTAATCGGCGTAGTCCTTGTATTTCTGGGAGCCGTCCTCGTTAACGAACCCCGGCAAATCAAGCCGCGCGCCAAGCTCGCAGAGCACCGATTGGAACCCGCGCACATCACGGTCAGGTTCGACCACAGGCCAGCGGATCGCGTCAGCCACGCCGTCCGCTTCACAGATCGGACGGTCAAGCAGCGAGATGCAGTCGTGCCGTTCCAGATAGGTCGTGTCAGGCAGAACCAGATCGGCGTAGGCGACCATTTCGGAGCTATAGGCATCCGAATAAATGATGTTGGGGATGACGTAAGAGCCATCCTCGTTCTGGTCAGTCAGCATCGCGGCAACACCGCCCGTGTTCATCGAGGAGTTCCACGCCATATTCGCCATATACATGAACAGCGTGTCGATCTTGTATGGATCGCCCGCATGCGCATTTGAAATCACCATATGCATCAGGCCATGCGCCGACATCGGATTTTCCCAAGTATAGGCCTTGTCGATGCGGGTGGCAGAGCCGTCGGATTGCAACAGCAAATCTTCTGGCCCCTGCACGTAGCCCAAATGCGGCCCGTCAAGCGCCGCACCTGCGGTCACCTTGCCGTGGGGCTTTGGATGGGCGGTTGCGGGCTTGGGGTAGGGCGGTTTGAAACGCATCCCGCCCGGCGTTTCGACGGACCCGAGAATGATCTGCAAAACATGCAGCGCGCGACAGGTCTGGAAGCCGTTGGAATGCGCCGAGATGCCGCGCATCGCGTGAAACGAAACAGGGCGGCCCACCATCTTGTTGTGCTTCTTGCCGCGAAAATCGGTCCACTCGCGGTTCAACTCGATCGCCTCGTCAAAGGCGACACGCGCCAGATCGGCAGCAATCGCACGAATGCGTTTTGCGGGAATGCCACAGCTTTCTGCGACCGCTTCCGGCGCATAATCGTCAGAAAGATATCTGTCGGCCATCAGGTGGAAAACAGGGCGGTGCGTGATACCTTTTGCGCGGTAGGTTCCTGCCAGATCAGGCTCGACGCCCTTGCCGTTCCATGGCGCCAGCTTGCCTGTGCGGCGGTCGATCACCTGCGGCTGACCGTCAGCATCGCGCAAAAACAGGCCGAACTGGTCCGACTTTTCATCCTGATTGATCAAAACGGACGCATTGGTAAAGCGGCCAAGATAATCCAGATCAATTTTGCCCGCCTTCATCAGGCAATGCACAAGGGCGAGAATAAACTGCCCGTCAGTGCCGGGCGTGATGCCAACCCAATCGTCGGCCACGGCGTTATAGCCCGTGCGGATCGGGTTGACGCCGATCATGCGCGCGCCGCGCTTCTTGAGCTTGCCGATACCCATCTTGATGGGGTTGCTGTCGTGGTCCTCTGCAACGCCAAACAGCATGAATAACTTGGTGTAGTCCCAATCCGGCTGCCCGAATTCCCAGAACGCGCCGCCCATCGTATAAATGCCAGCCGCCGCCATATTCACCGAACAGAACCCGCCATGGGCTGCGTAATTCGGTGTGCCAAACCCTTGTGCCCAGAACGATGTGAACGACTGCGATTGGTCGCGACCCGTAAAGAACGCCAGCTTCTCGGGGGCTTTCTCGCGGATCGGGGCAAGGGTGTTGGTCGCGATTGTCAGCGCCTCTTCCCATGTAATTTCTTCAAACTCACCGGACCCGCGCGGACCCACCCGCTTGAGCGGCGCACGAAGGCGCGAAGGCGCGTTGTGCTGCATGATCCCTGCCGACCCTTTGGCGCAAAGCACACCCTTGTTCACAGGGTGATCCTTGTTGCCCTCGATGTAGGCGACCTTGCCTTCCTTCATATGCACATTGATCCCGCAACGGCAGGCGCACATATAGCAAGTCGTTTTGCGGATCTCGTCGCTGACCTTTGGAGACAGGTCGAGGTCGGGCTGATCTTTGGGCATCTGTAAACCTTTCAAGTCAGGGGCAGAGGTCGTGTTTCATCGTTCGGCATTTATGAGCGCGACTGCATCTCGGGCAATCTGCTTTTCTTCATCGGCGGAGACAACATGCACAGGTATATCGCCAAAACATGCAAGATGGGTCATGATCTTGTCGCGGATCGGTTGCGCATTCTCGCCGATGCCACCCGTAAAGGCCACCGCGTCAACACCGCCCATCGCAACAACAGCCGAGCCAGCATGGCGCGCGGCCCAATAGCAAAAATGGTCAATCGCAAAGGCAGCTTCGTCGTCGTCGCGGTTCAGCAGTGTGCGCATGTCGTTGTCGCCAGCCAAGGCCTTGAGGCCAGAGTTCTTGTTGAGCATGCGGTCGGTCTCATCTTCGCCCAATGCGGCGGAAATGCGCAAGACCGCGGCACCGTCAATATCCCCCGAACGTGTGCCCATTGTGAGGCCCGACAGGGGGGAATACCCCATAGAGGTTGCAATTGATTTGCCGTCTTTGATCGCGCATAGCGACGCGCCATTGCCAAGATGAAGCGCAAGCAGGCGCGGCGGCAGATCAGCACCGAAATGCGCCACCATATGCGCGTAAGACAGCCCGTGGAACCCGTAGCGACGAATGCCCGCATCGTGTTGCGTTTGCGGGATCGCATAGCGGGTGGCAACGGCTGGATTGGTCGCATGAAACGCGGTTCCAAAGCTTGCGTATTGCGGCAGGTGCGGGGCGGCGGCCTGAAGGGCCAGCATTGCCGCAAGGTTATTGGGATTGTGGAGCGGGGCCAGCGGGATCACGCTTTTGATCGCGGCGATGACTTGCGGTGTCACCCGTGCAGGCTCTGTCAAAATTGTGCCGCCATGCACCACGCGGTGCGCCGCTGCGGTCAATGTCTCCATGCCGATGCCCGCATCAGCGAGAGCCGCAAGCATCAAGGCAAGCGCCTCGCCATGATCGGCGGTGGTTACCTCGTCGTGCCTGTCACCAAGTTTGAGCGTGCCCGCCCCGCCAATGGCAGTCACCGCGCCACTGAGGTGGGACGTCAGATCGTGGTCAAACATCTCGACCTTGAGCGACGAAGAGCCGGCATTGAGGACAAGGATCATTTCGGCAACCCGCATGTGATGGCCGCAAGTGCCGCTGAGGCAATGCGCGCCGCCGCAGGATCCGCCCGCGAGGTGAGCAGGATCGGCACTTTGGCCCCTGAAACGATACCCGCCGCACAGCCGCCCTTGAGGTAGACAAAGGCCTTGAAGAGCGCGTTACCTGACACAATGTCTGGCACGATGATCCCGTCGGCGTGACCCGCAACAGAATCGTCAGCCAGCCCCTTGGTCGCGGCGGCAGTCGGGGACATGATGAGGTCAAACGCCAATGGGCCAGACACATCCGCATAGGGCAGGTTCGCTTTTGCCCAGTCGGCCAAGGCCCGCCCGTCAACGGCGCTTGGCACAGACGGGATCGGGCTTTCGGTGGCGGACAGAATTGCGATTTTCGGGCGCGGGTTGCCCAGACGGATCAGCAAATCGGCAGTCTCGCGGATCGCGTCCTGACGGGTCTCGAGGTTTGGCGCCACGTTGACCGCCGCATCCGAAATCAGAATAGGCGCGCCGCCATCGGGATGCGAGATATGAAAGATATGAACGAACCGCTTGCCCGTGCGCAGCCCTGCATCACGCGATACGGCCGCCTTCATGAAGACATCCGTGTGAAGGTTCCCCTTCATCAAAACATCCGCTTCACCTGCGCCACATAGTGCAGCCGCCGTGCGCCCTGCCTCTTGCTCGCCCGTTGTGTCATGCAACGGGTAGGCCGAAATGTCCCAGTCAAGCCGCTTGGCCTCTGCCCGGATATCATCTGCCTCGCCCACGAATACAGGGGTCATGATGCCAGCCTTGGTCGCATCTTCGGCGGCTTCCATCGGCAAGGGCGACCCCGCGCGGGCAATCGCCACCCGAGGTGCTGCAAACGTGGCCGCCAGATCAAGCAGGTTTTGTGGGGCGACAGCATCGACGCGCGAGAGAAAAGGAGAAGTCATAAAAGCCTCATAAGATTGAACGGACCAATCCCAAAACGGAAAGGGTTAACAACAACATGACCGCAAATTTGCGAAATGTCGTGGGGGTCGCGGAAAGAAATTTGCGCCCGCCCAGCGATACCCCGACCGCAAGGATCGGAAATGCTATCAATGCTCCAATCGCGGTTTGCCACGTCACAATGCCCCCCGCCCACATAAGCGGCAGCGTCATCAGATCAAGCCCGGTCAGATAGACAATCATTGTCGCGCGAAACACAGGGGCGGCGATAGGTTGCGCCGTCATGAACGCGGCAACGGGTAACCCGCCAACCCCCGCTGCATTGAACATGCCCGAGACCATGCCAACGCTCAGGTTGCCCTTCGTGCGGATTTCCCGCTTGAGGCTCCAGCCCGAAAGCAGGACCAACGACATCACAAAAATGATCGCGAACACGGCAAGGCGTGCGGCCTCTGTGCCCACGGATAAGATCGCCCAAACCGAGAATGGCAGGACAAGCGCGGCGCCCGCAAGCATCGTCAATGCACGCCGCCAGTCGATATGGGCGCGAATGTCGCGGGCTTGGATCAACGTCATTGCGATTTCGCAGGCGAACACAATCGGGATCAACGGGATCGGGTTTGTCAGCAGGCTGGCGAACCCGATAAAGATCGCCGAAAATCCGAACCCCGAATAGCCCCGCACAAACGCCGCCCCTAGCAATGCCAGGGCGAGAACGGCGAGTGTCGCGGGGCCGAGGTCGAACAGCAAACCTTAGACGGACTGCTGGCGCATGTCGGCTTTGTTGATGCCTGCAACTTCAACAGGCTTCTTCATCGCATCGCGGCGGAACGGGTCACCAAGCTCTTGGTTGATCATTGCTTCGATCAATGTGGTGATGCCGTTTTCCATCTGGTCCTTGATCGCTTGCGCCAAGGCCGCCGTTAGCTCGTCTTGGGTGCGGGCAATCACACCCTTGAGGCCACATGCGTTTGCGATCCCAGCATAAGACACTTGCTCGTCCAGCTCTGTGCCAACAAAGTTATCGTCGAACCAAAGCGTAGAGTTCCGCTTTTCAGCGCCCCACTGGTAGTTGCGGAAAACGATCTGCGTGATTGCAGGCCAGTCGCCACGGCCAATCGCCGTCAGCTCGTTCACCGAGATGCCGAATGCGCCATCACCCGCAAAGCCCACAACAGGGACGTCACGGCGGCCGATTTTCGCGCCAACGATCGACGGCAACCCGTAACCACATGGGCCAAACAGACCCGGAGCAAGATACTTGCGGCTCTCGTTGAAGGATGGGTAAGCGTTACCAATCGCACAGTTGTTGCCGATGTCAGAAGAAATGATCGCTTCGACGGGCAAAGACGCTTGAATAGCGCGCCATGCCATACGCGGTGACATCCAGTCAGGCTTGTCTGCACGCGCACGCACGTTCCAGTCTGTGCCCGGATCATCCTGCTCGTCTGTCATTGATGTCAGCTCTTGCGCCCAAGCAGATTTCGTCTGCGCGATCAGGCTCTTGCGATCGGCGCGACCTGCGTCACCCGCTGAGTCCGACAACTTGGCAGTGATGGACGATGCAACCTTGGCTGCGTCACCAACGATACCGACAGTGACCTTTTTGGTCAGGCCGATACGGTCCGGATTCAGGTCAACCTGAATGATCTTGGCGTCAGTTGGCCAGTAATCAATGCCATAGCCCGGCAATGTCGAGAACGGGTTGAGGCGCGTGCCAAGGCACAAGACAACATCGGCTTTCGCGATCAACTCCATGCCCGCCTTAGAGCCGTTATAGCCCAGTGGACCTGCATAAAGCGGGTGGTTGCCCGGGAATGCGTCATTGTGCTGGTAGCCCACGCAAACAGGCGCGTCGAGCGCCTCGGCCAATACGCGAGATGCCTCGATCCCGCCCTTGGACAGGATTGCGCCAGCGCCGTTCAGGATCACAGGGAACTTAGCCGTGGATAGCAAATCTGCCGCATCCTGCACAGCAGTCTCGCCGCCCTGTGGCAATTCAAAATCAACGATGACAGGCAAGTCGATGTCGATCACTTGAGTCCAGAAATCGCGCGGCACGTTGATTTGCGCAGGCGCAGAGGCGCGCTTGGCTTGCATGATCACGCGGTTCAGGGTTTCCGCGATGCGGGACGGGTCGCGCACTTCTTCTTGGTAGGCCACGCAGTCAGCGAACAGGTTCATCTGTTCCATTTCCTGAAAGCCGCCTTGGCCGATGGTTTTGTTGGCCGCTTGTGGCGTGACCAGCAGAACAGGTGTGTGGTTCCAATAGGCTGTTTTCACGGCGGTCACAAAGTTGGTGATACCGGGGCCGTTTTGCGCGATCATCATCGACATTTTGCCAGTTGCGCGGGTGAAACCGTCCGCCATCATGCCGCCTGAAGTTTCGTGAGCGCAGTCCCAGAACGTGATGCCCGCATCAGGGAAGATGTCGGAAATCGGCATCATGGCAGAGCCGATGATCCCGAACGCGTTATCGATCCCGTGCATTTGCAGGGTTTTGACGAATGCTTCTTCGGTGGTCATTTTCATGATGGCAGTCCTTTTGCGCTAAACAGGAAAAACGCAGCATAAAGCCGCGCAGGGTTGCGCCGACACTATGGCCAGTCACAGAGTCGCGTTAGGGCCAGTTGGCTATCTGTATTATGGCCAGATGTCGAATTGTTCTAATGTGCTATCTGCATGTCCCTGATGGCCTTGGCGATCAATGCGATCCCTTCGGGAATGCGCGGCGCGGGGATTGACGAATAGGCCAGCCGAAAGAACTCTGTTGGCGGGTTGGGCGCAGAAAAGAACGGCGCGCCCGGTTCGATCAAAACCCCCGCACTGCGCAGGTCATACGCGAGCTTTGTTGTGTCTATGCCGTCTGGCGCGCGTAGCCAGATCGACGAGCCCCCATATGCGCCGTGTCCTGCTGTCATCAACCCCTCGGCCTTCAGGGCCATATCCATGACAATGCGGCGGTCGTGATAGGCGCGGCTCGTGCGCCGCATCAGGGCGTCGTAATGCCCCAGTGACAGGTAGTAACTGACGGTGCGCTGGATGTGCCCCGGAGGATGGCGCAGCACAGAGGCCCGCAGCGCCCGCGCCTCTTTGATAAATGCGGCAGGTCCGACAAGATACCCGAGCCGCAAACCCGGAAACAAGGATTTCGAGAACGACCCTACATAGATGACACGCCCGTTCTTATCGAGCGATTTAAGGGAGGGGGACGGCGCGTTCTGGAACGACATCTCGAACTCGTAGTCGTCTTCGACAATCAGGAAGTTGTCGCGTTCGGCCCTGTCTAACAAGGCCTTTCGGCGCGCGAGCGGCATTGTGGCCGCGGTCGGACAATGGTGGCTTGGCGTTGAATAAACAACGTCCGTCTCAGGCGGCAGCGCATCAGGTGGCAGCCCTTCGCCATCAATGGCGATCGGATGGAGCAAGCAGCGCGACTGCTCGAGAATGCCGCGCAAAGCGGGGTAGCACGGGTCCTCGATGACGGCGGTGCGCCGCGCGTTCAAAAGCACTTGCGCCGTCAGCCACAGCGCGTTTTGCGCGCCCATAGTAATCAGGATTTCGTCAGGGTTCGCAAGGATACCACGGCGCGGTAAAGTCTGGCGCGTAATGAACTCGACAAGCTTGGAATCGTCGCCGTCAAAGTAGTCGGCGGTCATGGCGGAGAAGTCGCGTTTGCCCAGTGCTTTCAGGGCGCAGAGCCGCCAATTGGTGCTGTCAAACAGCGTTTCGTCGGCTTGTCCGTAGATGAATTGATAGCGGTATTTTGCCCAATCTGTCGGTTTGTCCATGCCCAGCGACGGGGCAAAGCGGTGGGCGATGGCGCGGCTCCAGTCGACGGTGTCATTGCGCGCGGGATTGCCTGTAAAAGCAGGGGGTTCGGGCGCATTTTCGGACACAAAGTAGCCCGAGCGCCCGCGCGATGTCAAGTAGTCGTCGGCGACCAATTCGGTATAGGCCAGCGTCACCGTAATCCTGCTAACCCCAAGATGTTGCGCCATTTTCCGGCTCGACGGCAGGCGCTCACCCGCCCGAAACCGGCCCGCAAGGATACCCTGCGCCACCATCTGCTGAATGCGCGCTTGCAGCGTGCCTTCGGTGCTGGGATCAAGAAAGAAAGTCTCTACGGATATTGGCATGAACTGGTCCTAAGTTGCCCGCAGATTGGACCTAAACCAGCCGTTGCACAACCCGTGCACCGCACGTGCACAGGGCGTGCACCGATTTAACGGGGTTCCTAGACAGAGGCCGCTGCGATCAAGCCGTCAAACAGGTTCTGCTGGCTTGCGTCTTGCGCGGCGGACACCTCTGGATGCCACTGCACGGCAAGGCAAAACGGGTGGCTGGCAATTTCAAGCGCCTCAACGATCCCGTCAGGTGCAGTTGCCGCAACCGTCAGCCCCGCAGCCACGGTATTCACGGCCTGATGATGCCCCGAGTAGGTCTTGACGTGATCGGATTGCATGACGGCAAACACCTTGGAGGAGGTGTCGACGTCAACGGGCTGCACGGTCCAGCCGCCGTCAGGCCCGCGATGGATGTCGGGGTCTTTCACGTCGGGCAGGTGCATATGCAGATCACCGCCGAGTGCCACATTGAGAAGCTGCATACCGCGACAGATAAAGAGGGCAGGGATCGTGCCGTCATCAAGCACCGCCTTGATCAGCCCCATCTCTGTGCTGTCGCGTTCTGTCGAAACCTTGAGAAGGTTGGGATGTGCAAGATTGCCACCGTAAAGCGCGGGGTCAATGTCTGTGCCGCCAGTAAAGACAAAGCCGTCTACCAGCGTCAGCCAGCCGCGCAGGTCGCTTTCGCCTTGCGGCAAGATCACGGCCATCCCGCCAGCGCGGCGCACGGCGTCGATATACTGCGCAGGCGATGCGTAATATTCGTCATAGAGAAAGTTATCGACGGCAACGTCATTGCGCCCATAGGAGAGGATGCCAATTACGGGGCGTTTACGGGTCATGGCAACGGTCCTTGTTTGCGCGCGTTGGTGCAGCATTGGGTGATTTTCATGCGCAGGGCAAGCCTTGGTTTTGCAAGGCTGTCATATGAAATAGGCCCGCCGCATTTGGCAGGCCTTTGAAACGTCTCACGGGGCTGTGGCTTAACCCACGACCTTTTTGATCGCGCGGCCCACGGCCTCGGTCACGTTGTTAAGATCGTCCTTGGTCGCGATAAGTGGCGGAGCGAACAAAAGTGTGTTGTTGAACCCTGGCAAGGAGCGGTTGGTCATACCAATGATCACCCCTTGTGCCATGCAGTCGCCAACGATCTGCGCAACCATCTTTTCTGGCATCGGCTCTTTGGTCTTGCGGTCAAGCACCAACTCGGCCCCTGCAAACAGCCCCATGCCGCGCACTTCGCCGATGCAGGCGTGGTCTTCCATCAGCCCGTTCAGGTTCCCCATCAGGTGCTCGCCCATGCGGGTCGAGTTGCCGAGCAGGTCTTCTTCCATCAGGATTTTCATGTTCTCGATTGCGGCCGCAGGACCGCCTGTGCAGCCGCCGAATGTGGAAATGTCGCGGAAGTAGTTCATGTGGCTGCTGTCGTCGGTGAATTTGTCGAACACCTCGTTGGTCGTGACGCAGCACGAGATCGCCGCATAGCCGGATGCCACCCCTTTTGCCATTGTGACAAAGTCGGGCTTGATGCCGAACTGCTGGTAGCCAAACCACGTGCCCGTGCGCCCGAGACCGCAGACAACCTCGTCGATGTGCAGCAGGATTTCATACTTTTTGCAGAGCGCCTGCACGCCTTCCCAGTAGCCCGTGGGCGCAAGGATGATGCCGCCGCCTGCGGTGATCGGCTCGAGGCAGAGCGACCCGATAGTGTCGGCCCCCTCGCGCAGGATCACGTCTTCGATCGCCTTGAGGGAGGCGGCTGTATAGGCCTCGCCTGTGGACCCGTCTTGACTGCGATATTCAAGGCAGTGCGGGATCGACACGAAGCCCGGCGTATAGGGGCCGTATTGCCCGCTGCGCTCTTCTTGTCCGCCTGCGGAAAGCGTGGTGATCGTTGTGCCGTGGTAGTCACGATCACGGAACAGGATCTTGTTCTTTTTGCCACCATAGAAGTTGTGGCTGATCTGGCGCACCATTTTGAAGGCTTTCTCGTTCGCCTCCGAGCCTGAGGACGCGTAATAGACCCGATCAAGGCCCGGCATCTTGTCGATGAGCATTTCGGAGAAGGCCGACATCGGGATTGTGCCCGCCGTGCCGCCAAAGAAGCACATCTTTGTCAGTTGCTCGGCGACCGCATCCGCGATCCGTTTACGCCCGTAGCCCACGTTGACTGTCCAGACCCCGCCAGAGACCGCATCAATGTGCTCTTTGCCAGTGATGTCCCAGACCTTGAGGCCTTTCCCTTCGACGATGATCCGTGGGTCAACGCCGTTTGCGTAGGGTTTGTGCTGGCTCAGGTGATGCCAGACATGGGCGCGGTCAGCTTCGATCACGCCTGCGGGGTCGTTTGTATGCGCGTTGATATCCATGAAAGTCTCCGAGAATATAAGTGAAGTGACCGCATCCGAATCCATAGATTTCGAGCAGTCTGTCTATAGACACCTTGCCTACGCTCGCGTGCATTTCAGTAGGGCCAGTTCGTAGGTATGCATATATCCAAAATTGCCGAATTCCCCCATGATGCTGCGCTCGCATAGCTCGAAGTTAATTGTTTCTTATAGGAAATTCCCCGATTTGCTGCGATGCCGCGTTTGGTTTCGTTTCTGATCCGTCCTCTCAAAATTCATTGACGTAGGGTATGCAATTTCATTGAGTTACGGAGGAATTGCCCTGTGCTGTGATGTGGAGGGCGCGCCACGCTGAACCGCGAATGCTATTCTTTTTGGTGCTCGCACAAGTAGAATTGATAGACTGAGGGCTAACGCTTCGCCGAAATTCATGTTCAGTTAAGAATTGACGAGACGGGGACCACCTCGTCCGCGAACCAGCCCGAAAACGGGCATTCAACCGGGAGAAGACAATGAAAATCAAGACAACACTAATGGGTGCTGCCGCCGCAGTCGCAATGATGACTGGTGCAACCCAAGCTGTTGCTGACAGCCACGAGCTGACAGTTGCGTATTTCCTTGAGTGGCCAATGCCGTTCGAGTTTGCAAAAGTTAACGGCGAATATGATGCTGCGCTGGGCATGCCAGTGAAGTGGGTTTCGTTTGACACTGGCACGGCGATGTCCGCGGCTATGGCGTCTGGCGATGTTCAGATTTCTGTGTCCCAAGGTATCCCGCCATTCGTGGTTGCTGCGTCTGCGGGTCAGGACATTCAGGTCATCGACGTGGCGGTTTCTTATGCTGACAACGACAACTGTGTTGTGTCTTCGGGCCTCGAGATTGATGCGTCTTCTGCGGCTGAGCTGAACGGCAAGAAGGTTGCGGTTCCACTGGGCACGGCTGCGCACTATGGCTTCTTGCGCCAGATGGATCACTTTGGTGTGGACCTTGCGTCCCTTGAAGTTGTGGACATGGCCCCTGCGGACGGCGCGGCTGCGCTTGCGCAATCCCAAGTCGACATGGCTTGTGGCTGGGGCGGCGCGCTGCGTCGTATGAAAGAGCACGGCAACGTATTGCTGACAGGCGCGGAAAAAGAAGCGCTCGGCATTCTTGTGTTTGATGCGACAACGGCGCCTGCGTCATTTGTTGCTGAAAACCCTGATGTTGTTGCCAAGTTTTTGGCCGTGACCGCCAAGGCAAACGCCGCTTGGAACGATGGCTCCATGACTGCTGAAATGCTGCCAGTCATCGCAAAGGATGCGGGCATGGACGAAGATGCGACTGCTGAAACAATGGGCACATTCGTGTTCCCGTCTGTAGAAGACCAGCTTTCCGCATCTTGGCTTGGCGGCAACGCACAGACCTTTATGAAGGGTGTTGCTGACGTGTTTGTTGCATCCGAAGCGATCCCGTCTGCAAACGACAGCTATGAAGGCAACGTAAACGTTGGCCCGCTCACAGCTGCTGGCTCTATGTAATCGACCGATTGCAGCGGCGCGGGAGTTTCCTCTCGCGCCGCACCACAATTTCCTTGAGAATTTTACGCGCACCACAAGCCGCACCCGTGCTAGGCTACGGTATAATTTTCTGGAAAATTATGGGGTAGGGACATGTCAGGACTACAAATAGAAAAACTCTCAATGCGCTTTGACCTGCCAAACGGATCATCCGTGCAGGCGCTCAAGGACGTGTCGATTGACTTGAAAGCGGGTGAACTGCTTTCGGTGCTTGGCCCGTCAGGCTGCGGCAAGACAACGCTTTTGAACATTGTTGCGGGCTTTATGGCGCCGACATCGGGCGAGATCATTTTGAACGAAAAGCGCGTATATGGCCCCGGTCCAGAGCGCGGCATGGTGTTCCAGCAAGGCGCATTGTTCGAATGGATGTCAGTGCGCGAGAATGTCGGATTTGGCCCCAAGATGAAGGGCATGGCCGAAAAGCCCAAGCGCGAGATCGTGGATCATCTGCTTGATGTTGTTGGCCTGCAAGAGTTCAAGGAAAAGGCGGTTTACGAGCTGTCGGGTGGCATGCAGCAGCGCGTGGCACTGGCCCGCTGTCTGGCAAACGAACCTGACGTGATCCTGATGGACGAACCGCTTGGCGCGCTTGATGCGCTGACCCGCGAAAAGATGCAAGGTCTGGTTCTGAAGCTCTGGAAAGAGACTGGCAAGACGATCATTCTGATCACCCACTCGGTTGAAGAAGCCCTTTTGCTGGGAGAGCGCCTGATTGTTATGGCCCCGCGTCCGGGCCGTATTCACAAGGAATACAACCTGCCGTTTGCCGAAATGGGCGTTGGCCAAGACCTGCGTGAAGTGAAAAAGCACCCTGATTTTGCGACAACCCGTGAAGAGATTTTGTCGATGATCTGGGACATGGAAGAAGAGATCATGGGAGGAGCAAGCGCATGAGTGTGATTGGTGAACTCTGGGGCGAGCTGGTTGCCGTCCTTGCCACGATTGTAGGCGCAGTGCCCTATATCGTCGGCTACATCCTGCTGATCCTTGCCACGATGTTCGTGTGGTCATTCGTCAAGCGGCTGCTGACTCCGAAACATGACTATGGCTCGCTTAAGACGGTGACGTTTGGCGACGAAAGCGCCGTGACCTCTAACACGGCGGCATCGGTGATTTCGATCGTGCTGATCTTTGTGCTTTGGGCCGCTTTTACAGGGTCGAAGTTGCTTCCCGGCTTTATGCATGCGCCTGGTCCGTTTGAGGGCGAAGGCTCGTTTACGTATACCTCGACGGCGGCTGACGGATCGACCGACGATGCGGTTGTCTCGGTGCTGGTCCACCCAGTTGGCGAGGATGTTACCGATCCTGTCGTGGAACCGGGTGACGGGTTCGCCAAGAACGATAGCATGACGATTGGTTCATATCGCTCTGCCCTTTTGCGTGTTGGTGACAATGATGATCAGACCCGCGACGATGGCGCGGTCATTACCGCGATCAACGGCAAACCGATTGTTGCAGGCAAGAGTGTGCCCGTCGCCTTTGGTCAGGTTTCGATGACCCCTAAAGGCACGCTGAATGTGCAGCCCTCGTCCGGTTGGCAGATGGAGCCGATCTGGCTCCCTTCACCAGAGGCCGTCTGGAAGCG
This sequence comes from uncultured Loktanella sp., assembly GCA_937132065.1. Taxonomy (GTDB): domain Bacteria; phylum Pseudomonadota; class Alphaproteobacteria; order Rhodobacterales; family Rhodobacteraceae; genus Yoonia. The sequence continues at coordinate 39,804 of CAKZNT010000051.1, forward strand.
CTTGGGCGAAATCGCGACCGAGGGTTACCGTAACTCAACGCTTGCAGAGCACCTCGGTTTCTCGCTGTTCCGCGTTATTGTCGGTTTTGCGCTTGGTGCGATTGTGGGCATTCCGCTGGGGTATGCGATGGGCCTTTCGGATTGGTTCCGCGGCTGGTTTGATCCGATTGTCGAGTTCATGCGCCCTGTGCCGCCGCTTGCTTTGATCCCGTTGGTGATCATCTGGGCGGGCATCGGCGAGGTCGGGAAGATCATTTTGCTGTTCCTTGCAGCCCTGTGGATTATGGCCATCGCCGCCCGTTCGGGTGTGTCCGGTGTCCGTATTTCCAAGGTCCACGCCGCCTATTCGCTGGGTGCGTCCAAGTGGCAGATCATGCGTTACGTCATCATTCCCAACTCCTTGCCCGAGATTTTCACGGGTGCGCGTGTTGCGATGGGCGTCTGCTGGGGCACGGTTGTTGCGGCCGAATTGGTCGCCGCCGAGAAGGGTGCGGGTATGATGATCATGGTCGCCTCCAAGTTCCAGTCGACCGACATCGTGTTGATGGGGATCATTCTGATCGGGATCATCGGCTTTAGCATTGATATGCTGATGCGCTGGGTCGAGCGGATTCTGGTCCCTTGGAAGGGCAAGGGCTAAGCCCGACCTGACAAGATTTACAAAGGGCGCGGGTGACCGCGCCCTTTTGCGTTGCACCCTTCGGGCGCGCTGACTATCACTCTCCTTATGAGTGAGTTGTCTGATCTGGCCCTTTTGGGTTTTGCCGCTTTGGCGCTGTTTTCCATCTATATTTTGCGTGTGCTTTGGGGGTGGCTGGCGGCGCTTGCCAAGCCGAAGCCCGCGCAGAATGCTGTCATCGTTGACGGCTCCAATGTGATGTTTTGGGGCGGTGATCCGTCGCCTGTTGTCCTGACCCGTGTGATTGAGTCATTGCGCGACAAGGGGTTTACCCCTTACGTGATTTTCGACGCGAATGTCGGCTACAAGTTGCAGGATCGCTATATGGATGATGCCGCAATGGCCCGTCTTTTGGCTCTGCCCGCAAAGCAGGTTTATGTTGTGCCCAAGGGGGTGATTGCGGATGAGCATGTCCTTGAGGTCGCCAGCGAGCGCGGTTTGCGCGTTGTCAGTAACGACCGGTTTCGCGATTGGAAAGTGCGCTATCCGATCGTCGCCGAGAAGGGCCGTATCCTGCGTGGAACATGTAAAGGAGGAGGCGTGCAATGGCAGTCGCTTTAGAGGTTTGCGTTGATACGATTGACGGTGTCGCTGCGGCGCAGGCGGGTGGCGCTGCCCGTGTCGAGTTATGCGCGGCGCTATCAGAGGGTGGCTTGACCCCGTCGATGGGATTGATGGCCGAGGCTGCGAAATTTGATGTGCCGTGCTATGCGATGATCCGCCCGCGTGCGGGGCTGTTTGCGTTCTCGGACGCCGAGGTTGCGGTGATGCTGGCTGATGCGCGCGCGGCGAAGGCTGCGGGGCTGGCGGGCTTGGCAATCGGGGTGCAGGATGGCGCGGGCGGGCTTGACCCTGCGGGCTTGCGCGCCTTGGTGGCCGTTGGGCTGCCTTGCACATTGCACCGCGTGATTGACGTAGTGCCCGACTGGCGCGCCGCGATTGATATCGCCGTGGAGGTCGGGATCGAGCGGGTGCTGACGTCTGGCGGCGCGGCCCGCGCGATGGACGGCGCGGGGCAGCTGCGCGAGATGGTGGGCTATGCTGCGGGGCGCATTTCGGTGATGGCCGGATCAGGGGTGACGGCTGGCAATGTCGCGGAATTGGTGCGGCTGACAGGTGTCGGCGAGGTCCATGCGAGTTGCGCCGTGGTGGCGCAAGGGGACGCGGCGTTTAGTAACTTTGATCCTGTGGGGGGGCGGAAGGTGACGGATGTTGGGGTTGTGCGGGGGGTGGTTGAGGCTTTGGGTTAGTTGCTAAATTTTAAGATAGGATATTTAGAATGTCGGGAAGACGTCACCATCATGTTCCGCAACTACTCCAAAGGTCGTTTGCAACCACAGTGAAGAAAAGTAGTCAAGTTTGGGTGTTCTCAAAAGCACGTCCCAATTTCCCAACTAACACAATCAATTTCGGCGTTGAAAAGGACTTCTACGCCGAGGGGGGCGACTTTTCAGCTGATGATGAATTGACCCAAATAGAAATAGGCTTGGCACCGTTTATTTCTGCACTGCGGCAAGGTGATTTGGAAGCGCTACAAGACAAGAAAACTATCTCATTTTTAATTGCGCACTTGGAGGTTCGAACACGGTTTATTCGGGAAGAAATGAGTAATTTGCTTGGAAATCTTGTTTCGATTTTTGAAGCTTGGGCGTCAGATCCAGATCACATGAGGCGTCTTCTTGTTTCCCGATTGAAAGAGGAGCCCGACTTATTAGGTGATTTAGTGAAAAAGGAGTTCGGTAACACTATAGAGGCCAATGCGCTTACATCATTTGCAATTGAAAACGTTGAAAGCTTGATCGACACTTTGCTTGCAAAGGGTAATAATAGTATTTTTGAGCCTATTCCTCAACTTAAAGAGAAACTTGGCGAGTCAATTCGAGGAAAACACCTCGCTATTTTGCGCGAGTCAAGTTCTGGCCTTAAACGCTCTTCGAAATATGAGGAGCTTTCCTATCAATTGGTTAATTACGGCGACGGCGACCTTATCTTGCCTGATACGATGCTTGCCTTTCTCTCGCCAACTAAAGTCTCACCATTTTGCGACGGTGGGGAGATGGTCAAGATTAATACAATTCTGATTCCGCTAGCGAGCGACAAATTACTGGTTGGCTCCAGCGCGGGACATGAAGTTAGGTCCGCAGATCAGGTTTGCCGAATTCTGGCGAGTTGTAGCTTGGAAAGCTTCATTGCCAAGTATAATGAACCAAGGTTTGATCGTCTAAAATCTCGGATTGGAAAAAATGCGAGACTTATGTCCTCAACCGAGCTCAACTCTATTGCTAGAACTACATTAAGAGAAATCAGCAGTAAATCTTTATAACCTTAGCTTGAATTCGCCTCACTTCTTCCCTCCCCATCCGCTTTTCCCACCTCTTTGCCCCGGTCGCCCGCCTGTGCTGCGGCCTGATTTTACGCGGCTGTCGTCTACGGCTTTGTCGACGGCTTGTTGTCGTGCGAGGGGGTCGTCGGCGATTGTGAG
>CAKZNT010000052.1 GCA_937132065.1 uncultured Loktanella sp.
TTCGATACGTTGGGCCTCGCCAAGCGCGGTATCAGCACGGGGCTCGCGACCGACACAGGAGGCGGGTCCAGCTTCTCCATGTTGCACACAATGGCTGCGGCCTATGAAATCGGACAATTGCGCGGGGTAGCCTTGCACCCTGCCCACCTGATGTGGCTTGCCACCGAAGGATCAGCGCAAGCGCTTCATATGTCAGGACAAATCGGCCACTTGGGTGTTGGGGCTGCGGCTGACATCACCGTGCTCGACCTCGCCTCCACACCCGCCATCGCACAGCGACACGCGCGGGCGACTGATATCTGGGACGCCCTTTTTCCGACCATCATGATGGGCGACGACAGGGCGATTGCAGACGTTTGGGTCGCAGGTAAGCGGGTCGCCTAGCAGCTGCGATATGCCACCATCACCCAGTGAACCCCATCGCGCCCCAGCCCATAAGATTGCATCGTCGGGTTGAGCATATTGGCGCGGTGCGGGGCCGATCCTCGCCATGCTTCAAACGCGGCCTGCGTGGTTTTTTGGCCCTGCGCAATGTTCTCGGCGATGCCACACCCCGTGACACCCGCGCCAACCGCGCGCGCCATCGGACCAACGCCCTCAGGGGTCGTATGGGAAAAAAATCTACGCGCGGTCATGTCCGCCGCATGGGCTTTGGCGATCTGTGATAGCTGGGCATTATGGCGTAATGGACCTAGCCCCGCCTGCTGGCGAAGCGCCGTCAACAATTGATCAAATTCAACATTTGCCGCGTGTTGGATCGCAAGCGGGCGGCTCGACGGCTGGTTCCCAGACGGCACAGGGACGCAGGCCGCCAAGGCGACCGCCATCACAGCAGCCCTAAACACTCTCGGCCAAGCGGCGCGCCAGCATATTCTGCTTGGCGATAACCGCGCCCAAATCAATCGAAACCATCTGGCCAGAGGCAACAACACGGCGGCCCTCGACAAACAGGTCACGCACCTTTGATGGCCCCGCAAGCACGAGCGCCGCAGGGTCCCAGCTCCCCGCGCTTTCAATACTTTGCGCATCCCAAACGGCAATGTCCGCGCGTTGGCCAACCGCGATCTGCCCGCAATCATCACGGCCCAGAACCTGCGCGCCGCCGCGTGTGGCAATGAAAAGCGCCTCGTCGGCACTCATCGCATCCGCACCATTCTGGACGCGCTGCAACAGCATTGTCTGGCGGGCTTCGCTCATCAGGTTGCCCGTGTCATTGCTGGCCGATCCGTCAACGCCCAGCCCCACCTTGACGCCCGCATCACGCATCTGGCGCACAGGGGCGATCCCCGACCCCAAGCGACAGTTCGAACAAGGGCAATGCGCCACGCCAGTTCTGGATTTGGCAAAAAGATCAATCTCTTGCCCGTCGAGCTTCACGCAGTGGGCATGCCAGACATCATCGCCCGTCCAGCCCAGATCTTCGGCATATTGCCCCGGGCGGCAGCCGAACTTCTCAAGCGAATAGGCAATATCCTCGTCGTTTTCGGCCAAATGGGTGTGCATCATCACGCCCTTGTCGCGGGCTAGAATTGCCGCGTCGCGCATCAGGTCACGGCTGACGGAAAACGGGGAACACGGGGCAACACCCACGCGCACCATCGCCCCCTGCTTCGGATCATGGAAGGCGTCGATCACACGGATACTATCCTCAAGGATCGCGGCCTCTTTCTCGACCAGACTGTCAGGCGGCAGCCCGCCGTCACTTTCGCCAATGCTCATCGCGCCGCGCGTCGGATGAAACCGCATCCCCACGTCAGCAGCCGCGGCAATCGTGTCATCAAGACGGGCGCCATTCGGATATAGATAAAGGTGATCAGACGTGAGCGTGCAGCCCGACAGCGCAAGTTCAGCAAGGCCAACCTGTGCCGAGATATACATCTCTTCAGGACCAAACTTTGCCCAGATCGGATAGAGGGTCTGCAACCAGCCGAACAGCAAGGCATCCTGCCCGCCCGGAACGGCCTTTGTCAGCGACTGATAAAGGTGGTGATGGGTGTTCACCAATCCCGGAGTCACGATACAGCCCGCAACATTGACGATCTCGGCATCAGGGGCCGACAAATCCGGACCGATTGCGGCAATCACGCCATCAACGATATGAATATCAACGCCAGTCATGCGGGAACGGGCATCGTCCATCGTCAAAACAACATCAGCATTCTTCAAAAGGGTATTAGCCATCAATGACGTCCTGTAAGACGGCCAGAGCTACCGCATGGATATCAGGGTTTGCTGCTGCAATGACGCGGCCCCCGTGGTGCGCCGCGCCTCCCTGCCAGTTTGAAACAACGCCACCCGCGGCCTTGATCAAGGCAATCGGCGCGTGGATGTCATAGGGCTGAAGCCCCGCTTCGATCACAAGGTCAACCTGCCCCGCCGCCAACAAGGCATAGCCGTAACAGTCCATCCCGTAGCGGGTTAACTTGACGGCCTTTGACACCGCCTCAAATGCGCGGCGCTCTAGGTTTGTGCCCACTTCGGGGAAGGTCGTCAAAAGGGTCGCGGCGTCAAAACTCGTGCGCTTGCGCGTGGCCAATGGCGATGTCCCAAGCGGCCCCGTGACCTCTGCCACGCCGAAACCGCCCACAAACCGTTCACCGATATAGGGCTGGTCAATCACGCCAAGGATCGGGCCAGTCGCGTTGGAAACCGCGATCAGGACACCCCACGTCGGCGTGCCACTGATATAGCCGCGCGTGCCGTCAATCGGATCAAGCACCCAAGTTAACCCCGACGTGCCAGCCGTCGTGCCAAACTCCTCGCCCAAAATCCCGTCATCAGGGCGCTCGACAGCCAAAATCGCGCGCATCGCCTTTTCGGCGGCGCGATCTGCCTCGGTCACTGGGTCAAAAATGGCATCGGGGGCGGATTTATCATCCGCAACAAGGCCTTGCACACGAAACAATCTGAGCGTTTCGACGCGGGCCGCGTCAGCAAGCAAATGCGCAACTCTGATCAGGTCTGATTGCATTGCAGCATCTGCTTGCATGGCGTCACCTCGGAAATATCTGTTATTTCTTAATCGGTAACGCGGCGCAGGTCACTTGGTCAAGGTATTAGGCCGCTTCGCTCAATACCCGTGCCAGATCGAATAGGCGGCGCCGCTGGTTCTCGGGGATCGCGTAATACGACCGCAACAATTCAAGCGCCTCTTTGTCCGTGAGAACATCCGCAGGCACGTCGCCTTGCGCAGTCTCGGTGGCCTCGTCTGTGTCGAGACCCTCAAAGAAGAATGAGACAGGGACAGACAATACATGTGCGATGTCCCACAGGCGAGACGCGCTAACGCGGTTCATCCCTGTTTCGTATTTTTGGATTTGTTGAAACTTGATGCCAACGGCTTCGGCCAGCTGTTGCTGGGTCGTGCCATTCATCCAACGCCGCTGGCGGATACGCTTTCCAACATGGACGTCTACTAGATGCTTCATCGGCTATCCTAACTTTGAATTCTTCACTTCGGATATGCTTCCCGCATGCGTTAACACTTGGGCTGGCGATAACCTTGCACGTCTTTGGCAGACACGCACCAAGACACGCAACGGTTGCAGCCCCGGACCTGCCCTTAAAGACAGGTCACCACGCTAAAAACTTAAGGTTAACGGCGCATTTCAGGTGCATTACCGCGCAATGCCGCCTAGGAATCACCAAAGCACACGACACGACCCCACAGAGGAGACCCGCCATGCGCGCATTTCAAGTCACTGGTTTTGATCGCAAACCTTCAATCGCAGAAATCGAGCGGCCCGCGCCCGCGCAGGGACAGGTCTTGTTACAGATCCATGCCTGTGGCTTGAACTTTGCCGATTTGCTCATGGCAAAAGGAACCTACCAAGATACGCCAAAACCGCCCTTTTCTCTGGGCATGGAGGTCTGCGGAACCGTCGTCGCATTAGGCGAAGGCGTGACTTCACCCGCCATTGGCGCGCGGGTTGCCGTGTTTGGCGGCGATGGAGGCTTGGCCGATTACGGCGTATTCCCTGCTGCCAACTGCCTTGTTGTGCCAGATAGCATGTCCTCTGAAATCGCGGCGGGGTTCTATGTGGCTTACGGCACGTCCCACCTCGCGCTGACGGATCGGGCGCGCCTGCAAGCGGGCGAAACGCTGCTTGTGCTCGGGGCGGCTGGCGGTGTCGGGCTCACGGCTGTCGAAATCGGCAAGGCGCTCGGCGCCACCGTGATCGCGGTTGCGCGCGGCGCAGACAAGCTCGCCGTGGCAAAGGCGGCGGGCGCAGATCACCTGATCGACAGTGAAACCACCGATATCACCGAAGCCGTCAAGGCACTTGGCGGCGCGGACGTTGTCTATGATCCCGTGGGCGGGGCGGGCTTCAAGGCGGCGATGCGCGCGACCAATCCCAAAGGGCGGATCATCGTCATAGGGTTTGCCAGCGGTGACGTGCCCCCCGTCCCTGCCAACATCATCCTTGTGAAGAATATCGACGTGCTCGGGTTCTATTGGGGGGGCTACCTCAAATTTCGCCCCGATCTGGTCATGGAAAGCATTCGGGCGCTCATGGCCATGCATGCGGCGGGCAACCTGCACCCGCATATTAGCAACGTCCTGCCGCTTGATCAGGCCGACAAGGCGCTTGAGCTACTGGCATCGCGCAAATCCACAGGCAAGGTCGTCGTCACGCCATAACCGTGCGGGGCGCCTTGCGATACGCATCGCGGATCATCGCAATCAGGTCAGGCAATGCGGGGCCAACCGACTGCGCGGATGTGTAAAGATTGACGTTCATCGCCAACAGGCTCGGCAATGCGCCACCATGGTCAATCTGCTCGAAATGGGGCGGCTCTGTGCCCTCAAGCATCGTGTGAACCGCCAGATCGGCGCTGACAGTGGCCTCGATCGCACGCGAACTCTCCGACACAACCGCCATCTCCCAAGCAATCCCCTCTTCGTCCAGCCGACGTTGTGCGAACTGGCGGAACATGCATTGGTTTTCGTGGGCGAGGCGCAGGGGGCGCTGCTTCCACGCTGTGCCATTTGGCGCGCCGACCCACAACAATGGCACTTTGTCCAAGACCTCACCGCCCTTTTGCACACCATCCTCGGTCGTCAAAATCGCGTCCATTTCACCACGCGAAAATGCGTCCAGCAGGGTCGATGTAAACGACGACACAAGATTGATCTTGTAGCGGGGATAGGCGGCGGCAAAGCGCTGCAATACGCTCGGGATCACAGGGTAGATAATGTCATGCGGGACACCAAGGGTGATCTCGCCCTCGAACTCGGTGGCCGTCAACTTGCCAAGCACCTCGTCATTGAGGGCCAGCATACGGCGGGCATATGACAACAATTGCTCGCCCGCAGAGGTCAACCCGATCGTGCGTGCAGAGCGATCAAGCAAGGCCACATCAATCGAGTCCTCGAGGCGCTTGAGCTGCATGGACACCGCCGATTGGGTCAGGTTCAAAAAACCCGCCGCTTTGGTGACACCCCCTGTATCCGCGACCGCCATAAACGACCGCAGCGCCGTTAAATCCAAATTGCGCGCCATATCACCATCCTTGATGTATTCTTTCATAAATATTGATTTTCATTATGACACATGGCGTGGCACATATCAACAAATAGAATATTAACACCGCAACACATCACAAGGACGCTGATAATGACATATGCACACACAAACTGCATCGACTGCACACCGCAACGGCCAGCGCGACAATTCTCCCTCAAGCATCTGGCGCTCTGGGCAGGGTTGGCGCGGCAACGGCGTGCGCTTGCGAACCTGACGGCTGCGCAACGCGACGACATTGGCGTGACCGCCCAAGAGGCCGCACAAGAGGCGCAGCGCCCGATCTGGGACGTGCCACAGCAATGGCGGCAATAAATAGGCAAGTAACAGCAAATTCAGGCCTCTAATCCGATTACCAGCCTTGAAAAAACACAAGGTTGTGCCAATATCGTAAGCAAGGCTGCTACTTATGGCACCATGACGCTTTTGGAGGTCTGAAATGGCTCAATACGATACAATTCGCACATCTGGTGCCGTGCGCACCGCAGAAATTGACGAAGGGCTTCGCGCCCACATGAACAAGGTCTACGGCACAATGTCCGTGGGCTTGCTTTTGACGTTTGCCGCGGCTTGGGCCGTTGGGAACAACGCGGCGATGATGCAAACACTCTTCACGGGGTTCACCCGCTATATCGTGATGTTTGCACCGCTGATTATGGTTTTCGCATTTGGCGCGATGATCAACAAACTGTCCGCCGCTGGCGCGCAGCTGTTCTTCTACGCCTTCTCCGCCGTGATGGGCGTGTCGATCTCCTATATCTTCGCGTTCTATACAGGCGTGTCTGTCGCTCAGACGTTCCTCGTGACATCCATCGCCTTCGCAGGGCTGTCGCTCTACGGCTATACCACCAAGAAAGACATCTCCGGCTGGGGCGCGTTCCTCATCATGGGCGTGATCGGCCTGATCGTGGCAAGCATCGTAAACATCTGGCTGCAATCCCCTGCGCTTTACTTCGCAGTGTCCGCAATCGGTGTGCTGATCTTCGCAGGCCTCACCGCCTACGACACACAGAAAATCAAGAACGACTACATCGCACATGCTTCGCATGGTGACAGCGAATGGTTGGGCAAGGCGGCTATCATGGGCGCGCTGAACCTCTACCTCGACTTCATCAACATGTTCATGTTCTTGCTGTCATTCATGGGTAACCGCGAATAACACATCGCTGAAATATCTGATAGAACGGGGCCAGTGGAAACACTGGCCCTTATTCGTTTCAGGAGAGACCCATGCCGATCTTTACCCCCGACACCGTGAAAACAGATAACCACAACGATCCTGATGATCCTTGCGGCCCAACAACCGCCCAGCTGTTCAGCGATGCAGGTGGCTTAACCCAATTCGGCGCGTTCATCGAAATCCTCCCGCCCGGCTCTGCATCGTCGATCAAGCACTGGCATGCGGGCGAAGACGAGATGATCTATATGATCTCAGGCGAGGCCATTCTTTACGAAGGTGACACCGCGACCCCGCTACTGGCTGGGCAAGGCGCCACGTTCAAAGCCGGCGACCCACAGGGCCATTGCCTACGGAACGAAAGCGCCTCGGAAGTGCGCTATATGGTGATTGGAACCCGCTCAGCCGGCGATGTCGTAACCTACCCTGATCATGACAGGGTTCTTTATTGGGAACGGGCAACCAAAACCCGCCGCTACACAACTCTGGATGGCGCACCCGCTGGCACTCCCTACACAAAAAAGGGCTAGCAGAATTGTAGGCGGGTAAGACATGTCACCTGCCTACAAATCCCGCACCATTGTTGCCGCATCAAAAGACGTGCCCGCAAGGCCCGTGTCGATCTCGATCCTACCCGTCTGCGTATAGCCAAGTGCTGCGTAAAACGGCACCGCATTGAGGCTTGCCGATGTGCGGATCCTCTCATGGCCCGCCGCATTGGCAGAGCTGTGCACATGCCCCAGCAAACGGCGGGCGATGCCTTTGCGCAAATGATCAGGATGCACCGCCAGCTTGCGGACCTCGGCACCTTGCGGCCCATCAGTCCATCCACAGGCTCCAACGATAACCTCATCCTCTACGGCCACAAAATATGTCCCGCATTTGGCCAAGCCTTCGGGCACATGGGCCATATGCGGCAACGCAACCTTAATTGTCTCAGCCGCGTAATGGCTGGACAGCAACGTGCCATAGCAAGCACGCGCCATCTCGCTGATGGCGGTTGTATCTTGGATGGTGGAGGGGCGAATAAACATGAGCAGGGGTCCAAAACAAAAAAGGGCCGCGCATCTCTGCACGACCCTCTAAACTTCCAAGTGGCAATCAATTACTTGATTTTGCCTTCCTTGTATTCCACGTGCTTGCGCACAACTGGGTCATACTTGTTGACTGTCATCTTCTCAGTCATCGTGCGTGCGTTCTTTTTAGTAACGTAAAAGTGGCCAGTACCCGCAGTGGAGTTCAGGCGGATTTTGATTGTGGTTGGCTTCGCCATATCTCTAATCTCCTGGAGTGCGGGCCAACATTGGCACAACGCATAGATTCATATTCAAGCTGCCTTTTACCGCCGCCACCGTGCGAGTCAACCGCAAAGCGTGAATACAGGCCGCTATTTGCGCGGGTGGCCTGTAAGCCGGATTCTGTCTAGGGCGCGAACGCCCCGAGATGATCATTCATCTGGACCAGCTGTTACCAACTGGCCTCTAGCTGCCAACCCGGGCTTCTCGGGTTCAAGCGTCCCTGTGGTTACCCACACAAAGCCCCTATTTGGCATTGCTCCCGGTGGGGCTTGCCGTGCCGTCTGTGTTGCCACATCCGCGGTGGGCTCTTACCCCACCGTTTCACCCTTACCTCCATATAGAAGGCGGTCTGTTCTCTGTGGCGCTATCCCTAGGGTTACCCCCGCTGGCCGTTAACCAGCACCGTGCTTTTCATGGAGTCCGGACTTTCCTCGAAGCGTTGCCGCCCCGCGATCATCCAACCACCCGCGCAAATCTCGCCTAAGCGAGGGGCGCAAGTTGGTCAACGGGGAATCGTTGCGCAAGATCGGCAATCATGGCCACATCCTGCACATCAAGCGGGCCAATCGCATGGGGGCGAAACCTGCGACGAAAGCAATCAAGCAGCAAATCAGCGTCATCCGTGGCGGTATACCCAAAGCGGGCCATGAGCGTTGGGAACTGATCCAGCGGCGCGCCCTGCCCCGCCTGCGGCCAAACACTCGCGCCCTCCAGCGCAAGACGCGCCCAATCAAACCGCACGCCTGGGTCGATCTTGCGGCCAGGCGACATATCCGAATGACCAATCACGCGATGGGCAGGGATGTCCCAGTGATCCATAATCCCACGGATCAGATCAACCAACCTGTCCATCAGCGGGGCCGCAAACGGCGAATACCCGTCATTTGCCAACTCGATCCCGATCGAACGAGAATTTACGTCCGTAACATCGCCCCAACGGCCCGCGCCACCATGCCAAGCGCGCTGATCCTCAGCGACCATCGACATGATCTCACCTGTCTCGGCGATCAGATAATGGGCCGAAACCTCATTAGCGGGATTACAAAGGGTGCGACAGGCGGCCTTGGCCGACGTCATCGCCGTGTAATGCACAACGATCATATCAGGGGTCACGCCCCCCTTTCGCGGCCCATAGTTGGGCGACGGATGGGTCAGCTCGATCAGTTGCCCGCAACCATTTTGAACGGCGCAGGGTCCCAACCACAGGCAAATCCGTCACCATCAGGGTCGATCCCCTTACGGTCACGCTCCGGGCCACCACTGGCAAGGAAATCCCGCTGGGCGGCGTCAGGTGATCCATATTTTGCGCAATTGCGCTGGAAGCGGCTTTGTCCCGATAGGACCGAGCGGGAATACCACTCCTGACCCTTACTATTTGGGGCTGTCAGTGCGTATTGCACAATATTGGGGCCGGTGTTGGCAGGGCGCGTTGGCACGGCGGTCGGCATAATTTGCTCGCGGGCGGCAGCTTGGGCCGCGCGACGCTGGGCATCGGATTCAATTGATTCACGCGAAGCGACCGCATCAAAATCCTGTTCGTCAGAAATCCCGACATTGCCTTGCGGTGTCTGATCAGTCGCAGGCGCTGGCGAGGGACTCGGCACGGTTTCGCCCGTTCCCATCGCTGACATTGGCGCACCGATTGGGGCAGCCCCTTGCTGGCCGATACCCGCCGCCGCCAGATCGGAGGATCCGATAGCGCCACTTTGAACGGGTGCTGGCGCGGGAAATGCTGTGCTGCCCGAACCGGAAAGCGCGGCCTCGCGGCGGGCACGTTCCAATTCGTATTCGGCATAATCGTTGAACCCCGGCCCCGCATTGCTCGCGGGGACAGGCGGCGTGCACGCCGACATCAACATCATTCCAACAATCGCGAAACCAGCAGTTTTCAAGTCAATCATCCAACAAATCATAAGACCCGAAGGGACTTACCACCACTTTTGCGGTTTGGCTACAAATCCAGCCGACTGCTCGAGCGAATAGGCGACGTTCAGCAAATCGCCCTCTTCCCATGGGCGGCCAATCAACTGCAAACCAAGCGGTAAGCCATTGGAATCTAATCCAGTTGGAACAGAAATACCCGGCAGACCAGCGAGGTTGACCGTGACCGTAAACACATCATTGAGATACATTTGAATAGGATCGGCATCCGCCATTTCACCAAGGCCAAAGGCCGCAGTCGGCGTCGCTGGGGTCAGAATCGCATCGACGCCAGCGGCAAACACCTGATCAAAGTCGCGCTTGATCAACGCGCGGACTTTGCGTGCGCGGTTATAATACGCGTCATAAAAACCAGCCGAAAGCACGTAGGTTCCGACCATCACGCGGCGCTGCACCTCTGCGCCAAAGCCCTCGGCGCGGGTCTTTTCATACATCTCGGTGATACCATCACCTGCGGCCAGTTTCGCACGGTGGCCAAAGCGCACGCCATCATAGCGCGCAAGGTTGGAAGACGCCTCGGCGGGCGCGATCACATAATATGCAGGCAACGCGTATTTGGTGTGCGGCAGGCTAATATCGCGGATTTCAGCGCCCGCAGCCTTGAGCATCGCGGTCCCGTCATCCCAGAGCTTTTCGATCTCGGCAGGCATCCCGTCCATGCGATATTCTTTTGGAATACCAATGACTTTGCCCTTGATATCGCCCGTTAGCATCGCCTCGAAATTCGGCACAGCAAGGTCGGCGCTCGTGCTATCCTTGGGGTCGTGACCGCACATGGCTTCCAGCATGATCGCCGCATCGCGCACATCTTTGGTCATCGGACCCGCTTGATCCAAAGACGATGCAAAGGCCACAACGCCCCAACGGGACACACGGCCATATGTCGGCTTAATGCCCGTAATACCTGTAAAAGCAGCGGGTTGGCGGATCGAACCACCTGTATCCGTGCCTGTCGCGCCAAGGCACAAATCAGCCGCAACCGCCGCCGCAGAGCCACCAGACGACCCACCAGGTGTGAGATTGCGATCATCAACCTTCCACGGGTTCACAACATCGCCGTAAACCGATGTCTCGTTGCTTGATCCCATGGCGAACTCGTCCATGTTCAGCTTGCCCAGCATCACAGAACCCGCATCAAACAACTGGCTTGTGACGGTGCTTTCGTATTCAGGCTTGAAGCCGTCAAGAATGCCGGACGCCGCTTGGGACGCCACACCCTTTGTGCAAAACAAGTCTTTGATGCCCACGGGAATACCGCACATATCAGGCGCATCGCCTGCCTTGATGCGCACATCCGCCGCCTCGGCTTGCACTTTTGCAATCTCGGGCGTGTTGTGGACATAGGCGTTCAATGTCGTCGCGTCATCAATCGCGGACAGATAGGCATTGGTCAACTCGACAGACGACACGTCGCCTTTGCGCAGCGCATCGCGCGCCGTGGCAATCGTAAGCTTGGACAGATCAGTCATTATTCAACCACCTTTGGCACAGCGAAAAAGCCTTCACGGGCATCGGGTGCATTCTTGAGAACAGCGGCCTGCTGGCCACCATCATTCACAATATCCTCGCGGCGCTTCAATCGCTGCGGCGTGACAGAGGTCATCGGCTCGATGCCCTCAACGTCCACTTCATTCAATTGCTCGATGAACCCCAAAATCGCAGAAAACTCCTGCGCGAGCGCGGGCAACGCGTCTTCTTCAACCTTGATGCGAGCCAACTTGGCCACGCGGCGGGCGGTTTCGGTGTCAATCGACATGCTTGGGCCTCCAGCATACGGGGGGTAAACTTTGGGGTTTCGTTTACCCCTGCCGTCCCTGCCCTGCAAGAGCGTGCAGCCCACAATCCCCCCTTTCAGCGACCACCATGACGCAAAAAATGCGGAATTCCCCGCATGATCCACTGGCAATCCGCGCCGTTCGGGGTAACACTCTGGCGCAATCGGCGAAGACCGCCGTGTGAAACTGGAAGGATACGACCATGGGGCTTTGGAGCTTTGTTAAGGACGCTGGCAAGAAATTGATCGGCAAGGACGACACACCAGAGGAAGCAATCAACAAAGAGCTGGCCGATTTGGGCCTCGACGCAAAAGACGTCGATATCACTGTTGAAGGCGGCAAAGTTGTGATGAAGGGCAAGGCTCTTGATCAGGAAACACGCGAAAAGATCATTCTTGCGGCTGGCAACGTCGACGGCATCGAAGAAGTTGAAGACGCAATGGACGGCGCCTCCGAGGGCACTGTTTTCCACACTGTTGAAAAGGGCGACACGCTCTCCGCAGTTGCGCTCAAGACAATGGGCAGCGCCAACAAATACCATGCGATCTTTGAGGCCAACAAGCCGATGCTGACGCACCCTGACAAGATCTACCCGGGTCAGGTTCTGCGCATCCCAACAGAGGCTTAAGCCACTGTTATCACACAAGATCGGGCAGCCTCGCGCTGCCCTTTTTTGTGCGCGCTGCCTTGATTTACATCATTGCACTCAGGCAGGTTTTTGGATCAACTACCGCAAAGTTCGGGGAGGAACGCAGATGCACGACAGACCAATCGGGCCACCAAAAATACGGCCAATCACACCGCGCGACATTACGCAAAGCCTGCGAGCGGGCCTGCAAGACTTTATCATTGCGCCTGTCCCCGGTTTGTTTTTCGCCAACTTTTACGTGCTCGGCGGGTTGATCATGACATGGATCACCTACATCACAGGGTCTACCTTCTGGCTGGTGCTGGCCGTCATGGGGTTCCCGCTTGTGGGGGCATTAGCCGCGCTTGGATTGTACGAAACCAGCCGCAGGCGCGCGCAGGGCGAGCCGATCAACCTGCGCGAGATCGCGGGGCTGGTGTGGTCACATAAAGCGGGGCAATTACCGTGGCTTGCGGTCATCCTCGTCATTCTGTTCTTGTTCTGGTTTTTCCTTGGCCACATGATCTTTGCACTGTTTTTGGGCCTCTCGCCCATGACAAACGTGCATACATCAACCGAAGTCTACTTCTCCTCCAACGGGCTCAAAATGTTCGGTTTTGGCACGTTGGTCGGGGCAGGCTTCGCAAGCGTGACCTTCGCGCTCTCGGTGCTTGGCATGCCGATGTTTCTTGATCGTGACGTTGATTTCGTGACCGCCATGATCACATCCTTCAAGGCCGTTTCAGATCAACCGATCCTGTATTTGGGCTGGGGACTGCTGATCAGCATCGTGACTTTCGCCGCGATGATCCCCGCCTTCCTTGGACTGTTCATCGTGCTGCCGATCCTCGGGCATAGCACATGGCATCTTTATAAGGCCGCATCGTCGGCCTAATGGTCGCGCGCCATCATTGCCTCATGGGCAGATTGCATGCCACGCGCGGCCAGATCGCTGACTTCAGCCGCGTGGGTTTGCAATGCCGCGACGACCTCGGGGTCATCGGATGTTTGCACAATTGCGATCCCCGTTGGGGTATAATCCATCTCTGTTGTGATTAACTCGGACTTTTCGAACAACACATCCAGCGTGAGGCTCTGGATCGGGATTTCAGGGTCGCGCTTTTCATCCACGCGCAGCACCATGCTCATGATGTGGCTGGATAACGCATCGCGCAGATCCGGATCGTCGGTTTCGGTGACCGTGCGGATGCCATTTGGCAGGTTTTCGACGGTGCGGGTCAGCGCGCTGTGGTTTTCAAAAAGCGCGCGCAATTCCGCCACCTCGTAATCTTCTGTATCGCGGCCCTCAAGCATCGGCGTGCCGATGACATTGTGCATCATCTTCTCGCCGATCAGGCCCGACATCATCGTATGCACACCGCCCATTTGATGCATGCCCGCGAAAACGCCGCCCGCTAGAACAACAACCGCGCCCACTGCAACAAGTCCGATAATGCGTCGTTTCATGTCAAATTTACCTCAAATACATTTCACAACATGAATGTGTATTACTTTTGGCTACGGCACAAGCTGCGGATTTGCGGTGCACGCGTGGTGCACGCGCAGTGCACGGATAAAACAGCCCCTACGCGCGCCGCTTTGCAAAGAAATCACGCAACAAGGTCTCTGACGCCTCTGCACCGATTCCGTCATAGACTTCGGGCTTATGATGGCATTGTGGGTGGGAAAAAACCCGTGGACCTTGCGCAACGCCGCCCGATTTCGGGTCCGCCGCACCGTAATAAACCCGCCCGATCCGCGCATGCGAAATCGCCGCTGCACACATCGGGCAAGGCTCTAACGTCACGTAGAGATCAAGCCCTGTCAGGCGTTCCTGCCCCAGCACAGCACAGGCGCCACGGATCGCCAAAACCTCGGCGTGGGCCGTTGGATCGTTTAACTCTCGCGTGCGATTTCCCGCTTTAAATACAATGCCTTGCGGGCCAACAATCACCGCACCCACAGGAACTTCACCGCGCTTTGCAGCTGCCGTGGCCTCGCGCAGGGCCGCATCCATATGGCTGGTAAATGTCATGCGTTTTGATGCCGCACCGCATATCAAACTTGCAACCCCCAATTTGCCAGCCCAAGGTAAGACATGGCACAAGACATCTATGATCCGGCCTTTGTTGCCACTCTCTTTGACCGTTGCTCGCAACGGTATCGCCGCTGGAGCGCGATTTCCTCTTTCGGGTTCGTCTGGCTCTGGCGCAAGCAATGCGTTGACCGCCTGATCGGCCAAACCAGCATCGCCCGCATTCAAAATGGCAAGGTCACCCCAAAACAACCCAAAGTCTTGCAAGTCGTTGATCTTATGGCAGGAACTGGCGAAATTTGGCCGCATATTCTAGCAGAGTTTCCGCGTGCGAAGATCACTGCCATCGATATTTCGCCCGCTATGCACGCCGAGGCCATGATCAAGCTGCACGGCGCTCGCGCCAACCAGATCACCCATTTTGCCGCCAATGCCCTGACCAATGATCTGCCCGAAAACACGGCCGACATGCTTGTCGCGACTTTCGGGCTAAAAACCTTTAACCATGACCAACAAACCATCCTCGCCCGGCAAATCGCGCGCATCCTTGTGCCCGGCGGACAATTTTCGCTCATTGAGGCCTCTGACCCTCAAGGCTGGATATTTCGCCCGCTTTACCGTTTCTATCTGGCGGGGGTGCTGCCACTGATTGAACGGGTATTTTTGCAAGGCGCACAAGACTTTAGCATGATCGCCACCTACACCGCCAACTTCCAGAACTGCGCCCACATGGAAAAGGCATTGCGCGCGGCGGGCTTAAAGGTCAGCATGAAACGCCACTTTTTCGGCTGCGCCACCTCGGTCGCGGGCACAAAGCCGATTGCGCCAGACGCGCCCACGCCGTAAGGCAATCCTATGAGCAATGATACACCCGCAGGCGACCGCATCGCCAAAGTCCTGTCCCGCGCTGGCATCGCGTCGCGCCGTGAATCCGAACGCATGATCGAAGAAGGTCGCGTGTCGGTAAATGGCAAAACGATCACCAGCCCCGCCCTCAATATCACGTCCGCTGACAAAGTGGTCGTTGACGGCAAACGTGTGGGCGAACCCGACCCCGCGCGGATATGGCTTTACAACAAACCTGCGGGCCTTGTGACGTCCGAGCGCGACGAGCGTGATCGCCCGACTGTATTTGGCGCATTGCCCGAAAACATGCCGCGCGTGATGTCCGTGGGGCGTCTTGATATCAACTCCGAGGGTCTTCTGCTTCTTACAAACGACGGAGAAGTAAAGAGAAAACTGGAATTGCCATCAACGGGCTGGCTGCGCCGTTACCGTGTGCGCATCAACGGATCAGTGTCGGAAGCGCGCCTTGACGAGCTGCGCGCGGGCATCACCGTCGATGGCGTGCACTACCAGCCGATGATTGTAACATTTGACCGCCAGCAAGGCGCGAATGCGTGGTTAACTGTCTCGATCCGCGAGGGCAAAAACCGCGAAATCCGCCGCACAATGGAGGCCATCGGCGTGATCGTAAACCGCCTGATCCGCGTCAGCTACGGCCCCTTCCAGATTGGCAATCTGGCGCAAGGTGAGGTCGAAGAACTCAAGAGCCGTGTCGTGCGCGACCAACTTGGCCTCGAGGCACGCCCGACACCGCAACGCACCCGCAAAACCGCGCCGCGGCCCAAAAATGGTGCACCTACGGGGAAAAACCGCTCACGTTGAACCTTGTCGCCTTTGCATTGTTGTGTTTCTTAGAGACTGACGAAAATTGGGGAAATGACACGTGGCTGACTTATTAACACTCGAAAACGCAACGAACCTGATCATGCTTTGCTTTTTGCAAGCGGTCTTGGGCTTTGACAACCTGCTCTACATCTCGATCGAGAGCCAGCGCGCACCCGTCGCGCACCAGAAATCTGTGCGCACTTGGGGCATCATCATTGCCGTGGCTTTGCGGGTTGTGCTGCTGTTTGTGATGATCAAACTGATCGCTGTGATGTCGACGCCGTTCTATATATTCGACTGGCCCGGCGTGCTTGAGGGCGGCGTAAACTTTGCCACCTGCGTATTTATTATCGGCGGTGTTTTCATCATGTATACGGCCGTGAAAGAGATCGGGCACATGCTTTCGATCGAAGAGCTGGGCCATGGCGTTGAGGCAAAATCACCGAAATCTGCCATGCACGTTGTGGTGTTGATCGTGATTATGAACCTGATCTTCTCTTTCGATTCAGTGCTTTCCGCACTGGCCATTACCGATGTATTCCCCGTGCTTGCGATTGCGATTATCCTGTCAGGGCTTGCGATGCTTTTGCTTGCTGACGGCGTGACACGGTTCTTGGAAAAGAACCGGATGTATGAGGTGCTCGGCCTGTTCATCCTGCTGATTGTTGGCGTTGTCTTGCTTGGTGAGGCTGGTCATGCAGCGGGTGCTGCGGTCGACGACAAGTCGCTTTACCTCAAGGTATTTGGCAAAGAAATCACGCCGATGTCCAAAGCAACATTCTACTTCTCTGTGGTCGTGTTGTTCGCGGTGGAGATCTTGCAGACCCGCTATAGCCGCAAATTGAACGCGGAACGCAAGGCGCTACAGAAGCACTCGTAAAACGAACCCGAGCACCCTATTATATAGGGGTGCTCATACGACCAATCCAAAGGGGGCGGTATGCCTAAATCATTTCAACGCGGCGCTTATGTCGTCCTGATTGTGCTGCTTTTCGGCGTCACCTCCGGCTGGCTGGGGGCACTCTGATGGCCAAGCAGTTTGGCGGAAAATATAGCCCCAACGGAACGGCAGGCACAGGCCCACGCGAGATCGTTGACGACCGGCAGGTTGACGCGGCTGGCGGGCGCTCCAACGTCCTGTTCACCCCCGCGATTGTCCTTGTTGCGACGACTTTCAGGGATGGACCGGTGTCGCTGATCGCGGGTCTTGTTGGCGCAGGGGCGCTTACTTTGGCGGCAATGTCACTGCGCGAGGGGCTACGGGCCGAGGCGGCTTATGACTTGCGCAAGGTTGCGCGTCGCCCCGCGTTTCCGCGAAAAATGCTGGCCTCGGCGTTAACGGGGATCGGCGTTGCGCTTGCCTCGTTCGCCCATGACGCCAGCGCGCTGTCCGCACTGCTTTACGGGGTCGCTGGTTTGGCCGTGCATGTCGCCGCATTTGGCATTGACCCCCTGCGCGACAAGCGCATGGAAGGGATCGACACCTTTCAACAAGATCGCGTGGCACGCGTGGTTGATGAGGCCGAGGCCTACCTTTCGGTGATGAAGGCGCAGATCGAGGGGCTCAATGATCGCCGGCTTTTAATCCGCGTGAACACGTTTCAGGCGGCTGCTCGCAAAATGATCCGCACCGTCGAACAAGATCCGCGTGACCTGACGGGCGCGCGCAAGTTCTTGGGCGTTTATCTGATGGGCGCAAAGGACGCGACCCTGAAGTTCGTAGACCTTTATGGCCGCGCCAAAGACGAGGGCGCACGCCAGAACTACGAAGCATTGCTTGGCGATCTCGAAGAAAACTTCGCCGCCCGCACCGACAAAATGTTGCTCGATGACCGCAGTGACATGGATATTGAAATCAAAGTGCTGCGCGATCGTTTGCAGCGCGAAGGCGTAGGCCAGAAATAACAAGGGAGACATTTTATGTCCGACACAGTCCGTCAAAAAGCAGAGGCCACATTGGCCGATGTTGAAAAAGTAACAGCAGTCGTGCTTGCCGAACCAACGGGCGAGCTAGTCACAATGGCCGAGGCCGACAAGCCGACTACGGCTGAAATCAAGCGTCGAATGGCAGAAATCGACATGACCGACACCCAGTCAATCGTATCGTTTGGCTCGGGCGCGCAAGCCGAGTTACAGGTCATCAGCCAGTCCATGCTTGCTGGCGTGCGCAACAAGGACGTTGGCCCGGCGGGCGACAGCCTGCGCAACATCGTGAGCACAATCCGTGGCTTCTCGATCTCTGAACTCGACGTGCGTCGCAAGCGGTCTTGGTGGGAGCGCCTCTTGGGTCGCGCCGCCCCGATGGCAAAATTTGTTGCACGTTTTGAAGATGTTCAGGGCCAGATCGACATGATCACCGATGATCTGTTGAAGCACGAGCATGTGTTGTTGAAGGATATCGAAAGCCTCGATGTCCTTTATGACAAGACCTTGCAATTCTACGACGAACTCGCGCTTTATATTGCCGCAGGCGAGGCCAAGATTGCCGAACTGGACACGAAAGTGATCCCTAAAAAGGAACTACAGGTTTCCAAGGCGCCCGAAGGCAAGGCCGTGATGATGGCGCAGGAATTGCGCGACATCCGCTCTGCGCGCGATGACCTTGAGCGCCGTGTTCACGACCTGAAGCTGACCCGTCAGGTCACCATGCAGTCACTGCCCTCGATCCGCCTTGTGCAAGAAAATGACAAGTCGCTCGTCACCAAGATCAACTCGACATTGGTCAACACCGTCCCACTTTGGGAAACCCAATTGGCGCAAGCCGTCACGATCCAACGCTCCGCTGAGGCCGCAGAAGCGGTGCGCGGCGCCAATGACTTGACCAACGACTTGCTGACAGCCAACGCCAAGAACCTGCGTGACGCCAACAAGGTGATCCGCGAGGAAATGGAACGCGGCGTGTTTGATATCAACGCTGTCAAAGAGGCAAATGCCAACTTGATCGCAACGATCAACGAGAGCCTCGAAATTGCCGACGAAGGCAAGCGCAAGCGCGCCGAAGCCGAAGTCGAGCTTAAGCAGATGGAAGAAGAGCTCAAGAACACGCTCGCTTCTGCAAAGGCGCGCAAAACCGGCACTGGCGACGTTGTTGGCACGGCAACAGGTCAATAAATGATGCAGTGGGGCGTGAAAAAAGTGGTAGGTGGATTGGGTCTTTTGGCCCTGTCCGCCTGTGCACCAACAATCGCGCCCCAAGCGACCACCCCTTCGGCGCAACGCCCGCAAACACGTGTGGCCCCTCCTCCACCTGCGGTGATTGTCGCGCCAAAATCCGACAGCGAAGTTGACGCGCTGCGGCTCTATTACCAGCGGCTGCAAAATGATCTCAATACGCGTGGCCTTTTGCGCCTCGACGGTGGCGGGCCCGACACCCCGTTTACCGACACCCAGCTTGCGCGCAACTTTGTGCGGATCGCCCTGTTTGACGAATATGTCTCCGATGGCCTTGATCTGCGCGCCAGCCCGACCGCCTCTAACCTGCGCCGCTGGGAAAAACCGGTGCGCATGTCTGTCGAGTTCGGAGATCAAGTGCCCGCAACGCAACGCGCCAAAGATCGCGCCGAAGTTGACGCCTATGCCAAGCGGCTAAGTCGTGTGACAGGCCTGCCTATCACCATGACGGACAACGCCCCCAACTACCATGTGCTGTTTATGGGCGAAAACGATCGACGTGCCTCCGAGGCGCGCTTGCGTGAAATCGTGCCGGGTATCGCGCCAAGCTCGCTACGCGCGATCATCAATTTGCCGCGTGACCAGCTTTGTATCGTTGTGGCCTTTTCCGAGCCTGGAAAATCCGAATACGTGAAGGCCGTGGCAGTGATCCGCGACGAACATCCCGATCTTTTGCGCAAATCCTGCATCCACGAGGAACTCGCGCAAGGGCTTGGCCTAGCCAATGACAGCCCTGCCGCGCGCCCGTCGATCTTCAACGACGACGAAGAGTTCGGCCTCTTGACCACACACGACGAATTGCTACTCAAGATGCTTTATGACCGCCGCTTGCAGTCGGGAATGACCCCCGAGCAAGCCGCCCCTATCGCGCAAATCATCGCAACTGAAATGACAGGCGGCGGCGCAAGCTAGCCCCATAGCCAAAGGAGCCTCCATCATGGGCATTTTCGACTTTTTAAGCGGCGAGTTCATCGACGTCATTCACTGGACAGATGACACACGCGACACAATGGTGTGGCGTTTCGAACGTGAGGCCCATGAGATCAAATACGGAGCAAAGCTTACGGTCCGCGAGGGGCAAGCCGCTGTTTTCGTTCATGAAGGTCAGCTTGCTGATGTGTTCACCCCCGGGCTTTATATGCTCGAAACCAACAATATGCCGATCCTGACGACACTGAACCACTGGGATCACGGATTTAAAAGCCCGTTCAAATCCGAGATTTACTACGTCAATACAACGCGGTTTTCCGACCTCAAATGGGGCACGAAAAATCCGATAATGCTGCGTGATCCCGAGTTCGGCCCAACCCGCCTGCGCGCCTTTGGAACCTACACCGTCAAGGTCACCGACCCTGCCGTATTCCTGCGCGAAATCGTCGGGACGGACGGCGAATTTACGATGGACGAGATCAGC
Organism: uncultured Loktanella sp.; assembly: GCA_937132065.1. Classification (GTDB taxonomy): domain Bacteria; phylum Pseudomonadota; class Alphaproteobacteria; order Rhodobacterales; family Rhodobacteraceae; genus Yoonia. Next base: position 20,636 of record CAKZNT010000052.1, read on the forward strand.
TACCAAATCCGCAATATCATTGTGCAGGAATTTAGCCGCGTAATCGCGTCCTCTGGCATTCCCGTGCTTGATATGGCCGCCAACACCGCCGATCTGGGCAAGCTGATCGCCACGGCGATCTCTGAAACAATGACCCAATACGGCCTGACTATCCCCGAATTGTATATCGAAAACATCAGCTTGCCGCCCGCAGTCGAGGCTGCCTTGGACAAGCGCACGTCAATGGGCATCGCTGGCGACCTTGGCACGTTTACGCAGTATTCTGCCGCCGAAGCCATGACCGCCGCAGCCGCAAACCCGAATGGTGGCGGAGGCATGGGCGCAGGCCTTGGCATGGGGATGGGCATGGCAATGGCCAACCAGATGCAAGCCGGTCCGTGGGGCGCAGTTGTGACCGCGCCACCACCACCTGCCCCCCCCGTCGAACACGTCTGGCATATCGCTGTTGCGGGCAAGGTGACGGGACCGTTCTCAAGGGCCGCGATGGGGCGCATGGTGACCGACGGAACCTTGAGTCGCGACAGTCAGGTGTGGACCCAAGGGCAGGATGGCTGGAAATCAGCAGATGTCGTGACCGAACTTGCGCAATTGTTCACCGTAATGCCGCCCCCACCGCCGGGCGCGTAATTCAGCAGCCAAGTTGGATTTGTTCAAATGACCGACGCCCAAACCGAGCATCGCTTTCCTTGTGATACCTGCGGGTCAGACCTTCGGTTTGACCCTGCATCCCATCAGCTTGTCTGCGATCACTGCGGCAACGAACAAACCATTGGCGGCTCTCGTCCCTCCTCCGGGAGCATAAAAGAGCAAGATTTTCGCAGTGCTGTCGCCAACAGATTGCCCGACGAGGAAATCGAAGAGACCCGCGTGATCCTGTGCCCGAACTGCGGGGCAAGCACCGAGTTTGACAGCGACACCCACGCCGCGGAATGTCCGTTTTGTGCAACTCCGGTTGTGACAGACACAGGCATTCACCGCCATATCAAGCCGCGCGGCCTCTTGCCTTTCGCGCTTGATGAACCATCGGCGCGCTATGCCCTCACGGGGTGGCTCGGAAGTCTGTGGTTCGCCCCGAATGGCCTGATGGAATATGCCCGTAAGGGCCGTCAGATGAACGGCATCTACGTGCCCTACTGGACATTTGATGCCGACACCAAGAGCGCCTATCAAGGGCAACGCGGCAAACACTATTACGAAACCAAAACTGTGATGCGCGACGGCAAGCGCCAGCAGGTCCGCGTGCGCAAAACACGCTGGACCCGTGCGTCAGGGCGCGTTGCCCGTTTCTTTGACGATGTGCTCGTTTTGGCATCAAACAGCCTGCCCAAGCGTTACACTGACGGGCTGGAGCCGTGGGATCTCTCCGCGCTCGAACCCTACAAACCGGAGTATCTGGCTGGCTTTCGCGCCGAAGGGTATCAAGTCGAAATCGGTGACGGCTTTTCCGAGGCGCGGCAATATATGGACCGCATGATTCTACGCGATGTGCGCTATGATATCGGTGGCGACGAGCAGCGCGTGAGTGATGTGCAAACCCAGATCACTGACGTGACCTTCAAACACATCCTGCTGCCTGTCTGGCTTGCCGCCTATAAATATCGCGGGCGCACATTCCGGTTTGTCGTGAACGGGCGCACAGGGCGGGTGCAAGGTGAGCGCCCCTATTCAGCTTGGAAAATCACATTCGCAGTTATCATCGGCCTGATTGTTGCGCTTATCGCAGGATATGTTATCGCTAACAGTCAGTAAATCCGGAGGTTGAAAATGATCCTATGTGCGGGCGAAGCCCTGATTGATATGTTGCCCCGCCAAACTGTCGAAGGTGGGTCCGCATTTGCACCCCACGCTGGAGGGTCTGTTTTTAACACGGCGATTGCGCTAGGGCGGCTGGACAGACCTGTGCAGTTCTTTTCGGGCCTGTCGACTGATCTTTTTGGAGAGATCCTGCGCGCCGAGCTTGTGGCGTCAAAGGTTGATCACACACCTGCAAACTTGACTGACAGACCAACAACGCTGGCCTTTGTAACCCTAACAGACGGGCACGCCAGCTATGCATTTTACGACGAAAATACCGCGGGCCGCATGATCACCCCGCAAGACCTGCCCCCCGTTGCGGCAGATGCGATTTTCTTTGGCGGCATCAGCCTTGTCGTTGAACCCTGCGCAGCCGCCTATCAGGCCTTGATGCTGCGAGAAGCGCCTACATCCGTGACGATGATCGACCCGAATATCCGCCCCGGATTTATCACCGACGAGCCTGCATATCGCGCCCGTCTGGCCGCGATGTTTGCAGTTGCCGACATCATTAAAACCTCCGACGAAGACCTCGCGTGGATCACGGGCGGCACGGACGCCAATGCCCTGTTTGAGGGCACTTCCGTTCAGGTCATTTTGCTCACAAAGGGCGCTGAGGGCGTTACAGTATTGACCCGCGACGGCGCAGTCGATGTGCCTGCGGTGCGTGCAAAAGTTGTCGACACCGTTGGCGCGGGCGATACGTTTAGCGCTGGATTCTTGGCGGAATTGGACGCGCAAGGATTACTGAATAAGGCGACATTTGACAGCGCAACACTAGAGAACCTAAGCCAAGCGGCGGCCTTTGGTGCGAAGGTCGCGGCAATCACCGTATCACGCGCAGGTGCAAATCCGCCTTGGGCCTCAGAGCTATGAGAGCGCTCATCCAACGCACGACCCAAGCCAGCGTGACTGTGGGTGGTGAGGTCGTTGGGCAAATCGGCGCGGGGCTGGTCATCTTCTTTTGTGCAATGCAAGGCGATGCACCTGAAAAGACCGCGCAACTTGCGGCCAAAATATCAAAATTGCGCATATTTTCAGATAACGCAGGCAAGATGAACCTTTCCTTGCGTGATACGGGCGGCGCTGCCTTGATCGTGAGCCAGTTTACATTGGCTGCCGATGTTTCGCGCGGCAATCGCCCCGGATTTTCGGCGGCTGCCACGCCTGCCGAGGGTCGCGCGCTTTATGAGGCATTTATCGCAGATATTGCCGCACTCGGGATTGAAACCGCTACGGGTGAATTTGGCGCGGAAATGGACGTCGCCCTTGTGAACAATGGCCCCAACACGATTTGGATCGACATCTAAAGCCCTTGGCGCAGCCTGCCCACGAGTGCAGAAATAGCGAACAACCCTGCGGCAAGGCAGATGATTGACGGGCCAACAGGTGTATCATAAATCACCGAAAGCCGCACACCACCCAGCCCCGCAACCGCACCAATTACACAGGCGAAAACGACCATTTGCTCTGGTGTTCGCGCAAAACTTCGCGCCGCCGCTGCGGGAATGATCAGCATTGCGGTGATCAAAAGAGCACCTACCACCTTCATCGCAACCGCGACCACCCCAGCGAGCAAAAGCGTCAGCACAAGTTGCTCGTGGCGGGGGTTAATGCCAGCCGCATATGCGAGATCAGGGCTAAGCGTGGAAGTCAGCAATGCCGCCCAGTGGCGCCACAACAGCAGGCCAACAACCACCGCGCCAGTCCAGATTATGCCAACATCCGCGCGAGTAACCGTCAACACATCCCCAAAGAGATAGGCGTCCAGATTGATCCGCTGACCCGGAATAAGAGTGACCATCACGAGGCCCAGCGCCAGCGATCCATGCGCCAAAACGCCTAGGATCGTGTCCACAGAGCGCCCCTGCGCCGTCAAGGAAAAGATGAGAACAGCCATCAAAAATGCAATGAAACCAACACCTAAGAAGATCGACGTGCCAGAAATAAGGGCGAGTGCGACGCCTAGGATGGCGGCGTGGGCGGTGGCGTCGCCGAAATAGGCCATGCGCCGCCAGACCACGAAGCACCCAAGCGCCCCTGCCGAAAGAGCCACGCCGATCGCCGCTAAGGTGGCGCGCATTATGAAGTCATCGAGCATTATTCGCCCCCGTCGTGATGATGGTGGTGGTGGTCGTGCTCGTGGCGATAAAGCGCAAGTGCGCCCCCCGTGCCCGTCCCAAAGAGTTCACGGTAGGCGGGCGCGGCAGACACAACATCTGGTGTCCCCTCGCAGCAAACGTGCCCATTTAGACAAATCACCCGATCTGACGCGCTCATGACGACGTGTAATTCATGGCTCACCATCAACACAGCGCAATTCAATTCGCGCCGCACAGCGTCGATTTGCTGATAGAAACGCGCCGATCCGGGCTGGTCGAGACCCTGCGTTGCCTCATCAAGCATCAGCACGTCCGGCCGCCCCAAAATAGCCCGCGCAAGCAGCACCCGTTGGAACTGCCCACCCGACAAAGAGGCCATTTGTTGCTCTGTCACATCGCGTGCACCAGCCGTGCACAGCGCGTGCACCGCGTCCGCATCCTTCACACGCACGGGCAAATCGAGAAATCGCCGCACCGTCATCGGCATTGTCGGGTCGATATGCAGTTTTTGCGGCACATAGCCGATCCGCAGCCCGTCCTTGCGCGTCACTTTTCCGTGGGTCGGTTTCAGCGCGCCGATCAGAACCCGCAAGAGCGTGGATTTGCCCGAGCCGTTTGGCCCCACAATCGTGACAATCTCACCCGCAGCCAAAGACAGGTCGACATTGTGCAACACTGTATTGCGCCCGTGGCGCGCGGTGATCCCTTGCGCGCAGAGCAGCGCGGTCATGTCCCCGCTCCTGTCTGGCAGGTCGGGCATAGCCCTTCGGCCTCGATCACGGTCTGCTCGATCTGGAACCCGCTTTGGCTGGCAGATGCCTTGAGGCCAACGCTCGCTGTTTCAGCTTCGGCGACAGTGCCGCAAGCGCGACAGATCATAAAGGCAGGATCGTGGTCTGCGCCCGGCCGCGCGCAGGCGATGAAGGCATTCAGCCGTTCGATGCGATGCACAAACCCCTGCTCGACCAGAAAGGCCAGTGCGCGGTAAGCGACAGGCGGCTTGGACCCAAGCCCCTCTGCGTTCAGGCGGGCAAGCACATCATACGCCCCCAAGGCCGCATGAGATTCGAGCAAAATCTCAAGCGTGCGTTGACGCACCTTGGTGAATTGCACGCCACGCGCAGCACAGGCCTCCTGCGCGGCTTTCATCGCAGAGCGCATGCAGCTGGCGTGATCATGGGCGCAAAACCCGAGCGGGTCGTTTGACATCTTGTCTATCCTGTTATGTTATAACATACTTTCAAAAATCACACCTCACCACAAGAGATAAAACAATGCGCCTGACTGCTTCCTTTTTGGCCCTCTTCTGTGCGTCACCCGCACTTGCCGCCCCAAATGTCCTTACGGATATTGCCCCCATTCATGGGCTTGTCACCGAGGTGATGGGCGATCTTGGCACGCCACAGTTGTTGCTGCCCCCCGAGGCCGATGCCCACCACTATGCGCTGCGCCCTTCTGATGCGCGCGCCTTGTCCCAAAGCGATCTGGTGATCTGGGTCGGCGCGGGGCTAACCCCTTGGCTTACCGAGCCACTGGCCACGCTTTCCCCTGACGCGCAGGTTCTTGCCCTGCTGGGAACCGACGGCTGGGAGAAACGTGAGCTGCACCACGGCGAAGACGACCACGGCGCCCATGATCATGGTGACATTGACCCCCATGCATGGCTCTCCCCCGCTGTCGCGACTGTCTGGCTTGCCAATATTGCGCAATCATTAGCAGAGGCTGATCCGGAAAATGCCCGAACCTATGCCCAGAATGCAGAGGCCGCGGCGGCCCGATTTGCAACGCTTGATGTGGAAATCAAGGCGGTGCTGGCAGATGTCCCTGATCAGACGCTGATCTGGCCCCATGATGCCTATGGCTATTTTGCCGATAGTTACGGGCTGGCCTCGGTTGGTGCGATTGCCGAAGGTGACGCCAGCGACCCCGGCCCCGCCCATATTGCAGAGCTGCGCGAAATGGTGACGGATGGGCAGGTCACCTGTGTATTGCTGGACCCCGAGATCAACGAGAAATGGGCGCAGGTGTTGATTGAGGGCACGCCGGTTCATACGGCAGCGATTGATCCGATCGGCGCAGGCATTCCGCAGGGCCGTGGATTTTATCGCTCTTTGATGCTGCAAATGGCCCATGCGCTTGCCAGCTGTCGCTAAAACAGATTGCGCCCACGAACCGGAGTGGCTCGTGGGCGCAGCTGCTTGCTAAATACCTGGGAGGGCGTCGAATTATTCAGCAGGCAACATAACAGTGTCGATCACGTGGATCACGCCGTTTGATTGCTTAACGTCTGCGATGGTGATGTTTGCAACCTGACCACGTTCGTCGGTCAATGTGATCATGTCGCCGTTGTATTTCGCCATCAAAGTGCAGCCGCCAAGTGTAGGCACTGGGTGCTCGCCGCCGTCATCGTTGATCATGCCGCCAAGAGCATCAGACATCACACCTTTACCAACAACGTGGCAGGTCAGGATTTCAGTCAATGCGGCTTTGCTTTCCGGCTTGAGAAGCTCTGCAACCTGCGCTTGGTCCAGCTTTGCAAACGCGCTATTTGTTGGTGCGAATACGGTGAACGGACCTTCGCCAGCAAGCGTATCAACGAGGCCAGCAGCCGTCACAGCCGCAACCAGTGTTGTGTGATCAGCAGAGTTAACAGCGTTCTCAACGATGTTTTTGTCTGCGAACATTTCTGCGCCGCCGACCATCGGATTTGCCGCAGCGTGGCTTTCAGCGAATGCCGCCCCAGCAGAGATTGAAAGAACAGCAGCAGTTACAGCGGAGATAAATGTAGATTTTGTCATTGTATTGGTTTCCCGTTTTTTGTTCGCCGCAAGGCCCTTTGCCCTGCGTTCTCCTAAACCACGGGATGCCCGCAAAAAGAGTTTCATCTTTTTTGCATTTTCTTTTTGCGGCTTAGAAATCGGTGGGTGCGCCTCCTTCTTCTTTGCGTTTTGCAACGAATGTTTGCAGTTCCTCGCGCCGTCCTTCGTCAAATGCGGGTGGCTCGAAGTTACCGATAATGTCCTTGAAGGTTTTATGTGCCCGTTCTGCCGTCCAGTCCCCTCCGGCCACTTCCCATGCCTCGAAGTTGCGCCAGTCCGACACGATGGGCGCGTAGAACGCTTTCTCGTAGCGCTCTTGCGTGTGTTCGATCCCGAAGAAGTGTCCGTTTGGTCCGACCTCTTTCACCGCCGCGATGGCGATGTCGTCGATCCCAGTCGCGACCACTTCGGGTTCCATGTAGCGCTGGATCATTTGCAGCACTTCGCAGTCCATGACGAATTTCTCGGGGCTTGCGATCAGCCCCCCTTCGAGCCAACCCGCCGCGTGATAGACCACGTTTGTGCCTGATTGCACGGCAGACCAGAGCGAATTGGAGGTTTCCCACATCGCTTGCCCGTCAGGCACATTGGCCGCGCAAACCCCCGAGGCCCGCATCGGTAGCCCGTAGAACCGTGCCATTTGCCCTGTCATCTGGGTGGCCCGCATATATTCAGGTGTGCCGAACGCGGGTGCGCCTGATTTCATATCGACGTTGGAGGTGAATGTGCCGATGACACAAGGCGCGCCGGGGCGCACATATTGGAACAAGGCGATGGCCGCGATGGCTTCTGCGATAGAAAGCGTCACGGCCCCCGACATTGTCACAGGTGCCATGGCCCCTGCGAGCGTAAACGGCGTCACAATCACCGCTTGGCCGCGCCGCACGCAGCGCAGGCAGCCGTCGATCATCGGCACATCGTGCTTGAGCGGGGATGTCGAGTTGATGTTGGTATACATGTGCGGTTTGGCGCAGAACTCTTCCTCGGTCAGCCCGCCCGCGATCTTGACCATCTCCATCACATCTTCGACCCGCTCTTTGCCCAAGGAATAGGCGTGTGCGACTTTGTCCGTCAGGGTCATCTTGTCATAGACAACATCAAGGTGGCGGATCGAAGCGTGCACATCACACGGCTCCACGGGATAGCCGCCCGCAAAGTGGATGCAGTTAAAGTATTGTGTCAGCCGCAAAAGATCAGCGCATTGCGCCCGCGTGCCCGATACCTTTTTACCGATTTCCAGATCAAAGTAATTGGGCGGCGAAGAGACGTTCCCGAACAGGATATGGTTTGCGCCAATGGTAATCTTGCGTTCGGGATTGCGCGGGGTGATGTCGAACTGGGCGGGCGCGTGCCCGATCATCTCCATGACCCAATCGCGCCCCATGCGCACATTCGTCCCGTTCACGGTGCATCCTGCCTGCTTGAAAAGCGCCAGCGCCTCTTCGTTCAGGAACTCGATCCCGATATCTTCGAGGATCGTCATTGCCCCATTGTGAATGGCCGCAACCCCTTCGGGGCCAAGCGGTTCGGTCGGCTTGTCGATATTAACAGGGATGCGCCAAGGCATCTGGTCGATGACCTCGTGGCCGCGTCTGGTTGCATTGCCCGCCCGTCCGCCGCCGCGTCGTCTTGGTGCATTTGCCATGTCTGATCTCCCGCTTGTGCAGGGTCAGTTTGGCAGGCTTGCGCCGTTCCCCTTGCGCGAACGCGACAAGAAGTGTCGTTTTCCCGATCGGTTTACGCGTTTTGCCCCGCGATCCAGTCGGGCAAATCGGCAATTGAGTGCAGCACAACATCCGCAAGCGGGCGCAATTCGCCTGCCTCTGCTGGTCCCGTCAAAACCCCGACTGTGCCCATGCCCGCCGCGATCCCCGCATCAAGGTCATGGGTGCTATCCCCCACCATAATGCAATCTTGTGGCGCAAGCCCTGTCGCGGCACAAAAGCCCAGCAGCTGCCCCGGTTCGGGTTTACCACCAAAGCCACTGTCGTAGCCCGCCACGAAATCAAACAGATCAAGCACATCTGCCCGCGACAGATGCGCCCGCGCGGGGTCTTCGGCGTCATTGGTCGCAACGCCCAGCACGATCCCCATGTCCTTGAGTGCGCGCAAGAGCGGCAACAGCGGTGCGGCCTGCACTTGCGGCACTTTGGCCGAGGCGGTCCGCATCCGCGCGATCAGCTCCGGCTTTGAGGCATCCGGCAAAAGCGACATCATCGCATCTGCCACAACATCAACGGTTTCCGCGATCACGATACTGCCCGGCCAGAACACGCCCCCTTCGAGGTTATACCCCAAAAGGGCGGCCATTTCGTCCATCCGCCCCGCGTCTGTGCCGACCTCGGAGGCGATCATTTCGCGGGTCCAGGTCCCCCATGTCGCGTTAAAGTCGAACAATGTGCCGTCCTTGTCGAAGATAATGCCTTTGATCATTTCCAGCCCTTCCTGATTGCCTGTCTTGACACTCGACCCTGCCCCCGTGACGGTGTCAACCAACATGCTTAAATTACGCTCATACCGCTCTCGCCCCATGCACGCTGGCGCCTTTCCGATGGAAAAGTTGACCCGCATGGCATCTGTTGATCTGACGGCTGTGCCGCCCATGCAGCCTGTCTCGTTTCGCCGCCCCGATGACCCCAAAAGCATTGTGAATGCGATGCAGGATTATCAGGCGATGCTGGATGCGACCCGCAGCGGCATGATCAAGAAAGAGATCGCCGAGATCCCTGATGATCACACCGAGCGCGCCAACCATTTAAAATCGTTCGCTTATTTCTGCGATGCCAGCATTGTTGGCACTTGTGCAATTCGGCCCGATCACTGGCTCCCCGCCCCGTTTGTGAACCCTGACGTGGATCGGCTGGCTGAAAAGTTGCGCGTTATGCAGCCAAAGACGCTTGCTGCGGGCATCGACGTGATCATGGCGGGCCTGCGCGAGAGCATGTCGCTTCCCCCGTCTGATTGCCGTGATCATTCCCATGCGCTTGTGTTTCTTTACGACCACCCGCGTGCCCCCCGCGCGACCGAGGCTGGCACGGCATGGATCACTGACGCCCTGCCCCAGCGCGCCTGTCTGCGCGGCATGGAAACCGCCGTGACCCTTGCCAGCTATATCCGCACCCTTGGCTATGACGCCCGCGCCCATTCGATGGCAGCCAGTGACATTGATCTCGGGGCTTTGGCCGTGTCTGCGGGGCTGGTTGCCCTTGAGGACGGCGTGCTAGTGAACCCGTTTACAGGTGATCGCTATGGTTTGGCGGCTGTCACAACGACCCTTGATATGGCCGTCGATTTGCCGATCGCGCCGCGCCAAGAGGCGCCGATGTCTTATACCCTTGGCCTTGGCGCACATGCGAAATCCGCCCGCACCCGTGACCCCTTTGCCAAGCGTGATTTTGCCAAGGGTCCGCACCCGTTTGAAACCCTCAAGCGTGTTTCCGAACCGACCACTTATATCGACGCCCCGAATGTTGCCCGTGTCCCCAAGCGCGCCAATCTGTTCGCCCGCGCCCTGTTCGGCGATATGGGCAAGCAGGTCCAAGAGGCGACCAAGAACGGCAACTACGTGCGCAAGTCTGCTGCCGCCTTTGCCTTTCGCCCGTCCCTTGGAGCATTTGTTCTGCTTCAGGATGGCGAGGCCGCTGATATTCATCATAGCACATTAAATCCCGACGAAAATGCCCAAAATATCAAAGCCGCATTGTATTTTCTAGGTGTTGATGCCGTTGGCCTGAGCGCCTGCCCCGACTGGACCTACTATAGCCACGATGTCGCGGGCCAGCCGATCACCCCATATCATAGCAATGCGATTTCGATGATTATCGACCAGGGTCACGAGACAATGGAAGGTGCTTCGGGGGATGACTGGATTGCCTGCGCCCAGTCGATGCGCGCTTATCTGCGGTTCTCTCTTTTGGGCGGTGTGCTTGCGGAACATATCCGCAATCTTGGCTATACCGCTCGCGTGCATTCGGTGATGGACGACGAGGTGCTGCAACCTCCGCTGTTGCTATTGTCAGGTCTTGGCGAAGTGAGCCGCATTGGCGAGGTGATCCTTAACCCGTTCCTTGGCCCCCGCCTAAAATCCGGTGTTGTGACCACCAATATGCCGATGACCCACGACAAGCCCATTGATTTTGGCCTGCAATCGTTTTGCGAGGCCTGCAACAAATGTGCCCGCGAGTGCCCGTCAGGCGCGATTACCGCTGGCCCCAAGTTGATGTTCAACGGCTACGAAATCTGGAAGTCCGACAGCCAGAAGTGCACGACCTACCGCGTCAGCCAGAAGAATGGTGCGATGTGTGGCCGCTGCATGAAGACCTGTCCGTGGAACCTTGAGGGTCTGTTTGCGGAGGCTCCGTTTCGCAAGCTGGCAATGGCTGCACCGAAGTCCGCAAAGGTTTTGGCCGCGCTGGATGACAAGCTGGGCAACGGGTCGATCAATACCGCTAAAAAGTGGTGGTGGGATCTGGAGATGGAGGATGACGGCGCCTATCGCCCTGCCCGCGCGCCTGCAAATGTGCGCAGCCTGTCGCGCGACCTGAAGCTGGCTTATGCTGACCAGACCTTAGCGGTTTACCCCGCCCCGCTTGCGCCGCCGCCCTATCCTTGGCCGTTTCCGATGGACCGCGAGGCGGGTATTGCGGCCTACGCGGCTATGATTAGCGCCGATGAGCATAAGGCACGCCGCGCGAAGGGTGCGCCGCCAGAACATGTCTACACCGCAAGCACGCTGGATGCCCCGATCCTGAGCCTTGTGGTGACCCGCGCCGAGCCCTTAACGGATTCGGTCACGCTCTACGAGCTATCGGACCCGACGGGCGCGGACTTGCCGCCGTTCACCGCAGGCGCACATATTGATGTCGTGGTCGCGCCCGAGTTTTTCCGACAGTATTCGCTTTCTGGTGATCCAGCGCATAGAAAATCCTATCAGATCGCAGTGCTGCGCGAGGACGCGGGCCGCGGTGGTTCCAAGCTGATGCATCGCATTTTCACGCTTGGTCGCCGTGTCTTTGTCTCCAAGCCGATCAACCACTTTCCGCTGATCGAGGATGCGCCCCACAGTCTATTGATGGGGGGCGGGATCGGTGTGACCCCGATGATCGCGATGGCCCATCGCCTCCACGCGCTAGGCCGCCCGTTTGACCTATACTATAGCGTCAAAACCCGTGCGAATGCCGGATTTATCGACCTGTTGATGGCGCAACCTTGGGCCGCCAATGTGCATCCCAACATTTCTGACGAAGGCACGCGCGCCGACTTGGCTAAGGTTATGCAGTATCAAGAGGGCGCGCATGCTTATACGTGCGGCCCCGATGTCTATATGGCCTCTGTCATGGAGGCCGCGCAAGCGAACGGGTTCCCCGAAGACGCCCGACATCTGGAGTATTTCGCGGTTCCAGATGCCCCTGACTATGTGAACCACCCGTTCCGGCTCCGTCTTAAGGACGGGCGCGTTTTGGAGGTGGGAGCGGATGAACCTGCCACGGACGCCCTCTTGCGGGCGGGTGTTCATGTGGATGTGAAATGCGCCGACGGGCTATGTGGCGTCTGCAAATGTGGCGTGCAAAGCGGAGATGTCGAGCATCGCGACTATGTGCTGTCCAAGGCGCAGCGGGCCACAGAAATCATCTTGTGCCGAAGCCGCGCGGCCAAGCCTGACGGTGAAATCGTGATTGACCTTTAGGTCCAGTGCACGTTCTCGGCCCCAGGCATCGCGTAGCGTGCGCGCAGTGGCATGTCGTATTTCAGGTCATGCGCATCGCAAAATGCAGTGACCCAAGCATCGTCCATTGTCAGGAATTCAAGCACCGAGGATTGAAACGCCGGATCGGTGGCTTGTGCGCGCAAATCGTCAACCGAACAGCCGCTTGCCCCCAGAAATATCGGGCAAAGTTCGTCGTTTCCTGCCAACCAGCCAAGCGCCTGTAGCGCGATTGTTTGGGCTTGTTCGGGGCTCATGTCGGGTCCCTTTCTTTCGGCAACCGTTTTTTAACTATTCAAAGCTAGCTTGTCCTTGTCGCAGTGGTGAAACCACGAAAGGATCATAGATATGACGGGTCGTATTTTGATTGTCGATACTTTACCGACAAACAGAATTGTGCTGAAGGTCAAAATGTTGGCCGCTCAGTTCAAAGTAGATGCATGTGGCTCTCGGCTGGAGGCTGAGGCGATAATCGCCCGTGATCGTCCTGATCTGATCTTGATTAACCTTTCTGATCAAGCGGAAGACAGGCATGGATTTTGCCGCGAATTGAAGGAGTCGTCCGACACGGCCGCGATTGCGATTATTTCTGTTGGTATTGCTGATACGGCACGGGCACGGTTTGCCGCACTGGATGCAGGCGCAGACGATGTTTTACCCCGCCCGATCAACGATGCCTTATTGCTTGCACGCATTCGCTCGCTTTTGCGTGTTCGCCATGCGCGTCAGGAATTGATGTTGCGTGACGGCACAAGCCGTGCCCTTGGGTTCGAGGAAACAAGGAGCGGATTTGGCGCGGCGGCACGTGTGGCCCTGCTCTCTCATTCTGCTCTATCGGGGCGACAACTGGCTGAAAAGCTTGATAGCGGGCTGACACTCCCTGTTCTACGCCTTGAGACGGATCGCATTTTGTCGACCTCTTCTGTTACGCCTGTGCCTGACCTGTTTGTCATTGATGGCACACGGTGCACGGATGGAGGGCGCGGTTTGTTCCGCTTGGTGTCGGATCTTCGGTCCCGCTCGGAGACGCGCACATCCTCCATCATGGTTGTTTTGCCAGATGACGAGCCTGAAATCGCCGCCCTGATACTCGACCTGGGTGCAGATGATGTCGTGTCCAAAAGCGTCTCCAAGGGAGAACTTGTTTTGCGCGCGAAGGCGTTGGTTCACCAGAAATTGCTGCATGACCGTTTGCGCAATACCGTGCGCGATGGCTTGCAGGCAGCTGTGACCGATCCCCTAACGGGTCTGTATAACCGCCGCTATGTAGAGCCACATCTGGCGCGCATTGCCGAACAGGCGCAGGCCACACAGCGGGAATTTGCGGTGATGATGCTGGACATCGACCACTTCAAATCCATCAATGACCGTTATGGTCATGCTGCTGGTGACAAGGTTCTTATCGAGATCGCCCATCGTTTGCGCGATAATCTGCGCGCGATTGACCTTGTGGCGCGCATCGGCGGCGAAGAGTTCATGATTGCAATGCCGCGCACGAGTGGCGAGCAAGCCCATGCCGCCGCTGATCGGGTGCGCCAACTGATATCGGCGCAGCCATTCTCGCTTGGGGTCGATCATCCCATGATTACGGTAACGGTCTCTGTCGGCGTCACGACTGGCGGGTTGTCGCGGCTTGATCGTGGCCAGATCAACGGCATGTGTGGCCAAGCTGATGCCGCGCTTTATGCGGCTAAGTCGGCAGGGCGCGACACAGTTGCAATGAGTAACTTCGCCACCGCTTAACTAACGGCGGCTCCGCTTTTCCAGCTTGTCGGCCAATGCGGTTCGATCACCTTGCGACATCTCGGCGAGGTGCGACAGGAACGCCGTTTGAGCCTGTTCTTGTACGCGTTCGCTCCGGCTTCTGAACCCGCCCAACAGGTCAGACACAAGTGCCTGATCAAACGGATCGCTGCGCAACGCGTCTGCGAGCGCGCTAACTTTACTCCGCATCTCGGCCCGTCCGATCGGTTCGGCGCCACCCCGTCGCAGGCTATTGGTAATGGCGCGCCGGTCTGATGGTTCAAGCACACGCCCGAGCGGGCCAAACTCGAAGGCGATCCGCTGCGGTGGTCCGTCGTGCGCGCGCCCCGAAAGGACAAGCCCCGCGACCGCGCCAATCACCGCAACATTAAGCGCCAGCGACAAAACAAACACGACACGCCAAATGCGACGAGGTTGTGGGCTCGCGTTATCCATCAATTGATACCTCCGAAAAATAGGTGCTTGAGTCATCAAGCAGGTCAACAGTCACGGTCGTCCCTATCAGATCCGCAGCCAAGGTTGTGACACTGGCAGGCGGCGCAATTCCGAACCAGACGCCGGTGACACCAGCCATTGCAAGCCCGCCGACTGCGGTCCATCCGCCGATCATGTCAAAGAAGCCCGTCCAAACGGAGCCGCGTGGTGTCGCGGGTTTAATCCTCGCGGTCCGCGCATCATTCTGGATACGGGCCAAAAGCGCCTCAGAGGGCACTGGTGATTGCGCCTTTCCTAAGGAAAATAGGTCATCAAGCATGTCTTCGTCTGATTTACTCATCTTCATATCCCAGTTCTGCACGGCGGCCCGCAAGCAATTCGGTTAACGCTTTTTTTCCGCGCGCCGTCAGACTTTCGACGGAACGCAGGCTGATGTCCATAATCTCGGCAATCTGAGGGTTGGACAGCCCCTCAAGGTGGCGCAAAGAAACGGCCTGTGCCTGCCTGTCTGGCAATTGAGCAAGTGCGTTTGCCAAGGCCGACAAGCGCGCCGTTTCTTGTAACCTTGCCGCCGCACTCATTTGCGTGTCAGCGGGTTCGGCGATCTGATCAAGCGAAACACCGCGCCGCTTGCGCAGTCGATCGGTGCAAAGGTTCGCCACAACGCGGTAAAGCCATGTCGAAACCTGTGCTTCACCCTGCCGCCAGTCAGGCGCGATTTTCCACAGCCGCATCATCGCCTCTTGTGCAACATCCTCGGCTTCGGCCTGATCCGCGAGCAAACGCGTCGCCTGCGCAAGAACACGCGGAACCAACCGTTGCGCCAAAAGGCGCGCGGCATCGTCGTCGCCTTGTGCATAGGCAACCAAGACCGCATCGTCGGGCGCCTCGTGCAATGATCCTAGAGGGGCATTCATGTCTCGAATTGGTATCCGCATCTCGCCTTTTCAGCAACAAGAGAGGCCCCGCATGGCGCCTCTCTTGGGTTTGTTAGCCGCGTCCACGGTGACCTTTACCACCACGACCGCCCCGCTTTTCGGCTGCGGCCTCGAACTCCTCGGCGCTAATCTCGCCGTTCTCGTCCGCGTCAACGCGCTCGAACATACGCTCGGCACGATCGCCGCCGCGATGCTTCATTTCGTCGGCCTGAAGTTCGCCATCGTCGTTTTCATCAAGATGCGCGATCATCTTTTCGGCGCGCTCGGCCATCCGACCTTGCTGGGCTGCAACCATTTCAGCGGCAGAGATAGACCCGTTGCCGTCTGTGTCCATCGCGGCAAAGCGCACGGCCCCCGCATCCTGGATTTCTTCAAGGCTCAGGCTACCGCTTTGATCAACATCAAGTGTTGCGAAGTCGGGCATCTGTTGCGGACCGCCGCGCCCTGCGGCACTGGCGTCAAACGCCAACAATGTGAAGCCTGCTGCAATTCCTGCGATCAATACTGTCGATTTCATTGTCTTTCCTTTGCTTTACGATCAAGGGCTGTTTGCGCCGTTGACCCCTCTTCAACGCATCTCGAAAACCTTTCCGTCGAATTCTTCGCAAGTTTTTTCGCCGCACCTTGCGGCATCGGGCCGCAATCGGGCGTGCTTCCCCTTTTCAACCGGCAAAAAACCACGCATGTCTGTGTGTATAGTTTTCGGAGTGCCCAAATGCCTGAACAAGTCGTCGACGACCGCCCCACCAAGCCAGCAATTATGCGTGGCTTTCGCCGCCGTTGCCCGAATTGCGGCGAAGGGCATCTTTTTGACGGTTATCTCAAGGTCGCGGATCAATGCGATGTCTGCCAAGAGCCGTTTCACCACCACCGCGCAGACGATGGCCCTGCTTATCTGACGATCCTTGTTGTCGGCCACCTGCTTGCGGTTTTGATCCACTTCACATGGGCATGGTTTCGCCCCGAGCCAATTGTGATGGTCGTCATTTTCACGATTTTCTGTGTCAGTCTGTCCCTCTACCTTTTGCCGCGCCTCAAGGGGTTTGTGGTTGCGATCCAATGGTCGCGCCGCATGCACGGCTTTGGCCAAGCTGCCTAAATGACGGACGCGCCTCCAATCCGCGATGCCGCGACAATGATCGTGCTTCGCAACCGCGACACCACCCCGTCAGTCCTGATGGGACAACGTGGCGCGAAGGCGGCGTTTATGCCTGGAAAGTTCGTGTTTCCGGGTGGTGCGATTGACGCAAACGATGGCTTGGTTCCCGCAACCCCGATTGCGCCGCAGTGCAATTCCCGCCTTATGGATCGCTCTTCGCTTAGCCCGACAACAATTGCTGCCGCCGCAATTCGCGAGCTATGGGAAGAGACCGGCCAGATTTTGGGACATCCGCAGGTTTGGAAAGACCCGCCACAGGGCTGGCGCGGGTTTGCGGCAACGGGGCATGTGCCTCATGCCGGGGCCGTCTCGTTTTTCTTTCGCGCGGTGACACCTACGGGCGCGCCCCGCCGCTTTGATGCGCGGTTTTTACTTGCGGATGCGGAGTGTCTTGTCACTGATCCTGATGACTTTAGCGGCGCCGAGGACGAGCTTTCTCATCTGCAATGGGTCCCGCTGTCCCATGCGCGCGACTATGATTTGCCGTTTATCACGCAGGTTGTTCTGGCCGAGCTGGTTGCCCATATCGCGCGCGGTGGTCCGCCGCAAACTGTCCCGTTTTTTGCCAATGACGACGAGCGCCTTCTCGTGCACAGGCTAGGTGGGAAAAGCCCGCTTTAGGCGACAAGCACCAATAAAACGATGCTCCCCGTCAAAAGCAAAAGACCCTGCCATTCCCGTTTGCTGACGTTCTCGCCAAAGACAAACGCCCCGACCATCAGCGAAAACAACAGCTCTATTTGACCAAGCGCGTTGACGTAAGCCACTGTTTGCAAAGTGAAAGCAGTGAACCAGCAGATCGACCCTGCCATCGAGCTTAACCCGACAAGCGATGCGACCCGCCACGCGCCGAGCACACGACTGATTTCTCCGCGTTCCCGCCAAACCAGCCAGATCGCCATGATCGCCGTTTGAAATGCCGTGACCACAGCAAGCGTCACGATCGCGCGGTAAAAGACATCACCCGCCCCCAGCGAAAGCGATGCCCCCCGATATCCGTTCCCCGAGAACCCGAATGCCAACCCCGACGCCAGCCCAAGGGCCGTGCCCCTGTTCCAAATCCGCTGGTAGAATCGCCCCCCCATTGCAGGCACATCCGACAGCAAAAGCACGCCAAACAGCCCGAGCAGGATCGCAAACAAGGCGGCCCCCGAGATCAGGTCACCAAGGATGACAAAGCCGATAAGCGCGCTCAGGAGCACCTCGGTTTTCTTGAATGTGATCCCAACGGCAAAGTTGCGATGCGCAAACAATGCAACGACACATGCCGTGCCAATAATCTGGGACGTGCCGCCAAGGATCGCGTAGCCCCAGAACGCATTCGGGATATCAGGCGCGCCCTGCCCGCTTGTTGTGGCGTAGATAATCGCGCCGATGGCGACCAATGGCGCGGAGTAAATAAACCGTGCAAATGTCGCCCCCGCCGTCGAAAGCTTGGTTGATTTCAGCTGTTTTTGCAGCATGAAGCGGACGGTCTGCGCCAGTGCCGCGCCAATCGTGATCGGTATCCATAAATCCATGCTCCGTCTATGGCTGGGCTTTACCGCTTTTGCCAGAGGGGATGCGCGACGGGGTCTTTGCAGCGAAAGGCATATTTACGCAGGATTGCGCCGTATGAGGGGTAAAAATACCCAGCATTGCGTGCAAGGTAGCCTGCCCGATTTGCACGGTAGAGCGCAGGAAGCTGATGCCACGAAACCCGTGGATGTTTATGGTGCACCACATGCAGGTTATTGTTTAAAAACAGAAATCCAAACAGGCCCGCACTTTCGACAATGGCGGTGCGCCCTGTGCATCGCTCTGCTGCTTGGTGCTCGAGGAAGGTGCGAAGCTTGAGTAACGACAACCCGAAATAGGCCGAAATCCCGTAGGCCCAGAGCGGCATCGGCGATACAACAACGAATGAAAGGATGCCCGCAACAACGCACAGGTGACCGCACCATTGCAGGCCCGTTTTTGCAGTGCCCGAGCGCAGTTCGGTTCGAAAAAACATAATCGTGCCGATGAATGGCCCCAGAACCAGCCGCCCGACAAGCGTGTTGTTGGCCCGCAGCACAGCGCGCAATATCCACGGCAATCTGCGCCAAACATCCGGGTCCAGGTAATTGCTCTCGGGGTCGTCATACGGATCGGTGAGCCGCGCGTCATGATGGTGGGCAAGATGCGTGTCGCGAAAGCGGGCGTATGGAATAACGATATTCAGGCTGGGCAATGCCAGCGCCGCGTTCAGGCGTTGGTTCGTGAAGGGATGACCATGCAGCACCTCATGTTGCAGCGACGATTGCAGCGCGATGACAAAGGGCAATAGCACAAGGTTCAGGGCCAATGGCGCCATGAATATGAGTGCCAGCCACGTGCCGTAACAGCCGATGATCAGGGCCAAGGTAGGCCAATCCGTTTTTCTAGTCATGATCTGTTTGTGGGGGCCAAGCTGTTGCTAAACCATTCTGATAGTGGTTCACATTTTGACCAAATGGTGATAAAAATCCCCTATGGGATTAAATATCGACAAAAGAGATCGGGCAGCATTGTTTCGCGAGCGTTTAACGCAAGCGATGGCTTTGGCTGGCTCCAACCAGAGCAAGCTGGCGCGCGATGCAGGCGTTGATCGCTCGACGTTATCCCAATTGCTCAAGGACAAGGGCGCGCGGCTTCCCAATGCCCAACTTGTTGCAACTTGCGCGACCTCTTTGGGGGTAAGCGCGGACTGGCTTTTGGGGCTTTCCGACCTGCCAGAGCAGGCCGCCGACCTTATCGCCGCGGCACTATCGATGACCCAAGCGCCGCGCGCCTTGGTGGATGAGCAGATCTTTGCGTGGCATCAGGAAGCTGCGGGTTACAAGATACGCCACGTCCCTGCTGGCCTACCAGATATGTTAAAAACCGACGCGATGTTGCGGTGGGAGTATCAGCCGTCACTGGGTAAAACCATTGATCAGGCGGTCGGGGCGAGCCGCGACAAACTCGCTTGGATGCGCGGCGCGAGGTCCGACTACGAGATCGCGTTTCCCCTGTGCGAGTTGACCAGTTTTGCCCGCGCAGAGGGCTATTATGCCGACCTTCCGCCTGACGTGCGCCGCGCCCAGCTCGCCTATATGGCGGATTTGCACAGGCAGCTCTACCCGAGCCTGCGCGTCCATCTTTTTGACCAACGGCAATTGTTTTCGGCGCCAATCACCATCTTTGGCCCGCTGCTTGCCGTGATCTATCTGGGCAGCAACTATTTGGTGTTCCGTGATCGCGAGCGCGTCACAGCCCTGACGGCCCATTTCGACGGATTGGTCCGTGCCGCAACAGTTGCGACACGGGATGTGCCCGCCATTCTGGATCAGCTGCTCGCCGATATCACCTAGCGATCACCGCGTGCCGATCGCTTTTCCAACGCCATCAGGACGGGGCAAAGACGCATGGCCGTCGGCAAGCGCGCCAAGTGCGGTAGCGATATGTGGCGCGGGTTCAGAGGCCTTGCGGGTCTCGAGGCTGACATGAATGAGCATGTGCTCGCCCGTGGCCAGCACCCGCTCACCTGCAAGCATTGTGTGGAAAAGGTGCATTTTCTTGCCTTTACCCTCCAAAACATGTGTTTCGATGTGAATTTTCGCGCCAGCATGCACCTCGTCGAGGTGGCGAATATGGGTTTCTGCGGTAAAGTAGCTACCGCCACTTGCAATATAGTCTGCGTCACAGCCGATGATTTCCATCAATTTGTCAGTCGCATCACCAAAGGCCTGCAAATAGCGCGCCTCGTTCATGTGACCATTGTAATCGGTCCAGTCCAGCGGGATCGCGCGGCGAATTGTTGTTACGCGCTTGCTAAGGTCGGCGGGCATTTCGGCAGGTGCGCCGATGCGCTTGTCCTGCGCATTCAGCAACGCACCCGCGCCAAAGTCTTGTGCCTTGAGGCCGCGCAAAATGGTCACGAGGTTGTTGTCGCGCGCGCGCTCCAACTCGCGAATGCTCATGTGCCCCGATTGCGCGTCCGATTGATCGGCAACCTTATCGATTAGGTCATCCGTTAGGTCGGGGACGTCCATCAGCTTGGTCCAAGGCCACGACAGGCAAGGGCCGAACTGCTCGATAAAGTGGCGCATTCCCGCCTCGCCACCCGCAATGCGGTAGGTTTCAAATAGCCCCATTTGCGCCCAGCGCAGCCCGAATCCATAGCGGATCGCGTTGTCGATTTCCTCGGTTGTCGCGATTCCGTCTTTGATCAGCCAGAGCGCCTCGCGCCATACCGCCTCGAGGAACCGGTCCGCGATATGTGCGTCGATTTCGGCCCGCACATGGAGCGGAAACATCCCGATTTCGGTCAGGATACCTTTGGCTGCCTCGACCATTTCAGGCGCATTCTTGTCCGTTGGCACGAGCTCGATCAGCGGCAGAAGGTAGACGGGATTAAACGGATGGGTCACGACAATTTGCTCGGGGCGTGTGGCGCAGCCTTGCAATTCGGACGGTTTAAACCCGCTTGTTGACGACCCGATAATCGCGCCCCTAGGGCAATGCGCTTGCAGGGTCTGGTAAACCTTACGCTTCAACTCAAGCCGTTCTGGCACGCTTTCCTGAATCCACGCCACGCCTGCAACCGCGTCTGACATCTCGCTGTGAAATGTCAGCGTGCCCTCATCGGGGAGAGCAACATCAGAAAGCCCTGGCAAAGAACGACGTGCGTTATCAATGACTTCGCCGATTTTGCGCTGCGCCTCTGGGTCAGGGTCAAACACCCGCACATCCCATCCCATCAAGAGGAACCGCGCGGCCCAGCCACCACCAATCACCCCACCGCCGATTATCGCCGCAGATTTCGTCATCATATTTTCCAGTATTATGTAGCGCTAAGCGTCAGACGCAGCTTGTTGATGTGCGGGGTTGTCAAACTCGTCCGCAGGCACGGGCGCGCGGATCACGTTGGGATCACACGCCGTCATCGGGCTTCCTGCATCGCGGATGATCAGCCCCCCTTTTGCGCGGCATTGCTCGAACGACATCGATGATCCGATCACGAGGAATTCACGGAAAGCTCCGCCACCGCCAGAGGGGGCAGAAGACCCGCCGCCTTGCATCGCGACTTCATCACACGCGGCCAAACCCAGGGCCATTACACATCCAAAAACGACTCGCTTCATTGCGGAACCTCCATCAATCTCGTCACATCATACCCGTTGAAGTCCAAAACTTCACGTGCTGCATTCAATCTATCTGCGGGAATCTGCTTTTCTCTGTTCAAGACCCACCCCGAGCGCCCGTTTGGCGCGCCCACGACCGCCGTTCTGTAGCCCTCATCAACCCAAAGCACCCAGTAATCGGACGCACCAAACGGCACGGAGGGAAAGCTCACCTTGAGCCGCCCCGGACCGACGATTTTAGCGGTCCCCATGATCGTGGATTTCACCGACCCATCGGGGTTGCGACAGGTGTTGCGCACGGAAATGTCGCCGTCGTCCTGCATCCCGTAGGTCGCGGTGACGCCAACGCACCCAGCCTCGAAGGGCACAGGAAAACGGGCGACTTCATACCATGTGCCAAGGTAGCGCGCGGGGTCGAATACCGCCTTTGACGCGATGGGCACGGTTGTGTCGCGGTAGACCTCGAACAGGCTGCCGACTTTCTCGTTGGGTAAAGATGACGCACAGGCCGCGAGAAATCCCAGAGCGAGCAGATATCTCATTTTGCGACAGGTGCGCGTTTGGTCAGGCCCAGCTTCTCGCGCACTTCGGCGGGAGTAATGATCCGCGCGCCAAGGTTTTCTACAATATTGGCTGCCTTTTCAACGAGTTGCGCATTGGTCGCCAAGACACCGCGATCCAGCATGAGGTTATCCTCCAAACCTACCCGCACGTTGCCCCCTGCCAAAACGGACGCGGCTGCCATCGGCATTTGCGACCGCCCCAAGCCAAAGGCGCTAAAGGTCCAGTCATCAGGCACGTTGTTCACCATCGCCATGAAAGTGTTGAGATCATCAGGCGCGCCCCAAGGCACACCCATGCAAAGCTGCACCAATGCGCCCGGCGCAAGCACGCCGTCTTTGACCAGTTGCTTGGCATACCAAAGGTGGCCCGTGTCAAAGGCCTCGATCTCGGGCTTGACGCCGAGGTCGGTCATCATCCGCCCCATCGCCGTCAACATGCCGGGCGTGTTGGTCATCACATAGTCGGCCTCGGCAAAGTTCATTGTGCCGCAATCAAGGGTGCAAATTTCTGGCAAGCACTCGGCCACATGAGCGACCCGCTCAGTTGCGCCGATCATGTCAGTGCCAGCCGCCGTGGGGAATGGCGCCTCTGTCGAGCCAAAGACGATATCACCGCCCATGCCCGCCGTCAGGTTTAGAACCACATCGACCTCGGATGCGCGAATACGGTCGGTCAGCTCGCGGTAAAGCGCAAGATCGCGCGACGGCGTGCCCGTTTCAGGATCACGCACATGACAATGCACAATCGCGGCCCCTGCTTTTGCGGCATCAATCGCGCTTTGCGCGATTTGCGCGGGCGAACGAGGCACATGGGGGCTGCGATCTTGTGTGCTACCAGACCCTGTGACAGCCGCAGTGATAAAGACTTCGCGGTTCATTTCTAATGGCATTGTGGCCCCCTTTTATTGCAAGGACGTTGTGCGATTCCCGCCCGCGTGGCAAGAACGACCAGCGACATTTTTCGCATTAGATCTGCGCAACCCTGCGCGCATTCGAGGATAAGATGAAGATTTCGCAAGCAACCCCACAAGATTTGCCGCAAATTCATGCAATGATTGGCGCGCTGAGCGCCTTTCACGGTGATACCGCCACGATCACATTGGCCCAGCTTGAAACGGCGCTTTTCCAGTCAGAGCTTTCGATGGCCTTGGTGGCGCGCGAAGGCGATATTCTTGTTGGATATGCAGGGCTGAATTTTACGATTACCTTGCACACAGGCGCGCCGCGCATCGACATTCATCACCTTTATGTCGCGCAAGACCACCGCGCGAAAGGTGTCGGGCGCGCCCTGATCGCTGCGGCCAAAACCGTGGCCCAAGCGAAGGGCGCGCGCGGCCTGACCATCGGCACAGACCCCGACAACGCAGTCTCTCAGGCGGCTTACCGCGCGATGGGATTAGAAGAAATCACCGACGCAGGGCCAAGATTTTGGATAGCTGCCAGCGATTAATAAGGCATCGGATTGGCGCGGTGCGCGGCTTCAATGTCATTCAGGACAGAGTCCGACAGTTTCAGGTCTTTCCCCTTTAGCAAGTGCGCAAGCTGATCGGTCGTGGTTGCCCCGAAGATCGCGGAAATCGGAAATGGCCGCGTGTCTTGCCAAGCAAGCGCCATGTGGGCGGGGTCAAGCCCGTGCTTGTCGGCGATATCAAGGTAGACTTGCGTGACAGGCAATGTGCGCGGTGTCATCCGCCCGCCAAGCTCGGGCCCGATAGACCGACGACTGCCTGCGGGGATTACGTCATTTTGGTATTTTCCCGTCAAAAGCCCGCAAGCCAGCGGAGAGAACGACAGTAGTGTGATATCTTCGTTCACCGCCATTTCGGCCATGTCGGTGTCATAAAGGCGGCACAACAAGGAGTATTCGTTTTGCACAGACGCCATGCGCGGCAGGCCCGCCGCCTCTGCGGTATCGACCCATTTGGTCATGCCCCAAGCGCTTTCGTTGGACATCCCGATGGCGCGGATTTTCCCAGCCTTGACCGCCTTGTCCAGCGCTTCGAGCACGTCAACCATGTGATCCATGGTTTCCTGACGGTTCTGCCCCGATGGATCAAAGCCCCAGTTCTGACGGAACATATACGAGCCACGCATCGGCCAGTGCATCTGGTAAAGGTCGATATAATCGGTTTTCAACCGTGAAAGTGAAGTCTCGATCGCATCGGTGATCACCTGCCCGTTGTAGCCCGCCCCGTCGCGCACCCAGCCCGGATTATCGCCCGACACCTTGGTCGCGATGGTGATCTCGGACCTACGGCCCGACGCCGCAAGCCAGTTGCCAATCACGCGCTCCGAGTTGCCCACGGTCTCGGCCGCAATCGGATTGACCGGATACATCTCGGCGGTGTCGATGAAATTGATCCCTGCTTCAAGCGCCATATCAATCTGACGATGCGCGTCATCTTGGGGCGTTTGGTTGCCGTAGGTCATCGAGCCCAAGCACCAGTTGCTTACTTGAATATCAGTGCGGCCCAGCGGAATCATTTTCATCAGTCATACCTCTTCATGTTTGGGGCAAACTAACGTGGTCACCGCGCGGGGCAAGCCTTGCGATTTTGCGTTGCAAGGTCGCAGGCTTAGGCGCAGGGTAATTCCATGCAGATGCTTATTACCTTCGGCGCATTGTTCATGTCAGTCGCCTTGCTTCAATTATCGTCGGGGGGCGTTGGCCCGCTTGATGCGCTCACAGGGCTTGCAGAAGGGTTTAGCCGCAGCGAAGTCGGGTTCCTCGGCTCGGCCCATTTCTTTGGCTTTTTCATCGGATGTTGGTGGGCGCCCCGCCTTATGGGCAGTGTCGGCCACAGCCGCGCCTATGCATCATTTACGGCAATGGGCGCGATTGGACTGGCCGCGCATGTGACCGTGACGGACCCGATCATGTGGGCGATTTTCCGTATCGCTTCAGGGATTTGCGTGGCGGGGTGCTATACCGTAATCGAGGCATGGCTACAGGCCAAGGTCACAAACGAGACACGCGGGCGCGCGATGGGCACCTACCGGATCGTCGATATGAGCGCCTCGTTTGTTGCGCAATTCATGATCGGCGCGCTGGCAAATGTTGAAACATATATTGCCTATAATGCGCTCACGATCCTTTGTATCGCCGCGATTTTTCCGCTGACACTGACCAAAGCCGAACAGCCAATGACCGCGGCCACAACCCGGTTGCGCCCCTCGCTTGCGTGGCGCGCGTCTCCGCTCGCGGTTGCGGGCGTTTTGGTTGCCGCGCAGTCAAGTGCCGCTTTCAGGATGGTCGGGCCAATCTACGGGCAAGAGGTCGGCCTCGCCGCCAGTCAAATCGGCTATTTCCTTGCGGCATTCGTAGCGGGTGGCGCGATTGCGCAATACCCCGCAGGCTGGCTGGCAGATAAATACGACCGCCGCTGGGTGCTCATCGGATTGTCGATCGCCGCAATCATCGCTTGCATGATCACGGTAGCCTCGGCCTCGCTTGGAACGGGGGCCGTCATGGCCTCTGCGGCCTTCTTCGGGCTCACGACATTCCCTGTTTATTCGGTCGCCACAGCGCATGCCCACGACTTTGCGACCAGCGCGGAACGCGTCGAACTCTCGGCGGCATTGATGTTTTTCTATGCAGTCGGGGCGATTGCCGCGCCCTATGCCTCGTCTACGTTAATCGCGTGGTTTGGCGCTGGCGCGCTCTTCACGTTCATCTCGGTCGGGCATTTGCTCTTGGTTGTCTTCGGGCTGCAACGGATGCAAGTGCGGCGCGCCCCAGAAGAGCGCACCCGCTATATTTACGCACCGCGCACCAGTTTCGGGATCGGGCGGCTATTGAAACGAAGCCGCGACAAATCTCAGAACGAATAGATCGCTGCAAGCCGGGTCGTTGTGGCGTTTGTGCCGCCGTCTTTCATGATGTCGCGGATGACTTCACCGCGCAAATCAAGGGCGTTTGTGACGGGCATTTGCACGCCAAGGCCAAAGTTATAACCGGTATATGCAATTGCGCCCTCGTCAAATCGCGTGCCGCCGATGGACGCCAGCGCGGTTGCCGTGCCAAACTCATAGCCCCCGATCATCCGCAAGCGCGTGGTGTCATAGTCGCCGCCCAATGTCGCAGCGGCGCCGTATTCGACCTCTGCGCCCATGGACAATGTGCCCACGTCAAACGTCGCGCCTGCAACGAGCGATGCTGCGGTCTGGCTTTCGCCCGTTTGCGCCTGACCATAGTCAAACGAAACACCTGCATAGACGTCTTGCGCTTGTGCTGCGCCAGCCGTCAGCCCCATAGCAGCCGCCAAAATCAATAGTTTCATAGTGTGCCTCATGTATTTTTGCTCGATTTTGTCAGGATTCTACGCTGCAATGCTGTGTTTTTCCAGCCGCTACGCCGCCTACATCTGGCAACCAGCGGAATCCCCCGCTAGAACAGCGGGAACTCGCAAAGGAACGCACCATGGCCCGCCACCTCATCACCTCTGCCATTCCCTACATTAACGGGATCAAGCACCTCGGCAATCTGGTCGGGAGCCAGCTACCTGCGGACCTGTTTGCGCGCTATATGCGGGCACGTGGCAACGAGGTTTTGTTTCTATGTGCAACCGATGAACATGGCACACCCGCCGAACTTGC
Source organism: uncultured Loktanella sp. (assembly GCA_937132065.1). Classification (GTDB taxonomy): domain Bacteria; phylum Pseudomonadota; class Alphaproteobacteria; order Rhodobacterales; family Rhodobacteraceae; genus Yoonia. Next base: position 47,636 of record CAKZNT010000052.1, read on the forward strand.
CGCTGCAAAGGCAGGCAAGCCCGTGGCCGACTACTGCGCCGAAATGCATCACGTGCAAGCGGAAATCGCCAAAGGTTTCAACCTTTCGTTCGATCACTTCGGACGCTCTTCCAGCCCGCAGAACCATGCTTTAACCCAAGCCTTTGCAGGGCGGCTGGCCGATATGGGTCTGATCCGCGAAGTCGTTGAAGAGCAGGTCTATTCCAATGCGGATGGGCGGTTTTTACCTGATCGCTACATTGAGGGCACATGTCCGAATTGCGGATTTGATAGCGCGCGCGGCGACCAATGTGACAATTGCACCAAGCAACTCGATCCAACCGACCTCATTGATGCCCGCTCGACGATCTCGGGGTCAACCGACCTCGAAGTCCGGGAAACCAAGCACCTTTACCTGCGCCAATCCGAGCTAAAAGACGACATCGCAACATGGATCGGGTCCAAGCACGACTGGCCCCTGCTCACGACCTCTATTGCCAAGAAATGGCTGACGGACGGTGACGGGCTTCAAGACCGTGGCATCACTCGCGACCTCGACTGGGGTATCCCTGTCAAGAAGGGCGCAGATGATTGGCCAGGCATGGAAGGCAAAGTGTTCTACGTCTGGTTCGACGCCCCGATCGAATACATTGCCAGCGCCCAAGAATGGGTTGATGCGGGCAAAGGCACGGATTGGGAACGCTGGTGGCGCACTGACAAAGGCGCAGATGACGTCACCTACACGCAATTCATGGGCAAAGATAACGTGCCTTTCCATACACTTAGCTTTCCCGCCACGATTTTGGGCAGTCAAGAACCGTGGAAGCTTGTCGATTACATCAAGTCATTTAACTACCTGAATTATGACGGCGGGCAATTTAGCACATCGCGCGGGCGCGGCGTGTTTATGGATCAGGCGCTTGACATTCTGCCCAGCGATTATTGGCGCTGGTGGCTGTTGTCGCATGCCCCTGAAAGCTCGGATGCCGAGTTTACTTGGGAAAACTTCCAGACTGATGTGAACAAGGATCTGGCTGATGTGCTTGGCAATTTTGTCAGTCGTATCACGAAATTCTGCCGCTCGAAGTTCTCGGAAGCCGTGCCAGAAGGGCCAGACTACGGCCCCGCAGAAGACGCGCTGATTGCGGATCTAACAACAAAACTCGCGGAGTATGAAACCCATATGGCTGCGATGGAAGTGCGTAAATCTGCCGCCGATCTGCGCGCGATCTGGGTGCTTGGGAACGAATATCTGCAATCCGTTGCGCCTTGGACGACCTTTAAAACCGACCCCGATCAAGCGGCGATGCAGGTGCGCATGGGTCTTAACCTTTGCCGTCTGTATGGCGTGCTTTCGTCGCCGTTCATCCCCGATGCAAGCGCCGAAATTCTGGCGGCGATGGGGGCGAGCGATGCGACTTGGCCCGATGATATTGCGTCTGCCGTCACCGTTTTACAGGCAGGTCATGCCTTCACTGTGCCAGAAATCACATTCCGCAAAATCACTGACGACGAGCGCACGCAATGGGCAGAAAAATTCGCCGGCACGCGGGACTAAGGAAACGGTTATTGGATAACCCCGCCATCGTGCTACAGTGCCTTGGATTGATATTCATGAGGAACGAGTAGACCAATGCGCATTACATTTATCGCCGCCGCAATTTCGGCAATTGCACTTTCCGGGGCCGCTCAGGCGGCAACTTGCGGAAACGACTCCAGCGGATTCAACACTTGGAAGCAGCAATTTGCCGCCGAAGCCGCCAGCGCAGGTGTTGGCCAACGCGGACTGCAAGCCCTTGCGAACACGTCATACGCGTCGCGCACAATCGCGGCAGATCGGAACCAAAAATCGTTCCGTTATGAGTTGGCAGATTTCATGCGCATCCGAGGCGCGGATACGATTGTGGCTCAGGGGAAGCGCAAAATCTCTGGAAACCCAACATTTTACGCGTCATTGGAGGCCGCGTATGGTGTTCCCGCGGCTGTGATCGTTGCAATTCACGGCATGGAGACCGGATTTGGCAATTTCATGGGTGACGCAAATGTTTTGTCGGCCATTTCCACACTTGCCTATGATTGCCGCCGCTCCGACTTTTTCAGCGGTCATGCGATGGCGGCTTTGAAACTTGTCGATCGTGGCAGCCTTTCCCCTAACACTGTGGGTGCAATGCATGGCGAAGTTGGACATACACAGTTTCTGCCTGGAAATGTTCTTCAATACGGCGTCGACGGAGATGGGAACGGCGTCGTTGACCTGACGAATCTCACTGATAGCCTTGCCTCAACCGCGAATTTCTTGCGCCAGAAAGGCTGGCGGCCCGGTGCAGGTTATCAAGAAGGGCAGCCCAATTTTCGCGTAATTCAAGAGTGGAATGCTGCCGGTGTCTATCAAAAGGCGATTGCGATTATGGCAGGTCGCATCGAAGGATAATGGCCTCGTGCAGGTGGCAACACCTGCGCGCTTCCCATTTTTCTAGGCCGCGCGCCGCTTTATCATGCGGCGCAAATCTGCGATACTGACCGGCTTGCTAAAGTAGTAGCCTTGCAAGGTATCCACCCCGATTTCGCAAAGGATCGCGGCATGTGCGCGGGTTTCAACGCCCTCTGCCGTTACGCCTATCGAGAGTGATTTTCCCATTTCCACGACGGATTTGAGAAGTTCTTTTTGCGCAGGGCGATCCAGCAAGGGCATAACCAAAGCCCGATCTATCTTGAGGCGGCTGGGCTCAAGCTGCGTGAGGCCCAAAATCGAGGCGCGCCCGCTGCCAAAGTCATCGATTTCAATCGATATCCCCAAGTCAGTCAGTTTGCGCAAAAGCGCCCTCATACCAGTGTCGAGTTCATCAATAAAAACAGTCTCAAGCACTTCAAATGTCAATGCGGCCCGCATCTTTGGCAAGCAGTCGATCGTATAGAGAAGCTCAGGGTCGCGAAGTCGCTCAAGGCTAACATTCACACTTAGCTTAGGGACGTGTATGCCCTCCGCCTCTAGGCTGACGATGGCATCAACCGATTTTCGCAACGCAATTGAATCAATTTCACACAGAATCCCGATGCTCTCCGCGACATCAAGAAATACCGCTGGCGGCAATATCCCATGGGTCGGATGATCCCATCGGATCAGACACTCGACTCCCGTTATATCAAACCCGTTCGCGGCATGTTGTGTCTGGAAAAACGGCACAAATTCATCGTCTTCAAGCGCGCGCCTTAATTCATCGGCCAATTGCTTGGTTGCGAGGGTCTGCGCCTTCATCTCTGCATCATAAACGAAAAACTGCCCTCTTCCCGCCGATTTTGCCGCGGACAACGAAATATTGGCTGAAGCAACAAGTGATGCGAGGTCATCGCGCCCTACCTGTCCAACGGCGATCCCGATACTTGCACCAAACCGGATCTCCTTGCCGGCGACTGTTTGCGGCTGATTTGCCCAGTTTACGATTTCATTCGCGAGATGGCGGGCCGCTGTTTCGTCTACATGTGCCAAAACGATAAACTCGTCGCCCCCAAATCGCGCAACCTGATCACGCGGTGACACCAAGCGGCGCAAAAAATTCGCAACAAATACAATGAGCTTATCACCGGTTTCATACCCGCTCGTGTCATTGATTTCCTTGAAACGATCCAGATCAATACTGAGAATAGCAAAGGCGTCACCATCGTTTAGCCCCCCCTCTTGCTGCTCCATTTTCCGGGACAAACCACGTTGATTGACCAAGCCCGTCAAAGCATCATGTGATGCGACCTCTTGGGCCAATTGCCGCTCTTGCTCTAACCGTGCGGCCGCGACCCGCAGGCTTTTGGTGCGCTTGGCGACCAAAACCTGAAGTAAATCGGAATGCTTGCTCATTCTATACAAAAGCACGCTCGCAAGGAGGGAAATTGCCAGCGCCATCACAAGCTCTAGGTCAGCCGACCATACGTCTAGAAGGGCCGCCTGCGGAGTTACCGATACCAGCCATGTCCGCCCGCCGACATGGATCGTTCTTTCCATAATATGGGTCGGTGCTTCCTCACCGTTCCAATTTGGCCCACGACGGGAAGCGAGCGATGTTTTTGCGCTTTGCGGGCCGATTTCATCCGTGACGGCGTCGATATCATATAGATCGATATTGACCCCCAGCGGAGCCAATTCTTCTTCAAGACCAGCCAGAAACCGATCCACCTCGAATACGGTTGCCACCGCGCCCGCCGCGTTTTTTCCGTCAAAAGAGAACGACGAAAACATCGCAATCGCTTGCGCCTCATGCCTGATCGCAAATGGCACTGTGAGCCGCATCGCCCCTGTCTCGATCGCCGTTAGGTATGCATCGCGGCGGTCGCGCGACAAAATATCTGTTCCCAACTCTTCTCGCATCGTATCGGTCAGCGGTTCAAACATCGCAATGAGCGCATGCGCGGGATAGTTGGACAACAGCTTTGGCAAAAAGGAGGGGTAACCCAGCGCAAGCCGTTCTTTATCGGCATTCAAGTCGGTCACATATGTTTCGAGTGCCTCTTGCGGCACATTCCCGATAACGGCAACACCTCGTAAGATATTGAGATCCTCGAAGAAATGGCCGTTTTGCACATAGTCATGAAACGCGCCAGTTGTAGACGCCCCTGTCGCGTGCGCGCGCGACAAAACCAGCGCAACGTCACCCAATTGTTCCGCCATATGCCTGACATTGCTCTCGATCACCCGCGCTGCGCGATCCGCCGCAACCTCGTGGCCTTGCACCTCGACGCTGAGCGCCCTTTGCTTAGCAGCAACATTCAATGCCTGCATAACGACAAAAATCGCTAGCGCAGGTAAAATGAGTGTGAATTTCATGTGCCTTTGGGCAGCCATTTGCGGGTCCAACGAGAAAGATTACCGCATCTGACCATCAACCCACTAATAAACAATTTACGCCAGCAGGTTTCCCCGACAAAAGCGATCACGCTCTGGAAAAGGTGGTGCGGGCGGTGGGACTCGAACCCACACGGGCATTCGCCCAACAGATTTTAAGTCTGGTATGTCTACCATTCCATCACGCCCGCAGCAGCTACTTCCTAGTCGGGGCGGCGCAGCGGTGCAATAGGACAAAACCAGATTAGAGGCCAACGCTCGGCGCCACGGGTGTTAGCCCCTCTTCTTTGACGGCTTGCATCGCAACATATGTCGACGTGTTCGCCACATGCGGCAGTGTCGAGATTTTGTCCGCGAGCACGGCGCGATATCCCGTCATGCCAGCCGTGCGCACCTTAAGCAGGTAGTCAAATGCGCCAGCAATCAAATGGCATTGCTCGATCTCCGCAATCTTCATCACCGCAAGGTTAAAGGCTGCAAGCGCGCTTTCGCGGGTATCCGTCAGCTTGACCTCGACAAATGCGACATGATCGCGATTTAGGCGGATCGGATCATAGATCGCGCGGTAACCGCGAATGACGCCTCTATCTTCCAGTCGCTTCAGGCGGGCTTGGGTCGGAGATTTCGACAGCCCGATGCGGCGCGCAAGCTCTGTCACCGAAATGCGGCCATCAACGGCCAACACATCCAGAATTTTCCGGTCAAAGCGGTCTATCTCGTTGGTTTGTTCAGACATGATTCCATCCAAAATATAGGCCAACAGGCCTGCACATTCGTAAATAGAGGTCGAATAGACTTCTGACAACAGGGTATCATAGGCCATTCCCACCCCATAGGAGAGCTGCCATGACCGCCCAGACCACAACCGACCTGCGCGCGAAAATCGACGCAAAGATGTATGCACCCGAAGTAGACGTTGTAAACAGCTTGCGCGATGCTGCGGCTCTATCTGCTGATGATCGCGCCCGCATCGCAGCAAAGGGCGCCGACCTTGTGCGCAAGATCAGGGACAATGCCGAACCGGGGCTAATGGAAGTGTTCTTGGCAGAATACGGGCTGTCGACCGATGAGGGGATCGCGCTGATGTGCTTGGCCGAGGCGCTATTGCGCGTGCCCGACGCCGAGACCATCGACGCGTTGATCGAAGACAAGATCGCACCCTCCGATTGGGGCAAGCACCTTGGGCATTCGGCCTCCTCGCTGGTGAACGCGTCAACTTGGGCGCTGATGTTAACTGGTCGTGTTCTGGACGACGAAAAGCCGGGAATCACACGGCATTTGCGCGGCGCGGTAAAGCGGCTGGGCGAGCCGGTGATCCGCACCGCAGTCGGGCGCGCCATGCGTGAAATGGGCCGCCAGTTTGTGCTTGGCGAGAATATCGACAAGGCCATGAAACGGGCCGAAGGAATGCAGGCGATCGGCTTCACCTATTCATATGATATGCTTGGCGAAGCGGCGCGCACCGATGCAGATGCCCGCGCCTATCACTTGTCCTATAGCCGCGCGATTTCCAACATTGCCCAGCATTGCACCCACGACAGCGTTGCCGAAAACCCGGGAATCTCGGTAAAGCTCTCGGCGCTTCACCCGCGCTACGAAGTGGCCCAAGAGGCCCGCGTGATGGAAGAGCTCGTGCCGCGGGTGCGCGCGCTTGCGATGTTGGCGAAATCGGCGGGGATGGGGTTCAACATCGACGCCGAAGAAGCGGACCGGCTTGCGCTGTCACTCGACGTGATCGAGGCGGTCTTGGCAGAGCCGGCATTGCGCGGCTGGGAGGGCTTTGGCGTTGTTGTGCAGGCTTACGGGCAGCGTGCCTCACTTGTCATCGATAGCCTCTATGACATCGCGACCCGCCTCGACCGCAAGATCATGGTGCGATTGGTCAAAGGCGCCTATTGGGATGCAGAGATCAAAAGAGCACAGGTTATGGGGATGCAGGGTTTCCCTGTCTTCACCCATAAAATCCACACCGACATCAGCTACATCAGCAATGCGCGCAAGTTGCTGGGCATGTCTGATCGCATTTACCCGCAATTCGCGACCCATAACGCGCACACCGTGGCCGCCGTTCTTGATCTTGCCGAACAGATGGGGCGCACGGGGGCTGATTACGAATTCCAACGCCTTCATGGCATGGGCGAGGCCTTGCATAAGATCGTGCTCAAGGCCCAAGGCACGCGCTGCCGCATTTATGCGCCTGTTGGCGCGCACGAGGACTTGCTGGCTTACCTTGTCCGCCGCCTGCTCGAAAACGGGGCGAACTCCAGCTTTGTGAACCAGATTGTCGATGAGGACGTGACCCCCGAAGAGGTCGCATCCGATCCGTTTGGCGCTGCGATGGGCTCGCTTGACATCCCACAGGGACCAGCAATTTTCGAACCCGAGCGCAAGAATTCCAAGGGATTTGACCTGACTTATGCCCCTGACATTGCGCAAATCGAACAAGGACGGGCAAAGTTTGCAACTCACACCTTCCTTGCGCACCCCATCCTGAGCACCGACAAGAAATACACCAAGTCAAAGACCGCAGAACCCGTGACAAACCCTGCAAAGCTAGGCGCGGTGGTTGGCCATGTCGTGCCTGCAACGGACGCCGATATTGCGCGAGCAATCGAGACCGCAACACCGTGGGATGCGCAGTGCGACACCCGCGCAGCCGCCCTGAATGCCGCCGCCGATGCCTACGAGGCAAACGCACCAGAACTCTTTGCCATCCTCGCGCGCGAAGCAGGAAAAGGCATCCCTGATGCCCTTGCAGAACTGCGTGAAGCCGTTGATTTCTTGCGGTATTATGCAGCGCAAGCCCAAGAAGGCACGACCCCGCGCGGCCTCTGGACATGCATCAGCCCTTGGAACTTCCCGCTTGCGATCTTTACGGGACAAATCGCAGCGGCACTCGCAGCAGGCAACGCCGTGCTTGCCAAACCAGCCGAGCAGACCCCGATTATCGCGACACGCGCTGTGCAAATGCTGCATGCGGCGGGCGTGCCACGCAGCGCGCTACAATTGCTACCGGGTGGTGGCGCGGTTGGGGCGGCCCTCACATCAGATGCCCGCATCAACGGCGTGGCCTTCACAGGCTCCACGGCCACGGCTCTCAAGATCCGCAAGACAATGGCGGCCCATTGCGCCGCGGGCACGCCACTTATCGCGGAAACGGGTGGCCTGAATGCAATGATCGTCGATAGCACCGCCCTGCCCGAACATGCCGTGCGCGACATCGTGAATGGCGCATTTCGGTCTGCGGGGCAGCGCTGCTCGGCGTTGCGCTGTCTTTACGTGCAAGAGGATATTGCCGAGAACCTGCTCAAGATGTTGCGCGGCGCGATGAACGAACTTGTGGTCGATGATCCGTGGCACTTGTCCACCGATGTTGGCCCCGTGATTGACGCTCTCGCGCATAAAACCATCGCAGACCACATCGCCCAAGCGGATGCGGACGGGCGGTTGATCCATACCCTTCAGGCGCCAACACAAGGCACATTTATCGCCCCCGCCATTATCCGGGTTGGCGGCATTGCCGAGATGACCCGCGAAATCTTTGGGCCTGTTCTGCATGTGGCAACCTTTAAGGCGCATGAGCTCGACAAGGTGATTGATGACATCAACGCCACGGGCTACGGCCTCACATTCGGGCTTCACACGCGCATTGATGACCGTGTGCAAACGATTGTTGAAAAGGTTGAGGCTGGCAATATCTATGTGAACCGCGACCAGATTGGCGCGGTTGTCGGCAGCCAACCCTTTGGGGGCGAAGGTCTTTCTGGAACAGGGCCAAAGGCGGGCGGGCCTCATTACCTGCCCCGCTTTAGCGCACCTGTTGCGGCTAAAATGGCTGACGATTGGACCGTCAATGCTGATATGGCGGCGCTGACCAAGGCGTTTAATGCAACTTCACACGCCACGCCAAATGCGCCAACCGACCTGCCCGGCCCAACTGGCGAGAGCAACCGGCATAGCACCCGCGCACGTGGTCCGATCCTGTGCATGGGGCCAAGTGCGGCGGCAACGGCGCTACAGGTTGAAGCGGTGAGCAAACTTGGCGGCTCGCCCGTCGCGGCCAATGGGAAAATCGCGCCTGCGGCACTCGTTGAGCTGCCCAACCTTGCGGGCGTCCTTTGGTGGGGCGACGCGGACACGGGGCGCGCAATCGAGCACGCCTTGTCAGAGCGCACAGGGCCGATCACCGCCCTTGTCACCGCCTACCCCGACCCCGCGCATGTGCTGCACGAACGCCACGTCTGCATCGACACAACGGCCGCAGGCGGCAACGCGGCCCTGCTCGCAGAAGTCGCTGACGCATAAGTAAATCCAAGGTGGGCTACCGGCCCACCTTGACGGCTGGCCAGCAATCGCACAACGTCTTGGCATGATACCAATTCGCGACCACAACCCGTCCGAGCGCATCCCGTATGTGACCTACGCCCTCATTGCGATCAATATCGCGGTTTATCTCTACGGGGTCGCATTCGTGACCACCGATCAGGCGCTGTCGCAATTCTATTACGACTACGCGATGATCCCTGCGCGGATCACGGGCGGCGAGAATTATGTGTCGCTGATAACCTCGATGTTCTTGCATGCGGGCTTCTTGCATCTTGCAGGTAACATGCTGTTTTTATGGATATTTGGCGACAATCTGGAAGACATCCTCGGGCATGTCCCGTTTCTGGCGTTCTATATCGTCAGCGGGGTCGCGGCCGACCTGTCACAATTTGCACTTGATGCCTATTCGGCTGTGCCGCTTGTGGGGGCATCGGGCGCGATTGCGGGGATCATGGGTGGGTATCTCTTGCTTTTCCCCAAGGCCAAAGTGGATATTTTTATCTTCCTCGTCGTGTTCATCCGCATCTTTCCTGTGCCCGCGTGGGTCATGCTTGGCATCTGGTTCGGGCTACAACTGATCAACGGGGTATCGGCGGATATGAGCGCGGGCGGCGTCGCCTATTGGGCCCATGCGGGCGGGTTCATCATTGGTTTTGTCCTGATGATACCGGTCTGGCTCAAACTGGGGGCGCGCAATTGGTGGCAGACAACCGACTTTCACCCGCCCCATCCAGAGGCAGAGTATCCATCGCGCATTCCCGTTGTTAAGCGGCGTTAAGCCTTGCGGATCACTTTTGCGAAGGCGTCGAAAATCGGCTCGTTGGAGCAGATGACTTCGCCGTCGTCAAAGATATCGCCGCCTGCGGTCAGTGGCTCGACGATCGCGCCCGCTTCACGTGCGATGATCAGACCAGCGGCCATGTCCCACGTCTTGAGGTTGCGTTCCCAGAAGCCCTCGTAGCGACCCGCGGCCACATAGGCCAAGTCGAGCGAGGCAGCCCCAAAGCGGCGCACACCCGCACAGGCGGGCATCAGGCGCGCAAGGTCTTGCAGCGTTACCGGCAAATCGGCGCGCCCCGCAAACGGGATACCCGTTGCAAAGATGCTTTCGATCAAACGGTGACGGCTCGACACACGCATGCGGCTTTCGTTTAGCCAAGCACCGCCACCTTTTTCAGCCCAGAACATTTCGTCTTTCACGGGGTCATAAACCACACCCGCAACGACTTGTCCCTTGTGCTCCAGAGCAATCGAAACCGCCCAATGCGGCAGGCCGTGCAGAAAGTTCGTTGTGCCGTCAAGCGGATCAACGATCCAGCGGCGGGTCGGGTCATCGCCCTCGACCTCCTTGCCTTCCTCGCCCAAGAAACCATAGGTCGGGCGGGCATAAAGCAGGTCTTCCTTGATCGTGGCTTCCGCCTGTTTGTCGGCGCGGCTCACAAAGTCGCCCGGACCTTTGGTAGACACCTGAAGGTTCTCGACTTCGGTAAAGTCCTTGAGCAATGCGCGGCCCGCTTTACGCGCCGTTTTCATCATCACATTGAGATTTGCACTGCCTGCCATTTTGAGCTCCGAAATTCCATGATCAAGCGGGGCGTATAGGCCCATGCGGCGGCGCAAACAAGGGGGAAGCCGCCTTCGCGCGGCGTTAATTCATGACGGCCGTTAACTCTTTATTACCGATTGGGCGCGATAGTCCGCGCAGAGCCTTCATTTCAGGACAGCAAATGCGTCACAACTGGTTAGATCAATTTTTGTACCAGACGCGTATTTCGATGCATATTTCGGAGCGTGACACGACCAAACGACTCGCGACAACCGCGATGATGGTTGGCGTCGGCATTTGGGCAGGCAATACGCGGACGTCGCTTTTGATCGGCTGCACGATTGTTTTCTTTGAAATCATCGGTCTGGCGCTGATGCGCCTGATGCCGCGGCGTGATTTTCAATCTATGGCTTTGGTGTCCGTCGCCTTCTGGTGCGTAAACTTTCTTTCGGTCATGCCCTATTTGGCATTTTCGGTCCTTTTGGCCAGCCACAGCTCGATCGCCTTTGTGGTCGCGGCATATCTCTGGCTGTTTGGCATTTACGTGCATACCTCCAACAGCTTCTCGTTTTTGCCGATCTATAACTGGAGCCTGATGACCCCCGCCTTTGGCGCGGCGTTTCTGTTGTTTTATGTGTCCGCGACCCATCCAATCGTTGAAGGAACCACTGCGCATTGGCTATTGGCGGCGGCCATGATGGGCATCTACATCGTCAACACGATCGAAACGATGGAGAAACACAACGACACACAGGCCGCCCTTGCGCAGGCGCGCACCGATGCCATCACTAGGATGCACGAACTCGAACATCTCACGCGCCATGACAAACTCACGGGGCTCAAAAATCGGGTCGCTTTTGACGAGGAACTCGCCGAAGCACTCCAGAACAAGACGCGCCTCGCAGGGCTCGCGATCTTTCTCATCGACCTCGATGATTTCAAGCCGATCAACGACAGCTACAGCCATATGGCGGGTGACGCGGTGTTGGTCGCGGCGGCCAATAGCCTGATGCGGATTGCGGGGCCTGATGCCACGGTTGCGCGGCTTGGCGGCGATGAATTTGCCGCCGTGATCCCCAATATTTCCTCCGATGAAGCCGCCTTGCGCCTTGGCGGCTATATCGTGCGTGCGCTCAACGCGCCTGTTCGTTTCAAGGAAAAACAACTGCAGGTCGGCGCGAGTGTTGGCATCGCGCGGGCATCGCCCTCAATGAACAAGGCGGCTGATCTTTGCGCGGGCGCGGATCAGGCCATGTATCGCGCCAAGGGGGACCTTGGCCAGAAAACCGTGCTCTTTGATCGCGACGCCTTCCCCGTGCGACCGACCCTTGAGGATAGAAACACGCTTTACAATGCGATTTGTGACAAACAGATCCGGCCCTACTACCAACCCAAAATTTGCCTGAAAACGGGGCGCGTCGCAGGATTCGAAGCACTGGCAAGATGGGAGCACCCCACACGTGGCATGCTGCGCCCCAAAGATTTTTTGCCAATGGTTTCCGATTTCGGTCTGCACGGCGATCTCCTGATGCATATGGCAAGGCAGGTGCTTGAGGACATCGACGAAATTCAGCGCAACAATCTGGATTGCGGGCAGATTTCCATCAACGTCCCCGAGGTCACGCTTGCCACATTGTCGGGCCGCTCCGAGTTGGCTGCGTTGATCGACGAGTTTCCCCATTTGCAAAGCCACGTCACATTTGAAATCACCGAAGACGTCTTTATCGCCCGTGCTGGCGATATGATCCAACGCTCCATCGCATTCTTTCGCAATGCGGGCATCCGCGTATCGCTCGATGATTTCGGGACGGGGTTCGCCTCGTTCCAACATTTGCGCGTGCTGGAATTTGACGAACTGAAGCTCGACACCGACTTTGTGCAAGGTCTTGGGGTGGACCCAGCCGCCGATGTGCTCGTCGACGGGTTTCTTGCGATCGGGCAAGGTTTAGGCGTGCAGGTTGTTGCCGAAGGCGTCGAAACCACGGCCCAACTCAAGCAACTCCAGCAAATGGGGTGCGAGGTTGTGCAGGGCCATTTGTTTGGCTCCGCAATGTGTCTGACAGATGCTGTCGCGCTGCTTCAAAAGGGCAAAGTTGATCTTGGGTTTTTACCCGCTGACGCCGCTTAACTGCGCTGCATGCGCACCGCTTCCTGGCGCGCGAGACGGATCAAATGGGCCACAAACGGGCGCTGCGTATCCTCGACCCGCGTTGCGGCATATAACCTGCGCGTTTTTCCACTCTTGGTTAACGGGCGCGTCACATAATCCGCATTATACTTAACCTGCTGCACAACCCAGTCGGGCAAAACGGCAACGCCACGATTTGATGCAACAAGCAAGAGGATCACAGCCGTCAATTCGACCTGCCTCACCGCAGCAGGTTCAACTTTCGCAGGCGTCAGCAATTGTGAGAACACATCAAGGCGGGCGCGATCGACGGGATAGGTAATCAAGGTCTGCCCGCGAAAATCCTCTGCCTCGATCACGTCCTTTTGGGCGAGCGGATTGTTGGCGGAGGCAACAAAAACAGGTTCATAATCGAAAATCGGGGTAAAATCAGTTTCCGCCGAGGTTTCGGGATCGGACGACACAACCAGATCAACATCCTCGCGGCGCAACGCTGGCAAGGCGTCAAATGCCAGACCGGGACGGATATCAACATCCACGTCGGGCCAAGCCTTGCGAAACTTTTCAAGCACAGGAAACAGCCATTCAAAGCAGGCATGGCACTCGATTGCGATATGCATCCGCCCCGCATTCCCTTGCACCAATCCCGCGAATTCTGCTTCCAATGCATCGACTTGCGGCAAAATCGACTCTGCCGCTGCCAGTAGCTTTTGACCCGCAGCCGAAAGGCGCAGCGGCTTGGAACGACGCGCAAACAATGCAACACCCGCCTGATCCTCGATCCCCTTGATCTGGTGACTCAGCGCCGATTGCGTGATGTGCAAGATCTCCGCCGCACGCGCCAAACCGCCAGTCTCATGGATCGCCTTGATCGTGCGCAGGTGTCGAAACTCGATCCGCATTATGAATCTTCCTCATGACAATTCTGAGATTTATGAATTTGTTTCACATGCCGCAATGTGGGACAAGATGCAAACACCTCTTAAAGGATTACATCATGTCCCGCCCTTCCCTGTCTTTTGAATTTTTCCCACCGAAAGATCTGGCTGGGTCGTTCCGCCTTTGGGACACTGTGCAAAGCCTCGCGCCGCTTGACCCTACATTCGTTTCCGTCACCTACGGCGCCGGCGGGACCACGCGCCAGCTGACGCATGACGCCGTTGAAACATTGACAAAACAGTCGGGCTTGCGCGTTGCTGGCCACTTGACTTGCGTCGATGCCACGCGCGACGAAACTCTTGCAATTGCCGATAACTACGCCGCAGCGGGCGTCAAGGATATCGTTGCTTTGCGCGGCGATGCTCCCAAAAACAGCGCAGGATTCAAAGCCAGCAAAGAAGGCTTCCAAGACTCGATCCAACTTATCGAGGCGCTAAGCGACACGCAAAAATTCAACATCCACGTGGGCGCCTACCCCGAGAAACACCCCGAAGCCGTGAGCCAAGCCGCCGATGTCGCCTACCTCAAGCGCAAGTTCGACGCGGGCGCGACAGGTGCGATCACACAATTCTTCTTTGAGGCCGACACATTCTTCCGGTTCCGCGATGCATGCGCCGCGGCGGGGATCACCGCGCCCATTATCCCCGGTATCCTGCCGATCGAAAACTGGAACGGCGTGAAGCGGTTTGCAGAGCAATGCGGCACGCACATTCCGCAGGTAATCGCGGATGCCTTCAAGAATGCGCAACGCGATGGCACAGAATCGTTGCTTGCAACGGCGCTTGCCGCAGAGCTTTGCGACGATCTTTTGGGTGGCGGTGTCGAGCATCTGCACTTTTACACCCTGAACCGCGGCACGCTCACTCGCAACGTCTGCCACGCCCTTGGATTCACACCAGAGCGCGGCTTGCAAAACGTGGCATAACGCGACAGGCTGCGGCCATGTTTACAGCAAAATCCCCCGATGAATTGCCCGACACCGCAACGATGCTTGCGATGTCGGGGCTTGAGTTCATGCAAGCCGTTCTGCGCGGCGAATTCGCCCGCCCTCCGATTTCGGTCGCCCTGAACTACACACTCGATAGCGTGAAAGACGGTGAAGTCGCGTTTCGCGGCACGCCCGACTTCTCGCACACAAACCCGATGGGTGGCACTCATGGCGGCTGGTATGGCACGTTGCTGGATAGCTGCATGGCCTGCGCCGTTATGACCAAAATCCCGCGCGGGTCTTACTATACAACGCTGGAATACAAGGTAAATCTCGTGCGCGCTATTCCGTTAGGGACCGAGATTGTGGCTACCGGATATAGTGACCATGCGGGCAGATCGACAGGCGTGGCACATGGCGAAATACGCGGCGCGCTTGACAAAAAGCTTTACGCCACAGGCTCCACCACATGTCTGATCATGACCGCCCGCTCTTAGCGGACGGATGTATGGTTTCGGTTGGATTGCTCAGAATAATCCGCTTGCGGCGCGATAAAAACAGCTTGCCCCAGCTGCCCCATGACCCGACAGAGGGCGCGGACGGATCTTGGGGAAATCGCGCCTCCCATCCTGTCGGAAGCGCAAGACCACAGGCCTCCAGTTTCTCAAGCATCCAGACCAGCGGAATATTCGCCAACCCCCGCGCCTCGGGTCGCAGGCCCACCTGCCCGCCAATATCGGCGTGACATCCGCGAAACCAGACTTGCTCCATGTGGCCATCCCAGCCCTCGGGCGCATACCACATCACGGGCGCATAGGCCTCGCGTGTTTCATCTAGGGCCAAAGCGTGAAATCCGTTGCGCACATGCGGACCAAGTCGATGGTTATGATACGCATGCTGCGCCTGCGCCCAGCGCCAGACAATCGGCATCCGCAACCCAAGCGCCTTGACCGTGTCCCAAACTGCCACAGCTTCGATTTTCACATCGTCGTGACAATAGACCTCGCGAAACCGCTTGGCTGCGACCGACGATGCCCCCGTTTTATAGTGACGATAGGCTTGGCGCACTGCGCGCACCGTGGCCTGATTGGCCCGCACAAGCCCGACAAAATCAACAACACCCGCAAGCGAACGCACCGCATATGCGCCCCGAGAATACCCGATAAGAATGATCTTGTCGCCAGGGCGATACCGCGAGGCCAGCACACCATAAGCCCGCTCGATCTGCTTGTTGATACCCTTGCCCGTCATCACGCCCCAAGTGCCGGACCAATCCCGCCACTGGATGCCAGCCTCGTAATAGACCGTCAGATTGGCCTGCCGCCCCGCCTCCTGCAAAAGCCGGAACGTCAGCCCCGCATTTGTCTCGTTACCGCGCTCAAGCGATGACATCGTGCCATCAAGGATGATCACATGGGTCGCCACGCCCCGCTTGCGTTGGCCAGAATCCTCCGAGCGGGAGCCGCGACCAAAAAGGGCAAATATCCGATCAGTTAGCCGCACGGCAAACCTTTCGTCCGAAACAGGAAACAAGCCACGTCCTCGACCTTTTCACGCGCAAACTTAGCAATCCTGTCTCCATTAACTTCACCCACCCATGCCGTTAACCCTAAAGGGGTTTTTCCGACTGTCTACCGCTCACAGGTGATCCCCCTTGGACCTGACGCACCGTTCATGCTTAAATCCTCTCAGAAAATGGTTAACGCAACGGGCGCAAAGGGCAAGTTTATGGATCGGGTCAAATTCACCGCGATGAAAGACGGCGACAAGGAAGATTATGACTTTTTGACCGAACACGAAGTTGCCTACACCAAAGGAACCGCCGACAGGTTGCTCGGCGCGCTGGTTGACCTCGACAAAGGATTGTCAGGCTATCAGGTGAGCCGCCTTGGCCATTCCCTTCAGGCAGCCACCCGCGCAGAGCGTGACGGCGCCGATACCGACTGGATCGTCGCGGCACTGCTTCATGACATTGGCGACATATACGCGCCCTATAATCATGACGAATACGCCGCTGCGATCCTGCGCCCGTTTGTGCGTGAACAGGTCGCATGGGTCGTGGAAAAGCATGGTGATTTTCAAATGGTCTATTACGGTGAGCATGTGGGCGCCAACCCCAACAAGCGCGACGCATACGCCGATAACCCCTACTTTGACGACTGCGCCACCTTCTGCGAGCGGTGGGATCAAACGTCATTCGACCCCGCTTACGATCACCTCCCGCTTGACCACTTTGCCGATCGCGTGCGCGCCGTCTTTGCACGCGACCCCTATGATCCGCAGGTCATCCAAACCGGTGCGCGCGTCCCCCTCACCACATAGGCCTTTTCCCCCGCCGCCGCATTGGGTAAACCCCTTACAAATCTATAAGGACGGCATAAAATGGCGATGGACAAAACATTCGACGCAGGCTCCGCAGAGCCACGCATCTACGCGAAATGGGAAGCAGCGGGCGCCTTCAAAGCGGGCGCAAACGCGAAACCTGACGCAGAGACTTTCACCATTATGCTGCCGCCGCCCAACGTCACGGGCTTCCTGCACGTGGGCCACGCCTTTAACCATACGTTGATGGATATCCTGATGCGTTGGAAGCGGATGCAAGGCTTTGACACACTCTGGCAACCGGGCCTCGATCACGCGGGTATCGCCACCCAGCTTGTCGTCGAGAAACAGCTGGCCGAGCTTGGCGAAAAGCGCACGGATTACTCCCGCGAGGACTTCATTGCGAAAATCTGGGAGTGGAAGGCTATTTCTGGCGGCACGATCCAAGAACAGGACAAGCGTATCGGCGCAGGCATGGATTGGGACCGCTCCGCCTTTACGATGGACGACACCTTCCACGATGCCGTGATCAAAGTCTTCGTCGACATGTATAACAAGGGCTTCATCTATCGCGGCAAACGCCTCGTGAACTGGGACCCGCATTTTGAAACAGCGATTTCCGACCTTGAGGTCGAGAATATCGAAAAAGACGGCCACATGTGGCACTTCAAATACCCGCTCGCGGGTGGGGCAACCTATGACTACGTCGAAAAAGACGAGGACGGTAACGTCACCCTGCGCGAGACCCGCGACTATATCGCCATCGCCACTACCCGCCCCGAAACCATGCTCGGTGACGGCGCGGTTGCTGTTCATC
Source organism: uncultured Loktanella sp. (assembly GCA_937132065.1). Classification (GTDB taxonomy): domain Bacteria; phylum Pseudomonadota; class Alphaproteobacteria; order Rhodobacterales; family Rhodobacteraceae; genus Yoonia. The sequence continues at coordinate 65,452 of CAKZNT010000052.1, forward strand.
CGACCGACGAGCGTTACGCGCCCATCGTCGGCATGCTCTGCGAAATTCCTGTCGGCCCCAAGGCGCAGCGCCGCCTGATCCCGATCATCACCGACGAATACCCCGAAAAGGACTTCGGCTCTGGTGCGGTGAAAATCACAGGCGCACATGACTTCAACGACTATCAGGTCGCCAAACGCGCGGGCATCCCGATGTATAACCTCATGGACACCAAGGCCGCGATGCGCGCCGACGGCAAGCCATATGTCGAGGAAGCCGCGATTGCCCAAGCCATCGCAAACGGTGAACAGACATTCGACGAGGCCATGATCGCGGCCATGAACATGGTCCCCGAAGAATTCCGCGGCCTGGACCGTTTTGAAGCACGCAAAGCCGTGATCGACGCCATCACCGCCGAAGGCCTCGCCGTGATGGTCGAAGGCCCGCCCAACGAGGACGGCGAGGTCTGCATGGCCCCCGAAATGATCCCATACGTCGAATCCAAGAAGATCATGCAGCCCTTTGGCGACCGCTCCAAGGTCGTGATCGAGCCGATGCTGACTGATCAATGGTATGTTGATACGGCCCAAATCGTCGAACCCGCGCTCGACGCCGTGCGCGAAGGCCGCACTAAGATCATGCCCGAGTCAGGCGAAAAGGTTTACTTCCACTGGTTAGAGAACATCGAACCATGGTGCATCTCGCGCCAGCTTTGGTGGGGTCACCAGATTCCGGTTTGGACTGCACAAGTGCCAACGTTGAGCGGTGAAGTTGGTTCGTGGAAAGTGAATGTAGGTGATGAGATTTCCCGTGCAAAGGCTAAGAAATTTCTAGATAACGACAGGCTAGACGAAAAAGCGATGGGCGGGCGTCTAACGCAAGGCGGCCTTCTCACAATGGAATTTTGCGCTGCGTCACTTGAAGAGGCACAAGAACAGATTGCAGAGGTTTGGCTTGCGCGAACAGGCCAGAAACCTAGTCTCTTCAGCGAAATTAATACTGATCCAGGTGACTGGTATTTGAATTACGGACATTCGCCCGAGGGAAAAGGCATTCCCATGTGGCGCGACCCCGACGTCCTCGACACATGGTTCTCCTCTGGCCTCTGGCCATTCGGCACGCTGGGCTGGCCAAACGACACGCCTGAACTGGCAAAATACTTCCCCGGTGATGTGCTGATCACGGGCCAAGACATCCTGTTCTTCTGGGTCGCGCGCATGATGATGATGTCGAATGCGGTCATGGACGAGGACCCGTTCCACACCGTTTACCTGCACCAACTCATGCGGGACGCGAAGGGCGAGAAGATGTCCAAAACCCGCGGCAACGTCATCGACCCGCTGGTCATGGTCGACGAATACGGCGCGGATGCGCTGCGCTTTACGATGGGGCAAATGGCGGCGCTTGGTGGTGTGCTCAAAATCTCCGAGGACCGCATCAAGGGCTACCGCAACTTTGGCACAAAGCTCTGGAATGCGTTCAGCTTTGCCGAACACTACGAAATCCCGAATTCAGGCAACCACACGCTGCCAAAGGCCGAGCAAACCCTGAACAAATGGATCATCGGCGAAACTGCAAAGGTGCGCGAAACGGTGGATGCCGCGCTAGAAACCTACCGCTTCAACGACGCCGCCAACGCGCTTTACGCCTTCACATGGGGCAAGGTCTGCGACTGGTATCTCGAATTCTCGAAGCCCATCTTGCAAGGCGAAGACGCGGCTGCAAAGGCGGAAACCGAGGCCACCCTGCGCTGGGTTCTCGATCAAGCGCTGATCATGCTGCACCCGATCATGCCCTTCATCACCGAAGAGCTGTGGGGCCTTGCAGACAGCCGCGACACCCTGCTGGTTACCGCCGATTGGCCGACCTACACGGCGGCGGATCTGGTCGATGCAGAGGCTGACCGCGAGATGAACTGGGTCATCAACCTGATTGATAGCGTTCGCTCTGCGCGCGCCCAATCCCACGTTCCCGCTGGCGCAAAAGTGCCGTTGGTCGTGATGGGTCTCGATGCCAAAGGACAGTCCGCTTGGGACAACAATAGCGCCCTGATCCAACGGATCGCACGCATCGAAACCCTCAATCACGTCGACGCATTCCCCAAGGGCTGCGTCACAATCCCGATGGAGGGCGGCACGTTTGGCCTGCCGCTCGCTGGGTTGATCGACGTGCCTGCGGAAATCGCGCGGCTCGAAAAATCGGTCACAAAACTGGGCAAGGAACTCGGCGGCCTGCGCGGGCGGCTTAACAACCCCAAATTCGTGGAATCCGCACCAGAAGAGGTCATCGCAGAAGCACGCGAAAACCTCGCACTGCGCGAGGAAGAAGAAGCCCAACTCAAGGCTGCCATCGCGCGCCTCGCAGAACTCGGATAATCAGTGGGGCGGCGCATTTGTGCCGCCCTGTCTCTACGGAACGACACGCTCGACGGCCCGCATCATTCCAAGCGCCTTGTCATAAACAAGCGTCAAAATGCGGCGTCCCGTTGGCTTGGAAACAACAGGCACAACCCGCGATACGGCAACGGCGCCTGTCCCTGCTAAAAATCCGCGTCTGCTCAAAGTCATTGGAAAGCCTCCAGTTGCGACTAATTCTCATGTAAGCATGAAATTGGCGATTGCAAGCCTGCACGACAATCTGCAATCTGGCGAAATGACCAATGACCCTCGCCTCACCGCCCTCGCCACATCTCTGCCCTCAACTGTTCCCTTTGTCGGGCCAGAGACGCAAGAGCGCGCGACAGGTGTGCCGTTTACTGCCCGCCTCGGGGCAAACGAATGCGGCTTTGGCCCGTCCCCTTTGGCGATCAAGGCAATGCAAGACGCGGCCTCGCAATCATGGATGTATGCCGACCCCGAAAGCTACGATCTGCGCCATGCAATCGCCGCGCAATACGACATCCCCGCTGACTGTATTGTCATCGGAGAGGGGATCGACGCGCTCCTTGGCTACCTCGTGCGGCTCTTTGTGGCAAAGGGCGATGCGGTGGTCACGTCAGCGGGCGCATACCCGACCTTCAACTACCATGTAGCTGGGTTTGGCGGCGTGCTGCACACCGTGCCCTACACAGGCGACCACGAAGACCCCGTGCGCCTCATCGCCAAGGCGAAAGAGGTCAACGCAAAGCTGATTTATATCGCCAATCCCGATAACCCGATGGGAAGCGCACATGCAGGCGCAGAAATCGAACGCATGGTCGCCGCCGTGCCGGACGGAAGCCTGCTGATCCTCGACGAAGCCTACATCGAGCTCGCGCCCGAAGGGACAGCGCCCGCCATTTCGCCCCATGACCCGCGCGTCATCAGGATGCGCACATTCTCCAAAGGATACGGGCTCGCCGGTGCACGTGTGGGGTATGCCGTGTGCACGCCCGGTGTATCGCAAAGTTTTAACAAAGTGCGCAACCATTTCGGGATGTCGCGCATTTCACAGGCGGGGGCTTTGGCCGCGCTTCTGGATGACAAGCACCTTGATCATGTCGTCACACAGGTCGCAAAATCGCGGGCACGCATTGCAAAAATCGCGCTCGAAAATGGCCTCACGCCGCTGCGGTCTGCCACAAATTTCGTCGCCATCGACTGCGGGAAAGGCGGCGATTATGCCAAGCGGATCGTCACCGAGCTTGGCAAGTTGGGTATCTTCGTGCGCATGCCATTTGTGGCCCCGCAAAACCGCTGCATCCGCGTGAGCTGCGGACCTGACGGCGAAATGTCCCTATTTGCCAAGGCCTTACCAAAGGCGATCAAAGCCGCACAAGCGGGCTAGGCCGTCGCGATCACACGCGCGGCAGCGTCAAGCGCGCCCTTACCATGCCCAATATCAAGCGCGGTTAGCCCCGCCTGAATTGTGCCCAGCACCCCCATGATCATATGCGCATTCACATGCCCCATATGGCCAATCCGAAAGAATGCGTCCGCTGGCGTGCGCCCCAATCCGATACCAAGCGTCAGCCCGGCCTTCTCTTCACACCAGCGGCGCAACAAATCCCCGTTTGGCGAGCCAGCCGAAATCGCGGTCACCGCATGTGAACGCGTTAACGGGTCAGCAATATTCAGGCTCAATGGCCCTTCCTGCGACCAACACTCAAAGGCAGCCCAAACCGTCTGCGCAAGCTTGGCGTGGCGGGCAAAAACGGCCTCTAACCCCTCGTCTTTGATCAGGTCCAACGCCGTGCGCAGACCGTAGAGATGGTGGGTTGGGGCAGTCCCGCCAAAGTATTGAAAGAAATAATCAGGGTCAGACCGCGCCCGCCAATCCCAGTAACGCGAGACACGCGCAACACGCGCCGCGTCCGCCCGATTGTTGAACCAGACAAACGAAATGCCCGCTGGCGTCATCAACCCTTTTTGGCAGGCGGACACCATGACATCGACGCCCCATGCATCCATCTCGAAGTTGTCACAGCCAAGCGATGCGATGCAATCGGCCATCAAAAGCGCGCCGTGCCCAACATCGTCAAGCACCCGACGCAGCCCCGCAATATCGTTTTTGACGCTGGTTGACGTATCAACATGAACGGCCAATACAGCCTTGATTTTCCCCGATTTATCGGCGCTGAGTGCCTCTTCAAACTGCGAAAGGTCAATCGCCGCGCTATCCCCGTAGTCAATGGTTTGCACCGTCACGCCCAAGTCCGCCGCCATCTCCCCCCAGCCGATGCAGAACCGCCCCGTTGCGAGAACAAGCACAGTGTCACCCGCTGCGACCACGTTCGACAATGCGGCCTCCCATGCGGCGTGCCCGTTACCGATGTAGATCGCGACATTCTGGTCCGTTTTGGCAATCGCCTTGAGGTCAGGCACAAGACTGTCGGTCAACGCGTGCAACTCGCCCTCGTAGATGTTGGGCGAGGCCCGATGCATTTGGCGCAATACCGCTTCGGGCATGACTGATGGGCCAGGAATGGCGAGGTAACCGCGACCGTTCGCAAGTGACATTGGGGGACTCTTTTCAAGACAGGGTTTCCAACAGACATTAGCGAGGCCAAAGCCCGCGTCAACCTTGCCCAACTTGCACAGCCGCCCTATTTGCCGATAGACCGTTAGTTGACCCGAACGAAGTAAGGCGCGACATGCCAAATCGCCACAACACACAATCAACATCGCAGCTTTTTGCTTGGCTGTGGCGCGACTATTTGCGGCCCCACAAGGGCACGCTTATCGCCGCGATACTGTTTATGGCGATCGAAGGGTCCATGCTCGGGTTTCTGAGCTACATGATCCAGCCGATGTTCGACAATGTATTCTTGCAAGGCGAAAAGAACGCGCTGTGGTGGGTCGGGTTCGGGATCCTTGCGACCTTTACGATCCGCGCGATCAGTTCCGCCGCGCAGAAAATCCTGATGACCAAGGTGAATCAAAGCGCCGCCGCAGGTATGCGCAGCCACCTTTTGCGCCATTTGATGTTGCTCGACGGGGGCTTTCATCAAGTCAATCCACCCGGACAGTTGATCGAACGTGTGCAGGGGGATGTGACGGTAGTGAACCAAATCTGGGCCGCCTTGCTGACGGGTATTGGCCGCGATCTCATAGCCGTTATCGTGTTGTTTTCAGTCGCACTTTCGGTTGATTGGCGCTGGACAGTCGTGGCATTGGTCGGCATCCCGTTCCTCGTGCTTCCGTCACTTTTGGCGCAAGCCTATGTGCGCAAGCGGGCGGGTGCGGCGCGTGACTTGGCTGGCCGCATGGCAACCCGCCTTGATGAGGTCTTTCACGGCATCAATGCCATCAAACTGAACGCCCTCGAAGCCTATCAGTCCAAACGCTACGATGACTTGGGCGATGCCCGTGTGCAGGCCGAGGTCCGCGCCGTTGCGGGGCAAGCCACGGTCCCTGCCCTCGTCGATATCATGACGGGTGTCGGCTTTCTCGGGGTGCTGGTTTTTGGCGGCGCCGAAATCATCGCTGGCGAAAAGACAGTTGGTCAGTTCATGTCATTTTTCACCGCAATGTCACTGGCGTTCGAGCCGCTGCGCCGCTTGGGGCTGATGTCAGGCCAGTGGCAAACCGCCGTGGCAAGCATCGAAAGATTGCAAAGCGTATTAAACGAAACACCTTCCCTCACATCCCCGAGCACGCCGCAGGCCGCGCCAAAAGGTGCGCCAGAAATCGCCCTGAACGATGTTGCATTGTCCTATGGTGACCTGCCCGTTTTACGCGGCACAACTTTCACGGCGGCCGCAGGGAAAACCACTGCATTGGTCGGGGCGTCAGGCGCAGGAAAATCAACCATTTTCAATGTGCTGACCCGCCTTGTTGATCCCAGCAGCGGTGTGGTGACCGTCAACGGCACGCCCAACACGGAATTGGCCCTGCCCGACTTGCGCGGCCTGTTTTCTGTGGTCTCCCAAGATGCTGCCCTGTTTGACGAAACGCTGCGCGACAACATTCTGCTGGGGCGCAGTGACGTGAGTGAGGCCGCGTTAAAACACGTGCTCGACGCGGCGCATGTCAGTGATTTCCTGCCCCAACTACCGAACGGCATTGACAGCCCCGCGGGCCCGCGCGGCTCAAATTTGTCGGGCGGCCAGCGCCAGCGCATTGCGATCGCGCGCGCCCTTTTGCGGGACACGCCAGTGCTGTTGCTCGACGAGGCAACCAGCGCTCTCGACACCAAATCCGAGGCCATTGTGCAGGGCGCTCTTGAGGCGCTCTCTGAGGGGCGCACAACACTTGTGATCGCGCACCGCCTCTCGACTGTGCGCAATGCGCATTCGATTGTGGTGATGGATCAGGGCCGTGTCGTCGACCAAGGCACGCACGACGAGCTTTTGCAGCGCGACGGCATCTACGCCGATCTGCACCGTCTTCAATTCAGCCAGAAAAAGGCCGCAACATGACCGATCGCATCGTGATTTCTCTCACTGGGTCTGACCGCGTTGATTTCCTGCAAGGGTTGATCACCAATGATGTGACGCGCGCGCGCAACAGCATCATCTACGCCGCCCTTCTGACGCCGCAGGGCAAATTTATCGCCGACTTTTTCGTTGTCGGGCAGGATGACGCACTGCTCATAGACGTCGATGCCAGCGTTGCGCCAACTGTGTTCCAACGGCTGTCGATGTATCGTTTGCGGGCGGACGTGGCCCTTGCAGAAACCGATATCATCGTCTCGCGTGGCACGGGTGATGCTCCCGCAAACGCGCTCGCTGACCCGCGCCACCCCGCGCTCGGCTGGCGTCATTATGGCGCGACCGATCTAAGCGATGCAACCGACTGGACGGCCCTGCGCGTGGCCCACCTTGTCCCGCAAACCGGCGTGGAGCTAACCCCCGACACCTATATTCTGGAAGCGAATTTCGAAGCCCTGAACGGGGTCGATTTCAAAAAGGGCTGCTTTGTCGGCCAAGAGATTGTTGCCCGCATGAAGCACAAGACCGAGCTCAAGAAAGGGTTGCGGCGCGTGACCATCACTGGGGACGCACAGGCAGGCGACGAAATCACCACGCAGGGCAAACCGGCGGGCGTATTGCATTCCGTCAGCGGGAATTCAGGGCTGGCCTACCTGCGGTTTGACCGCGCCCAAGGCATGACAACGCAAAAGGCCAGCCTGCAATTGGCAGACTGACCCTGATTTTGTGTGCAAAGCGGCCTGATCAGGCGCGTTCGACGTATTCAAATAGCTCTGTGTTCACCACAATCCGCTCGTCCGTGCCAACGAACGGCGGGATCATGACGCGCACGCCGTTGTCCAAGGTCGCTGGTTTGAAGCTGTTGGCGGCTGTCTGGCCTTTGACCACTGGCTCGGTCTCGGCGACAACGCAAACAACCTTCTGTGGAAGCGACACGTTCAGCGCCTCTTCGCCATAATATTCGATCTGCACGATCATGCCGTCCTGCAAGAACGGACGACGATCGCCAAGTAGCTCGGCAGGTAGCGCGATTTGCTCGTATGTGTCGCTGTCCATGAATGTCATCATGTCGTCAGCTTCAAACAAGAACTGCTGGTCCTTGGTATCAAGGCGCACGCGCTCGACCTTATCAGCGGAGCGGAAGCGTTCGTTGAGCTTGCGACCGTCGCGAAGATTCTTCATTTCGACCTGTGCAAATGCACCGCCTTTACCAGGTTTTACGTGGTCCACTTTCACTGCGGCCCAAAGGCCACCATCGTGTTCCAGCGTGTTACCGGGTCTGATTTCGTTTCCGTTGATTTTTGGCATTTTTCACTTCGTGTCAAAATTAAGGCAAAAGGTTGATAGAAAGGTGTTCCGACCTATATCTTGATGATGGTAGCCGCGCAAGACAACTAAATAGCGCCTTAAACGGGGTTAGCCATGCGATTGCTGCATGGCTGTCATGTCAAAAGAGATTGCCCGAATCGATCTAGATGGTGCATAACGGTGTGCACGCGAGAATGACAAGAGCAATAAAAAAGGAAGCAAAATGAGAGATTTCGTTGACGGAACTGCTTTTAATAACGAGCAAGGTAACCGCGCTCGCAAGTTGTTCGCTGCCGTTGTTCTTGCTGCACTTGATGACGCGATTGCAGACGACAAAAAATATGGCAATGGACCGGAGCAGATTGCACGCTGGGCCCGCTCGCGCGATGGCCGCGAAGTTCTTTCTTGTGCAGGCATTGACCCCAACGAGCGCGTTGTCAGCGGCTTGATGGACTTTGTTGGCAAGGGTGTGCGCACCTCCGTGGCGCTGTCTCGCGAAGAGAGCGAACGCCGCAACGCCGCAGAACTGGAAGCGCGCGCCGCTTAAGCCACCTCGAATTCGCCCCACCCTGCCAGGTGAGGGATTTAAAAAACGCGGCCCTCTGCTCGGGCCGCGTTTTTTGTTTACCACAGGCAGCAATCCACCCCTCGAACGCTTCCCAAATCCTGCCAGCCACCTTAGACATTGAAATCAGGGGGAAGCAGGCATGACCAAGGCAATTATGGTGCAAGGCGCTGGCTCGAATGTGGGCAAATCCATGCTTGTCGCAGGCATCGCGCGCGCATGTCTGCGCCGAGGTATCTCGGTTGCGCCATTCAAACCCCAGAACATGTCAAACAATGCCGCTGTGACCGCAGACGGGGGCGAGATCGGTCGCGCTCAGGCCTTGCAAGCACGCGCCTGTGGGCTCGACCCGATTGTCGACATGAACCCCGTTCTGCTCAAACCCGAGACAGATATCGGCGCGCAGGTCATCGTGCAGGGCAAGCGGGTCGCGACAATGAAAGCGCGCGACTATGGCAAGCAAAAGAAGACGTTGCTGCCCGCCGTTCTCGAGAGCTTTGAACGGCTTTGCGCACAGCATGACCTGATCATCATTGAGGGCGCCGGCAGCCCCGCCGAGGTAAATTTGCGCGCGGGCGACATTGCCAACATGGGATTTGCCGCGGCTGCAAATGTGCCCGTAATCCTTGTGGGCGACATTGATCGCGGCGGGGTCATCGCACAGATTGTCGGAACCAAAGCCGTTTTGCCTGCCGATGATCGCGCCCTTATAAAAGCCTTTGCAATCAACAAGTTTCGCGGTGATCCGCGCCTTTTTGATGAGGGACTTCGCATCATTGAGCAAGCAACCAACTGGCCTTCGCTTGGCGTGATCCCTTGGTTCGCTGATGCGTGGAAACTGCCTGCCGAAGACGTCATGGATGTTGCATCGCGCAAGGGTGGCCCGATCAAAATTGCTGTGCCGCGCCTCAACCGCATCGCAAATTTTGATGATCTCGACCCACTTTCCGCCACCGCCGAAGTTAGCGTCGACATCATAGAAGCGGGGCGGCCGCTCCCCGCTGACGCTGATCTGGTTTTGATCCCTGGCTCCAAATCAACGATTGCCGATCTGGCCCATTTTCGCGCCCAAGGGTGGGATATCGACCTTGCAGCCCATGTGCGCCGTGGGGGCCGCGTGCTTGGGATTTGCGGTGGGTATCAGATGCTTGGCAAGCAGATCATTGACCATGATGGCATTGAGGGTCCTGCTTGTCGCGTTGATGGTCTCGGGCTGCTTGATATCGCGACAACGATGAAGCCGCACAAGCGGGTCACGCTATCTTCTGCGACCTATCTGCCCACGGGTGACGCGGTAACGGGTTATGAAATCCATATTGGAGAGACAACTGGCCCTGCTTGCGAGAATGCGTGGCTTTCGTTGGATGGGCGTGCCGAAGGGGCGGCATCGGCGGACGGGCGCGTGATGGGCTGTTATTTGCACGGGCTATTTACAGCGGATGCGTTTCGCACCGCGTTTCTGACCCAATTGGGCACACCCGTGCCAGAGGTCAACTACGCCATTGGGGTCGAACAAACGCTTGATGATCTCGCTGACCATCTTGAGGCACATCTTGATATAGATGCCCTTCTCGCGCTTGCGGGTGACGTTTAGTCGTAGATATTCGCGGTGGTCGCCCGTTGAATTTCGCGGCGCACCATTTTGCGCACATTGCGCGAGATGCGCTCGCCAAGTTCGCCTTGCAGCTCTTGGCGCACCACCTCGACGATCATCTGGCGCATTTCAGCGCGATCAAGCTGCGTGCCCTCGGTAATATAGGCCGCCAAGGTCTCGTCCAGATCATCCGGGATCGGCATGCCATCGTCTTCGTTTTCACGAAGCTCGTCACCATAATCCGTGCCCTCTTCGTCCTCGGGCATTTCGGTAACAACGTGTCGGAATGTCGGCTCTTCTTGTGGCTCGGGGCGCAAATGCACAACACGTTCCTGCACGATTTCATCCGCATCCTCGACGTCATCGGCCATTGCAGCAAACGCGGCAGCCAGCCCGAGACTCGGTTTTGTCTGAACGTCGTCAGGCTCCCATTCGTCGTCAGGCGTCACCGTCACCGCGGCTTCCAGTTCTGCGATTGTCGCCTCTAGCCCTGCCCGCTCTGTTTCGGTCATGCGGTCGTGCACAATTGCTGTTTCCAGCATCGAGGTCGGCTCCAGAACAAGCGGCTCGGGGATCGGCGCGACAAATTGCTCTGCGAGCGCCTTTGATTCGTCGCTCAGATCGGTAATCTCTTCGGCCTCTGGCTCGGCTTCAGCCTCAGGCTCGGCCACGCGCAATGCAGGTGTCAAAACGAACCGCTCGGCTTGTTTCTCAGCCGGATCAGCCTGCGGTCGCGACTTGTCCCCTTCGGCGACCAAGCGGCGAATGGACGACAAGACGTCTTCGATTTCTACATTTGTGACCGGTTCGGACATTTTCTGACCCTGTTTTGCCTCAGGCCAACACTAACCCGACTTATGATTTCAAACAACCAGTCCGTGAAGATTTGAACTATTGGCCAATTGCACGCAATACACGGTCAAGTGCTTGCCCCTGATCGGACGTGATCGTTGGCGCGTCCTTAACCAGATTGTAATAGGCTGCGGGGTCATATTGCTGCACAGGCAGCCGCAAATGTGCTGCGGTCAACAGACCCATCGTCGAAAGAACCTGATAGGATGCAATCACTTCGTCCGCCTGAGCGGCAATCAAATTCGCCTGCGCAGACAGCAATTCCTGCTCGGCATTCAGCACATCAATCGTTGTGCGCGCGCCTAGGGTCGCCTCTTCACGGATACCGTTAAAGGCCACGCGGGCTGCTCTGATTTCCTGCCGCGAGGCCTGATCGGAAGCGCGGGCAACCTCAAGGAAACTATACGCATTTCCGACGTTCTGTTCGATCGAAACACTCACGACATGCAGGCTTGCGCGTGTCGCATCACGCCGCGCCATCAACTGACGCACATTGCTGGACAGACGCCCACCGGAATAGATCGGGCCACCAACGTTGATGCCGATCTGGCGGCCAAGGTTACCGTCTTGATCAATGCCGATTTGCCCGTCTAGGGTCATGGTCGGGTTCATTGCCGCTTCGCCGATTTTGATGCTCAACTCTGCCGCGCTTACCGCGTGTTGCGCCTCAAGCAGGCTCGGGTGGTTGCGCAGCGCAAAGGCCTTTGCATCGCGCAAACCCTTTGACACAGGCGCGGGGGAAACCGCGGCCAATGTGCCTGGACGGCGGCCAACGGCGGCAACGTAACCCTCTGTAGAGCGGGCTAAATTACCTTGCGCGGCAGCGAGCAAGCTGCGCGACCCAGCAAGGCGCGCCTCGGCCAGTGCCACATCCGTGCGGGTGACTTCGCCCACATCAAAGCGGTCTTTGGCCGCGCGTAATTCTTGTGTGATGACGCGCACGTTGCTTTGGCGCAGCGCCACAAATTCGGCGTCAGCGCGCACCTGCATATAGGCCGTGACGGCATCGAGAAGAATCGCCTGCTCGACGGCCCGCAAGGATTGGCGGGTTCCAAGCACCAGTTCCTTTTGGGCCTCGACACCCATGCGCCCGGAGCCGCTATCGTAAATCGTGAGCTGTCCCTGCACCCGCGCAGTTGCCGCGATCAAATCGGCCCCGACAGCACGGGGGGACGAGATCGACGCGTTGGCAGCCCATGAAATAACGGGCAATGTGCCTGCTACCGCCTGCGCGACATCTTCGTCAGCGGCGCGCAAAAGGGCGCGATTTTGGTCAAGTAGCCCCGAGTTATTGTAGGCATGCGTGAGCGCATCAGCGAGCGTTTCCGCTTGCGCGGTTCCTGAAACCGAAAGTGCCACAAGTGTCGCGACTGCTGCTACTTTTGTGCGAAAACCCATTTGAATACTCAATTCCTATACGCGCTACAGTCACAATGCGGTTGCCACGGTCAGCCCGCGCAAAACCCTTAGAGCGAGAATGCAGCTTCTTTTTCAAAGCCTGGCAGCACTGGCGCGCCAGCGTTAAACGAGAACCGCCAGTTTACGTGGCCATCAATCTTGTGACCAATCCGAACGACCCCAAGCGCGCCTTCGGCAAAGATGCAAGCAATCCGCCCCCCGTCGCGCAATTGCGCGATAATCGCGTCAGGCACGTCCACGACCGCACCCTGAATCGTGATGATGTCATAAGGCGCGGATTTTGCTGCGCCTTCTGCGAGCGCCCCTTGCAAGACAGCCGCGTTGTCGATGCCATGCTCGGAAAGGTTGTTTTGCGCTTGTGTTGCCTGATCCGCGTCGTCTTCTACGGCAACAACAAATTCGCACATTTTGGCAAGAACCGCTGTCGAATAGCCAAGGCCACAACCGATATCCAGCGCCACATGCTGTGGTTCAATCGCCAATCCATCAAGCATTTTTGCCAATGTCCGCGGCTCTAGCACAACGCGGTTCGCGCCAAGCTGGACGTTTTCACCGACATAAGCCGCTTCGCGCAATGCGTCAGGCACGTAGGCCTCGCGCGGCACGGTAAGCATCGCGTCGATGATCGGGAATTTGGTTACATCTGACGGGCGAACTTGGGTATCAACCATCATAGTGCGGCGGGCTTTATAATCGGTCACGCGCTAAACTCTCTTTGGGTCCAGAATCCATATGCCGCTTGATGACATATCTCAGCCCGATCAGCAACGCCACATTGGGGACGATTGGCATCTTGCGCCCTCACAATGCTTGGTATATCCCGCCCCCTGAAGGCGAGTGGGCAGGTAGGTTATGCAGCGGATTGCAAATCCGTGTAGACCGGTTCGATTCCGGTACTCGCCTCCATCTCCCTCCTGCCAAACAAATTTCACTAACCGTTAGACTGGTTTGTTACTTTTCGCCTGTGATTTGCGTGCACCGCGCGTGCACTATGCGTGCACTGGCTCGACAGGTTTCAGAACCTTTCGCCCAAGAGCCGATAGCACCAGAACGATTCTTCGGTTGCGATTTTCTGGTTCAGGGTGACGGGCGAAAAGCCTGTGGCACGTTTGAGCGCGCGGCCCATATGCGACTGATCGGCAAAACCCGCCTCAACCGCGATTTCGGCAGGCGAGGCGTCTGGATCTGTGGCATTGATCCGATGCAGATCCTCGACCTTGGCGAAAAACTCGATTGTTTGTCGGTTAAGCCCCGTCCACCTTTGCAGCCGCCGTTGCGCAGATCGCAGACCGCGCCCTGCCCCCGTTTGCACAAGCTGGCCCATCAAGTGATAGGTCCAGTCCTTGAGGCGATCCGAACCGACCCAGTCGGGCGGGTGATCCGCGCAATGGCGTTGCGCCCAGATGGTTTCAAGGCCTTGCCAAACCACGGGCCAAGCCTGCGAGAGAGGTTGTGACGCGAGTGTCGAAAGCCCGTCCACGACGTTTGCAGGTGGCGTGCCGTCCAGCTTTCCGCCCAATTGCTGCCAAGCGTCAGGAAAGAACGCGATGGTTGTGGCCAGCACTGGCCCCGCGCTCCAACTCATCTGAGGACAAGGCTGTGGCGGCAAAACCAGCAACTTTGGGGCCACGGGCAATATGCGCAGCGCCTCAAGGCTGAGAATTTTCGGCGCAACCCGCAGCTCGCCTTCCAAGACGACAGTGATCGTAAAAAGCGGCGAGGCTGGAAAGTAGTTGACCCGATCCGCATCCGAGAGCTGCACGCCCCGCGTATCACGCAGAACGCAGCCAGCCACACAACTCGCCAGCGCCTTGGGTGGGCGGATCAATTGGCTATGGGGCTGCTTCAAAACACTTTCCCGAATTGTGACGCCATCATTCTATAGACCGCGCCAAGGCTGTGGCACGTCTTCCTTTGTATAGAACGTGAAAGGGCGACCAGATGTCAAACACAACCCCTGTCAATCGGCCCATCGTAAAGGCGGTTTTGAAATATGCCCTTTAATATCTTGAACGGAAAAGAATTTTATCGCCCGCTTGCGCCATTCTTGCGGGAATTGCCCACCGACTACATTGGCACAATGGCAAAGGTCCAAGCCCGCCACGGTGATCTTGTGCATTGGCGCAACTTTGGCGGCATGATGAACTTTGCATTTATCAGCGACCCGCAGGTCAACAGAGAGCTGTTTGTGCGCAACATCGACGCGCTGGCAAAGTCGCCTTCTCAAATTCAGACGTTTCTATATGCGGCGGGCGAAACTGTCGCGACCGCGCACGGGGACGACTGGCGCAAGAAACGCAAGGAAGCCAACAGCCTGTTTTCGCGCAGCGCCGTTGAAGCGTCATGTGCGGGGCAAGTTGCCGTCACCAAGGCATATATCTCCCGACTTGACCCCACGCCGCAAGATGCCCTGACGGTGGCCAAGCGAATGGCCGCTTTGACCGCTAGCCGTGGAATACTGGGCCGCGAAATTTCGCTGGACGAGGCCGACATTCAAATTGCGTTTAGCAAGGCCGCAGCAGAGCGGTTCAACGCAGAATCCGCGCAATTATTTGCTCGCCCCGATTGGATGCAAGCCCCCAAGCGCCGCGCGCTGACCCGCTGCAAAAACGAGGTGTTCCCGATTGTGCGCCAAGCGATAGACGCGCTACGCAACACAAACACCCCCAATGACGGGTTGATGAATCACTATGTTAACGGAACATTTGTGACCTCAAGCGATGCAGAAATGCAGTCCATTCTGGTTGGATTGCTGATGGGCGCGCAGGATAATATAGCGGCGGCTGCCGCATGGATTTTTGCCTTTCTTGCCCAACATCCCGACCTGCAACGTGACATCCACTCGCAGGTCAAAAGTATCGGGTCGCAAGCTGATGATCTTAATAGCTGCGCCATTGTGCGCGCAACCGTCCTAGAGGTCTTGCGGATACGTCCACCCGCCCCCGCCAATCAGCCGCGCAGGCTCACCAAGCCGATCGCGGTGGCGGGGCATCGTCTTCCCAAGGGAACTTATGTTTTCAATTCGTTTTACAATATGCACCATAATGCCGCTGATTTTGCGCAGCCCGAGCGATTTGACCCGACGCGGTTTCTGGACGGAACTCTTGAGCGCTCGCCCAGCTTTACGCCGTTTGGCCACGGCCCGCGAAACTGCGTGGCGCAAGGCATGGCCGTCCAGCAGTTAATGGCGATTATCGTCGGAACCCTGCAAGGCCACAGGATCATCAGTCAGCAAGCAGCGCTGCCCGAAACGACCCAAAAGCCGTTTCTTGTGCCTGCCCCGTTCAAGGTTACCTTTGAAAAATGCGCAAGTCCTTGATCCGTTTTATTGATTTGCGACCTCTGACAGGATTTGATCGAGCGTCAGCAGGATCATGTCAACGTCATCCGCTTCAATCGTCAGGGGGGATCTGATTTTAAGGATGTTGTCCTTTGGCCCTTCGCTGCCGATCAAAATGCGGTGGTCGCGCATCCGGTTTTTGACATAGGCGCAAATCTCGGTGGCCTCGGACCCGTCGTGGTTAACCAGTTCAACCCCCAAGAAAAGCCCCATGCCGCGCACATCGCCAATGCAGGGATGCTCTGTTTGCAGTGTGCGCAGCCCCGCAAGCAACTGGCCCCCGACAACCCGTGCGTTTTCTTGCAAGCCCTCGTCGTCAACGATGTCCAGCACCGTTTTGCCGACCCTGCACGACAGGGTGGACCCGCCAAATGTAGAGAAGAACTCGATCCCGTTGTCAAAACTCTCGGCAATCGCCTTGGTTGTGACAAGCACCCCAAGCGGGTGGCCGTTGCCAATTGGCTTGCCCATTACGACGATATCGGGAACCCCGCCTTGGTGCTCGAAGCCAAAGTAAAAGTCGCCAAGCCGCCCGAGCCCTGTCTGCACCTCGTCGGCAATGCACAGCCCCCCCGCCGCGCGGATTTTGTCGTAGACTGCGGGCAGATACCCTTTGGGCGGAATAATCTGCCCGCCCACGGAAGGGAACGTTTCGGCGATGAACCCGGCAATGCCATGCCCCTTTTCCTGAAGGGCTTTGATTTTCGGATCAACGAGATCGGCAAATTTCTGCGCCCGATCAGGGTCGTCGCGGCCAAATGAGCCACGGTAGTCGTCTGCGACCTCGACCAGTTCAACCCAGTCTGCCTGCCCGACACCGCCCGGTTTGTTGAACTTGTAGGCAGAGATAGCAATCGCGCCGGTGGTGTTGCCATGGTAGCCGTGATCAGGCGTGATCATGCCCTTGGCCCCTGTATGCGCGCGCGCCAGTCGCAGGGCCAGTTCATTGGCTTCCGTGCCGGAATTCACAAAATAACATACCTCGAATTGCGCAGGGAGTTTCGAGAGCACCTTCTTGGCGAAGGCGGTTTGCGCGGGATGCAGGTAACGGGTGTTGGTATTCACCCGCTTCAACTGATCCGCAACAACAGCCTGAATGCGCGGATGGGCGTGCCCCACATGGGGGACGTTGTTATAGGCGTCCAGAAAAGGCCGCCCCCATTCGTCAAACAGGTGATGGCGCCAGCCGCGCATGAGCATCACAGGCGCATTATAGGTTAGGCTAAGGTTGCCGCCAAAATGCGCCTTTCGATCCGCAAGAACATCCGCGTTATCGGTCGGCACATAGTGCACCTTTTCATCCGGCAAGTTCAAAAGAGCCGCTGGATTTGGGCACATCCCGCGCCAGAGCACCATTTCATCGGGGTCGCCGACACCGGGCCAGTCAGCCGCGATGCCATCAAGCGAAAGCGCCAGCTGGAAGTGCACATGTGGCGCCCAGCCCCCGTTCATGGTCGGATCACCAAGGTGGCAAAATTGTTCGCCCTTCTCGATGACTTGCCCCGGCTTGAGGTGATCAAGAAATGCAGGGTCCAAATGCCCGTAAAGCGTATAGAACGGATCGCCCTGCGGGGTTTGGTGGCGCAAGATGATCATGCCGCCATAGTCGAGATGCGCCGCGCGGTATTCCGCGATAAATACTTCGCCCCGCAATGGGGCAAACATGGGTGTGCCCGCTGGCGCGAAAACATCGACCCCGAGGTGCACGGTGCGTCGATCGCTTGCCTTCCAAGGGCCGTTGCGAAAAGCGTCCGCAGTGTAGATCAGCCGCGGCTCGTGGTAATAGCCAAGCCAGATACGCCCGCCATCCTCGAACTCCTCACCAATTCGCGCAGCCTCGTCTAGCGGCAAATCAAACGGATTTTGTGGCCATGTCGCATTCTCAACCGAGAGCGACCCCATCGGGGCATCGCCAATATCCTGCCCCATGAGCGGTGCAAACGCGCCGCGCTCTTGCGCGAGCCATGTCATCACGCGATCGGCGCCGTCACGCACGGGCCGCCCGCAGGCCGCACGCAAGCGCGCAGTCACAAGCCCCGCATCAAGTGTCACCCCTTCAAGAAACCGCCACGCGGGCGCTTGCGAAATCGTGATGTAGGGATCGTCAGGGTTTTGGGCGGCCATTTGCGTGGAGTTCACCACACTGACCGCCAGCCGCATCCGCAATAGCGGCCAGATCATATCAATTTCGTGATCCGAAAGCGGGTTTACACGGTGATAGCCCGCCACGAGCGCGGCAAGCGCGGCCTCGGGTTTGCGGTGATCAAGAACGATGTAAGCCCCCGCAATCGCAAGGTCACAGATGCGCGGCGCAGCACACATATCGCCCAGATCAATTAGCCCTGATACGTGCCTTGGCGCGTTGAGTGTGCCCGCCACCATGATGTTATAGTCGTTTGCATCGTTATGGATTGCCTGCTTTGGCATCGCGTCGAGCGCGGGTTTAAGCGCGGCGAAATCATCGCAGATTTGCGAAAGGATCGCGCGACGGGCCGGATCAGCCACCTGCTCTAGCGCGCTGGTAATCCACGCGGCCTGCATTAAATCCCACTTGAAGTCCCGTGCCAAACCCGCATGCGAAAAGTCGGCCAGCGCCTTTGCTGCGCCCCCAAGAACGCCGCCGACCTCGTCGATCAGGGCATCTGACTTGGGCTGCGCGGTCGCGTAGCATTGCCCCGCCACCTGATTGAGAACCCACACAAGGCGCGGTGTCCCTGTCTCGTCAGGAAGCGTCATCTGCGCGCGACCTTGCGCCGAGCGGATAACGCGCGGGCACGGCAATTGCGGTTGTTTTGCGGTGATATGTTCAAAGGCCTTCCCCTGCATATCCACAAGCCACTGCGCACAATCCGCGCGCATAACTTTGAGGATATATCCTCTGTTATCAGCATCTTTCGCGAGGAAGTTAAGGTCGTATTCGCCGTCGAGCCGCACCAGATCGGCGTCGATATTCCAATGCACGCGCAGCGCCTCTTGCCAGTGCGCAGTCGTTTGATGTGTCGGTGTCGTATTCATAATCTTTTGCCCATTCGCCAGTCAGCTTTGCCATTGTGATGATCGTGCAAACCCTCTGCGTCAAGAATGTATCCAAAAACTTTCACGCTGCCCCCGCCGATATGGCCGCTATCTTCCCTGCCCGTCACTGGCATCGCTTGATTGGAAAAATGTTTACAATGGATATTGTATCCATTATCCGTAATCACAGAATTAACATGGATGCCCGAGGATTCGCACCTTTCTCGCGGCCCGCCCTAACCACATCGCGACCCGATATCCCTACCCCGCAAAGGAACGAAAAATGGCTACCAATATTTTCACAGGCACAATGCCCGCCCTCATGACCCCCTGTAAGGCCGACCGCACGCCCGACTTTGATGCGCTCGTCAAAAAGGGCCAAGAGATGATGTCCGCTGGCATGTCTGCCGTGGTTTATTGCGGGTCGATGGGGGATTGGCCCTTGCTGACGGACGCCGAGCGGATGGAGGGCGTAGAGCGCCTCGTGACCGCAGGCGTGCCTGTTGTTGTCGGCACGGGTGCGATCAACTCCAAGTCCGCAGTCGCCCACGCCGCCCACGCCCAAAAGGTCGGGGCGGTTGGCTTGATGGTCATCCCGCGCGTTCTGTCGCGGGGCGCATCCCCCGCCGCCCAAAAGAACCACTTCAAGGCCATTTTGAGCGCCGCCCCTGATGTGCCTGCGATCATTTATAACAGCCCTGTTTACGGCTTTGCCACGCGCGCCGATCTATTCTTTGCCCTGCGCGCCGAACACCCCAACCTGATCGGCTTCAAGGAATTTGGTGGCGCGGCGGACCTTAGCTATGCCGCCGAGCATATCACCAGTCAGGATGACGCGGTCACGCTGATGGTCGGGGTCGATACCCAAGTTGTGCATGGTTTCGTGAAGGCCGGCGCGACAGGCTCGATCACAGGGATCGGCACGGCGCTTCCCAAAGAGGCGTTGTTGCTTGCCGCGCTTGCCAAGAAGGCGGCAGCAGGTCACGCAGCCGCCCGCCAGCGCGCGCTGGAACTGGAAGAGGCGTTCACCGTGCTCGCTACCTTTGACGAGGGCACTGATCTGGTCTTGTTTTACAAGTATCTGCTCGTGCTGAACGGCGAGGAAGAATACCGCCTGCACTTTAACGAAACCGATGCCCTGAGCGAGGCCCAGCGCAAATATTGCGAACAGCAATACGCACAGTTTCGCGCTTGGTTTGCGGATTGGTCCACACAGGGCGGGATCATCGCTGAATGCATGTGATCGACAGCCATACAGGCGGAGAGCCCACACGGGTGATCCTGAGTGGTGGTCCCGACCTAGGGTCGGGGCCGCTGGCCGAACGGGCGCGCCGTTTGGCAGATGATCACGCGGCATTCAGCCAAGCGGTCATGCGCGAGCCGCGCGGGCAACCCGCGATGGTTGGTGCGTTGCTCGTTGCGCCAGTGGATGCGACATGCGTCACAGGTGTGATCTACTTTGATGCCGACGCGGTGCTTGGAATGTGCGGGCACGGGACGATCGGGCTGGCTGTCACACTGGCCCATCTGGGCCGTATCGGGCTAGGAACGCACCGCATCGAAACGCCCGCAGGTGTTGTGACGGTCCACCTAAGCGATGCAAATACGGTCACCGTCACCAATGTCGAAAGCCGCCGCGTGCGGCAAGGCGTTTCGCTGAATGTCGCGGGCTATGAGAAGATCACAGGTGATCTCGCTTATGGCGGCAACTGGTTCTTTATCGTCGATCCAAGCCCGATCCCTGTCGCCCCCCACAATATTGACCGCCTGACTGCACTGGCGATTGCGATCCGCAAGGCGGCAATTGCCGCTGGTGTTTGCGGCGAAAACGGCGAGAACGTCGATCATGTCATCTTGCAAGATGCATCGCCCGACCCGCGCATTCACAGCCGCAACTTTGTTCTTTGCCCCGATAACACCTATGACCGCTCACCTTGCGGCACGGGAAGTTCGGCGCGGCTGGCCTGCCTCGCCCTAGACGGAAAACTGGCCGAACATACTGAAATCATACAGGAAAGCGTGATCGGCAGTCCGTTTCGGCTTTCTTACAGCAAGGGCGCCAATGGCGGCGTCATTCCAAGCATCACATCACAAGCGTTTGTCACTGCGGCAAGCCATTTGATTTTCGCCGCGACCGATCCGTTCAAGAACGGCATCCCGCAAGCGGCCAACACCGGAGCTTAGGGAAACTGGGCCCATCACGCCCCTGCATGGCGGGGGACATCAATCAAAACCGGAGGAAGACAATGAAATTGAAATCAACACTGACGGCGAGCGCGATTGCTCTTGCACTTGCAAGCCCTGCATTTGCGGCAGAGGTCGAATGGAAAATGACGGCTGCGATTGGCGAAGGCTCGTTTCTTTACCAAAACTTCATGGAGCGCTTTGCTGACAACGTCGAGATGATCACGCAAGACCGCGTCAACATCAAACCGTTTGGCGCGGGCGTCCTTGCCCCTGCGTTCAAGGCCTATGAAGCCGTGCAAGACGGGATTGTGGAAGCGGGCCACTCGACCCCGTCCTATTTGGTCAACCAAGATCCGACCAACGCAATTTTCGCCAGCTTCCCCGGCGGCATGTCCCCCGAGGCAACGATGCACTGGGTTTACGAGGGCGGTGGCGAGGCGATGTTGCAGGAATTCCGCCGCGACGACATGGGCCTTCATAGCCTTGTTGTGGGCATCGGCACATCCGAGATCATGGCGCATTCCAACGTCAAAATCGAGACTGTCGCGGATTTGCAGGGCGTGAAGTATCGCACATCAGGGGCGTTTGCCGCTGTCTTGCAAGAGAACTTTGGCGCGGTTCCGACCGTTGTGCCCGGCAACGAGATCTACACGCTTTTGCAGCGTAACGGCGTGGACGCGGTCGAGTGGTCGACACCTGGCGCAAATATCAGCGAGGGCTTTCACGAGGTCGCGCCCTATATGATCATGCCGGGCGTGCATCAGCCATCGTTCCTGTGGGAAGTGTTTGTGAAGCAGGAAACATGGGACGCCCTGCCCGCAGATTTGCAAGGGCTGATCACCGCCGCTGCCAAGCTAAGCACCTATGAAAGCTTCACCCGTTTTGGCGATAGCGACATCAAGGCAATGGTCGAGTTCCGCAAGTCCGACGTCGAATTCGTCGTGATGGACTCTGCCGAGTCCGAGAAAATCCGTGAGGCTGGCCGCGACTGGGCACGCGCCCAAGCGGCGGCGCAAACCGAAGCGGGCAACGCGCGCATGCAAAGCGTTCTCGACAGCTACCTGACCTACCAGTCGGATTGGGCCGCCAACGCGAGCTACCTCGTGCGCGACAGCGCGGAGTAAATCCAACAAACCAAAGGTGGCGGCCAAGCGAGGTGGCCACCTTTTTCGCAGGGAGGTTTCAATGACGTATTTTCGAAAGAGTGTTGAGTGGTTTTCGGACCTATTGGGCGTAATCGGGCAATTAACGATCTTTGCGCTGATTTTATCCATGCTTTACGAGGTGATCGCGCGCTATGTTTTTGGCGCACCTACCCTCTGGGCGTTTGATATATCCTATATGCTAAACGGGTCGATCTTCTTGCTCGGGGCGGCCTATTCGCTGCGTCTTGATGCCCATGTGCGGATCGATTTCCTATCGCAACGGTTCTCGCTTCGCGCACAGCAAATGCTAAATGGCGTGGTCTACCTCTTGATCATGGCGCCGATTTTTGCGGCCTTCACGTGGGTCGCGGGGGAAAAGGCCTTCAAGGCATTCTCGACAGGCGAGGTCGAACACGTCAGCCCTTGGGCGCCGCTGGTCTGGCCGTTTTATGCGGTGATCGCAATCGGCCTTTTGGCGTTTACCCTCCAGTTTCTCGTAGAAGCTCTCAAATATTTCCTTGGTGAAAAGCGTCCCGGTGATGCGGACACCGAGATGCCAGGCGTGGAGACCAACGCATGACCCCTCTCTTGATGTTCGCAGCCCTATTCGTGCTGGTGTTTATTGGCATTCCAGTGGCCTTCTCACTTACGATCATCGCCGTCGCCTTTGGCTTTATGGTGTTTGGTGATCTCATTTTCCTTCAGCTTTACGGCCCGCTCTTGCAAACGGCCTCGAATTTTGTGCTGGCAGCAATCCCGCTTTTCATCTTCATGGGCGCGGTTCTAGAGCGGTCGGGCATCGCGAAACGCCTGTTCTTTGCGTTGCAAATCTGGCTGGGCGGATTGCCCGGCGGGCTGGCCTTGTCGACGATTGCGATGTGCGCGATTTTTGCAGCGGCCTCGGGCGTTGTGGGCGCGGTTGAAATCGTTGTTGGCCTCATGGCGATCCCTGCGATGACCAAGGCGCGCTACAAGAACGACCTAATCGCAGGCACGATCTGCGCGGGCGGGTCGCTGGGCACGATTATCCCGCCCTCTGTCATCGTTGTGGTTTACGCCTCGATTGCGCAGCTCTCGATCGGCCAACTCTTTGCCGCATCGATTTTGCCCGGCGTTTTGATGGTCAGTTTCTTTGTCGGCTACGTGTTGTTTCGCAGCATAACCAAGCCCGACGATGCCCCGCCTCTGCCCCTTGAGGACCGCAGCATGCCAATGCCCGAAAAGCTCAAGATCACGATGACGGCGCTTTTGCCGCCGCTGGTCCTGATCGGGCTTGTGCTTGGCTCGCTCCTTGCGGGGGCCGCATCTGCCACTGAGGCGGCGGCTGTCGGGGCGGCGGGCACTGTGGTGCTGACGCTGATGTTCAAGGAACTAACCCTTAAGATGCTGATGGAGTCGCTTGGCGTTACCTTGCGGATCACGTCGATGATCATGCTGATCGTTGCGGGTGGCACGATGTTCACGAGCATATTTGCTGTCACGGGTGGCGGCGACCTTGTGCGCGACACTGTCGAGATGATCGGCTACGGCAATGCGGGCATTATCGCCTTCTTCCTGCTCGTCGTATTCTTTGCAGGGTTTGTGCTGGATTGGGTGTCGATTGTGCTGATTTTCATCCCGATCTTTGCCCCGATTGTGCGCAATGCGGGCATTGATCCGATCTGGTTTGCGATGATGGTTTTGGTGGTGATCCAAACCTCTTATCTTACGCCGCCCATGGCGCCTTCGATCTTCTACTTGCGCTCTATTGCGCCGCGCAGCATGACCTATATGCAGATGTATCGTGGCGTGTTGCCGTTTGTCGGGGCGCAGATGCTTGTGCTTGTTGTCATCATTCTGTTCCCTGCAATTGCGACATGGCTGCCGTCGGTTCTGGTTGGCCTATAGGAGGCGCGCATGAAACCTCACGACATCATCGTCATTGGTGCGGGCATTGTCGGGGTTAGCACCGCTCTCGCCCTGCAAATGAAGGGGCGCTCGGTTTGCATCCTTGATCGCAGCGGTGTTGCGGCAGAGGCGTCGCGTGGCAATGCAGGGGCGTTCGCGTTCGCGGATATTATCCCGCTCGCCACACCCGGGATCATGCGCAAGGCGCCCAAGTGGCTGCTTGATCCGATGGGGCCGCTTTCGATCCCGCCCGCCTATGCGCTCAAGATCGCGCCGTGGATGCTACGGTTTTGGCGGGCGAGTTGGGCGGATCGTTACGGGGCGGCGGTCACGGCGCAGGCTGACCTGATGGCACTGTCGCGTAGCGCCCTTGTCCGTCAGATTGCGGCCACCAAGGGCGCGGACCTGATCCGCCAAGACGGGCAATTAGAGCTTTATGAAGGTGAGCGCGCGTTTCGCGCCGGCCAAGCGGGATGGGCGCAGCGGCGTGCGCACGGGATCGCGGCCACGCCATTGCAATCACCAGAGGCCATCGCAGCAATCCAAAAGGGGCTACACAGGCGATTTACCCATGCCATGTTCACCCCCGACTGGATGAGCACGACCGACCCACGGGTGTGGACAGATCACCTCGCGCAGCAGTTTTGCCAAGGTGGCGGGGTGATCGCGCAGGCCGATGTGCGCTCTGTTGCGCAAAACGGGGATATCGTCACGCTAACCACCGCAAACGACCCCATCCACGCCAAGAATGTGGTGATCGCTGCGGGCGCTTGGTCGCACCATCTTGCCGCGACGATGGGTGATCGCATCCCGCTCGAGACAGAGCGCGGCTATAATACCACCCTGCCCGCAGGCGCATTTGACCTGCGCACCCAGCTTACGTTCGGGGGGCACGGATTTGTTGTCACAAAGATCGGAGACGGTGTGCGTGTCGGCGGAGCGGTGGAACTGGGTGGGTTGAAACGCGCGCCCACCTATAAGCGTGCTGATATTCTATTGCGCAAAGCGGCGCAGTTCCTGCCTGAGCTGAACACCAATGGCGGCGCACAATGGATGGGATTTCGCCCGTCAATGCCTGACAGTCTCCCTGTGATCGGGCGCTCGGCGCGATGCGATAAGGTGCATTACGCCTTTGGTCACGGTCATCTTGGCCTTACACAGGCGGCGGGCACTGCCGAAATCATCGCAGCCCTTGTGACACATACCGTGGCGCCAATCCTGACCAGTCCATATGCGCCGACCAGATTTTAGAGCGCTGATAGGGCGGTCGGTCTGCTCCGCTCGTCTGCAATCGCAAGTTTCCAGTTGAAAACCAGCCCTAAAACGATAATTGTATCCATTATTCGATTATTTTTGAAGGCTCGGTTATGACTGGCAAGCGCGCAATTCCACGGCAAAGTCTGCCTGACGTTATCGCAAATGATCTGCGTGAGCGTATCCTGAGCGGGAACCTCGCCGAGGCCGAAACGATCCGCCAAGAGACGCTTGCCGAAGAATACGAAGTGTCGCGCATGCCGATCCGCGAGGCTTTAAAGCGGCTGGATGCCGAAGGGCTGGTGAGCCTGACCAACAACAAGGGGGCGACGGTTACCAAACATTCGCTTGCCGAGATGGGCGAAATCTTTGACCTGCGCACATTGATCGAGGTCGATTTGTTTCGCCACGCGATACCGCGCATGACGGCCGCCGACTTTGCGCGCTGCGAAAAGATATTGGGTGAAATGGAACAGTCATACGATGCGGATGATGTCGGCAAATGGGGGGCTCTCAACTACGATTACCACTCCGCGCTTTATGCGGCGGCGGACCGTGGGCTGACGAACGAGGTGCTGCAACGGGTTAATCTGCAATCGGACCGCTATGTGCGGATGCACCTTAGCGTGATGAAAAAGCGGGAGCCTGCCAAGATCGAGCACCGCGAATTGTTGACCCTCGCCCAGAACGGCAAAACCGACGAGGCTTGCGCGGTTTTGACCCGTCATATCCAGCGCACCAAAGAGCAGCTTTTGGAAATGGTCGCGGCCCGCCGTGAAGCAGAAGACCGCTAACAAAGCGCACGGCGTGTCTTGCTTGTTTCTAATTTTTGGATACAATATCCATAATTGAAATTCGAGGCAACCGCGCCTCGACATATCGCGAGGCTCACATGACATTTACCCCCCACGGAAAACACCTGATCGCTGGCGACTGGGTCGCTGGTGATGACACCTTCGCGTCGGCCCCAGCGTTTGGCCCAGCGCATGATTACGCCGTTGGCCGCCTCACGGATGTCGATCGGGCAGCGAAAGCGGCAGAGGCGGCATTCTGGCAGTTCGGATATGCCAGCCGCGCAGATCGCGCGGCGTTCCTGAACGCGATTGCTGACGAGATCGAAAACCGCGGCGCGGCGATTACCGAAATCGGAACCCGAGAAACAGGCCTACCCGCCGCCCGCCTTGAGGGCGAACGGGGGCGCACCACGGGCCAACTCCGCCTGTTTGCCGATCATATTGCCAAGGGCAATTATCTTGATCGTCGTTTTGACGCGGCCCTGCCAGACCGCGCACCACTGCCCCGCCCCGAGATGCATATGATGCAGCGCCCGATCGGGCCGGTTGCGGTTTTTGGCGCCTCGAACTTTCCATTGGCATTTTCGACCGCAGGCGGTGACACGGCAGCGGCGTTTGCGGCGGGCTGCCCCGTGATCGTGAAAGGGCATAGCGCCCATCCGGGGACTGGTGAAATCATCGCAGAGGCTATTCATGCCGCAATCAAGCGCTGCGACATGCCTGCGGGCGTCTTTAGCCTGATCCAAGGGGGTGATCGCGCCGTTGGGGCCGCATTGGTCACGCATCCATTGATCAAAGCGGTTGGCTTTACCGGATCGCTGGCTGGGGGCCGTGCGCTGTTTGATCTGTGCGCAGCCCGCCCCGAACCGATCCCGTTCTTTGGCGAGCTTGGCTCGGTGAACCCGATGTTTATCCTCGGCTCCGCAATGGCCGCGCGGGGCGACGATATCGCAAAGGGATGGGCCGCATCTTTGACAATGGGCGCGGGGCAGTTTTGCACCAATCCTGGCATCGCGGTCGTGCTGGAGGGCGACCACGCGGATGCATTTACCAAATCAGCGCAAGCCGCACTGAGCGCAACCGCCCCGCAAACCATGCTGACGGACGGGATCGCCGCCGCCTACCAAAGCGGGCAAAAGCGGATCGCGGCAACCCAAGGGGTGCGCGATATCCTCACGACCACCTGTGACCAGCGAGAAGCGACGCCCTACCTTTATCAGACCACCGTTCAGAACTGGCTTGATAACGAAACGCTGACCGAGGAGGTTTTTGGCCCACTCGGGCTGATCGTGGTGGCACAGTCGCCTGACGAAATGCGGGCAATGGCGCAGAGTTTGCAGGGCCAGTTGACATGCACCCTGCACCTTGACGATGCAGACACCACAGTGGCGCGCACGCTTTTGCCCATTCTTGAACGCAAGGCGGGGCGTGTGCTTGCCAACGGGTTCCCGACAGGTGTGGAGGTCAGCGACACGATGGTGCATGGTGGCCCCTATCCCGCCTCTACCAACTTTGGCGCGACTTCTGTCGGCACGCTTTCTATCCGCCGGTTCCTGCGGCCTGTCTGTTACCAGAATATGCCAGCGGCGCTGTTGCCCGCTGACATCTAAGCAAAGAAACGGCCCGCAGCGGAATGTCGCTTCGGGCCATTTTCAAGCTGATGATTGACGTTGGCCGCTAGGTTGTTTCCTTGCTGCGCGCGTTGATCACCGCGATCAATTCGACCTGACCGCTGGTTTCGGTTTTGCCGTAGATATTGCGCAGGTGTGACCGCACGGTCGGAACCGACAGGCCAAGCGCATCGGCAATGTCGCGCGCTTTCATCCCGTCAAACAAGAGGGTGCAAACCCGCTGCTCGGCGCGGCTTAACCCGCAAGGGTTATTTGCACCGAGTATCGCCTCGTCGTCGCTCGAAATGTCCGCGGCCCTGCCGCGGCCATAGTTCTGGATAAGGCTCGTCATCAGGCCGGGCGACCGTAGCTCCCAAGCATTTGCCAAGGCCTGCGTCACGATCTGGCTCGGCAAATCGGGGTGGCCGATATACTCGCCCTCAAAAAGCACTTCGATCACATCGGTTTTATTGTCGGTGGCCTCAAGGATGATCATGCTCACCTCATACACCGAATTGCGCTGGCTCCATTCTTGGTGGGCTGGCGAGCTCTGGAACGCGGGATCATCGCGCAATTCGCTGAGGCGGAAAATCGCGCCCGGGAATATGTCGTCGGGCCGCGTCTCTTTGATAAATTGGAAAAGGAAGCCGCTACTGGTTTCGGGCGTGCGCGTCGCATGTGGGCTCACGGCGCTCGCGATTGGCCACGCCTTGCGCGCATCGGCGCGATAGACGGCAATGTTTGCCGCCCCCGCCTGCCGTGCAAGCACCGAAATCACCTCGCTTAGCATAAACTGGCCAGACAATGCGGCATTCCACGCCGTCATCATCGCAAGCGACGATGCAATGCGGTGCTGCAAATCTGTTGCCTCTGGAAAAGGCATAATCTGCGTCCAGTCTTTCAATGTACGGTGCACCATTACTCAAACCCTTTTCAACGAACTAGCCCCTAAACGACATGATAAATCTGTCCTTATCAAGGCTGCGATGGGTCACAAATATAATGAAAACAAGAAGTTTCCGTTAAGTCACTCAATTTACACGCAGGGGTTGCGAGGTGCGACATTCTGACCGGTTTCGGCACAGATATGCCCTACAATGGCCCCATTGCATCATCCATCTGAACGATGCTGCACCCGCAAATTAAGTCTAACTTTAGGTTATCAGCAAGTTCACCACTTGGATTTGCTTCTCCCTAGCGGCCCCCCGCTTTTAACCTCCCGCGGCATGACCGCACCCTAAAGGACTATGATTATGAAAACGCAAATGATGAACATGCTTTCCCGTTTCAAGCGCGACGAAGACGGCGCGACACTTGTTGAATATGGCATCGCCCTGACAATCGCGATTGGTGTTGGCGTTACCGCGCTGACCACACTTTCGACTGACGTGAGTGGCCAGTTCACAAGCGCCAGCGCGGCGATCAACCCGACTGAATAATCCTTAGCGATTAATCAATCCCGCCCTGCCATCATTTCCCCTTGATGGCAGGGCACACGCATATCAGGAGAAAGCCCCAACAAATGTCGATGCACAGCCACCCCCTATTAAAGGATTTTCGCGCAAGCGAGGATGGTGGCATTCTGGTGTTCTGGGCCGTTTGTTTGGTGATCTTCATGGGGCTTGTCGGCCTCATTTTTGATATGGGCCGTTTGGCGAGCACACAGTCGGAACTGCAATCTTATGCGGATTCGGTTAGTCTTGCTGCCGCTGCCGAACTTGACGGACGCGGTGACGCAATCACCCGCGCACAAGGCGCCGCAAGCGCATTGATCTTAGACACCCAGACATATGCACAGGGCGCACCGGCGCTAATTTCTGACGATGTCGTCACCCTAACATTTTATGAACCAAGCGCCGACGGATCGTTTTCCGATGATCCCACGCTTGAGACGACTAACCCCTACCGCGCGCGGTTTGTCGCCACAGATATCGCGGATCATACGATTGCTCCGGGGTTCGCGGCGGCATTCGTCGCAATTTCGGGCCAAGACGCGTTTAACACCGCCACATCCGCAGACGCGGTTGCTGGGTTTTCGCTGGAGGCGTGTAATGTCGCCCCTGTTGCCGCCTGCCTGCCAGTGCTTGATTTTGACGCAAGCACAAGCATCGGCTCTACGCTAGAGCTGCACACCTCTGTCAACCTGACCAACCTGCTGCCTGGACAGATTGCGGCGGTCAATACGGTCACAAATCTGCTCGACGGGCTTGAAATTTGTGCGGGTCTTCTTGGCGCACAACTGGAAGCCTGCCTTATTGCGGCGCGTGCCCCAGAGACAGCTTGCTCTGGTCGTGGCGGCCTTGAAATCTCTGCCGACCTGTCAGGCTCGGACCTCATGAGCGCCTTAAACACCCGCTTTGGCGAGTTCAGCGGCATCGTTGCGGGCCTTGCGGGTGATCCCGACTTTTCAGGGGCGCCGAACGTCTTGTCAGGGCTGACCAACGCCTTGGGTCTTTGCCTGCCGAACCTGCTTCCGAGCCTTAGCGATCTTGGTTTTCCCGAAGATGATTGCATCAGCGCAGGATCATGTGCCTTGCAAGGTGACGGCGGTTGGGCGCTGGGCCGTCAGGCCTATATTGACGCCAATTACAACGGCAACGACCCGCATCCGACGGCGCGCACACGGTTCGAATTCTATCAAGCCGAGATTGCAGCCGCTGCAACGCCCGGACCGCTTCTCAACCTTGGCGGGTTGCTTGGCGGGTTCACCCCACAGCTTTGCGCGCCACAAGCCGATCAGGATCCAACACGCCGCTTGATGGTGATCGCGGGGATCGACTGTTTGTCAGCGAGCGTTGACGCCTCGATCTCGACGCCCCCTGTGCAGCAGTTCTTTGAAGTCTTTACGCTTGGTCCTGCGGAAAACGGCATCCTTCAGGTCGAAATCAGCGCCTGTTTGGGTGGCGACTGCGGGCAAGGCAACCTTGGCACAGACGTGCGCGACATCGTGAGGTTGGTGCAATGACGTTTGCAACTCTCTCACGCTTTCGGCGCGACGAGTCGGGCACGGCGCTCGTTGAATTCGGCCTGTTGCTGCCTACCCTGCTGTTATTCCTTGCGATCTCGGTCGAGGGCAGCCGCACGTTCTGGTCCTATCAAACCACGATCACGGGCGTGCGCGATGCCACGCGGTATCTGTCTCGCGTTGTTGCCGCCGACATCTGCGCGACAGGCGGGTCGACAACCGCATGGGACGACAAGCTTGGCGAGATTGTGCGCACGTCACAGGACGGCCAATCGCTCTTCCCGGCAGCGGTCACAATTGGTGCAGTGACCTCGTCGTTGACCTGCGCGACAGGGGCGTATCGGAGCGGTCAGGCCTCCGTGGCGTCCGTCACCGCGCAGTTGCAAATCGACTATCCGTTTGCGGGTCTCTTTTCCCTTGTCGGGGCATCGGTGAGCACCGTGAACACAACCGTCACCGATAGCGCAAGGATGCTGGGATCATGATGGCACATCTTGCCTCCCGCACGCACCGTTTCGCAGGTGATGAAGACGGCGCAACGCTCGTTGAGTTCGCGATTGTGCTCGCCATTTTCATGTTCATCTTTTTTGGGCTTATCGATTTTGCGCGGCTCGGATTTAGCAATGTGCTTGCTGAAAAGGCGACCGAGAAAGCGGTGCGCATGGCCGTGGTCCGCCCTGCAATCTGCGACGATGTGCCGGTCGTGAACCAGCGTGGGCTTGTCGGGGTTCTTTCGCTGGATTTACCCAACGGGACACCTTGCAGCGCCCGCCAAGGGCTTTGTGTGAGTCCCAGCGTAACCACCTGCACTGGCACGCTTGATAACCCGACTGTGGCGACAATCTGGGGACAGGTCCAGCCGCTGCTGCCTGTGAACACCCGCCCTGAAAACCTCGCGTTTTCATATAGCTATGACGCGAACCTCAACCGTGTCGGCGCAGCCTATACACCCATTGTCACGGTCGCCTTGGCGGACCTGCAATTTGATTTCATCTCACCACTCGGAGCGCTCGCAAGGCTCTCTGGCGCGCAGAATGCCGACGAACTGGGGGCAAGCTTTCTGTTTCCCTCCATGAGCGCGTCGCTGCCTGCAGAAGACCTTAGATAGGAGCGACCTCATGACCATTGCACAGCCAAACATGGAGCCAAGCGCATCCGAGCACATTGTCGCAAAGCCGCGCGCAACGCGGGTGCTTCTGATCGCGCACACACCATCGCTAGCCGACGTAATGCTGGGCGAGATGGCGCAAGACGCCAATGTCACAGGATCGGTTTTTGACGGCACGCTTGCGGGCGCACTTGCGGCAGATGCATCGCAACTACAGTCCGCTGATTTTGTGGTTTTTGAGCTTGATGATATTGCTGCGGATCTCGCAGCACTCGCGACCCTGTCGACGCGCACAATCGCCGTTGCCAAGACAACAATCGACGCGGATCAAACCGCCCGCCTAAAGGCGGCTGGCGTTCAGGATGTAATGACATTGAAAGCGCCTGAAACTGCGCCGCCACCCGCCCCTGTTGTGGCCCCAGCGCCTGCGCCGACCCCGATCGCGCAAACGGGGGGGCAGGTCATTGTGTTCATGCGCGCACGCGGCGGTGCGGGGGCGACAACGCTTGCGACCAACCTCGCCGTTGGGCAGGCTGCGAGCGCGTCCACCGCCCTGATCGACCTCGACATTCAAAACGGGGCGATTGCCCTCGCGCTTGATCTGTCGGACTCTGGCGAAGCGACCAAGCTAATCAAGGGGCAAGTCGCCCCTGATGCTGCGTTCCTTGATCGGGCGATGCAGCGCCATAGCAGCGGGCTTGATGTGTTGACCGCGCCTGATGTCTTTGCCCCGCTAAGTGCGATTACCCCCGCGCTGGTCGCGCGTCTGATCGACACCCTGCGCGGACGTTACGCCCACGTGGTGATCGACATGCCGCAAGCGGTTGTGGAATGGATCGCGCCCGTTCTGGAGCGCGCCTCAAAGGTGGTTTTGGTCAGCGACATGACCTTGCCCGCCCTCAAGCGCAGCAAGCGGTTGCTTGACCTGATTGGCGACGAACACATGACCCTGCCCGTGCAAACCGTCATCAATTTCGAGAAAAAGCCGATGTTCAAATCTGCGGCACATAAAGAGGCCGAGCGCCTCATCGGGCAGCCTCTGGATCACTGGGTTCCTGCAAATGCGGTCGCCGCCCGCCGTGCCACGGATATGGGTATCCCGCTGGCAATCGGTGCAAAACGCGCGCCGATCTCAAAGGCAATCGCCACACTGGGCGCGGCGATCTTTGCCGTAAGCGACAAGGAATAAGCATATGTTTCGCGCATTTAACACACAGCAAGTTGACGATTCACCTGCAGAACAAGAGCCCGTAACAGCCCGCACAAAGGTGGCGCCAGCGGCGAAAAAGCTGCCCCAGGCGAGTATCAAGAGCCAGCTCCACCAGTTGCTCCTTGAGCAGCTCAACCTGACCATGCTTGATAAGGTGAGCCAAGATGATCTGCGCCGGGAAATCACCTCCTTGGCGGCAAAATTCTTGCAAGAACAAGGGCAGTTGATGCCTGCGGATGCCTTTCTTATCCTGATTGACGAGCTGTTGAACGAAGTGCTGGGCCTTGGCCCGCTCGAGCCGCTATTGGCCGACCCGTCGATCAGCGACATCCTTGTGAACGGTGTTGACCACGTGTTTGTTGAACGCTCCGGGCTACTTGAGCGCACGAACGTCCGCTTTCAAAGCGAGCGCCACTTGCTGCGGATCATCGACAAGATTGTTTCGAGCGTTGGGCGCCGCATTGACGAAAGCCAGCCTTGGGTTGATGCCCGCCTTGAGGACGGCAGCCGTGTGAACGCGATCATCCGCCCCTGTGCGATTGACGGGCCAAGCCTGTCGATCCGCAAGTTCTCAAAGACGCCGTTGCATATGGAAAAGCTGCTAGAGCACGGCGCGCTGTCCAAACCTGCCGCAACCTTTCTTGAGGCCGCAGTGAAAGGCCGCATGAACATGCTGATTTCCGGTGGCACGGGCTCGGGCAAAACGACGATGCTCAATGCGCTTTCGGCGTTCATCGACCCGCGCCATCGCATGGTCACCATCGAGGACGCAGCGGAACTCCAGTTGCAGCAAGAACATGTCGTGCGCTTGGAAACCCGCCCTGCAAATTCCGAAGGAAACGGACGGATCACGCAACGCGACCTCTTGGTGAATGCCCTGCGTATGCGCCCCGACCGGATCATGGTTGGCGAGGTCCGCGGCAATGAGGCCTTTGACATGTTGCAGGCGATGAACACCGGCCATGACGGGTCGATGACAACGATCCACGCCAACACGGCCCGCGATGCGATTAGCCGTCTTGAGCAGATGGTTACGATGGTCGGCGGCGACTTTCCGATGCAAGCCGTGCGCTCGCAAATCGCAGCTGGCCTTCAAATCGTTTTGCAACTCAACCGCATGTCTGACGGGCGGCGCAAGGTGATGAGCATTTCCGAGATTGTCGGTCTCGAAGGGGACGTTGTGATGATGCAAGACATCTTTGTCTTCAAGAAAATGGGCGTCGACGAGAATGGTGATGTGAAGGGACGCATGATGGCCACGGGCATTCGCCCCAAGTGCTTTGACGCGCTGGCCGCCTCTGGCGTGCCACTGGGCATCGATGCCTTTCAAATTGACGAAACGGGGGGGCTGGCATGACCCTCACAACGATCCTCGCGATTGGCTTGTTGAGCGCGGCGCTTCTGGGCGCTGCGGGGCTACGGCTCGTCTTTGCCCCTGAAAACGCACAAGAAAAGGCGGCGACTAGTCGTATCAAGGGGCTTAACGGCCCTGACGGACACAACCTCGCCACGGCATTGGTGCGCAAGCAAGGGCGTCAAAGCGTTGGCCGTGTTTATCCCGTCGTTGGTGATCTTGCGCTCATGGTGCGGCGCGCGGGGCTGGAGGGGCATGAAACGCGCCTGCTGCTTGGCACGCTTGCCGCGGGGCTATTGCTTGGCGCGGTTCTGATGGTTCCGGTCGGCAGCCCGATTGGCGTGCTAATCGGCCTCGGCATTGCCGCGCTTGGCACTCATTTTGTTCTTAAGACCCGCGCTCAAAAACGCACGGATGCGGTCACGCGGCAACTGCCTGATGCGCTTGATCTGATCATGCGCGGGTTGCGGGTCGGTCACCCCGTGAATGCGACAATTGCCAATGTCGGGCGCACGATGCCTGACCCGATTGGCGCTGAATTCCGCATTCTGTCGGAACAAATCAGCCACGGCGACTACCTAACTGACGCCTTCAACGATCTGGCCGAACGGGTCGGTCAAGAAGACGTCGAATACCTCGCCGTCGCGATCAGCATCCAACACGGCACGGGCGGTAATCTGGCAGAAATGCTAGGCACATTATCCAAGGTGGTGCGCGACCGCATCATCATGCGGCGGCGGATCAAGGCGATTTCCTCCGAAGGGCGCATCTCGGCATATGTGCTCTCGTCCCTGCCCGTTCTAATCTACGTGATGACCTCGATTACCGCGCCGTCCTATTATGGCGACGTGAGCGACGATCCGTTGATGCGCCCCATCGCCTTTATCATTGTCGGGCTGGTCGTGGCCAATTTCCTCGCCCTGCGCAAACTTGTTTCGTTTGATTTTTAAGGTGTCTCATGCTTGATTTTGTTGACTTTTCCGATGCCTCCATCCTGACCGATCCAAAACGGATGCTGGTTTACGCGATTGGGATTGCTGTCTTGCTGACGGCCTTCGGAGCCGCAGGATTGATTGGCATGCGCGACCGTCAGGCATTGCGCCTGCGCAGACTGACCACAGCCCTCAACGGCACAGACGCAGGGTTGCGCAAGGCCGATGACCTCGCCCCGTCAGGCTGGAAAAAGGCGCTGATCCCTGATGACCCGTCAGAGCGCGCCCAAATCAGATTCCAGCTCGCTCAGGTTGGCTTTGATCGCACAAATTCCGTCGAGATTTTCTTTCTTGTGCGCCTCCTGCTGGCGATTGCCATGCCTGTCGTTGTTATCGCGAGTGTTCTGCTCGCCAACGCGGGCCTGCTCTCGGCCGAAGCGAGCGCGCAGCTATTGAGCGCCAAGAAAACCTCGCTGTTCCAAATTTCCGCGATTGGCACTGGCATCGGGTTTTACGGGCCGAGCATTTGGCTTAATCGGCGGATCAAGGCCCGCCAGTCGCAAATCAGAATGGCATTCCCGAATGCGCTTGATCTGCTGCAAATCTCGATGGAGGCAGGGCTCGGTTTTGACGCCGCTATTTCGCGGGTCGGCAAGGAATTGGGGCGAGTAGCACCAGAGGTGGCCTATGAATTGATCCTGCTGCAAATCGAAGTGCAAGCGGGGCGCGACCGCGAGGCAGCACTATTTGATATGGCCGAACGGATGGGCATCGAAGAGGCCCGCTCTTTCGCGCTCGTCATCGTCCAGTCGCTCCAATTCGGAACCAGCCTGACCTTGTCGCTCAAGACATATGCCGCTGAAATGCGCCAGATGCGCGAGCTAGCCGCGCAGGAAAAGGCAAACAAGTTGCCCGTTCAGATGTCTGCGGTCATGTCGGTTCTTATGCTGCCTGCGCTGTTCATGATCACGCTGACGCCGATCATTATCCGGTATATGGCGATGTATTAAACCGCGACACGGCGGCAGGTGGGGAACGGGACGCGTTTCTTTACTGGCGCGGTCATATGCGTCTTGGTGACGAACGAAATGTTGCGTGCAATCCGTGCTTCGCCATGTGTCGCAGGGATGAAGTGAACTTCGATTTCGTAAGGGTCCAACCCGCTGGTGCGCGGCAGTTCGACAAAACAATCAAGGTCTTCGTTCGAGACCAACTCGTCCAGAACCTGAACCTCGTTGCAATAGACCTCGACCAACATCCTGCCCGAAATCTGGCTTTGCAGATAGATAAAGCCGCCAGAATGATCCCGATCCAGCGTTGCCGTGAGCGTGCCGCCCTGCGTTTCAAACATCACATTGCGACCATAGGCGCGCCGCATCCAAGCGTCCCGCTCCAGTGGCTTCCAGCGGCAATTGGGCAACATGTCAAACATCGGCGCCCTCCAGTTCTGGTGCAAAATCCGCAGGACCAACCCGATCAATCACCAGGATCATCCATTCCAGCAAGGCTTTTCTGTTCTGCGAGAGGTGTCCATCAGCCGAGATCGCAAGAGCCTCATTGCGCAGCTCGGGCCACCGTCGATAAAAATCGACAAGGTCCTCGATCACAATTTCATTCGCTTGCTCTGGCATCAGACGCCCCCCAAATTTCGGTAACTATGCCTCATACTTAAACAAACTCGCCATGGGGCCGTGTGTGAATAAACTGTGAAGCGCTTGGTCGGCGGGCAAGCAAGTGTTAACAATTGACAAAACTGGGGAGTTTTAAACGGTGAACGCAAAACTGGAGATATCCTTATTCGGGACGTGTGTTGTGCGCGTGACTGGAGGACAATCCTGCGAGATCAGGGGCGCCAAGCATCGCGGCCTGATTGCGTTGCTGGCGACTGCACCAGTTGGACGGCGCACCCGCACCTACCTGCAAAATACGCTTTGGGGCTATGCGGGATATGATAGCGGTCACCAGAACCTGCGCCGCGCCTTGTCGGACCTGCGCAAGGTGATGGGTGATGCGTTTGATCACCTGTTTCACACCACCAACGGCGATGTCGAACTTAATTTGGCCGAGGTCCGCTATATTGGCGACCCGCAGTCTGGCCCGTTCCTTGATGATCTTAACATCTATGAAGATGCGTTTCAGCGCTGGGTCGAAGAGGTGCGCAATGCGCCCGAGCAGGTCGCCGCCCTTTACAAGATCGCACCGCATTTGCAGCAAGGGCATCCGCGCCCGCGTGTCACCGCCCTGCCCCTTGCGGTTTTGGGGGACGACCCCGACCTGCGCATTCTCGCTGACTGGACCGCCGAAGAAACCTGCCGGTCCCTCTCGCGCTCCAACCTGCTGAGCGTCATTTCCCACCTTTCAAGCCGCGCAATGGCGCGCAAAATGATCGACATCGCTGAGGTGCGCAAAACGCTGAACGTCGACTTTCTGGTCACAGGGACATTACGCAAGCAAGGGTCCGAATACGTCGCCGATTTCGATTTTATTGATGCGCGCAGCGGGGCAATTTTGTGGAACAGGCATTTGACCTGCCCGATCACGGATTTCACCCATGAGTTGCCATCGCGGCTGGTCAACGTCATCCAGTCCATCGGGCGCACCATCGCAGACGCCGCGATCCGTTACGTCCGCGACCGCCCACTGCCCTCTGTGCAAGATCATCAACTGATCATGGCGGGCGTATCCCTTATGCATCGCAGCCCGATCCGCGATTTCGTCGCCTCGCGTCAATATCTCGTTGAGGCCGCCAGCCGTATGCCCAACTCCGCAGAGGCCTCTGCGTGGCTTGGCAAATGGTATGTCCTTAGCGTCTTTAAGGGGCTGAGCACAGATCGCGTAGGCGACACCCAAAAGGCGCTTGATAGCACCGCGCGCGCGCTCGACATTGATCCTGTCTCGAGCTTCAGCCTGACCATCGACGGGTTCGCCAACAATAACCTGCTCAAGAACATGGATGTCGCCGAAAGCCGCTATACTGCGGCGTTGGACGTAAACCCCAACGAGAGCCTATCGTGGTTGTTG
Organism: uncultured Loktanella sp.; assembly: GCA_937132065.1. Taxonomy (GTDB): domain Bacteria; phylum Pseudomonadota; class Alphaproteobacteria; order Rhodobacterales; family Rhodobacteraceae; genus Yoonia. The sequence continues at coordinate 103,841 of CAKZNT010000052.1, forward strand.
CGCGGGGCGTTGATGGCATTTCAAGATGACGGGGCCGCCGCGATCCGCGCGACCGAGACCGCACGGCAACTTTCGCCCATCGACCCGTTCGGCTACTATTACGACAGCCTCGCAAGCACGGCCTATATCGCCGCGGAGGACTTTGAAAACGCACTCGCGCGCGCCGAAATGTCCTTGGCCGTCAACGACAGGCATCTTTCGACGATGCGCACACGCACCACTGCCCTGCACTTTTTGGGGCGGCACGAAGAGGCGCGCGTCTCGGCGCAAGACCTCACGCGCAGGCATCCGACATTCTGTATCGAAGAATACAAACGCAATCACCCTTCTGCCGATCATCACGCGGGCAAAAGGGTCATCGAGGCGCTCATCGCCTCAGGCATTCAATAAAACAGGGGACTAAACATGGCACAATACGGTGGACTTGGTGGATTAGGCGGACTTGGCGGCTTGGGTGGCCTTGGTGGATTGGGCGGTTTAGGCGGGCTTGGCGGACTTGGTGGGCAAACGGGCCTAGGTGCGTTCCTTGGGGCCGAAGATCCGGGAGGTTATTCTGGCGCGACAACGGCAGGGCTGCAAATCACCGCTGACGGCTTGCGCCACTTGGCAGGGGACGGCGACACGCCCGCAGCTGGCGAATTGGCGTTTAACGACCCTTCGAACTACGGGCGCTGGGGGCAGTGGGTGCGCGGGTCGCTTTACATCACCGAAATGCTGAACGGTCTGGATTGGGCAACCGCCAGCAACCCGAACGCCGTTACCCTTCGCTTGGAAGGGGCGGACATGGTGACGCTGCACAGACCAACATCAGAGATCCTGACCCAGCAATGCCAGCACGTGCGCGACTACGCGGATTTGCGCGACGAACGCGGCGCAGAGATTGCATCCCAGCTTGGTTTTCCAACCGAATACTTTGCGATGATCCTCGGGCTGCACCCTGCCCAGCACAAGAAAACATTTGAGCTGATCACCGCTACGCAAGTCATCGCCGCGCATATGGCCATGATCGTGAAACACGCGCTCGCGGTGCGCCGCCCCGACCAGATCGACGGGCGCATTCTGCCAATGATCCCGACACCCGGGCACGGCAGCTTCCCGTCCGCACATGCGACAGAGGCCTATGCAGTGCTCACGGTTATGACCCAACTCGTCAGCACTTGGGACGCGCTCAACGACAGTGAAAACCGCCTCAAGATGCTGCGCGGTCTGGCCGAGCGGATCGCCGTCAACCGCACGGTTGCGGGCGTTCACTTCCCGATTGATAGCTGGGCGGGGGCGGCCCTTGGCACGGCAATCGGCAATGCGATCCTTGGGCGTTGCGGGCTTGCGACCTCCACACCCTCGCGCACCTATACTGCGATGAATTCCGACTTCTTTGATTTCGACTTCACCGACACGGCCATCGCGAAATCGCACGGCCTCGTTGAGGGAACCGCATTTTCGGCAGCGCAAAAACCCGCGTTCACATGGCTTTGGGGCGAGGCTGCGGCAGAAACGCAGAAGGTGTAACCATGTATGCACCCCGCCCCCCACACCAGCAAGTCGATCGCTACGCCGGGCCATACGAGCGTTGGGTTTTCTCACCCGAACTGGGTCGGCCCTATGCCTTCCCCGCGATTAGCAATGCAGGCGCGACCTACTTTACCGCGCTCCTTGAGGGCTCCGACGCATTGCCGGACGACCCCGACACCCACTATCGGCTTCCGCCTCTTTGGAACCCCCTGAACAAGAGCCGCGCGGTGACGCCATTTGCGTTTCACAGCCATGCGGCCAGTGAGGCTCAAACCGACCGCGATGTCGCGGGCATCCTTGCAAATGTGCGCAACGGCGACGACGATGTGCGCCCTCGGTTTCGGGTAAATTTCCCTGTCAGCCCAGACAGTTGGACAAAAACCTACCACCCCCATTGCGACATGGACAAATGGGTTGTTCCCGGCACGCGGCCCAAGGCGATTGTTGCGGTAATCGACGATGGCATCCCTTTTGCGCATCGTGCCTTTCTGGACGCCGAGGGCCGCACCCGCATGAGCCACGTCTGGCTGCAATCCGCCAAAGCACCCTCCCACGGCGCCGTGCCATTCGGGCGCGAATTGATGAACGGCGAGATCAACGCGCTGCGCCACAACGCGGGGGACGACGAAAACCTGCTATATCGGCGTGCAGGTGCGATTGACCCCACGATCCCCGAACTCGGGCAACACCTGAAACGGCAGGCCACACACGGCGCGCATATCGCGGGCACATGTGCGGGCAACGACAGCCGCCTCGCCAGTCACCCTATCGGCGACGAGGTGCAGATTATCGCTGTGCAATTGCCCAACACGATTGCATGGGACACCTCTGGTTTTGGCAAAGAGATGTATATGCTCAGTGCCTTGCACTATGTCTTTGATCGGGCGCGCGCGATTGCGGCCAAATACGCCGATGATCCCGACAATCCGACCGAACTGCCGCTTGTCGTCAACTTCTCCTATGGCTGGAGCGCTAGCCGCCACGATGGCAAATCCGAGATGGAGCTTGCGATCGAGGCGCTTTTGGCGGACCGCAAGACCTTGCAACCTGCAACCGCGATTGTGATGCCGACGGGCAATAATTTCGACCAGAACATGCACGGCCAGATCACCAAGCACGATTTGCAGGCGGGGCAATTCGACTTTGGCTGGCAACTGCTTCCCGACGACCGCACCTCCAGTTATCTGGAAATCTGGTTGCCCGAAGGGTATGACCCCACGGGGCTATCCATTACGGCCCATCCGCCAAAAGGGCATGACAACATCGCCCCCGCCACCGTGAAAATCAACGAGGCGCAGGCCGCAGCCGACGATCATGGTGATCCGCGCTGTTTTCACGAAATCGAAGCAGGTGGCGAAAACATCGGCCAGCTGTCCGCCGACAAGCATCGCGGCAACCGGTGGCGGATCATGCTCGCGCTGATCCCGACCGTGAACACACGCGGGCAATCAAGGCGCGCGCCCTCTGGCTGTTGGACAATCAGCATCGCCCAAAATGACGCCCCTCCCCTGACGCAGGACGAGCGGATCAAGGTTTGGGTGCAGCGCGACGACGATCCCGCCAGCCTTCAGACAGGTGGCAAGCAAAGCCGCTTGATAGACTTCAGCGCCGCACCAGCGCCGGGTCGGCGCTCACCGCTCAATCCCTACACCAGCACGCTCGGGTTCATTCGCGGCTACGGCGCGATGAATGGCGTGGCCTCGTCAGGCTCTGTAACACGGGTGGCGGGGCACATGGCACAAACCATGACCCCTTGCACCTATAGCGGCGCGGGCGGGTTAAGACTTGATAGCGATGGGCTTGCATTACCCTGCGGCGCGCACGCGAGCCTCTCGGCGGTGGCAGACCAAAGCGCGTTTCTGGCGGGCACGCGGTCCATTGGCGTGCGCAGTGGCGCAGGCGCAAGATTGCAAGGGACAAGCGGCGCATCCCCTGCGGCGGCGCGGCTCATGGTGATCAACGCAGCCAAAGCATTGCCGCTTATGGCGGGCTTTCAAGGGCCACTCGCGATGCCCGATAGTGCCATGCCGACAACCGATCTGGTGCGTGCAAAACATGCGGCCAGAACGGGCAGTTTCACCGCGCCAAGCGTCGGGCGCGCGACAAGGCCGCAGCCTGCAAATAATACGGCGCTTTTGTCGTAAAAGAGACCTGCGCGAAGGAGCTTTGGACCAGCCCCCTTCGCGCGGGCCTTAATAGGCGGCGACAATGTTGAGGAACAAGCCCTCGTCGTCGAACGTCAAATCCCCAAGATCATCCGAGAACGTCGAGAAATTATATCCGACACCCACGGTCAGATTGCGGTTGATCTGCTTATATGCTGCCGCCAATGCCCCCGTCTGCGAGAAGCCCGCATCAAGCGCCTCGAAGTGACGCGCCTCTAGCAACACATCCCAATCCTTCAGGAGGTGGTAGCGGGCATTTGCAACCGCGAGCACCGCATCATTGCGGACCATGACGCCCCCCTTTTGGGGCGCGCTCAGGCTGGCGCGATAGCCGAGTTTAGCACCCAGCGTCCATTCCTCGTTCAGCGCGTAATTGCCTTCAAGGTTCAGAATATGGCTGTCTTGCACCGGCCCTTCACCCGCTTGCCCGTCAACCACCTGACCGTATGTGTCGTAGAGGTAGCGGTAAGAGGCGAGGATGTTCATCTTGCCATCAGCAATCGGGCGATAGGCATAGCCAATGCTCGCTTGCGTGAACGTGCCGCCCAAGAAAGAGGCCGTGTCAGCGGTTGTGCGAGCCGAGGTCAGGCCGAACAAAAGGCGCTGGCTTTCGTCGATTTTCCACTGCGCGTCCGATGATACGATAAACGTGTCAGTGTTGACGCGCGCGCTGTCTTCAAACTCCTGATCACGGCGATACTCCAGACGGGCGCGCGCGCTCAGGCGGTCGTCCTCATAAGCAGCCGTCAGGGACAGCGCTTCGCGGCTTAGATCGCCAAGTGCGGCGTCAGTGACACGCCCTTGCGTATAGCTGCCGCCCACCGTCAGGTGTTGCGTGGCCGCCACGTCGATCCCGTAGCGCGATGTCATCTCGCGGCGGTCACCCAACAGATCGAATTTGGTTTCTGCAAACGATGTTGCCGCCTCATTGATCTTGCGCGTGCCGCCAATCACAAACTGGCCCGCGTCGCGCTGCGAAATGCCCGTGCCATATGTCAGGGACGGATCAAGCGCATAGCCAAAATATGTCGTGCTTCCTGCCCCGTCGTCATAGGCAAGGGTTGCATCAATGCCGACACCCGTTGTGCCATCGGACACATCCGCGGCGACCGTCCAGCCTTGGCCGAACTTGCGTTCAAACCCGATGCCTGCACGGTCGTTGTCATCAAGCCCCGCGTTTTGCACTGTCGATTGACCGTAAACATACACATTGCCATTTTCGCCAAGTTGACGGGTGAGCCGAACGGCGACATCAACCCGCGAAGCCGTTGTACCAGCCGTCGTTTCACGCAATGTTTCAGCGGCAAACGCCAGTTCGGTTGCGCCCGAAACCGGCCACGCCACTTCGACACCTGCCGTGGTCACATCCGTGCCAACCGCGTTGTCCACATGGTCATAACGAAGCCCATAGGTCAGCCCATTGGCAAGCGTCTGGTCAACATAAAAACCATAAAGCCGCTGATCGCCTGTCGAGGCATCGACCTGATAATCAAGCGTGCTAAACCCTTCTCGGCGCAGCTCTGCATAGCCGCCGATTGCGCCACGCAAGTCGGGTTGCAGGTCTGCCAAATCCAGCTTGCCCTCAAGCTTGAACGCGTCCCCCGTCCCCGCCGATGCAGCGCGCGTGTCCAGAACCAAGCCGCCGTCAACCGAATATAAACTGTCATATCCAGGACCAGTCGAACGCGCATAGTCAAGCTGCACATGGCTGTTCGCCCCGATCAGATAGCGCAAATCAATACCCTGTGCTGTCTGGTCCGCCGTGCCACTATCGTCGCGCAGATAGGTCGCGCCAAATCGCAGATCATCCGTGATCCACGCCTCGACACGCGCCCCTGCCGTCAAGCCAGCACCAGTGATGCTGATGGGCGTATACTCATACTGCACCTCAAGGCTGATCTGCGTGTCACCACCTGCCGTTGTGATTAGATCACGATCGCTGCTCCCACTTAGAGGGGCGGCAAGCGTGACAACACCTTGCAGGGCATTCACCTGATAATCAGCGCCCTCAGCCAGCGCCAGCCGTTCAATCACGCGCCCCGTCACGCTATCGCGAAAAACCACATGCAGCACCGCAGTGCCCGCCGCGATGTCCTGACGGCTAAGGAAATAGACCGACCCGCCCGTGCCTCGAAATACGTCACGGCCTAGCAACTGATCGGGTTGGGCGGCAAAGGCATCCACAGTGGCACGCGCATCGCCGCGCGCTGTCACTGCCGCCGTTTCAAGGTGGAGCTGCGCGCCATAGAGATTGCGCTCGTTACGCAAGTAATCGGACCCTGAAATCTGCGCCTGATAATCACCCCAAACCCCATAGCTTTCGCCCTTTGCGACCCGCACATAAACGCGGCCCGACGTCGGGGTCAGGTCTTGGGAGGTGCTATCATCGCCATAGGTCACATGTGCGTTTTCAGTCAGCAAACGCTGGGCAACGGCGCGCGGGTCTTTCTCGTCCAAGCTACGGAAGATGTCGCGGATATCGCCCTCGCCTGTATCAAGGGAGGCGGCCACTTCAACGCCGCCCTCGGTTTCACCCGCAACATAAAACTGGAGCCGCGCGAGGTTCTCTGCGTAGCGTTCGCCTGTCTCGCCATCACGTTTGGCCCAAAGGGTTGCATCCGCAACCACCACATAGAACCAGTCTGACGCATCAATCTCGATATCGCGCCCGAACGACAAATCTGTCGGGCCACCGATCACGGCCACATCGACGGCGTGCATGCCTGACGGTAAAATCCGCTCGAGCAAAACGCGCCCCGATGGATCAGGGCGAACCGTTTCGCCAAAGGCCTGCAATCGCGCGCCCTGCGCCAAATCTGCCGCCGTGACCTGAACGGCCCCGCCGCGCACGCGGATGTTGCTGACGACCGGGGCGAGGTCGCCGCCCTCTGCCGCGCCATCAAATCGCTGCGGCGCGGTCTCGTCAAAACGGCCACGCGCATCATAGACGCGGTAAACAACCACGGGATCAATCGCATCTGGCGTTGGCAATACGGTCTGCGCATTCGGCGATAGCGGCGCAACTGCGATCAGGCGAGGACCGCCCGCTGCCCCCTGATCAATCAGGCGCACTTCACCGCGGGCGATATAGGCGGGGTAGTTGCTAGCACTTGTAAACACCCAACCCGCACCTTGGCGCGCCACGCGGACTTGCAATTCAGGCACAGGGTCGGCCCCGTCATAGGTGATTTGCACATCAGCCGCTGCAAGGCGCACTTCGACCCGCTCGACCCGCTTTTCAACGGCGGTGTCACCGACAACCGTTTCCCCGTCAAGCGACAGGACAAACCCTTGCGCATGCACGGAGGTCGTGAGCAAAGCGGCCACAAGCGCAGTCGAATATTTCAGGTGCTTAGGCATCTACGTCGCCTCCATTATTCAAACCGCGCGATCGTGCGCTCGATGATAAGTTCGTAAGTCCCGATCCCCTGCCACAGATCATTGATCAGCGCCTCGGTCGCGTCCAATCGGTCGCGCGCGACTGCTGCGCTCTCGCTGTCACGGTAATAGCTGATTTTCACAACTGACGGGGTCTGGGCCGCGCGGCGCAAGAGCTGGGCGAGCCCGTTTGAGAGCGCCGCCGATGGCGCACCATCCGCCTCGAACGCCTCTGCGGTCAAGTCCACATCAATCACACGGCCCGTTGCCGCACCAAAGTTCATCTCGGTAAAGATGCCAGGTGTGACACGCATCGTGCGCGGGTTTTCTGTCGTCACACGGTAGCCGCTAGGCAAGGAACGCGTATCGAGTTTGAGCGTAAAGTTGGCGCCCGCCCGCTTTGGCAATTCGGCACATGGCACGCTGTAGCGCCCAAAGCCATCGGTCGTGATCACAGTGCCCGTTGGGGTCACAAGCCGGACATTGGGCACGCCCGCTTCTGTGCCCTCAGGGGTCGGTGCAACCGGTGTGTCAAACTTGCCGCCGTCATAGGTTTGATCGGTGACCAATGCGCGCAAATCTGGCGCGCCGTCCTGATAGCCGTTCATATTGCGGTCGTTAAACACGCTGCCGATAATGTCGCTACACTGGAACACGGCCTCTGCGATCAAGGTGACGCTCGCCTCTGCAATCAAGGTGACGCGCTCGCCGCTATTGCTATCCGCAACCCAAGCCTGGTTCGTCATCACACCAACGTCGGCGCGCGAGGTTAGCGTGGTCTGCAAGGTCGCAACCACGGTTTCCCCCGCACCAACCCGCAGATCAGCCCAGCGCAGGGTGCGCCCCGTAATCGCAGGCTCGGACAAACGGCCGCCAATCTGCGCGGTATCACGGCGATAGGCCAACCCTTGCGGCAGGCTATCAACAAGTGTCAGGGTCTCGACCGCAACATCAGCGGTGTTTTCAACCGTGATGGTAAAGGTCACCAGATCGCCAATACGGGCGCGGCTCGGGTTCACCGACTTGCTAATCAATAGAGTATCACTGAGGTCCGCCGCCTCGAGGGCCACATCGACCTCGGCAGTCACGGCGGCGACTTGTGATCCGTCAAGCGGAGACAGGGCAGTGCCTGTGACGACATTGGTAAAGTCGCCCGACTGCACTGGGTTAACCATCAACGCCAGCGTGACCGTCACGGTCTCATCCGCGCCCAACTGCCCGCCCTGCGATAGCAATTGCGTGTCGCTTACCCCGTCAAAGCCCGCATTTGGCGTGGCGACAAAGCCGCTAGGAGCATCGCTAATCTCAAGCGAGACGACCTCAAACCGGCTTGCGCCAAACACGCCAGCCAGATCATCCGACAGATTCACATCGTCGGCGCGGGTCGCACCTGTGTTGGACAAAGTCATCTCGTAAGTCAGCGCAGAGCGGCCATCTGCCTGCAAAACGGGATCGCTCACAACTGTCTTGGTCGCCGCAAGAATTGGTGTGGAACAGAACCGCACAGGGATATTGATATTCAACACATGCGGGTCGTTCTCGGCGATTACAAACGTCTGGTAATAGGGGTTCGCCGCGTAAGTGAAATCGGCAAGAACACCCGTGTCCGCAAATTCGCTGGACCCGATCGAGGTCGGATTGGACGGCAATCCAGCCAGCACCAAAGGCGACGATGTGACGGGGCGATCAACGCTTTCAACGGCATTGGGCGGAATGGCATAGGACATCGTATATGTGCCCGCAGCCGTGGCGAACCACTGGAAATAACCGTCAGAGCCATCCGAAACGATGCGCACATTTGCGCTTGATCCGCTCGCGTCCGTGATCGAAACTATGCCGCCTGAGAGGATTTCGCCTGTCTCTTCGCAATAAAAATAACCCGTGGGATCATAATCATAAGCATCCGCAATGCCGTCACCATCGCGGTCGGCTTGCGTGGATTCAGCATTGTCAGGCGCACCATCGCCGTCACTATCAAGAACCGCACCAATTGTCGGGCGGGGCGTGTCATCGCCGTCACTATTCGGGTCAAACGAAGTGACAGGATCGGCAAATCCGTTCGCCGTCACATCCGCTTGGTTCTCAAGGACAATCGGGCTTTCGTCAAAGATTTCGGGTGAAAACTCCAGACGTGCAACGAGGGTCACCGTCCCTGTGCCACGCGGCGGCAAGGACACATCAGCCGCAAGGATCTGTGCATCACCAGCGCCTGCAAGATTGCCATCAAAGGTCGGGTTGATCCCCCCCGCACCCGCAAAGCCCGCAAGATCACTGGCGGTCACAGATACCAGTGTCGCCTGATCCAACTCGTTGAACAGGTCATCGCGCATCTGCAAGTTCCGGGCGGTGACTGTGCCAGTGTTCGTGAGGTCCAGCTGATAGGTGACGTCATAGACATAGGGAAACACGTTTTGCGCGCCCACAAACGTCTTCGCAAGCAAGAGATCGTAAACCCCCTCAATCGTCAGAACCGTGGGGTCATTGGTCGGGTCATCGTCACCCTCGCCCGCAAGGTTAGGCGTCTCGACAGCCTCATCTCCCGCGTCAGAGCGATCAGAAACCGGCTCACGCGGCGTTCCGCCATCGCCGTCAGGCACGGTGGCTATTGCGGTGGCCGAGTTCTCAAAGCCGCCCGCATCAATGTCTTCCTGCTGCAAAACATAAGACGCCGTGAGGGACGTATCACGCGCATCTGGCAAAAGCGGGCCGACAGTCGTGACATCAATCACGGCAACAGGGTCGCTAATGGCGATTTGGTCGAGCGTTAGGTTACCCGTATTCAGAACATCAAACGTATAAAATACGGTATCGCCTGCATCGGTGACACCATTCTCGTTGGTATCCTCAACGCGGTCGATCACCTTGGTCAGGCGCACCGCTGGCGCGCCCTCGGAGACAAGCACCGACTGGGCGGAAGGTTCGGAAACTAGCGTTTGCGTGCCATAGGTGGCCTGCACAGTTGCGGTGTTTTCGATTTCGGACATAGCTGCGCCCGCCAGCACGATAAAAAATATCGTGCTGACAAGCAGCCAAACCCGAACCAAGAACACGTTAACCGACCTGCCCATCCTGTGCTGCGTTAGCCCCCGTCAACTTCGGCTTGGGTGACAGTGTGCACATAGGTGAACACCACAACATCCTCAGGCTGGAGCGTGCCCCAAATCCCGTTGTCCGCCGTGCCATCATCCGCAGATACGGCCCCTGTCGTCGCCGCAAGCAAAGCAGGCGACGTCGCAGAGAGAGCCTCGCTGGTGATATCAGAACCGCTCGCCAAGGCCGCGCCCTCGTGAATATCCGCCACCGTGATGCCGGTCAAAGGCACGTTGCCTGTGTTGGTGACCGTGTAGGTATAGGTGATCACCTCATCGACATCCGCGAAAGTGTTGGCATTGGTGTCGTCAAGAACCGCTGTCTTCTCGAGGTTCAACTCTGGGAACGGCGCAAGCTCAACGGCCGCGTCGTCCGTATCAGGGTCTTGATATGTTGCGTCTTGCGGATCGACACCACTGGCCGCAGCCGTGTTTGCAACCAATGCTCTGGCAGCGCCCTCCAACAACGTGGTATCGGCAGCGTGATAAACATCCAGATCCGACAGGGTATAAACCGCCGTGAATGTCGCACTTTCACTTGGCGCAAGTGTCGCGGTGCTTTCGGCGGGATCCGACCCTGCCACAGTGAACGCCGATAGCGTGCCCGTGCCCGTCTGCCCCCCGAACGTCGGACCATCATCAACAGGGGTGACACCGGACATGGTGACATTCCCGTTGTTGGTGATGACAAACGTATAGGTGATGGTGTCGCCGGCATCTGCACGATCCGCCTGCGCGGCCGAAATGTCTGGCGCAGAGGCCGTCTTGACGATCAGTAAATCGGGCGCACCTTCGGCCACGGGAACGGTCTCGTCGTCGCTCGATTCAACTTCTGCCGCGGCATAAAACCCCGTGACAGTCGCCTCGTTTGTGATGGCCGCAAAAACCGTCGATCCCGTAACGCCCGCAAGCGATGCAACACCAAGTCCAAGCCAATTGTTGAGCTTCATAACAGTAACTCCATTTCGGTTGATCCGGCGCGCAAACGCGCACCGGATACTGTCTTATTGCAGTCAGCGCTTATGGCTGAAGCGTGTCGATATCGGCCTGCTCGACAGTGTATGTCGCAACACAGGTCACGCTATCGCCAGCACCCAACGTCAGGATCGTGTTGTCATTGGTTGTAGGCAATGTGGTGTCACCCGTAGTGTTGGTGGCAAGCGCACTTTCGGTGATCGTGGAACAAACGATGTCAGACAAATCGCCGGTCGCCGTTGCCGCGTTCAGGTGGTTATCGACCAAGGCCAATGTGGTCATTGTCACGTTGCCAGGGTTGTTGACGAGGTATGTGTAGCGAATAACGTCACCAACAACGACACCGCCCGCAGGGATCGCAGAGTTGTCATCGTCCATCGTTGCGGTCTTGGTGATATCAAGGTCGGCATTTGCCGCTTCAACATCAACGTTCTCGAACGCTGTGATGGTGTATTCGTCGCCGCCGTAGTTACCCGTCAGGGTCACAGTGTTGTCGATGCCCGCGCCGTCCGCTGTGCCGTCATCGGTGGATGGCAAAGTCACGTCTTGCGCCATCGCCGCTGTGCCAGCAACCGTCAGGGCCAGAATTGCAGTGCCGCGCAAGAGCCACGCCATTGGTGTTGTGTTAGGTGTCATTGTTACTCTCCTAGGTAGGGTCATATCTTAAGGGGTTTGTAGGTTATCGATGTCCGCTTGAACAACGGTATAAGTGGCCGTGCAGGTCACTGTGTCGCGCGGCGCAAGGGTTTGGATTTGAAAATCAACCGAGCCAACGGCGGAATTGCCGTTGGTCTGCTTGTCTTGGGTGATGGTGCAGCTGCCAAACGTCAGATCATCACCCAATCCAAGGTGATCATCATCCAGCTTGACCGAGGTCATCGCCACATTGCCGCTATTGCGCACAGTGTAGGTGTATTCGATGACATCACCGACTGATGCACCACCAGCCGGAAGAGGAGCGCCGCCATCAAGAAGGGCGGTTTTCGTGACGTTAAGATCGGGATCAATCGGGATCAGCGTGGTCGCCGTGGCCGATTGGGTGACCAGAAGCGGGCCAGAAACCTCGAAGGTGTTCAGCAAACTGCCGCCACCCGCATCATAGTTCGTCTCGGTAATCTTATAGGTCGCGACATAGGTCCACGTCTCGCCTACATCCAAAATACCGTTGTTATTGGGATCGGTGAGGGTCGGACCACTGGTCAACGGCAAGGTCGTTGGCCCTTGGGTCAAAACATCCGTGGCCGTCATCGACAAAATCGGCAGCGGGCTCGTGTTCTCGACAGTCATCGTATAATTTACCGTCGGAAACCCCGTTGTGTCGGGGGTATCAACCGCCTTTTGCACGTCAATCGGAAAGGCAAGCTTGCGAAAGCCGAACCACGCCACAAACTCGGTCGTGTGGTTGCGATCAGAGTTCACGCCTTCATCAAGCGCCAGATCAATATTTGCGCCGTTAAACGGGGAATTACCATAAAGCCCGACATAACTGCCGTTGCCACCGTCCTCGGCCTGCTGGGTTGCGACAGCGCCATCCAATGTTGCGCCAGTGCCATAGGAATAAGGTGGATTGTCATCAACCGAGCGCACGGAGTCAGACGTCACCCCGCCAGAAAAGTCGAATGCGCCGCTGGTATTGGTAAAATCGCCATTGCCCGTGCGAAAGATAATATACCCGATTTCTTCGGCGGCACGCGCGTTCGGGGCGCCCGCTTCGCCTGCGAGTTGGCTAATATGGCGGCCAATACAAACGCCATCAGAAAACCCGCCTTGAAACGGATTATTCGCGCGGCTCTCGCAATCATTCACATGCACAACCTGACCGAAAGCGTCATTCGACGTCATAATCTGCGCCACAACACCGAGCTTCGTGCCAAGGCCAGAGCCAGCATATGCGCCATTCAGGCCCGCACTCGCGCTGACAATATCGTCGTCAAACGCCGCGTTTTGCCAGCCATCAGCAGCCGCGCCTGAACCGTAAGTATTGGAAACCGTATGCTTGCCCGCTTGAAACCAGATCTTTGAACTTACAGGCCCGTCAGGCAAATCATGGTCACCCGCATCCGCAATCACACAGTGCACGGCGTTAACGGCAACAGTCGGGGCAGAGGTATCATTTGCAGCATTTGCAAGCTTCTGGACCCGCACTTGCATGCCTGTGGCGGACACATTGCGCAGACGCACAACAGGCGTCCAATTCGCATTCGACCCCACCTGCCCCACGCAAATCGGGATCGGTTGGGCATAAGAATTTTCAAATGAGACTGATTTCCACGCGCCAGAAACGGCAGGCACGACGACTTGTTCAAGATTGTCCGTAATCACAAATGCAGACGCCGCGCAGGCGCAGACCTGCAAAACCGACGCTAAGGCAATAGAATACTTCAACAATCTTCAACCAACAACATTTAGGCAAGATCAGGCCAATTACACAGCCCGACCAAGACACGACGCGCCTCATCACCACAATAGTTAACAAATCGTTAATGAACACTCGGAAACGACAATTGAGGCAATGCGTGTTAACGCGACAACAGTGATTTCTTGTCGCAATTCCTAAATGTGTATTCACGGGGAAATTAACGAAGATTAACGCGCAACCGCCGTCGCCTTAACAATCGCATAGATGTTGGACCCCTCCGAAATGTCCATCTTGCGCAGGCTCGCTTTGGTGATGCGGGCCAGCAATTGCGCCTCGCCCGCGCGCAAGCCGACTATCACACCCGCGCCGTCGCCCCCCTCAAGGGACACCACCCGCACAGGCAGCACATTGCGCGCCGAAATTGCTTTCGGAACGTCCCGCGACAGGATCACATCCTGCGCTGATATGTGAATGCGCATCTCTTGCCCAAGGTTGCCCACACGGCCCGACACCACAAACGAGCCGCCGTCAAAGGCCAGCGTTGTCAGCGCGTCCTCTGTGTCATGCGCAACCACGCGGGCCAGAACCGCAGCACCCGCATCACGCGTGCCGATTTGCGCCGCAACCACCGGATCGGCCAGAACGGCCCCCAACGGCCCCGCCTTCACGACCCGCCCGCGATCAATCACCACAAGCGTATTCGCCAACCGCGTCACCTCGGTAATGTCGTGGCTGACATAGATCATCGGCACGGCCATCTCGTCGCGCAAGCGCTCGAGGTAGGGCAAAATCTCGGCCTTGCGTGGCCCGTCAAGCGCGGCAAGCGGCTCGTCTAGCAGCAACATCGCAGGCTTGCTCATCAATGCGCGCCCCAGCGCAACGCGGCTCTTTTCCCCGCCCGAAAGCGACTTGGGAGACCGCGCCAACAGCGGCGAAAGCCCCAGCAGATCAATGATCCGCGCACTGTCAAACGCGCCCCCGAATGCCAGATTTTGCGCGACCGTCAGATGGGGAAACAAGCGGGAGTCCTGAAAGACATAGCCAAGGTTGCGCTTGTGAACCGGCACATTAACCTGCGGGGCAAACAGCGTGCGACCAGCCACGACAATCCGCCCGCAATCTGGATCAATTAGGCCCGCGACAGCATTGATAAGACTCGTCTTTCCCGACCCTGAGCTTCCGAAAATTGCAGTCACACCCGCAGGTGCATCAAAGGCGACATCTAGATCAAAATCGCCAAGCCGCTTCTGGATATGGACCTCGATCATCGCGCCACCATGCGCCGCGCCAGCCACTCGGAGGCAACCAATGCCCCCATCGCAAGCCCGATCGAAACAGCCACCAAAGCCACGATGCCCCGCTCTTGGTCAGGCACTTGCAACAGCCCGTAAATCGCTGAAGGGATGGTCTGCGTTTGGCCGGGGATCGCCGCCACAAAGGTGATCGTTGCGCCAAATTCGCCCAAGGCTTTGGCAAACCCGAGCACCGCCCCCGCAAGGATCGCAGGCGCGGCGAGCGGCAATGTCATCGTGCGAAAGACACGAAATTTGCTGGCGCCAAGCGTGCGCGCGGCGTCTTCCAGTCCGACGTCCACCGCCTCGAACCCGAGGCGCATTGCACGCACCATCAAGGGGAATCCCATGATCGCTGCCGCCAACGCCGCGCCCGTCCAGCGAAACGCCAGACTGATGCCAAAAAGGTCATATAACGGCGCGCCCAAAACCCCTTGGCGGCCAAACACCACGAGCAACAAATAGCCTGTGACAACGGGGGGCAAAACCAAGGGGAGATGCACCAAACCGTTCAACAATCCGTGGCCGCGAAACCGTTTGCGCGCCAGAATATAGGCCACCCATATCGCCAATGGCAGCGCGCAAAGCGTGGCGACGCCAGACACCTTTAACGACAACAGGATCGGTTCCCACATCATCGCGCCACCTGCGCAAATCCCGCGTCAACCAAGATCGCCTGCCCTTGCGGACCGCGCAAAGCCTCCCAAAACGCGACGACCTCGGGGCGCTCGTTCACGACCCCGCCGACATATCGGATCGGCGCATGGCTTTGGGCAGGAAACGTGGCGACCACCCGCACATCCGAACTGGCGCGCGCATCCGTCACATAGGTCACCGCGAACGGCACTTCGCCACGCGCCACCAAAACAAGGGCCGCGCGCACGTTATCCACTTGGGCCACGCGGGGCGCAACGGCCTCCCAAATCCCTAAACTTTGCAGCGCTGCGCGGCCATAAATCCCTGCGGGAACCGAGGTTGTATATCCCATCGCCAAGCGCCCATTGCCAAGCGCGATAGGGAGTTGCGCCAAATCCAGATCAGGCGCAGACGCCCCTGCAATCACGACGAGGGCATTGCTTGCAAAATCGTCGACCTGCGAGACCAGCCCCGCATCTTGCAACGGGGTCATCCAATCCGCGTTCGCCAATAAGATCAAATCCGCAGGCGCACCCGCCAATACCTGCCGCGCGAGCGTGCCACTGCCACCATAGGAAATCACGACATCGCCAATCTCGGCGGCCAAGGCATCCAAGGGCTCTTTCAAACTTGCCGCCGCAAACACGGTCACAGGTGCGCTGACAGCCACCTGCGCCCACATCCCCAATATCAATGACAATAGAAATCTCATTGCGGGACTATCAGCGCGCAACGCACGGTATTCAAGGGGTTACGCATCACTTATCCTATTGGCTAAGTAATTGATCTGCGCCCGCACCCCTTCTGAAATCGGGCCTTCGCGGGGGTGATCGCGCAGTGTTGTGATCCAATGCGGCTTGGCAAACTTTTCGCCCATCGGTCCCTGCCAGCGCAAATTGCGCAACACGCTCTGCGCCGCTTCGGGCAATACATCAGGGATGTCGTGGCCCATCAACGTGGCCCAAACACCAGCCCAAAGGCGGCCAACCGACCACGGATTATATCCCCCCCCGCCCGTCACAACGTAGCGCGGCGATAGCCCCCGCAAGGCGGACACAATCGCGAAATGTGCATTATTGGACAGGGCCATGCGCGACTGCGGGTCCTCCAGAACGGCATCCGCTCCGCATTGCAACACAATGGCATCGGGTCGAAACGCGGCCACGGCGGGCAAAATCACCGCATCCCGCACCAGCGCCATATCTCCATCGTGACAGCCACGGGGCAGCGGCACGTTAATCATATTACCGACACCGATGTCATCAATCTGCCCCGTGCGCGGCCAACGGTCCGCCTCATGCACCGAGATCAGCAAGGTCTCTGGGTCATTTTCAAACCCCGCCGCGACACCGTCACAATGGTGGGCATCAATATCGACATAGGCAATCCGCTGCGCCCCGTTGCGGCGCAAAGACTGGATGGCAAGCACGGGATCGTTCAGATAGCAAAACCCGTTGGCGCGATCAGGCAGCGCATGATGTGTCCCGCATCCAGGGGCAAACACCACGCCGCCCTGCGCGAGCAATTCCCCAATCAGCAGCGCCGCACCAGCAGAGGTCGCGGGCCTGCGAAACATCTCTGCGAATATCGGGTTGGAATGCGTGCCAAGCTGATACGCCGCGCGCTCTGCTTCGCTCACCGCTCCGCGCCGCTCTGCCCGTGCAAGGGCGGAAACATATTCAGGCGTGTGGAACGCCCATAGCGCCTTTGGCCGTGCGCGCGGCGAGGTTACGTATTGTGCATCGGGCAGCCAGCCCAGCGAACGGCTGAGGTCCATGACAGTCGAGACACGCGGCACGCGCAAGGGATGCGCCTTCCCGTAGGACGAGCCACGATAGATTTCCGAGCCGATGAAAAGCGGGCGTTGCAACATGCCCTTTGACATACAGCGCCACGTCACTTCGACAACCCCTCTGGACCCTTGCGCGCCGCTCGCCTAGCGTAGCGAAATGCTGCGCTATGCCCTCAAACGTCTGATTTCGCTGGTAATCAGCCTGATTGTCGCCTCGATGGTCATTTTCGCGGTGATCGAGGTTATTCCCGGCGATCCTGCCACGCTTATTCTGGGGGTGAACGCGCGCCCTGATACGCTGGCGGCGCTGCGTGCCGAAATGGGTTTGGATCAACCGATGATCCTGCGCTATTTTGATTGGGCGGGCGGGATGCTGCGCGGCGATATGGGGCAATCCTATACCTATAAGACACCCGTGTCGGGCATGGTGGCTGATCGCGTCTGGGTGTCGCTACCACTGGCGATCTATGCCTTGGTGCTATCCACGCTGATCGCGTTCCCCGCTGGCATCTACGCCGCGTCGCGCCGTGGCAGCATCGGTGATGTCGGCATCATGGGCGCGACGCAACTGGGCGTCGCGGTGCCTAATTTCTGGTTCGCCATGATCATGGTGTTGATTTTCGCGATCAAATTGCGCTGGTTCCCGTCGGGCGGGTTTCCCGGTTGGGACAAAGGGTTCTGGATCAGCATGAAGGCCCTGACCCTGCCCGCCATCGCGCTGGCCCTGCCCCAAGCCGCGATCCTTGCCCGCGTCATGCGTTCATCGCTGCTGGATATGCTGGGCGAAGATTTCATGCGCACCGCCCGCGCCAAGGGTCTGACCCGTCGTCAGGCGCTGTGGCGTCATGCCGTTCGTAATGCGCTGATCCCCGTGCTGACGATCATCGGGTTGCAATTCGCGTTCCTGTTGGCGGGCGGGATCATCATCGAAAAGGTGTTCTTTCTGCCCGGTCTGGGCCGGTTGATTTTCCAGTCCATCAGCGCGCGTGATTTGATCGTCGTGGAAAGCGTGGTGATGTTGCTGGTGTTTGTGGTGATCGTCGTGAACTTTGCCGTTGATCTGGCCTACGGTGCCGTCGACCCCCGCCTGCGGACCCGCACATGAAGTCGCTAACGCTTGGCATTGTGATTTCGGCGCTGGTGCTGGTGATGGCGGCGATTTCGTTTGTCTGGACGCCCTATGACCACGAGGTGATGGACATTCCAAACAAGCTGCAGCCGCCCGGCGGCCCGCATTGGTTTGGCACTGATCACTTTGGCCGTGATCTGTTCAGCATGACGATGGTGGGCGCGCGCACGTCGATCGCGGTTGCGCTGGTGGCCGTCGGTATCGGCATGACCATCGGTGTGCCCCTGGGCCTGACAGCCGCGGCGCGCAAGGGCAGCTGGCTGGACGAGCTGATCATGCGCGGCAACGATCTGGTGTTTGCCTTTCCTTCGCTGGTGATCGCGATCCTGATCACCGCAGTGTTTGGCGCCGGTGCTGTGAATGCCATCATAGCGATTGGCATCTTCAACATTCCGGTTTTTGCCCGCATCACGCGGGGGGCGGCGCTGTCCCTATGGGAGCGCGAGTTTATCCTGGCCGCCCGCGTCGCTGGCAAGTCGAGCGCGCGGATATCGGCGGAACACATCCTGCCGAATGTGACCAATCTGCTGATTGTGCAGGGAACGATACAGTTCTCATTGGGGATATTGGCAGAAGCCGCGCTTAGCTATGTCGGTTTGGGTGCGCAGCCTCCAACCGCAAGCTGGGGGCGAATGCTGGCGGACAGCCAGACGATGATCTCATTTGCACCGCACATGGCGATTTTTCCCGGCATGGCGATCCTGCTGACAGTGTTGGGGCTGAACTTAATGGGGGATGGATTGCGCGATCTGTTCGATCCCAAGTTGCGGAGATCGGGAAGATGAGCTTGCTCGATATCCGTGGCCTCCATTTGCGCATTTACGGCACGCCGATCCTGCGTGATGTGTCGCTGCGCGTGGATGCGGGGCAAATCGTTGGCGTCATCGGCGAGAGCGGTTCGGGCAAATCCATGACCGCGCTTTCCCTGATGCAGCTTCTGCCGAAGCCCATGGCGCGTGTTGCGGCGGGAACGGCGGCTCTTGAGGGACGCGATATTCTTGCCCTGCCTGAAGCCGAGATGCGGCAGGTGCGTGGCCGCCATATCGGCATGATCTTTCAGGAGCCGATGACCTCGCTCAACCCGGTGCTTTCCGTCGGAAAGCAACTGGCTGGTGCGATTTCCGCTCATGGCGGGCTTTCTGAAAAAGCGATCCGCGCCCGCGCGCTTGAACTGCTCGATCAGGTGCAGATCCCCGAGCCGGCGCGGCGGCTAAAGCAATATCCGCACGAGCTTTCCGGCGGCATGCGCCAGCGCGTGGTGATCGCCATGGCGCTGGCCCAAAGCCCGCAGATCCTGATTGCAGACGAGCCCACCACGGCG
>CAKZNT010000053.1 GCA_937132065.1 uncultured Loktanella sp.
TCGAGACGAAATTACAAAAGATCCAATTAAAGGCATGACATTTGGAGATAATAGCTACATAAAGGTAGGTGCAAAGACGACGACCATATTTTACCAAGGCGAAGATATAAACGGTGATGATGTTGAAGTACACATAAATATGTCCCACACTGAAACTGGCGCACAGTCTGGCGATAGTAATATATATCTAGAAAATAACAAAGATCACTATTGGGGCCTTAAAATGATTGCGCCTCGCGGTGAAGTGACTGCAAAGCTTAAATCTGATGGTTCACTTAGCACTCTCAAGCTTAAGGGCTATCTAGACCATGGAAATGCAACCGCTAAAGTGCCTGATTTCTCTGATCATTGGTATCGGCTCATCTTCTTTTCAGACAAATGGACGATAGACCTGCATGAAATCACTCCCAAATTTATCTATGGTCTTAAAAAACCACAAATGCTTTATGTCGCAAAAAACAATCAGTCAATCGGAATGTTTGCAGATTGGGAGTATGTTGATGGAGGGTTTGTATCTCACCAACACTCCCCTTATGACCCGCCCAAGCGCTGGGAATTAAACCTTGAACGTGATGACCTGAAAATTAAAGGCACTGTAACGGTGGCAAAAGAAGTATTGGCGATTGATGTGCTTGGCTCAGTAAGCTGGGCCGTTCGAATGCTTGTAAAAGCATTTTACTCAAATGCATGGCAGCATTATTTTTTAGTCGATGTGGCGTTAACCATTGAGCATAACGGCATCACTGAACAGGTAAAGGGTACCGGCATGGCAACAGCTGAGTACTATTAATCGCTAACAGCGCCCACCTTGGTCGAGGCCCTAACCCACCACATAGCGGTTAAGCATTACACCCTTACTATGCTTCGCATAAAACAGCTTGAGTCACGCTTTTATAAGCTGTCGGAGCTTGTATATTCGTTTGTTTTTTATCACAAAGTTCACTTTCGTTAAGTAGTTTGATTGCCCAGCTTTCATCTACACCATCCAAACCGATAGTCTTAAGCGGCTCAACTGTTGTAGACGTTCTATGCGTACTTTTAATATTCACGGAGCTGTCTAGCACTATTTCTGGGTCTTCTAAAGACGCTTCTAAATGCTTTTGGGCGACTAAAGTAGTGTTATTACTAAGTTCGTAGGTTTTATTAAACTCAGCGTATAGATCATTTGTTTCTTGGAGCGTTAATGACTCTTCACGCGCCTTGTTTGCAATATCAATAAGCATCTGTGTACGCTCAGCAAGCTTTCTGGACTGCTCATTACGGTAGCTTGATGTTGGGTACTCACTAAACGACTTGGCGACTGACATAATTCTCTCCTTGTAAATGCCTTCTTCGACTTCTATACGCAGGATTAACCTGCACAGCGTTCAAAGGTTTAATTTTCACATTAAAAACAGGGCAATTGAATCGATATGAGAGGAGGAAAACAAGGCTAGATGACACCTTATTCTTAAATATAAAACAGATACTTGCGTAAGCTGTTATGATTTATTCATCCCTGTTTATTATTGTAAATTTCGATAGCATCCTGACAGGACGCCATCATAAGGAGATCATCGCCAAGGGTCAATAGCCGTTTTCTTACATTTTAGTCTAAAAAACAAACTATTTTTTGCTTGATCGGTGCGATGATAGTCATCAAATCGCTATTACTTCGTGACTTTTCATGCAGACGTGTAACCTCACATCTTCACGCCCCAAGTGCCTGAGCATTACGTAATAGCTCTTTAGCGCGCTCAACCACCGGTAAATCTATCATTTTACCCTTATACTCTACCGCACCTTTGCCTGCAGCAAGCCCCGCTTCAAAAGCTTGAATTAAGCCTTGCGCATTTTCAACTTCCATTGCAGTTGGTGTCAGTTCTTCATTGATGACAGCGACCTGTTTAGGGTGAATACAAAACGCCCCCACAAACCCTAGCTGCTTTGCAAATTGAATCGTTTTTCTAAACGCTTCCAAATCACTATAATCGGCAATCGAACCAGGAAACCCAAGCGGCATAATATTTGCGCGGCGACAAGCCAGCGCAACCATTTGGTTCGGTAATAAGAGCGTTTGCGGCAAAGGCTGCATACCCGCTGTTGCAGAAAAGTCTTCTGACCCCAATATCATCGCGACAACTCTTGGATCAGAACCCGCGAGAGCATCTAATTTTGGTAATGCGTCTACCGATTCAACCATTAGAATCAATGCGGTATGTCCCTCAGGTAAACCCTTGTCTTTTTCCAGCTGAGATATGCGTTGAGAAAAATCTCTTATTTGAGCCTCTGATTCTACTTTGGGCACCACGATTGCTTTAACACTTTCATCTATAGAGGCTTCAATATCTAACAAAGCAAACCGAGCATCTAGATTAATACGTACCAAAGCATCCGCGCCCCCCTGACTCACAACCTTAGCGGCCGGAATAACACACTCTCTGGCTTCGGCTTTCTGAGCTAAAGGAACACTATCTTCTAAATCTAAAATATAAGCATCAGCACCCCGTGTATGGGCTTTTGCAACAAATTTTTCAATATGTACTGGAATAAAAAGCGCTGTACGCCAGCCTGGATAGCTTATTTTTTGCATATTTTTTCTCGATTTCAATATTACCAAGCAGTGCCTAGTTTACTCATCAGACAATTCGGCTTTCACAGTCATGCATAACGCATTATCTTGGTCTGCTGACCAAAGCGATAAAGCACTACCTTCTTGCTTACCCGAAACAGTAAAAGATTGATTGTCAAACGTCGGCCTGACAGCTCTAAATTTGAATTTCTTCAGCGTTTTATCTTTAATATTTTTTCGCTGTAACTCTAACAATAGCGTAACCAACAATGGGCCATGGACCACTAAAGCAGTATACAGCTCTTCTTCCGTCGCGTAGGTGCGGTCATAATGAATACGATGGCCATTATAGGTTAGTGCTGAATATCGGAATAATAGCACGGGGTCAGGATTAACCATCTGTGAAAAATCATGCTCTTCAGGCGCATTTTTAGCCGGTGGAAGCCCTGCATCCGCAGCGGGTTGTTCACGATAAACAATATTCTGTATCTGACGAATACATAACACGCCATTCTGAGATATTTCATGCTTAACATTCACAAACACCAATGTACCCGTACTACCCGCTTTCAGCTCTACCGATTCAATCGTCGATAGGCGTGTGGCTGCTTGGCCAATCACCAAAGCATTAAACAACTCCACTTCGCCTGCAGCCCACATTCTACGTGGTAACGGTACTGGCGGTAAAAACCCTCCTTTATCAGGATGGCCATCCAATCCTGTTGCCGAAGCTTTTGGTGTTGCCAAAAAGTACATCCACTCCCAAAAAGGAGGTAGTGCGTCACCCTTTTGAGGTATCACGTCATTGTCTAAAGCGGCAGCTAAAGCTTGTGCTTGAAATAAACTAATATCATCTTCTTTAGTTTCTTGCTTGCCGACCCACTCTTGTAAATAGGTAATATTAATATCGGTCATGTCTGTATCACTTGTTATTTTCAGGGTAATTGAGTGACTCGCGTACTGCCACTAACTTTCAGATTAATGAAGCCTTACCATTGTTATCACGCCCCTTCAGGGCCGGCGATAATGCCATTATCATGTAATTTTCCAATTTCAGCCGAACTTAAACCCACCACATCAGCCAGTACTTCGTCTGTTTGCTCACCTAGTTTCGGCGCTGGTTTTGCTGGCATGCGCTCAAAAGCTGAAAAATCCCAAGGCGCTCCGGCTGCCATATAGGAACCAATACCTGGTTGCTTTATTTGAGTGAACATTGGGTTGTCTAAAGAACAATCAGGATTCGTTTCAACCATTCCTTTCACCGTGTCATATTTACTCCAACACACACCGTTTTGATTAAATACCTTTTCAAGATCTGCGTAGGTTTGTTTTGAAATATACGCATGAAAATACGCAGAGATTTCGTCTCGTGACTCAAAACGATCACCTTCTTTGGAAAAATCTCTACCTAATTTGACGGCTAAATCTTGCATGGCTTGTTCAGTGCCTGTCGCAATACAAAGTGATTTCCATTGGCGCTTTGTTAAGCCGATCACCATCACACGCGCATGATCTAAGGTCGTAAAGTCGCACCCATAGGCTCCGTAAAGATAATTTCCAAAGCGTTCACGTTCTTCACCCAATTGCGCTTCAGCAATAAAGCCTAAATGCCCCATCACGGCCATTGCCGCATCAGCCAAAGCAATTTTTGCATGCTGGCCTTCGCCCGTTCGGGTACGGTGTCGTTCTGCTGCGAGTAGCCCCAGCGCGGCCATTTGCCCTGTTACTAAGTCCCAAGCGGGTAATACATGGTTAGCCGGTGTGTTACTGTCAGCAGGCCCTGTTAGGAATGGCAAACCAATAGAAGGGTTTACAGTATAATCAACGGCTGAACCACCATGACGATCGCCCTGCACCGTGAGTTGAATTAAGTCAGGACGCACTGCCGATAAGTCTTCGTAAGACAACCAACCCTTTGGAGGAAAATTGGTCAGCAACATCCCCGCTTCTTTCCCTGGCGCAGTGATTATTTGCTTAGCAAGCTCAGAGCCTTCAGGTGATCTAAAATTTATCGCGACAGAGCGTTTTGATTTATTAAGCCCTGCCCAAAATAAGCTAGCATTATCTTTGGTCACTGGCCAGCGCCGGTAGTCTAATCCACCACCGATGGCATCTATTCTTATCACATCAGCTCCTAACTGCGCTAATGTCATTCCGCCAAGCGGTGCGGCGACAAATGCTGACGCCTCGACAACACGCATACCTGATAATATAGCCTTCATATTTCTTTGCTCATTTTGATTAAATTTTGATCATCAATATTTACTAGCTAAACACTGTCCCTAATATTATAAATAGGATAAACCAGACATATTTTTAAATCTACCGATTGACCTTGGACGATGCGCTAAATTTGTTCTATTCTGCATAAAAAAATTGGTTTATTTTCCTATGCATGCACTCATTTTAACAGAAGCAAACAACCCAGATAGTTTAGTGTTAATGGACGTCCCCATGACGTCGCCTAAAGAGGGAGAGATACGTCTCAAATTAACTTCTGTTGGTTTAAACAGAGGGGATTTACTTTATACACAAAACCGCTACTTTATAAAGCCTGATTCAGGCAGTCGACTAGGGTTTGAAGGCTCAGGTATTGTAGATGAAATCGGTCCCAATACGCACACCCA
Source organism: uncultured Loktanella sp. (assembly GCA_937132065.1). Taxonomy (GTDB): domain Bacteria; phylum Pseudomonadota; class Alphaproteobacteria; order Rhodobacterales; family Rhodobacteraceae; genus Yoonia. The sequence goes on from CAKZNT010000053.1 coordinate 5,179, forward strand.
GCTAAAAATTGGTGATCGCGTTGGGTTGTCGCCTCTTGATTTTGACGTACAGACACAAGGCTGTCTTGCGGAGTATGGCTGCTACTCACTAAATGCCATTCTAAAAACCCCTTCCGAAATACAAGATTCAGATAGTGGTGCGATCTGGATGGCATATTTTACCGCCTGGGGCGGGCTCGTTAATTCAGGCGAACTGGTTAAAGGAGAGGTCGTTGTCATTACGGCCGCATCGAGCTCTGTTGGCATTGCTGCAATTCAAATTGCCAATATGATCGGGGCAATTCCTATCGCGACAACCACTTCAGAGGATAAAGCACGAGCATTGCTTGAACTCGGCGCAAAGCATGTCATCGTCCTTCCGAATCACAAGACCGCAAATTTAAGTGACAATATTAATCATTATGTCAAAAGCATCATGTCGTTCACAGATAACCATGGAAGCGACTTAGTCTTTGATGCGGTTGCGGGTCCAATGAGCCATGCCTTAATAAAAGGTTCAAAGCGCGAAGGTAGACTCATCATTCAAGGCATGCTAGACAGAATGCCGATGGATATTCATGCAGGCGTATTAATGAAACGCTTGTTAACGCTTAAAGGCTATACGGTTGATCAAACGCTCTCCCATAAACTAGAGAAAGCCCAAGCCGTCACAGCAATACAAAAAGGCTTTAATAACAATCAGTTAAAACCTGTCATTGCAAAGCATTTTAAATTGGATCACTTCAACCAAGCTTTTACTTACCTCAAATCAAACCAGCACCTAGGGAAAGTCGTGATAACACCCTAACAATTGTATTTTTTTCATACAATGTATTTTTTAGACTATACTTTTATAAACACCCATTATTAATAAGGTAAAATTCTGAATGCACAGCTACAACGAACAACTTCTAGCACGTGCATTATTCGACCTTACTATGCGCGCTAAAAGCGGCATTTTAACTTATGCTTGTATTTGGCTCATTCTGGCTTTCAGTTATGAGATAAATACAAACCACCCTGCTTTTTTCATCATTAACTCCGCTACAATTTTCTTAATTTTTGTCTCGCGTGTCTGGCATTTTTTATTACTTAAGAAACAACCGCATAATAATGTATATAAAATGAGCTACTGGCTTGAACTGACAATTCTTGCGGCTGCCGCTCACTGGGGAACCATGACCGCGTGGATCTTGTACAATGACAGTTTAAATGATTTACAAACAGTCATTCTAATTATTACCCCCGCCATTGCACTAGGTGGCGCCTGTACACTCAGTATTTCATCAAAAATACGCATGCTTTACCCTACGCTTATGTTTATACCATTTATCGGCATACTGGTTTATCAAGCTGATACACAAAGTTTAAGTCTCGCTGCAATCACCAGTATTGGTCTGGTTTATATATTTACGGCAACCAAAGCAACACATGACGATTATTGGGCAGCTGTCACCAATCATATGGTCGCTGAAGAACGCGCTCAACTCATGGAAAAACTCAGCACAACAGACCCATTAACGCAGCTTAAAAACAGAATGTATTTTGATAAAAAATTTGAAAAAGAATGGCTAAACTGCACCAACCTAAAACGTCCTATCAGCCTGGTCATGCTCGATTTAGATTTTTTTAAAAAAATTAATGATAATTATGGGCATGTTTTCGGTGATGAATGTTTAAAAGCGGTGGCCTCAACCATTAGTCAAATTGCCACTCGGCCGACTGATTGCGTTGCACGTTATGGCGGAGAAGAATTCGTTATCCTACTCCCCAACACCGATGACGAAACAACAAAAATGCTCGCTTTAAGGATGATTAACGCAATTGCAAGCTTAGTACTTAATTACCAAGGTGAAAAAATTAGTTTGACCTGCTCCATCGGTGGTTCCACTATTACGCCTCAAATTAAAGCTAACCAAACCTCTCTGCTGAAAGCTGCAGACTCTGCGCTCTACCAAGCAAAAGATGCTGGCAGAAATTGTTACCGCTCAAATACAACCCACGCAATAGCAGAGCATTCATAAAAGCCCAAGATATCGACTAAATATGCTGCTACTTTAACCTTTGGAATGGTCTCTAGGTCATTTTTCACGCTCTACATCACATCAAGTCTCTTTTTTTAAGATTTACTTTCCTATAACATGCCTTGTTAATAACGTTAATATACCTTTTAACTCTAATGCATAAATTCGCTAGGAGAGACCACATTGTCTCAAAATTCTTCAGATAGTATTTCGCAAGCACGCACTGTTGTCGCACAAGCTCAAGGCGCTATTGATTCAGCTCTTAGTCACATTAAAAGTTTATGCATGAATGAGTCAGGGCGACTATCAGGTAGTAAATTAGACGAGTATCAACTTGTGTCTTATGATTTAGCCTATTCTTCAGCTGAGTTGGCCGCAGCGCGCGTTTTTTGTGATTTTGCAGAGAATACAACGACAACAGGTGAATTAGAAGAACAACTGGCACTGATGTTCTGTGCCGAAATGGTGCATAACACGAAAGGCCGTTTAGCAGCGCGTCGAAATGAATATGGACTTTCACCAGAAGCCTTTACAACCGCTTTTGAAAGTCAAGCAACGCAAGATTTTGTTCAAACCTACCAACAAACATCCCAACTCGTTGACTTAGGTAAACTCATGCTTGAACAAGATGGGCATACGGTCGATGCTCAACTTGATGAAGATAAGCAAATTATGCGTGAGTCATTTCAACGCTTTGCAACCGACGTCGTCATGCCAAAAGCTGAGCACATTCACCGTGATGACTTAATGATTCCGGATGAAATACTAAAGCCTCTTGTTGAAATGGGCTGTTTTGGTTTATCGATCCCTGAAGAATATGACGGCCTATTAGTCGACGGAAAAGAAGATAACCTTGGAATGATCGTTGTAACAGAAGAACTTTCTCGTGGTTCTCTAGCAGCAGCCGGGAGTTTGATTACTCGACCTGAAATTTTATCTCGCGCACTTTTAGCCGGTGGCACCGCTGAACAAAAGCAACATTGGCTGCCTAAATTGGCATGGGCAGACCCCTTTTGCGCTGTCGCAATCACTGAACCTGATTTTGGTTCAGACGTTGCAGGCATGAAATTAAAAGCCGAAAAAGTCGACGGCGGTTGGGTGCTTAATGGTGCAAAAACATGGTGTACCTTTGGCGGCAAAGCCGGTGTACTTCTAACGCTTGCAAGAACAAACCCTGAGCCCGGTTTAGGTCACAAAGGCTTAAGTATGTTTTTAGTCGAAAAGCCCTCGACTGACGGCCATGAGTTCAGCCATAAATTAGAAAATGGCGGCACTATATCGGGTAAAGCAATTCCGACAATCGGTTATCGAGGCATGCATTCGTTTGATGTTTTCTTTGACAATGTATTTGTTCCCGACAGTCATTTACTAGGTGGTGAAGCAGGCTTAGGCAAAGGCTTTTACTACACAATGGCAGGCTTCTCAGGGGGACGTATCCAAACAGCGGCCCGCGCAAATGGCGTCATGCAGGCAGCTTTTGAGAAAGCGATCAGTTACTCAAAAGAGCGTAAAGTGTTTGGCGAGCCTTTGGGCAACTACCAACTTACACTTGTTAAACTCGCACGTATGGCAACACTTATGACCGCTTCTCGCCAGTTTACGTATGCTGTTGGGCGACTAATGGATGAAGGTAAAGGGCAAATGGAAGCGAGTTTAGTTAAACTTTTTGCGTGTAAATCATCAGAATGGCTAACACGTGAAGCAATGCAAATACATGGTGGCATGGGGTATGCTGAAGAGTCTGCCGTTAGTCGTTACTGGATTGATGCCCGAGTATTGTCAATATTTGAAGGTGCAGAAGAAACATTAGCCCTTAAAGTTATCGCTCGCTCATTGCTTGAAAATGCAGCATAAATCTAGCGTAAATAGTCACTTGGAGTCACCGGAATGAGCGACAAGAAAAAAGCACACCACATATATGATAAAGAAGGCGAAGTAGGTCAAGATCGTCCTTGGATTTTCCGAACTTATGCAGGGCATACCAATGTTTGGGCCTCCAATGAGCTTTATCGAAATAACTTAGCCAAAGGCCAAACAGGGCTAAGTATTGCAATGGATTTACCCACTCAGTGTGGTTACAGTTCAGATCATGATATTGCAAAACCTGAGATTGGTAAGGTAGGCGTGCCCATTAACTCGCTTGATGACATGCTAGTGCTTTTCGACAACATTCCACTAGATGAAATGAACACATCTATGACCATTAATGGCACCTCAATGTGGTTATTGTCGCTATATGTAGCGATGGCTGAAGAACGCGGTGTTGATATTAGTAAACTCAAAGGCACAACACAAAACGATTTAATTAAAGAGTATTTAGCACGCGGCACCTATATTTTTCCACCTGAAGACTCCATTCGCATTATCGTTGATATGTATGAATATTGTTTACATAATATTCCTTCATGGAATGCTTCAAACATTTGTTCATATCACCTACAAGAAGCCGGTGCGACCCCTGTTCAAGAGCTTGCATTCGCGTTGACCACCGCAATAACTATTCTCGATGCCATCAAAGAACGAGATTGTTTTAATGAAGAAGAGTTTGAACGCTGTGTCGGCCGTATTTCTTACTTTGTGAATGCAGGCATGCGCTTCGTAGAAGAGACCTGCAAGATGCGCGCATTTGGTGAAATGTGGGATGAAATCACTTCTGAGCGTTACGGTGTAAAAAATGCCAAGTACCGACGTTTCCGCTACGGCGTACAAGTAAATTCGCTGGGTTTAACAGAAGAACAGCCTGAAAATAATGCATGGCGAATATTGATCGAAACACTAGGGGTTACACTGAGCCGAAATGCACGCTGTCGCGCGCTTCAATTACCCGCATGGAATGAAGCCTTATCACTCCCCCGCCCTTGGGACCAACAATGGTCATTGCGTTTACAACAAGTCATGGCTTACGAAACAGATTTACTTGAATACCCTGATTTGTTTGAAGGCTCACTTGTGATTGAGTCAAAAGTTAAAGACTTGAAAGAACAAGCTTTTGCTGAAATCACTAAAATATTAGAGATGGGCGGAGGTGTTGAAGCCATCAAAACCGGCTATATGAAGTCTTCGTTAGTTGCCTCACAAGGTGACCGTATGAGCAAGACCCTGCCCTTTCCGATTGCGGACGGCTTTTCACCCGACGAACTGGAACAGGGACGTTTGCTTTTCGCAGGGCCGTGCACCTTTCTGAAGGGCGTTGTCGCTATGGACGGCCTGCCGCCTGCGGATCGGCTGGAAGTGTGTTTCGCGGGCCGCTCCAACGTTGGAAAATCCACTCTGTTTAATGCATTGACCCAAACAGCCTCTGCAGAATCTGCAAACTACCCCTTTTGCACCATTGAACCCAATGTGGGCGATGTGGCTGTGCCCGATGCACGGCTCGATAAACTGGCGGCAATCGCTGGCTCCAAATCCATCATCCCGACCCGCATGACATTCGTCGACATCGCGGGGCTTGTGAAGGGCGCTTCCAAAGGGGAAGGCCTCGGCAACCAGTTCCTTGCAAACATCCGCGAATGTGACGCCATCGCCCATGTGGTGCGCTGCTTTGAAGACGACGACATCACCCACGTCGAGGGGCGCGTTGATCCTGTCGAGGATGCAGAAGTCATCGAAACCGAGCTGATGCTTGCCGACATGGAATCCATTGAAAAGCGTCTGCAAGGTCTGCAACGCAAGGTGCGTGGCGGCGACAAAGAGGCGGGCGATCAGGAACGGCTCCTCAAGGCGGCTCTGGATGCGCTCAACAACGGCAAACCTGCGCGCACCGTGAGTGTCGATGCAGATGACGCAAAGCAATGGAAAATGCTGCAACTGTTGACATCCAAACCCGTGCTTTACGTCTGTAACGTCGAAGAAGACAGCGCAGGAGCAGGGAACGCCCAATCCAATCGCGTTGGCGAAATGGCCGCGACCCAAGGCAATTCGCACGTCGTGATCTCGGCGCGCATCGAAGAAGAAATCAGCCAGCTAGACGCGGAAGAAGCAGAAATGTTCCTTGGCGAGATGGGCCTCGAAGAGCCAGGTCTCGACCGGCTGATCCGCGCGGGCTACGAACTCCTGCACCTGCAAACCTATTTCACCGTCGGGCCAAAAGAGGCGCGCGCGTGGACGATCAAAGCAGGGACATCGGCCCCGCAAGCCGCCGGCGTGATTCACGGCGACTTTGAACGCGGCTTCATCCGCGCCGAAACCATCGGCTACAACGACTTCGTGACGCTCGGCGGCGAAGGTCCGTCAAAAGAGGCGGGCAAAATGAAAGCCGAAGGCAAAGCCTATATCGTCAAAGACGGCGACGTGATGCACTTCTTGTTTAATACATAAGCTGGCGGCGGGCCTTGGTTTTTGGCCCGCCAGTTCTAAAATTCGCCGCAAAACCGGTGCACGTCCGGTGCACGCGCCGTGCACGCCGCGTGTATCGCACATTTTCCACAAATTACGCCTTGCCCCTCCCAAAACCTGCCGCTAAACGGGTCAGCGGAGACGTGGCCGAGTGGTCGAAGGCGCTCCCCTGCTAAGGGAGTAACGGGGTAACTCGTTCGAGGGTTCGAATCCCTTCGTCTCCGCCACCATACCTTTGATCTTTGTTCTCTGAGAGACACTGCAAAGCATGGTTTTGGCAACTTGCACGGCTATCGGAGTCTTGAAATCTGGCTGAAAGATTGGGCAGAGATCAATATGCCAGTCAATCAGATCAACCGCTCGGTCGCAGCCATCAATCTTCGCGAAACAGGATCACTGGCGGTTGTTGTAAGCTCCTCTCTAGGGCCGCAGAACAGACGAAGTTGGGCACGAGTAAAGGGCTGATGTCTATGCACTTCCCTGAAAGTTGAGCGCGGCGATAATCTGACGCGGAACCTCGCAGACTTTACGCCAGATCGTTGATTTATCATTGGGCGGACCCGAGACGCGAATAGCGAGGTCACAATCCTCCTCAACGATGAGGGCGTCTATGATATGCCCGATCTTGCCAAGCGCACGGAATCGATGGCCGCGGTTCTTTCGGCGCACCGTGCGCAGCTTCCTGGTTCGCCAGTCTACGGTTTTGGCTATGCAAACGGCGCGAACATCCTTGCATCGGTTGTGCTGCAACACCCCGACCTGTTTGACCGCATCGGCCTGCTGCACCCGTTGATCCCGTGGGCGCCCGCGGCTGTGCCTGCCCTTGCAGGCAAGCGTGTTTTGATCACTGCGGGCAAACGCGACCCGATTTGTCCATTCGTGCGCGCCTAGGCGAAAAGCATAGCGCAGACTTTGCCGATGTAATTCAGTGATAGATTTCACCTAAAAACCTTCACTTGGCCTTTGGAGCCAATTCATGAACTGGAACCCGACACAAGACCCAGAACGCCCCGCATCCGGCACCAATAGCATCGAGACACTGATTATCCCGCGCGCGCGTGACATTGGCGGATTTGATGTGGGCCGCGCCTTACCTTCGCCTGAACGGCAGATGGTTGGGCCGTTTATCGTCTTTGACCAGATGGTCTTTCGGCCCGGTGACAAGTTGACCATTAAAGCGGGGCCACGTGGCGCGCGATTGATGGCGCTTGGCGGGGCAACAATGAATGAGAGCCGCTATATCTGGTGGAATTTTGTTTCTTCCTCAAAGGATAGGATCGAGCAAGCCAAAGAAGATTGGAAGGCCGCTGATTGGCAAGACGGCCCCTTCAAGTTGCCCAAAGGCGACGATGCAGAATTCATCCCGATCACCCCTGAACTGGACCGGACACGGCCACGCTTGAGGACGAAATGAGCGCGGCCATTGCGACCACCAATCAGGCACAAGAAGCACGACCGAGACGCATGAAGGTGTGACCACTATCGCATCCACTTATAGTTGCCGATAATTCGGGTGAATGCTTTACTCAGAGAAACCCGCGAGGGGATTAACGATAACGGATCGCAATGATTTCGATCTCGACACTACCCGCGGGTTTGCGCCACTCGACGATGCTGCCAAGCTGCGCGCCCATTATTGCGCGGCCAAGCGGCGAGTAAGGCGCGATCAATCCGCGTTTCGGGTCGGCTTCATCCTCACCGACAATCCGGAAGATCTGGCTATCGTCGTCATCGGTCAAGATTTCGACTTCTGCGCCAAAGGCCACCACGTCAGGCGCATGGTTTTTGGGATCAACAAGGACCGCACGTGCGAGACGCGCAGCGATATAGCGCAAATCCCGCTCGGCTACGGCGACGGCTTGCCTACCTTCCACGCTTTCGGCGCTGGTGCGAAGATCGGCAAGCTCGCGCATGAGACCTGACTGGCGGTTTTCCAAATCTGCAAGACCCTCAATCGTTACCAAATTCGGATGCAAACTTTGCGGTAGGTCATCTAACCGTAGCTTTGCGCTGTCGTCGTCTTCTTTTGTAAAAGCCTTGCTCATATGAACTCTCCTTTTGGATATATGCGGGTTGTGACGGCTGTCCCTGACGGTGCGGTTGGGGTGTTGCCAAAAGCTTCAAGTTGCCGAAAATTTGCCTTCATGCTATTCTCGAAGAGACAAATTTCCTGAAAACTGACGATGGAGATAACAAGTGGCTTATCATGGTAAATACTCATCCCCTTCAGAACTGTTGAACGATGAAAGTCTTGATCGCGACGAAAAGCGCGAATTACTGAAACAATGGCGAGACGACAAAAAAGCGCTCTTGCGCGCATCAAACGAAGGCATGGAGGGTGATGACCCGTCTGAGGTGCTTAGAAAGGTCAAAAAGGCACTCCTGGAGCTCGAAGAAACATCCGCCGAGTAGCCTTTCTGCTCTCTGACGAGGACGCTTGATGTAGGCGACATGCCAATTCTCAGGCGTCCCCGTTCTCCTCTCGCTGTGCTACGTGAAGTATCGTAAGTGCGCGCCGCTGGTCCTCGCGGGTATCCCAGTAAAAACTGGCCCCTTCGCGCAGGCCCAGTAGGGCGACACCGATCGGCGTCATGACAGAAATCCGAAGCTGGTTGATATCGGCCTCTTCTGGGTAAACCAAGCGCACAGATTTTTCATGTCCGGTGGTTTCATCGCGGTAAGTCACGGTGCTGCCCATCGTTACGACATCTTTTGGCATTTTTGATGGTGCGACAATGCGCGCCCGCCCGATTTCGTCAAACAGGCGATCAGCGAGGGCAGGGTGACGCCGTAACATGCCGTCGCCCAAGCCCTCCAAATGGGCAAGATCGTCTGCGTTGATCAAAACTGTTGGATGACGTTTGGACTGTTTTTTGGCTGATGCGATAGTTGTCGACATTTCGAGGACTCCTTGAATTGGATCGAAGTTTATAGGTTATCTTGTGGTTCGGATTGCGGTCATCGCAGGTTTGCGGATGCTGCCGTTTTCGCACTGCATTGACGTTTGCGGCCACGTAAATGGCAGGCTCACTGACGCGAAGATATGGCGGATTTCATGCTTCGGTTGGCTTCAACAAAATTGAGCATGATTTTAACTTGGCCAAAATGCGCCGTGTTCACGTTTCTAACAAGTGAGGAGACCCCGAGGGTAAGGCAGGCGCAGTCGCGTCTATACCACCCGGGGACGCGGGCGGTTTAGCAGTGGAAATCGGAAAAGATCTGCAAATACCATCATGACAAAGAAGCTATGCATTGCCCTTGGACGTTCAATACGGCGGTAGGAATATTTAACAGATTAGGCGCATTGTGCCCTTTATGGCCCACTATCGGAAGCGATCGACTAAATTGTTGATATCCGCATCTTCGAGGATTGAAAGCTCACGCTACACACCCCATCTCAAATGTATGATGTTAACAAGCTTTCATATGAGGACCCTGCATTTTGCAGGTCAGACACTGAACCGGGTATAGCCCCGGGCGGGGCGCGCCATTGTGCCGTTTCACGCCTCGGGGTCATTCGCAGATCGTAACGATCTGGATTAGGACAACGCCGTTTTTGCGCTGCCGCATTTGAATTTGCGAACACTTGCTCCCAAAGATCTTCTGCACCGCAGACACCGGCGTCACGTCTTCAGTAACCTTATGCTTGGAGGATGACATGCATCCCTTTTTGACACATCGAAACTACCTCATCAAACTCGCGAACTTGGACACCATGAATGGCATTGCCAAGGCAGCAAATGACGGCCCTTTGCGGCGTGCAGCACGAGCAGTGATCAAGAGCTGGAAACGGCGCAGGATGGTCGCATCATTGGAAGCAATGGAAGACCGGCTCTTGAGGGACATCGGTATTTACCGCGGCGATATCAAGCGTGTCGTCTATGGTTATGACGCCTATGACCTGAGCATGGGCCCAGTTGCGCCCAGCAACGCAAGAACAAGCCTCGCAACACCGCAATTGGCATTCTGATAGCGATTTCGTCATGTGGCGCGCGTGGTGCAATCCACCATGCGCGCCAAAGCAAACGCCAGAGTTCACATTTATCAGAAAGGACCAAATCAATGATGATTTGTAAGGCTGATTTTGAAGAGTTGTTCCCAGACCTGTTTACCTCCGACAAGCATCGCAGAACCGAGGAGCCAAACGTGCAGATAGATCCTTGCATCGACCGTTGGAAGGATGACGGCGGTAGCGTCTACCCGCAGCCGCCAACAAACCCCGGCTTGAGAATTCACAAGCAAATTACGTAAACAAGGGCGGTGTTTCTGCAATGGATCGCTCTTCAACAAAAGAGTTTTTCCCATGCATATGAAGCAACACGCACGCCGCCTGATCCTTCCAATCCTTTTGTTTCTCACCGGTATCGGGGTTCAACAAACGCTACCAGACCTTCCTGAATTCATCGCGCAAAACGAAACTTTTTCGTTGCTCAATACAGTTGTCCTCTATTTCTCTACCGCTTGGCTCGTTAGTCGCGGCATGGCGATGGTTTTGGACAAAGCTGGCGGCAATCGACCCTATCCAAGATTGCTAAAGGACTTGATTGCCGCAATCTTGTTCGTGATTGCATTTACCGCAACGTCGGCTCTTTTTATGGGGCAGGGCGCGATTGGTGCTTTGGCAGGGTCGGGTATTGTCCTTGCTGTGATCGGCTTTGCCATTCGCAACGTGGTGGCCGACACTTTGTCCGGGATTGCCCTTGCGGTAGAGGGGCCGTTTCGCATCGGTGACTGGATCGACATTGACACATTGGCGCAGGCAAAAGCCGTTGAGATCGGGTGGCGCACCACGCGCCTACAGACATTGGACGGAACCTATGTGATTTTGCCCAACAGTCAGATTTCGCGGCAGCGTATCACCAACTATTCCGCACCAAAGCGAGAATTTCGCGCACAGATCAACATCACGCTTGACCATGTTTTGTCGATTGGAAAAGCCCGCGAAATTATGTTGGAGGCGCTTGGCAAAGCACAATTGATCCAACAGGATCCAAAGCCGGATATTCGTGTGCGCTCCTATGAGGAGGGTGGCATCAGTTATACAATCCGCTATTGGGTTCCACGATTTGAACGCGCGGTTGATTGCCGCGATGAGGTTTATAGTCTGATCGACGACGCACTTCGCAGTGCAGGCAGCATTGCACCTTATCGGCGCATACAACTGATCAATGCGGGGGCTGACACGATGCCTGACGGCAGTGGGGGAGATGGCAGTAAGCCACTCCCGCTGGACCAATTGTCATAGGGTGATCCACCATCGTAAAACATCCGCCCATCAGGATGACGAAATGAAACCGAAGGCGTTTACCGCGGCAAAATTTACGATCCCCGCTATTGATGGTCACTTGCCTGCGTGCGGTTCCGATGTATTAGGTTCAGTGCGCGGATCAAGCCTCATTGCAACAGGCGAAATATCAGGAAGCGGCACGAATTTTTCGCGCCCTTCCACAGGTAGTTTTGGCCCGATCCTCACAGCAATCAAGACAAAGACAGCGTAGCCGACCGCTATTGTGGATTCGAATAGAAAGAACGATCGTGGGCCATGAACGGACATCAACGATGACGCGAGCAGCGGGCCAATAGTCGCGCCGATAGAATAAACCATCAGCAGGCGCCCTGACGCTGCAACATAATATTTCCGGTCCAAGCGGTCGAATGTCTGTGCGACGCAAAGTGGATAAACACTGCTAATCGCCCCGCCAAACGCTATCGCCATAGCCATCAGCAAACCCAAGTGGATGTCGCTTGAAATCGAATGGGACAATAACCCCCATGACACGCCAACCGCGATAAGCATGCACGACATTACAATCCGACGATCAAATCTGTCCGCCAACATGCCAACGGGCACTTGAGCCGCAAGACCACCAATCACAACGGTGCTCATGAACATTGCAGCTTCCGTTATGCTCAGCCCGATTTGGCGCGCAAAGACCACACCAAGGGCGTAAAATGAACCTATAAGAATACCCGCTACACCCGCTCCGATCACGCCTACGCGCGACGCCTGATATAGTTGCTTAACACCCAGAACGCGGAGTTCGCTCAGGTTGGGTTCTCCGAGGCGGGTTAACGCAATGGGGATCAACGATAGTCCAATCAAGGCCGCAGAGATCATCAATAAGTCACTGCCTTCGACAGGCGCGACATTCACGAGCGTCTGGCCAAGCGCAATAGCGACATAGAAGACCAACATGTAATACCCAAGCACACGACCGCGTGTCTTGTTACTGCTGCGATCATTCAGCCAGCTTTCAATCGAGGTGGTCATGCCTGCAATACAGAAGCCGTTTATAACGCGCAAAACGATCCAGGCGGCCGGATTGAAAAAGAACGTATAGGCAAGACAAACCGCCGCAGTCAGTGCCGCAAATGTGGAAAACGCGCGGATATGACCGATCCTGAGAATGACGTGCTTGGCTTTGAAACCGCCAAATGCCAGCCCCAGATAATACGCGGCCATAACTAAACCGGTTAATGCAATTGGATAGCCAGCCGCCTCCATGCGCAGGGGCAACACCACGCCAAGCAAGCTATTGCCCGCCATAAAGGCCGCCGTGCCGCCAAGAAGGGATTTGACGGGGGTAAGAAGCGTCCGCAGAGATTGAGCCATCGCTTATTTCCGGTGATGTGCCCTGTGAAGGGACAAGTGACGTTGAGTAATATCCAGTTTAACAGAGGATGGCGAGAACATGAACACCAGACCGAAAGCGATCCTTAGTGGTGGACATCATCTAGCCCTTTGGTGACAAAAACCGAGCCGAGCGCCATACAGGCAAAGATTGCAAGCGCGGTTTTTGCACCAGCCATTGACGCCACCGCGCCAAATATTCCCGACCCCAAAAGGACAATCCCGATCACCGTATTCGACACAGCTGTATAGGTTGCGCGGTTCCGTTTCGGGGCCATGTCTACCAAATATATCACCCGCCCTTGCCGCACCCCGTGATATGCAATCATCAATGTGAACAGCACCACGGGTAGCGCCCAAATGGACGCCGACGCCCCGATAGAATCCAGCGCGATTGCCGCGAGCAGTGCCAACCCGCCGAACACCCCCGAAAACATCAACACCTGTCGGCTTGATCTGTCGGCCAAGCGGCCCCACACCCACGAGCTGATAAATGATGCGATGGACGAGGCTAAAACCAACGCGCCCAGCCGGTCAAACGTGCTTTGTCCCGCCTGAGCGCCCAATAGCACGATGTATGGCGGCGCAAGTGCCGTGGAGGTCAAAAGCCCCCGCGCCCAGATAAATCGCCGTAATTGCGGATCGCTGCGCAAAATTGACAATTGGCCAAGCGTGGCGTCGCGCCTCTCTCCGGGGGCAGGCTCTTCCCAGAGTGTCGAGAACACAAATCCTGCGCCCAACCACATCAGCGCTGCAAGCGCGATTGCGACGATGACAAGTGTCGCGCGGTCAAATACACCCGACATCAGCAGTAGCGCAAAGACGACAACCGCACCCGCCCCCAGTGATGTCGCCGTTCCGGTCGCAGCACCGCGCCGCGATTGCCCAACCGTTTTGCCCAACACATCGCTGTAGCTAACAGAACACACGGAGCGCGCCACCGCCAGCACGGCCAGCAGCGCGCAAATAACGCCCCCTGCCACAGCGCCCGATAATGTCAAAGCCGCCAGCACAATCCCCGCCGCCGCCGCACCTTGTCCGATACTGCCCGCGACCCAAGCCCATTTGCGGCGCGCCATCGCCTGCACGCGTGGCGCGGTAAACAATTGTGGCAGCAACGCGCCCGCTTCGCGGATTGGAACAAGCAGGCCGACAAAAAATGACGATGCGCCCAAATGCGCGAGCAGCCATGACAAGATGAGCTTGGGGTCTATCAACCCGTCGGCAACCTTGCTCATGGACAGCGAAACGGCATGTCGCAAGAAATTCGCAGGCTCACGTTCTGCCTGTAAGTCAGAAAGGCCACCTGTCCCATCGGTGTCACCCACCAAGGCGTCATGTAATTTCTTTTCCAGCTTGGTCACAGGCATACTGCCAACCTTCCTTAAATTCAGAGATGTCTGAAATGCCTCGCAATGATTAGCTAAAACGTCGCCTTTCGCCACCTTCAAAAGTGACAACATGATCCCGGCGCCAGAACCGTTACTAAAATCATACTCCTATCCGCGCGATATCGCATTGCCGCGGGTTTGCGCCAAAGCGCGGCACAGTCAACGGAATGCCAAGATCATGACTCCTGACGCGTTTAACATGGGTGATCAGCTTCCTAACAAAGTCCGAAACCCTAGCGGTAATGCGCTACTCGTTGGTCGCTGTCGGGTCGTGAAATGATGGCGGCTGTTGAAGTAAGATTTCTGGAGGCAAGCCATCCGCGAGACTTGTCGCTTGTCTTTGCCGCGGGGCAAGGGGATGGAAAGGATAGCGGCCCTAACTGATGGGGCCATGACGGGCTGCTGAAACGGGTGATCGGAGGTCATTGGGGTCTAATTCCCAAAGTGGCTCAGTTGGCGATTGCGGGGAAAATCGGAGGCTGGAATTTGCCTCAAGGTGTGATTAGCCAGCTTTACCGCGATATCGCAGCGGGCAAACCGGGGATGCTGTCCAAAGTGGGGCTAGAGACTTTTGTTGACCCCCGTCAGGGTGGCGCGTGCGGGGACGCTACCTGCGCGTGATGTGCATAGTTCCGGGGTTCTTGTGGATGCGATCGTTGTCGCGAAACCTGAAAACCATGTGCAAACATATAGCACCGCCTTCAGTCAGGCGTTTGCAAACCGCATCCGCCCGCCTGCGGGTGAAATTCCGGCGCTGCCACTGGATGCGCGCAAGGTCATCGCACGGCGTTGCGTGTTCGAGTTGCCAGTCAACGGTGTGGCGAACCTTGGGATTGGCATGCCCGAAGGCGTTGCGGCTATTGCGGCAGAGGAAGGGCTTTTGGATCATTTGACCCCGACCGCGAAACCCGGTGTCATTGGCGGACAGCCGGCATCGGGACTTGATTTCGGGGCTGCTATGAACACGCACGCGGTTATTCCGCAGAGCAACCAGTTTGATTTTTATGATGGTGGCGGTCTGGATCTGGCGCGGCTTGGCCAGCCAGTGTTATACGTGACCGAACGCTGTGTGTTCCAGTTGACGTCTAGGGGGCTGCAGTTGATCGAAATTGCACCAGGCGTTGATCTACAGCGCGATATTCTGGATCAGATGGAAGTCCAACCGATTGTGGATGAAGTGACCCAGATGGACGCCCGCATTTTCCGAAGCGGGGAGATGGGCTTGCGCACTGATCTGCTACATCTTGATCTGCCCGACCGTATTGCGCTTGATCCAGACAAGGGGCAATTGTTTCTGAACTTTGAGAAAATGCGGATACGGACGCAGGTGGAAATTGATCTTGTCAGGCGGTTGGTGGACGCGACCTGCACGGCCTACGGGAAGCCTGTCGATGTTGTTGTGAACTACGATGGCTTTCGCATCGACGAAGCGATTGAGCCGCGATGGGCGGAAATGGTAAACGCACTGACCGAAATGCATTATCGCAACGTGTCCCGCTATGCGGGGTCGGCATTCATGCGCATGAAACTTGGTGAGGTTTTCCCGCAGGCACGCAAACATATTTTCGAGTCAAGCGCGCAGGCGCAGGCGTTTGTGGGCGCAGGTCAGATATCCTGAGGACAGTTCAGCGCATTGCCAATGGTCTGTGCGGTGAGCGTCAGTTGCACAAGGTGTGCGGAGGCAACTTCCGCCATGGTTTGTTTTTCTGCCAGCCACACGAGGTTAACCGCACCAACGACCTTATCGCCCGCATGAATGGCCACGCTTATAGCGCTTGGGATACCCCCATAGTCCACTGCGCGACCCCAATAACTGTCTTCCCGAGAGGCAAAACCGTTTGCCCTGATGTCTATAAGTCTTTTGGGAAAGTCCAACGCGGCTTCATGATCTTTATCACGAAAATTTGGCGCTAACTTTGCGATGTAGCCTGCGCTGTTGCATTATGCAGGATTGTTTATGGCGATTTCCAGCGCTGCGCGCGATATGGACATCGATGAAGCCGCGCCGCAAAAGATGAATTTCGCATGGCGTGAAGTTGCGCAGATCATTGTCTTCATGATTTCGCGCATCGCTTGTCGCAAGCTACGCTGATGGTCAGTTAGTGATTTCTGCATGTCTTCCCCGATCATTCACGCCTTAATGCGCAGAAAAGCAGCGATGTTTGAATAGATCGACCAAGCGCCCGAGTTGGTGGAGAAGTTGCGCACTGTCCTTAACTTCCCGATGGGTGTGTTTCACATTGCGGGTTATGAATCCTCTGGCATCACGTCGATCGATCAGATCCGTGGCAGGTCTTGAGGGAGGCACTGACTATGAGGCTATGGCGCTAGTTTGGGATGTTGCGGCAGCGGCGTTTCAGGGCGGCAACCTTGATGTTTATTGCAACCCGACAAACGCACCCAGCCCTGCCTTGACCCAAATTGCGGTGACAAACGAAATCCGGTTCTTGGGTATTCCTGCTGAAAAGCTTGAGAGCGAAGGCGTTCAAGCACTTGTCGGGCGCCCAGGTTTTGACGCAGGAATTCTGGCTGCGGGCACATATGGCGAGAACCAGAAGAATGAAGAGGACGTCACCACATTGAGCGTAACCGTGGGCATCGTTTGCAACGAAAGCGCAAACGAAGACATGATCTATGAGATGACCAAAGCGTTCTATGCCGGCGTGGTGGACGCGGGTGATAGCTCGCCTTGGCTCAACGCCATCACACCGCAAGGTGCGGTGCAGGATATCAGCCTTGCACTTCACGCCGGTTCACTGCGGGCATTGACAGAACTTGGTGTCGATATTCCCGAGGCCGCACAAGGATAACTAAATTGGTCGGGGCCTTGTTGGCTCCGACCAATCCCGTTTCAAGCGCTTGCAAAATCTAAGGACCGACATGCCCAAAAATGTGCTTTTCATTATGTGTGATCAATTGCGGTGGGACTATCTTTCTTGTGCTGGACACCCGCACTTAGAGACACCTCATATCGATGCACTGGCCGCGCGGGGCGTGCGGTTTGATCGCGCTTATGTGCAATCCACGATCTGTGGCCCATCGCGGATGTCGTTTTACACAGGGCGCTATGTCAGCTCTCATGGATCGACATGGAATGGCATTCCCCTAAAGGTTGGCGAGATGACATTGGGTGATCATCTGCGCCCTTTGGGTGTGCGCACAGCGTTATGCGGCAAAACCCATATGGCGGCGGATGTCGAGGGTATGAAGCGTCTGGGCCTTGCCCCAGATAGCCAGATCGGCGCGCTGGTGTCCGAATGCGGGTTCGAGCCTTATGAGCGTGATGACGGCCTGCATCCCAATACTAATTACGGCAAACGTAACAAAGCCTATGACGCCTTCATGAAGCAGCGTGGCTGGGAGGAAGAAAACCCGTGGGACTCTGTTGCCAATAGCGGGGAAGACGCAGACGGCAATATCCTGAGCGGTTGGTTTCTTGACAACTCTGACATCGCCGCGCGCGCTGCTGATGAGGAAAGCGAGACGCCCTATATCACCCGTCGCGCCATGGATTTTATCGAGGAGGCTGGTGACACCCCGTGGTGCCTACACCTTAGCTATATCAAGCCGCATTGGCCCTATATCGTCCCTGCGCCTTATCACGATATGTATCCCCCTGAAACGCATGCGCCCGTTGTGCGCAGTGACGCGGAACAGGACGATCCGCATCCTGTGTTTGGCGCGTTTATGGAGGAACGTGTTTCCAAAGCCTTTTCAAACGACACAACCCGCACAAAAGTTATCGGGGCCTATATGGGCCTGATAAAGCAGATCGACGAC
Source organism: uncultured Loktanella sp. (assembly GCA_937132065.1). Taxonomy (GTDB): domain Bacteria; phylum Pseudomonadota; class Alphaproteobacteria; order Rhodobacterales; family Rhodobacteraceae; genus Yoonia. The sequence goes on from CAKZNT010000053.1 coordinate 23,319, forward strand.
CAGATGGGCGAATTGATGGCCTTTCTTGACGCAAAAGGCCTGACTGACGATACGATGATCGTGTTTACGTCAGACCATGGCGACTATCTGGGCGATCACTGGATGGGCGAAAAGGAACTGTTCCACGACCAATCCGCTCGCATTCCATTGATTGTCGTTGACCCGCGCCGTGCGGCGGATGCCACACGCGGCACTGTCTCGGATGCTCTGATCGAGGCCATTGATGTGGTCCCGACGATCCTTGATTATTTCGGCGGCGAAGCGGTGGATCACATCATCGAAGGCCGTTCGCTTTTGCCGATGATGCACGGCACAGTCAGTTCCGTCAGGGACTTTGCGATTTCGGAATACGACTATTCGTTTCGCCAGGTTCGTCAGCGCCTTGGCGTCAGCGTGCGAGACGCGAAGCTGACCATGCTCTTTGACGGGCGCTGGAAATACATCTTTGCCGAAGGGTTTCGCCCGCTGTTGTATGACATTGAAAATGACCCGTTTGAGTTAACCGATCTTGGCGCAAACCCTGATTACGCCAGTGAATGTGATCGCCTGAAAACGCTGGTATTTCAATGGGCGCGCCGCACCAGTCAGCGCACAACTATGTCTGATGCGCGGATTGAAGCACGCGGGATTGACATGGCAGAGGCGAAGGCAGGCATTGTTATCGGTTTCGCCAACCAAGAAGACCTCGATGCGGCCTTGGCTGGCGCAAATCCACAGGTAGACAAATAGAGTCCCAGACAAATATGTGCCCCTCTTGCGGCCACCGATTTAGGGTAACCCCAAGCGCGGGATTGTAACATGCATCATAGATTGACCGCACTGCTGTCCTCGCTCAACCCGATCCGCCTGTAGTTCAAACAGGTGATTGCGGGCGTTTTCAGGTTGGGCGGGCTGATCTCGTTCATTTCGCATTCCGTGCTGATCGGGTTTACGGCCGCCGCCGCATTCCTCATTGCGGCAAGCCAACTTTCATTCCCGCCATTGGCGCGCCTGACATGTCGTTCACAGTGATCGTCGAACTTTTGCCTGTTGCCGCAACCGTTGCATTCGTTGGTTTGCTCGAAGCGATTTCGATTGGGCGCTCTTTCGCGTTGCGCCGCGACGAGCCTTACGATCCCAGTGAGAAGATGTTCGGGCAAGGCCTGTCGAATGCTGTCGGGTCGGTCTTTCAATATTATGCGGGTTCGTTTGCACGGTCTGGCCTAAACGCGGATTCAGGCGCTCAAACGCCATTCTCGACTATTTTTGCTGCGGCTTTTCTGGTTGTCTTGCTGCTGCTATAGGCGCCATATCTGTAATATGTGCCTGTGCCCGCAATGACTGGCGTCATTACATCGCTTTTGTGTTTTTCTGTATTCGAGCGCACATCCTATGATCGCGGTCGGGACGCCCTCGGTCATGATCTGCCTGAATGCCCTCAGATTTCCATCATTCGCGTGGACGGGCCATTGTTATTTGCTTCGGTTGATGGGGTTGAATGGGTTGTGGAAAATTGACCTGTCGGGCGCGAGCTTGTTGCTAAAAGAGATCAGGCGGGCACACTAGGCAGGCGCTGATTTTCATATCTTCACGACAAACGCGGCCAGCTTCTCGGTCTTGCGACGCCTAAATGTTTTTGCCGAACTTGGAGAAAGCAATCTGCACAACAACAAAGCAGAGGCTATTGCCGCCGCAGTTGCGAATGCTGACGATAACATTTGCAGGCAATGTGAATTGCATGTTTTTGTGGAGTGTGCGGGTAAACCATCCGAGGCTGGACCATGGGAATAAGGATTTCCGGACAAAGCATTGCATTTAATCGAGATATAACTCCGAGGGTTGGCATCGGGCCGCTGTGCGTTCGCGTGCTTTGCGCTTTGCGGATCGCGTAACACCTGCCACAATTGTGGGCATGGATATTACACTTCTCAAAACATTCCTCGAAGTCGCGTCAACAGGATCGTTTGTTGCCGCGTCTGATCGGCTTTTTGTGACGCAATCGGCGGTGTCTTTGCGGGTGCAACGCCTTGAGGACACCCTTGGCAAGCCATTGTTCACACGCTCCAAAGCTGGGGCAGAGCTGACTGGTGCGGGCCGCGAGTTCGAGGGCTATGCGCAATCCATGATCCGCATTTGGGAAGAGGCGCGCCAGCAGGTCGCTATTCCCGATGGCTTTACCCGCAGTATGACAATTGGCGCGCAGTATTCGCTTTGGCCGCGGTTGGGGTTTCGGCTTCTTGACGGGTTGCAAGCAAGGATGCCCGATCTGAACCTGCGCGCAGAACTTGGTATGCCCGATAGGTTAACGCGATTTCTAATTGATGGGACGATACAATTGGGGCTGCTCTACATGCCGCAACTGCGGCCAGGGCTCGCGATTGAGGAGCTGATGGAAGAGGAACTCGTGCTTGTTGCCTCATGGCCAAACCCGACGATGGATATGGCGGGAAAATACGTCTTTGTCGATTGGGGGCCAGAGTTTGTGCAGGCCCACGCTGCGGTGTTACCAGAACTGACCAATCCGGGCATGACGTTTTCGCTCGGGGCGATGGTGGCGGAGTATATCGTCAATCGGCAAGCGGCCGCTTACCTGCCAGCGCGCTATGTCAAAAAGTATCTCGATAGTGGACAACTGCATTTGATCCCGGGTGCGCCCAGCTTTCCTTACCCCGTCTGGGCTGTGTGGAGGGAAGATCTGGATCCCGAAGTGCGCGCTGCTGCAACGGCTGTTTTGCGCGGGGTCGGGGATGCGGCCGAGTTGGCGGGCGACGCAGTGGTTGGTTCGCTACGGGCAATTAGCGAAGACAATTCACATTCTTGAGATCGGCCAGATATGGCCCATCCATAAGTAAAACTCCGCTCAAGCATGATTATTTTGAATTTTACTAATGTATGGCTGAGGCGTAAATCGGGCTTAGCAGAAATGCTCCCGTGCTTATAACAAGTTCGGGTCACCTTCTTTGGGAGAGGAATGACCCATGAAGACTAATGTATTCATTATCGCTGCAATCAGCGGTTTCGTAGCTGCTGGCGCAAACGCGCAGACATCTACTTTCAACAATGACGGCGCAACAGACACTGCTGTTGAGGCAATCGAAGATTCGATTTCTGACGCAGCTGAGCGTGATATTGGCCGTTTCGGCAATGAAGGCCGCACAGTCGGTTCTTACGGCTCGCTTTCCTTGCGCGGCACATCCACATCTAACGATGGCGCGACGTCTTCTGACGTTGGTGTTGGCCTGCGCTACGGCACATTCGATGGCACAAACGGCATCGACGTAACTGCAGCATTTGTTTACGGCGTTGATGACGGCGTTGAGACAGAAAACCGTCTTCAGGCTGGCATCGACTACCGTCGTGACTTCAACGACACACTGTTCGCATATGCAAAAGCTGACGCGTCTTTCGACAAGCTGTCCACAACAGCTGGCGAATACAAGCAAGACATCTTTGTTGGTGCTGGCCTTGGCTACCGCATCTTCAACGACGCTGACACACAGTGGTCTGTTCAGGCTGGTCCTGGCTACCGTGCAGCACAAGTTGTTGGCGGCGGTGAAGTGTCTGAAGCTGCGGCATCTGTTTCTTCAAACTTCTACAAGAGCCTGACAGAAACATCTTACGTCACCAATGACACAGATGTGATCTATTCCGAGTTCGCAACAACAGTGAACAACGAATTGGCTTTGAACGTTGCTTTGACAGACACGCTGACAATGCGCACATCTTACGCGACAAACTTCAACGACCAAACAGACGCAACATTCTCTGACGCAGAGAACACATTTGGCGTATCGGTCGTTTACAACTTCAACTAATCGGGCGTGCATTCCCAAGTGGGCATGCCCTCGCATGCCCTGATTAGTGAACGAAGGAGGCAGAGCAATCTGCCTCCTTTTTGCGTTTCGGGGATCGGTTAGTCGTCGATCTTGTCGTCTTCGACCAAAATCCGCCACGCGTCGCCATCGAGGTCTTCATATTGTTTGGCCCGCAGTGTCCACAAGAAGGCCACGAGCCCGAGCACAGCGAGGATCAACGACACAGGAATAAGGATCATCAAGACATTCATAGTGTTACCTTACCCGCAACGCATTCAGCAAAACAGTGATGGAAGACGCCGACATCGCAATCGCGGCCGACAGGGGCGATGCATAGCCCAGAATCGCGACAGGCACAGCAACACAGTTGTAGGCTGCTGCAATCGAGAAGTTCTCTAAAACGCGCAGCCTTGCTGATTTCGCAGTTGCAATTGCATCGGGGATCTCTGCCATACTGCGGCTGAGAAGAACAATATCAGAGGCTGCACGTGACGCATCCAGCGCGGACGCAGGCGAGATGGACGCATAAGCCTGCGCGAGTGCCGCGGTATCATTTAGCCCGTCCCCGACCATCAATACCTTCGCGCCGTTCTCTGACATATCCCTGATCATCTGCATCTTTTGTTCTGGCAGCAGTTGCGAGTGTGCAGATGTTACGCCAAGGCGGTCGGCAAGACCGTTTACGGCCTCTGGGGTGTCGCCAGAGAAGATATGGACGGGAATGCCTTGGGCTTGCAATGTTGCAATGGCTTCTGTTGCGCCAGCGCGCAGGGTCTCTGTGATATGAAGCTCGATTGCGTCGCTTGATCCGATTTTGAGGGCAGGGGACGACCCTGCGCCGACCCAGCTCCCTTTTCCAAGGCGAACCTGTGTGCCCTGCCACATCGCGGATATGCCTTGGCCCGGGTGCTCGGTGATGTCGGTCAGGTCCGCAGCCGTAAGGTCAGCGGGCAGTGCTGCCGCGATAGCGCGCGAAACAGGGTGTTCAGAGCCACGTGCCATTGCTGCCAGAACGGCAAGGCTGTCTGGCGCGATTGTCGCTGTGTCGATACGGGCGTAGCCCTCGGTGAGCGTGCCCGTCTTGTCAAACACGACCGTGTCGATTTGGGAAAGTCTCTCAAGCGCGGTTCCGTTTTTCACCAGAAGCCCGCGCCGGAACAGGCGCCCTGTTGCCGTTGTCATCACCGCAGGCACGGCAAGGCCAAGCGCGCAGGGGCATGTAATAATCAGCACTGAAATCGCGATATTGAGCGCCAGTGCGACATCGGCAGACAAGACCATCCAGCCGATAAATGTAACAAGCGCCAGCAGGTGCACGGCAGGGGCGTAGATTTGCGCGGCACGGTCCGCCAATGCGGTATACTTGTTGCGCGCACCTTCGGCGGTTTCGACCAGTGCGGCCATGCGGGCAAGTGTCGTATCTGCGCCAACAGCCGTCACAACCAACGTGATCGGCCCTGTGAGGTTCACCTCACCCGCTGCAATCTGGTCGCCAACCTTTACATTTACAGGCAGGCTCTCGCCCGTCAGGAAGGATCGATCCATGTCCGAGCCGCCGCTGGTGATTTTGCCGTCAACGGGGACGCGCATCCCGACCATCACACGGATTGTGTCGCCCAAGGCAAGTGTGGTCACTGGAACGGTGCGGGCAATGCCGTCTTGAATACGCACTGCATTCGGGCTGGCAAGCGCGCTCAATTCTTGCGCGGCAGAGCGGGCGGCGATCCTTGTGCGATGGTCAAGGTAGCGCCCGATCAGAAGGAAGAACGTGAGCGACAGGGCCGCGTCAAAGTAGACACTTTCGCCGCCAGTCGCCGTTTCAAAGACCGATAGTCCCGCCGCAAGGATGATCGCCAAGGAAATTGGCACATCCATGTTCATCGACCAAACGCGCAGGGCTTGCCATGCGTTGCGAAAGAAAACCTGCGCAGAGAATGCCAGAGCGGGCACAGCAATAAGAGCTGACAGCCAGTGGAACATCTGCTGGGTTGCGTGGGCTGCGCCCGACCAGACCGCTACCGAGAACAGCATGACGTTCATCATCGCAAACCCGGCAACCGCCAGGCGGATTAAAAGCCTGCGACCCTCTGCGTCCGTCTCGACAGAGGCCATCATTGGCGCGTCGAGAATGTGCGCTTCATAGCCTGCGTCCGCGAGGGTGTTGACCATGGTTTCGGGGTCGATGTCTTTGGCTGCGATTGTGACACGCTTGCGGCTTAGGTTGACGCGGGCATCTGTGACGCCTTCAACCGCGAGCAAGGCCCGTTCCACCGTGCCGATACAACCAGCACAATGGATTGTCGGCAGCGACAGAACGATATCGCTGTCACTGATTGCACGTGCGGCGACGTCTTGCGCCAGCGGCGTGACAGAGCAGGCAGGGCAGGCGGCAACGCTCATCTGTTCATCTCAACGATAATGCGTTGCTTGAACTCTGTGCCATCCTCCGCCTTTGCCACCAGCCGCAGGTTCCAGTTGCCTGTCGCCAAATCAACAGGCGCGGTAAAGTCGCTTCCGTCGAATACCAAAATGGGGGTCTCGTCGGAGGCCACGTTTGTCGCACGCCCTAGCACAGCAGACACGATTTCGGGTTCAACGGGTGCGCCGTCCTTGCGGAAGCTCAGGCGCAATTGGCCCGCCTCTACTTTCGCGCCGACATCCCAGCCAAGTGCGAGCTGCGCGGCCCGATCATCGTCAAATGTCTGGCTTGCGACATAGGTATTTTTCACCTCGAGGCCGGGGAAGGTCGCGACCGCGTTAAAGGCTAAAAACAGGTTCACACCGATGATGACCGCAAATGCGCTGACCATGATTGCCAAGAACTTCTTGCCCGTCATCTTGCCTGCCGTTGTTTGGGTCATTATCGCGCCTTTCCGTTAAAGATATTGTCGCGGTGAGCACGCTCGCCGTTTTGAACATCTTCTACCCAGAACCGAAGCGGAGTTACATCAGTTGTTGCAGCAGGATCACCCGCTGGCGCTGTGACATATACGCGCTGGATCGACGAGGTATCAGCAGGCACAACGACCAGATTGCTGTCACGCCCCTCAAGCGTCAGGACAAGCCCCGCTTCGGTGGTGATAGACAGCGCAAACTCGCGGGGTTCACCGTGTTTGTTGCGCAGGCGCAGGTTGTAAGTGTTGCGCACCGCACCATCAGAAAGCGTGATATAAGTCGGGTTGCGCACGGCTTCTGCTGTCATGTCGATATCGGCACGAATAAACAGCGCAAAGATCAAGCCAACGCCGATAAGCGACCATAGGGTTGTGTAAATGATCGTGCGAGGGCGCAAAATGTGCTGCCAGATCGGGCGAGGGGTCGCGCCTGCACGCTCCGCAGGTTCATCCGAGAGTGCGAGATAGTCGATCAGCCCGCGCGGCTTGCCGATGCGTTCCATGACGTCGTCACAAGCGTCAATGCACAGAGCACAGGTGATGCACTCCATCTGCTGCCCTTCACGAATGTCGATCCCCATCGGGCAGACGTTCACGCAAGCCATGCAGTCGATACAATCGCCCGCGCCTTCAACCCGCTTTTTGCCGCGTGGTTCGCCGCGCCATTCGCGGTAGGCCACTGTCAGCGTGTCATTGTCCATCATCGCGCCTTGAATGCGCGGCCATGGGCACATGTAGATGCAGACCTGTTCACGCATGAAGCCGCCAAACAGAAATGTAGTTGCGGTTAAAACGGCGATGGTCGAATAGGCAACAGGGTGCGCAATGCCAGCGGACAAATCACGCAAGAGGCTTGGTGCATCCGTAAAGTAGAAGACCCATGCGCCGCCTGTCGCAACGGCGATCAGCAACCAAACGGCCCATTTTGTCAGCCGTAGGCGCCACTTTTTCATGTCCCATTTAGACTTCCAAAGGCGGACCCGCGCGTTGCGGTCACCTTCAATCCAGCGCTCGACGAGGATGAAGAGATCCGTCCAAACGGTTTGCGGACAGGCGTAGCCACACCAGACGCGCCCTAAGGCAGATGTGAACAGAAACAGGCCAAGCCCTGCCATAATCAAGAGGCCCGCGACAAAGTAAAACTCGTGCGGCCAGATTTCGATCCAGAAGAAATAGAATCGGCGATGCGCCAGATCAATCAGGACAGCCTGATCGGGTAGCGCAGGGCCACGGTCCCAGCGAATCCACGGCGTTAAGTAGTAAATTCCTAGCGTAAACGCCATAATCCACCACTTAAACGTGCGGAAAAATCCTGTGACACGGCGCGGAAAGATAGGCTCTTGCGCCGCAAATAACTTTGGGGGGGGGGTCGTATTCATAATGTGTCCAGACCTGTTCGCAAGGCTTGCATAAGCCTAGCACAGGTAGGGGGCATTGATGTAGGTCAAGCCAACAAAAAACCCGCCCCCAGAATGCGCGAACAGGCTGGGAGCGGGCTTGCTCTGCGCGAGGTGGCGCAGAGCGTCCTCCTGTTGGACAGGGGATTGTGTTTATTCACCGCCACCGAGTTGGTGAACGTAGGCGGCAACTGCATTGACGTCAGAAACGCTAAGGCGTGGACCCCAAGCCGGCATGACGCCAAACCGCGCATATTTGACAGAGTCGGTCAGTGTTTCAATATCACCGCCATAGAGCCAGATCGCATCGGCAAGGTTTGGTGCGCCAAGATCGCGCTCGCCTTTGCCTTCAACGCCGTGACAGGCACTACATTGCTCGTCAAAGATGACAGCGCCTTGTTCTGCTTTCGCCGCGTCAAACTCTGTTGAAGACAGTGAAATGACGTGCTGCACAACATTGTCGATCTCGTCGGATTCCAGAATTTCGCCATAAGCGGGCATCTGGGACCAACGGGCGTCAAGGTCTGTTTCGTTGCGGATACCGTGATTGATCGTATAAGCGATTTCCTCGAGGGTTCCGCCCCAAAGCCAGTCATCGTCCAGCAAGTTGGGATAGCCCTTTGCCCCAGCCGCACCAGAGCCGTGGCACTGGGAGCAGTTGGTGCGGAAAACCGCAGCCCCACCCGCAATCGCGAAACGGTTCAGGTCTTCGTTGGCTTCAAGTTCTGCAAGGTCGACCTCTGCAAGCGCGGCACGCAGATCGGCGTTCTTGTCGTTAAACGCGGTGATGTCGGCTGCAACATTGGCACGGGTAGAATACCCGAGGTAGCCCTCTGTTGCCCCTTTGATCATCGGCCAAGCAGGGTAGGCGATCACATACCAGATGCCCCAAACGATGCAGAGGTAGAATGACCAGAGCCACCAACGCGGCAAGGGGTTGTTCAGCTCTTTGATGCCGTCCCACTCGTGGCCTGTTGTTTCGACACCTGTTTCTGTGTCGATATCTTTTTCATGTTCGCTCATTTGTTTGCCTCCGCTTGTGGGTGGTCATTGTCCGCCGTGGTCTCATTGCGGAAAACAACATTGGCGGTGTCATTGTGCTCTTTGCGACTGCCGGGGCGAAACGCCCAGACAACCGTGCCGAGGAAAAACAGCGTCATCAGGATTAAAAACCAGCTGTCCGCGAATTCGCGCAGAATGGAGTATTTATCCATTGCTCATGTCCTCCTAGCGGCTTGCTTCGGGGGTGAAGGTCGAGAAATCAACCAACGTTCCGAGCATTTGCAAGTAAGCGATCAAGGCATCCATTTCGGTCAACTCGGACTGTGCGTCAAAGTTGCTGACAACCGCATTCGGGTAGCGTTCCAACAGCCCGTCAAAGTCGCTGTCGGGATCAGCCTGTGCCAAGAAATCGGCCGGCCCCTGTTCGATCATTTCATCCGTGTAAGGCACGCCGACAAAGCGGTGTGTTTTCATCAGATCCTGAATGTATTCACCTTCGATCTCGACATCGGACAAAAACGCATACTTGGGCATGATTGATTCAGGCACAACAGACTGTGGGTCTGACATGTGATCTACGTGCCAAGCATCCGAATAGCGGCCTCCAACGCGGGCCACGTCAGGCCCGGTTCGCTTTGATCCCCATTGGAACGGGTGGTCATACATGCTTTCTGCGGCAAGTGAATAGTGACCATAGCGTTCGACTTCGTCGCGCATCGGGCGGATCATCTGGCTGTGGCAGTTGTAGCAACCTTCACGGATATAGATGTCGCGTCCCGTCAGTTCGAGCGGCGAGTAGGGGCGCATGCCCTCTACCTCTTCGATTGTGTTCTCGAGGTAGAAGAGCGGTGCGATTTCGACTATTCCGCCGATTGAAACGACAATCAGGGAGCCGACCAAGAGCAAAGTTGGACTACGCTCAAGGATTTGGTGTTTATTGAGAAAACCCATATTTTCAGGCTCCTTATTGTGTCGGAACGCCGACCGGCGCAGTGACAACTTTGCCAGCACGGATCGTCATCCACATGTTCCAGACCATGATGCCAGCACCAGTGAGATAAAGAACCCCACCAAGGCCACGCACCACAAGCATCGGGTATTTCGCAACAACGGTGTCAGCGAAACTGTTGACCAAGAAACCTTGGGCGTCGACTTCACGCCACATCAGGCCTTCCATGATCCCGGAAACCCACATTGAGGATGCGTAAAGAACGATCCCGACAGTGGCCAACCAGAAGTGCCAGTTGATCGCAGCCATCGAATGCATCTGTGCACGACCCCAAAGACGTGGCGTGAGGAAGTAAAGTGCACCAAAGGTGATCATCCCGTTCCAGCCAAGAGCGCCAGAGTGCACGTGACCAATTGTCCAGTCAGTGTAGTGCGACAGCGAGTTCACAGCGCGGATCGACATCATCGGACCCTCGAATGTGGACATGCCGTAGAACGCGAGCGACGTGACCATCATACGGATGATCGGGTCAGTGCGCAGCTTGTCCCACGCGCCTTGCAGCGTCATCAGACCGTTGATCATACCACCCCAGCTCGGCATCCACAGGATGATCGAGAAGACCATGCCAAGTGTGCCAGCCCAGTCGGGCAAAGCGGTGTAGTGCAGGTGGTGTGGACCCGCCCAGATGTAGAGGAAGATCAGCGCCCAGAAGTGGATGATTGACAGTTTATACGAGAAAACCGGACGACCCGCCTGCTTTGGCACGAAGTAATACATCATCCCGAGGAAGCCCGCAGTAAGGAAGAAGCCAACCGCGTTATGCCCATACCACCACTGGGTCATCGCATCTTGAACGCCCGAGAAAACCTGAACCGATTTGCTGCCCCAGATGGAGACAGGGATCGACAGGTTGTTGACGATATGAAGCATCGCGATTGTCACGATGAATGCGAGGTAGAACCAGTTGGCAACGTAGATGTGGCGTTCTTTACGGGTAAAGATCGTTCCCATAAACGCCACGAGATAAGCCACCCAGACGATTGTCAGCCAGATATCTGCGACCCACTCCGGTTCGGCGTATTCTTTGGCTTGTGTGGCGCCAAGAACGTAGCCTGTCGCGGCCATGACGATAAAGAGGTTGTAGCCCCAGAACACAAACCAGCCAAGGTTTCCGCCCCAAAGGCGTGCGCCGCTCGTGCGCTGGACCACGTAGAACGAGGTCATGATCAATGCGTTTCCGCCAAATGCGAAAATCACCGCACTGGTGTGCAGCGGGCGCAGGCGACCAAAGTTTGCAAAAGGTTGTGCCCATTCGACGTTCAATGACGGAAACGCCAGTTGAAAGGCGATGATGACGCCGACGGTAAAACCGACGATACCCCAAAACGCCGTTGCAATGACGCCAGCACGCACAACGCCGTCCATATATCCGTTCTTATCAACGTGAACCGGCTTTTCGTCGGTATTACGCAATACCCAGACAAATGTGCCAAATGAAGCCAACAATATCAGGATAGCGTGCACCTGATATGCCAGATCGCGGGCAAAATTCGCCGCGATTGCAGCAATGAGCATAACTATGCCCAAAGCCACGAGTTTAAAATAATTGAGCATAGGAACCCCTCGTTCTTACGACGCAGCAGTAAGCCACGACAACCTGTTCGCTTGGCACATGTGACGGATGCGGGTTACGGAAACCTTGATCTGAGTCAAACAACGATGTTTTCAGACCTTGCGATAGATCAAAGACGGCCCGCCCATCTGTGCCGATGTTGGCCTCTATAATGGTCTTTCGGGAGGCGTCCATGAGTTATAAATCGATCGCGACAATTTTGCATGATCCAACCTGTCACCGCGCGGCGTTGGAAATGGCGATTTCGTTTGCGCGCAAGACGGGCGCGCATCTGCATATTCTGTGTGTTGGTGTGGATCACACTGACCCCGGGTATTATTATGCCGGCGCACAGGCGATTGCCGTTCAGCAAAATATCGAGGTGGCGCAAGGGGTTGCGAGCGAACTTGAGGCAATAGCGCGGGCGCGGCTGGCAGCCGAGGACATTACGTGGGACGTCGAGAATGTCACCACAATGCCCGGGGGCTTGGACCCGTTCATCGCTGATAGCATGCGGTTTTTCGACTTGGTTGTTGTCGCGGCGCCCTATCAAGACGCGGGTTCGCGCACTGATGCGCTCGTCTTTGAGGCATGCCTGTTTGGTGCGTCCCGCCCTGTTCTCGTCGTGCCCGAAGGCGCAAAAACGGATGCGATGTTTGAAAAACTTATGGTTGCTTGGGACGATGGCATGCCCGCAATGACCGCGGCACGTGAAGCTATTCCATTGATTACCGCCGCAGCGAATGCCGAAATCACCATCATTGACCCCCCCGTTCACGGGCGGGATCGCTCTGATCCTGGTGGTCGGCTTGCGTCGTATCTTGTGCGATTTGGAGCGCGGGCAAATGTTGTTGTGCTGGCGCGGTCACAGCCGTCCGTTGCCAACCAGTTGTTGATGCGGGCGAAAGAAAGCGGTGTCGATCTGCTGGTGATGGGGGCTTACGGGCACTCACCGATGCGCGAAGCCATACTGGGCGGGGCGACCCGCGACATGCTGCGCGTCACCCATATGCCTGTGTTCATGTCCCACTAGGGGGCGTCTGAACCCGCTTCCGCTTGGAGGGCATCGATATCGGGGATGCTGACGCCGCGCTTGTCCTCAAGCACGATAAGTTTGTCTTTGCGCAACGCCGAAAAATTGCGGCTGACAGTTTCGATTGTCAGCCCAAGAAAGTCGGCCATTGCTTCGCGCGTCAGCGGCAATTCAAATCGGGTTGCAACAGTGTCGTCGATCGAGGTGCGTCGCGCGACCATCATCAAGAACGTTGCGATTTTCTCACGCGCAGTTTTGCGACCAAGAAGAAGCATCCAGTCGCGGGCTGCATCCAGTTCATCGAGCGCCATTTCCAGCATGCGCTGCGAAATATGCGGTGTCTCGGCAACCATTTTTTCAAAGCTCTCGCGGCGGAAACAACACAGTGTCACATCCGTTACCGCAGTTACGTCAAAGACGGCCGTGTTACGTCCAGGGCGCCCGATAAAATCGGAGGGCAACAAAAGACCCATAGTCTGCTTGCGCCCGTCCTCCATCAATCGCTCGATTGTAGCTGTGCCTGACACGACGGACCCGACAAATTCCATGCGGTCGCCACTCCACATGATTGGCTGCCCTGCCTCGAAAGTGCGATAAAACTTGATCTTATCAAGCGCCAGAATTTCTTCGTCGTCACAGGTCGCACATACCGCACGGTGGCGGATCGGGCACTGTGAACAGTTTCGATCAAGGATAAGAGCTTGAATCATATCGAGGGCTTTCGTGCGAATAGCTCGGGATTATTCCAAAGCGTCAATCAGGGGCACAACCATAATCATCAAATTGCGGACAAAGTTCAACCGCTGACCTCGTGGCATATTGATGCATGTGCCCGCGCGCTGTGGTCGCGTCTAGTTTCGTTGAATATCGGACACGAAAATATAACCCGCCCCGTAGATCGTCTTGATGATTTCGGGGTTTTTAGACGAGTCCTTGAGCTTGGCGCGTAATCTGGAGACACGGACGTCTATCGCGCGATCAAACGAGACGCTGTCACTGCGATCATCAAGTTCGGTTTGTAGCTGTGCGCGGGTGATCAGGCGGTCGGGGCGCGCGAGAAATATCTGCAAAAGCGCAGCCTCGCTTGCCGAAAGCCGCTGAGATGTCCCATCACTATCGGTCAATGTGAACTTTGCGAAGTCGGCCGTCCAACCCGAAAAGTTGAATACGCTCTCAAGTGCGGGGGTTGGCGTGAACACGCGTCGGCGAAGGAGGGCGCGCACCCGTGCAACGACTTCACGAATTTCGAAAGGCTTTGCCAGATAGTCATCCGCGCCCAGTTCAAGCCCTACGATACGATCTTGTAGCCCCGACCGCCCCGAGATGACCAATATCGCGGCATTGGTCGAGGTAGAGATGAGATTAAGTAGACTTAGCCCGTCTTTGTCGGGCAGGCCCAAGTCAACGATGCAGAGATCCAGTTCAGACCGCGCAATTGCGCGCTCGAAATCAGCGGCGCGCGAATAAGTGTCAATTTCGTAGCCTGCTTCCTGCAAAGCCGTCGAGAGCATTTGCAGAATTTCCAGCGAGTCTTCGACAATGGCGATGCGCGGTGGTTTTGCCATTATAACGGCCCTCCCAGAAGCGCGCTCTCTAACGCATCAAAGTCAAATGGTTTGGTCAGCACTGGATAGTCCTTTTCCGCCGCCTGCCGCAAGGCATCCGACTTTGGCAGGCCCGTGACGATCAGAACGGGTATCCCCTCGGGCACACTGCGCGCCACCTCCAGCCCCGTGCCGCTTTCGCCAATAGCAAGATCGGACACAACATGGGTCAGCCCGTCGATATTGACGAGCTTGGCCGCTTCGGTGACAGAGACGGCTTCGATGACCGAATGCCCCGCACGGCGCAGAAAATTACGCACGGTGATGCGCACTTCGTCGTCATCGTCCACAAGTAAGACCAAACCCGACACTGTCGTTTTTACAGGGGTATAAGGGATACGCAGGCTAACGGATGCGCCGCCCTCTGGTCTGTTGCGCAGGCGGAGTGTGCCGCCGCAGGTTTTGGCAAAGTCAAAGACGGCAGACAGCCCCAAACCCCGTCCGATCTTTCCGCGTTTGGTTGAATAGAACGGTGCAAGCGCGTTGCTCAGGGCTTCGGTGGTGAACCCCGGACCATCATCAAGCACGCGGATTTCAAGCATCTGGTCTTGGAGTTGCGACAATTGAATGGCGACATTTCCTGTCCCGTCCATCGCTTCGGAGGCGTTAAGAACGAGATTGAGCAGCGCATCTTGCGCAAATCCCGGATCAAAAACCACCCTATCATCGGGCAACTTGTTGGATACGCTGAGGTGCACGCCAGAGGGCACGGCAGCGCGGGCCAGTTGTTGCACATTTTCCAGAAATGAGGACACAACCACGCTGATGGGCTCTAAAGTGCGTGTGCTTTCGATGCGGCTAAGGCTTTCGATGAGTTCACCGCCCCGCTTTGCCGCCGATTTGATCATTGCGCTGGCCTGCGCGATCGTAGGATCGGAAAGACCCGCGCTTTCAAGCTGTGCCTGCTGGCCAAGAATAATGGTCAGCAAGTTGGAGAAGTCATGCGCCATGCCGCTTGTTAGCTGGGTCGCCAGTTCTCTGCGGCGGGCGTGGGTGAGGGTGGTGCGCGCAGAGACCTCGCCCGTGACATCCATCGACAAGATATACGTCCCCTGAACGTCACCCTCGCCGTCAAAGTCTGGCGTCATCGCAAGGCGGATAAACCGCCCTGACTCGTCGTCATAAAACTCTGATATGGAAGGCTCGCCCTGCATGACGTTCTGGAACCGCGGCCCCACATGATCCCAGATTTGCGCACCAAGCACGTCCTTGAATGGACGGCCAATGATGCTTTTTGCGGGCATGGGGAGGATCGTATGCAGCTTGCCGTTGGAGTGGGTATAGATGCCTTGTGCATTCACATGGGCGATATGGGCGGGCGTCATTGCGTTCACCAGAGCAAGGTTCTCGCGACTGTCGGTGAGCTCCTGCTTGGCGGCTTCAAGCGCGGTAACGGTGGCCGCCATCTCGCGGTTCGCTTGCGCCAATGCCTCCGAGTGGCGCACTAGGTCATCTGACAGGCTCTCTGCGTGGGTGCGAAAGAATGCTTCCTGTCGCTTGGCGTCCGTGATGTCCGTATAAACCGAAATCCAGCCGCCTTGGCTTAGCGGGTTGCCCTCGACTGAAATGGATGTGCCGTTTGCGCGTGTGCGCTCGAAGTAATGCGGTTGAAAGGCACGGGCGAGCTTGATTTTCTCGTCAACAAAGACGCCGACATCATCAATTGGCCCGTAATCGCCCCGTTCCGAAAGGTAGAGCAGAATATCGCGAAATGCCGCACCAGACTGCACCAACGCATCAGGCAGGTTAAACATTTTCTGAAACCTGCGATTGGCCACAACAAGATTAAGGTCTTGATCATGAATGGAAATCGCTTGCTTGATCAAATTCAAGCCAGAGAGCGTCATTTCATAAAGTTGGTCAGGCGAGGTTTTCATACCCCATGTGTTATCAGCAAATTCCAGTTCCAAACCACCAATATCTGGCTTGTTAGAATTGGTTAGAATTCAGAAAGACTCCCGTTAGGATGGGAATACAGACTAACATTGTTAGCATTGCAAAATGCCTGCTAGCAGGGGAGGGGACTTTTGATGAACGATGCTGCGCCTATGGGCGAACTCGTCTCTGTGCCAATGCTTTTGGCGCGTAATGCTGCCACGCGGGGCGATCATGCGGCCTATCGTGAAAAAGAGTTTGGTATCTGGCAAAGCTGGACATGGGCCGAAGCCGCACAAGAGATCGAGGCACTTGCGCTTGGCTTGATCAACTTGGGTGTGTCGGCTGGTGATCACATTGCTATTATTGGTCGCAACCGCCCTTCGCTTTACTGGTCGATGGTTGCTGTGCAAATGACCGGCTGTGTGCCCGTGCCGCTCTATCAAGATGCCGCTGCCGAAGAAATCGCCTATGCAATTGGGAATAGCGGAGCACGCTTTGCCATTGTCGGGGATCAGGAGCAGGTCGACAAGATCACAGATGTGCGTGAGGACATTCCTGCGCTTGAGTATCTTATCTACGTCGATGGGCAGGGGCTTCGCAAATACGACCACACCAAGATGAGCGCGTTTGCCGCAGTGCAAGCCGATGGCCGCGAAAACGGTGACAAGGCAGAACTGGCTGCGCGGATTGCGTCGCTCACTTATGATAGCACCTGTGTCATGCTTTACACGTCAGGGACGACAGGGCGACCCAAGGGCGTTGTGTTGTCGAACCGTAATGTCATTGAAACGGCCCGCAACACATCCGAGTTTGACACGCTAAGCGCGGGCGAGGAAACGCTTGCTTACCTGCCTATGGCTTGGGTTGGCGACTTTATCTTTTCTGTCGGGCAGGCCTATTGGGCAGGCTTTTGTGTGAACTGCCCCGAGAGCGCGGAAACAATGAACACGGACTTGCGCGAAATCGGTCCAACATATTTCTTTGCGCCGCCTGCAATTTTTGAATCTTATCTGACGCATGTGATGATCCGTATGGAAGATGCCGGACGTTTTAAGCGTTCGATGTTCAAATACTTCATGGATCACGCGAAAACTGTCGGCCCCGCAATTCTTGATGGCGAGAAAGTTGGCGGTATGGATCGCCTCAAGTATTTCCTTGGCAACCTTTTCGTCTATGGCCCACTGCGTAACCGTCTTGGCATGAGCCGCGTGCGGATCGGCTATACAGCTGGCGAGGCGATTGGCCCCGAGTTATTCGATTTCTACCGGTCACTTGGGATCAACCTCAAGCAGCTCTATGGGCAAACCGAAGCCACGGTGTTCATCACGCAGCAACCTGATGGACAGGTGCGCTCGGATACGGTTGGCGTGCCGAGCCCGGGTGTCGAGTTGAAAATCACTGATGACGGCGAGGTGCTTTACCGCTCTCCTGGCACGTTTGTTGAATACTTTCAGAACCCTGAAAGCACGGCATCAACCAAGGATGCAGAGGGCTGGGTCGCGACAGGTGATGCAGGGTTCATTGACAAAAAGTCGGGCCATTTGCGGATTATCGACCGGATCAAGGACGTCGCCAAGATGTCGGACGGGGCCATGTTCGCGCCGAAATACGTTGAGAACAAGTTGAAGTTCTATCCGAACATTCTGGAGGCTGTTGTGTTCGGCGCTGGGCGGGACCGTTGCTGTGCCTTTATCAATATTGACCTGACTGCTGTCGGGAACTGGGCCGAGCGCAACAACATCGCTTACTCTTCCTATCAAGAGATTTCCCAACATCCGCTGGTTCTTGATATGATTCAGGACCACGTTGATGCAGTCAATCAAAGTGTTGCCCAAGACGAGTTGCTTGCGGGTTGCCAGATCCATCGTTTCTTGGTGCTGCACAAAGAACTTGATGCGGATGACGGTGAAATGACGCGCACCCGCAAAGTGCGGCGCGCGGTTGTTGGCGAGAAGTTCAAAGACCTTGTTGATGCTCTCTATGACGGTTCCGAAAGCATCTACACCGAAACCGAAGTCACCTATGAAGATGGCCGCAAAGGCAAGATCGCCGCCACCCTCAAGATCAGGGATGCAAAGGTCACTGCCCAATCCTCGCAACAGGTGGCTGCTCAATGATGTGTTTCACTCCTTACCAACCCTTTGACCGCGCGGAGGTCGTATGAACGCCACGGCAGATTCTTATGTAACCGAAGATGGTCGCACGATTGGCGGCGTCTTGATGGATATGCGCAATATCACCCTGCGATTTGGTGGTGTCGAAGCGATCAAGAACATCTCGTTTGACATCCGCGAAGGTGAAATCCGCGCGATCATTGGCCCCAACGGTGCTGGCAAATCGTCAATGCTGAATGTCATTTCGGGGTTTTATAACCCGCAGGAAGGCGAGGTCTTCTTTCGGGGGGAGCGCCGTCCCCAAATGAAGCCTTACCAAGTCGCCCGAATGGGCATTGCGCGGACGTTCCAGAATATTGCGTTATTCGAGGGCATGACTGTTCTTGATAACATTATGACGGGCCGTTTGAACCATATGAAGGCAGGCCTTTTCCGGCAGGCGATCTGGAAGGGCGCAGCCGAGCGCGAAGAAATTGAAAACCGCGCGCACGTCGAGCGGGTTATCGACTTTCTCGAAATTCAGGCGATCCGCAAAACGCCTGTCGGGCGTTTGCCATATGGTTTGAAAAAGCGGGTTGAATTGGCGCGCGCTTTGGCCGCTGACCCAAAGCTGTTGCTGCTGGATGAGCCAATGGCGGGCATGAACGTCGAAGAAAAAGAGGACATGAGCCGCTTTATTCTCGATGTGAATGACCAGTTCGGCACAACAATCGCCTTGATCGAGCATGACATGGGGGTCGTCATGGACCTGAGTGATCGTGTTGTCGTGATGGATTACGGGCGCAAAATTGGCGATGGATCGCCTGATGAGGTCCGCACGAACCAAGAGGTTATTGATGCCTACCTCGGTGTGGCCCATGATTAAGGAATTGCGCAATGTCTACTGATTTTCTGTATCTCGTCGAGGTTCTTATCAACGGCTTAATGGCGGGCGTGATGTATTCGCTTGTCGCCCTCGGGTTCGTCCTGATCTTTAAGGCATCGGGTATTTTTAACTATGCTCAAGGGGTTATGGCGCTTTTCGCGGCCTTGACGCTTGCGGGTGTGATGGAAGGGCAAGTGCCGTTCGCGCATTTGATCAACGCTGTGTTTGGAACCGAGATCCATCACTTTGGCTGGCACGTTCCTGCATTACTCGCGATTTTGCTAACTGTTGGGGTCATGGTGATATTCGCATGGGCAGTGCAGCGGTTTGTGTTTCGCCATTTGGTCGGGCAAGAGCCGATCATCCTGTTTATGGCCACCATCGGCCTTGCCTATTTCCTTGAAGGCGTTGGCGATTTGATGTGGGGGTCCGATATCAAGACCCTTGCGCTTGGCCTGCCACAAGGCGGATCACGATGGATCGAAGATATGACCGCTGGCATGGGGGGCGACGACTTCTACGGGTTCTTCATCGACAAGCTTGATATGGTCGCGACCGTTGTGGCTATCATTCTCGTGGCCTCGCTGATCGCCTTTTCACAATACACCAAACACGGGCGGGCGATGCGCGCAGTTGCCGATGACCACCAGGCGGCCTTGTCGGTTGGTATCTCGCTCAACTTTATCTGGATTTTGGTTTGGTCGCTTGCCGGTTTTGTCGCTCTTGTTGCGGGGATCATGTGGGGCGCGAAGTCGGGTGTTCAGTTTTCGCTATCCCTGATCGCTCTTAAGGCGTTGCCAGTTTTGATGCTCGGTGGATTTACATCGATCCCGGGTGCAATTGTTGGCGGCTTGATCATTGGGGTCGGCGAGAAGCTCTTTGAGTTTTCAGTTGGTCCGTTGATCGGCGGCGCGACAGAGAACTGGTTTGCTTACGTTCTTGCGCTGGTTGTCTTGGTGTTCCGCCCACAAGGGCTATTCGGGGAGAAAATCATTGAACGTGTGTGATCTTTCCAAGGTGGCAATGCGCTGCTTTCAAACAACGCTTTTTGATCGTGAGGTGGGCTAATGCTATATCGTGAAGCTGGTGACTTTAAGACGTCATACGCCGAAGACAACCAAACCTTTCCGATCAAGTTTGATCGCTGGCGGTATTGGTTTGTGCTGGCTGTCGCTTACTTGGTCATTCCTTTTATGATCAACGACTACTGGGCAAATGCGATTTTCGTGCCGTTTCTGATCTATGCGATTGCGGCGATTGGGTTGAATATCCTGACGGGATATTGCGGACAGGTTAGTTTGGGCACGGGCGGGTTTATGGCTGTTGGAGCCTATGCTTGCTATAAACTGATGACGGCGTTTCCCGAAGTGAACATCATTGTGCATGTCATCTTGTCGGGCGGGATCACGGCCGCAGTCGGGGCTGCGTTTGGCCTGCCATCCTTGCGGATCAAAGGGTTTTACCTCGCGGTTGCGACACTTGCTGCGCAGTTCTTTCTCGTGTGGCTGTTTAACAAGGTGGCGTGGTTCTACAACTATTCCGCATCCGGGCAAATCTCTGCGCCAGAGCGGTTCGTGGGCGGTGTTGCCGTGACAGGCCCGAACACAGAAGCATGGGCGAAGTATATGATCTGCCTCGTTTTCGTGACGATTTGCGCGATAATCGCACGCAACCTGACACGTGGCACAATCGGGCGCACATGGATGGCGATCCGCGACATGGATATCGCTGCCGAGATTATTGGCGTGAACCCGTTAAAAGCCAAATTGCTGGCCTTTGCTGTATCCTCGTTCTTTATCGGCATCGCTGGGGCACTGTTTTTCGCGGTCTACCTTGGTGCGGTTGAAGTGGGCGAGGCATTTGGCATCCAGAAATCATTCCTTGTGCTGTTTATGGTCATCATCGGCGGGCTAGGTTCTGTGTTCGGCAGCTTTGCAGGGGCCGCGTTCCTTGTGGTGTTGCCTGTTGCGCTCAAGCTGATTGGCGTCGACCTTCTGGGGTGGCCGACTGATCTTGTTAGTCATTTCCAACTTGTGATTATTGGCGCTCTGATCATGTTCTTCTTGATCAAAGAGCCTCACGGGCTTGCGCAGCTTTGGCGGCTTGCCAAAGAGAAATTACGGCTCTGGCCGTTTCCTTACTAAACTTTCGGCGGATGAAATCGCCGAAACCGCAACGACGGTAAAACTATCGGATAAACCAAGGGAGGAGACCCCGATGACGATGAAGAAACTGGCCGCACTGGCCGTAACTGCGACAATCGCTGCCGCGCCTGTAATGGCCGAGCTTGTTATTCCTGATCTGAGCTATCGCACAGGCCCATATGCGGCTGGCGGCACACCGTTCTCTGACGGCTATCAGGACTATTTCAACATGCTGAATGCGCGTGATGGCGGTATCGGCGGTGAAATGTTGCGCGTTCTGGAATGCGAAACGGGCTATAACACCGAGAAGGGTGTTGAGTGCTACGAGTCCACAAAGGGCGAAGGCGCGCTTGTGTATCAACCGCTCTCGACGGGCATCACATACCAGCTCATTCCAAAGGCAACCGCTGACGGAATTCCGCTTCATACGATGGGCTATGGCCGCACGTCTGCTGCAAACGGCGAAGTGTTCAACTGGGTGTTCAACTACCCTGCGAACTACTGGGATGCAGCCTCCGTGATGGTGAACTACCTTCTGGCCGAGAATGGCGACTCTCTTGAAGGTAAGAAGATCGCGCTGGTTTATCACAATTCCGCATACGGCAAAGAGCCGATCCGCACGTTGGAAAACCTGTCTGCGCAGCATGGCTTCGAGTTGACGCAACTGGCTGTCGACCACCCAGGGCAAGAGCAGAAATCGCAGTGGCTGCAAATCCGCCGTGAGCGGCCTGACTATGTCCTGATGTGGGGCTGGGGCGTGATGAACCAGGTTGCGGTGCAAGAAGCTGCAAACATCGGTTTCCCGATGGAAAACTTCATCGGTAACTGGTGGTCGGGCGCAGAGCACGATGTGACGCCCGCGGGCGCCGGTGCAAACGGCTACAAGTCTTTGAACATGAACCGCATCGACGCCAACTTGCCTGTTTTTGATGACATCAAGACACATGTGCATGAAGCAGGGAACGCGGCTGGCGACGGCACAAACGTTGGCAAGGTGCTTTATACGCGCGGCATGTATGCGGCGATGTTGGCCTCCGAGGCGATTGCCAAGGCGCAAGAAATCCACGGCGTTGCGGACATTACACCAGCAATGATGCGCGACGGTATGGAGGCTCTTGAGCTGACGGCCGCGCGGATGGAAGAGCTTGGTATGGCCGGTGTTGGACCAGAGTTCTCTGTCTCCTGTCAGGATCACGGCGGCACGGGCCTCGGCATTGTGCAGCAGTGGGACGCGGACGCGGGCCAGTGGAACGCTCTGACCGACTACATTGCACCTGATGACGCGGTCACATTGCCATTGGTGATGGAAGACAGTGCCGCTTTCGCTGCCGAGAACGGCATCGAAGCAGGCTGCATGTAATACCTTTTAGGGCGGCCCAAACACGGGCCGCCCTTCGATACTAACATTCGACATAGTCGGGAAGGGTGGCCGCAAATGCTAGACGACACAAAAGTTGAGACCCTACTCGAGGTCAACAATATCGAGGTGATTTATAACCACGTCATTCTGGTGCTGAAGGGCGTCTCGCTCTCGGTTCCGCGTGGCGGCATTACGGCCCTTTTGGGCGGGAACGGCGCAGGAAAAACGACAACCTTGAAGGCCATTTCCAACCTGCTGCATTCCGAGCGCGGTGAGGTGACCAAAGGACGGATCGAATATCGTGGTCGGCCCGTGGAAAACCTATCGCCCGAGGCGCTTGTGAAGCGGGGCGTGGTGCAGGTGATGGAAGGGCGTCACTGCTTTGAACACCTGACCATCGAAGAGAATTTAATGACGGGTGCGTATACCCGTTCGGACGGTGCGGCGAATGTGAAGGCAGACCTTGAAATGGTCTATGATTACTTCCCCCGCCTCAAGGAACGCCGCAAAAGCCAAGCGGGTTTTACCTCTGGTGGCGAGCAACAGATGTGCGCTATCGGCCGCGCGATGATGTCCCGACCCGAGACGATCTTGCTTGATGAGCCGTCAATGGGGCTTGCCCCGCAGCTTGTCGAAGAGATCTTCCGCATTGTGAAGAACCTGAATGAAAAAGAGGGCGTTTCGTTCCTTTTGGCCGAGCAGAACACGAACGTGGCGCTTCGGTTTGCACACCACGGGTATATTCTGGAAAGTGGCCGCGTTGTCATGGAAGGCCCGGCTGCGGAACTGCGCGAAAATCCGGACGTAAAAGAGTTTTACCTTGGCGTGTCCGACGACGGGCGCAAATCGTTCCGCGATGTGCGCAGTTATCGTCGGCGTAAGCGGTGGTTGAGTTAATGAGTGGAGGGCCGTTTCAAATGAAGTCACAAGATCAACGTGAATCCGAGCAACTTAGCGCCCTTCAGCGCCTCGTTCCCACAGAGTTTAAGCTAAGTTGTTTGGCTGATCTGCAAATGCTGCCCGTTTTGCGCAAGGGCGAATTGCACGACCAACAGCAAAGCGCTCTGCCGTTTGGCCGTATTGCGACCAAGAATGTGGCGCATATCTTTCAGTCTCCGGGTCCGATTTACGAGCCGGGCGGGATGGCGCCAGATTGGTGGCGTTTCGGGCGGTTCTTGCGCGCGATTGGTTTGACGCAAGATGATGTCGTGCAAAACACATTTGCCTACCACTTTACCCCTGCGGGTGCGATGTTCGAGAGCGCTGCAAAATCTATCGGCGCGCCTGTTTTTCCAGCGGGCCCGGGGCAGACCCATCAACAAGCCGAAGTCGCTGCCGCCATTGGCACGACGACATATGCAGGAACGCCCGACTACCTCGCGGCTATCTTGGCAAAGGGCGACGAGCTTGGCCTCGATTTGAGCCGGATCAACAAGGCTGCGGTTTCGGCGGGGCCGTTGTTCCCGCAATTGCGCCAAGGGTATCAGGATCGCGGGATCATGTGTCGTCAGTGTTATGGCACTGCCGATGTGGGCTTGATTGCCTATGAAACGGACGAGATGGCCGACGGCATGTTTGTTGACGACGATGTCATTGTCGAGATCGTGACGCCGGGCACTGGCACAGCGGTGGCACAAGGTGAAATCGGCGAAGTCCTCGTGACGGTGCTAAACCCTGATTATCCGCTGTTGCGGTTCTCTGTTGGCGATTTAAGCGCGCTGATGCCCCAAGAAGCCGATACGCCGCCGCGCATTGTTGGCTGGCGTGGCCGTGCAGATCAGGCGGCAAAGGTGAAGGGGATGTTTATTCGCCCCGAGCAGGTTGCAAGCCTTCTGACCCGCCATCCTGAAATCGCACGTGCCCGCGTTGAGGTGCAGTTTGACGGGAAAACCGACAAGCTCGAGGTTCAACTGGAATCCGAGAATGATAACGTGCCGCTCTATGCGGCCTCGGTTGCCGAGATTTTGAAATTGCGGGCAGAGGTTTCGGTCGTTCCCAAGGGCTCGTTGCCCCGTGACGGGTTGGTGATCTCTGACTTAAGGCCAATGGCGGGGTAATGACATGAAGCTTGGCAAGGACACTTCGGCGGTTGTTACTGGCGGTGCGTCAGGGCTTGGCAGTGCTGTCGCGCAGGCCTTGGTGGCGCAGGGCGTTAAAGTGACGCTGATTGATCGTGACGCGGACAAGGGGAACGCACGTGCGCGTGCCCTTGGTGCGGTCTTTGCGCAAGCGGACGTGACGGATGCACAAAGTGTGGCGGACGCGCTTTGTGTTGCACGGGCGGCAAACGGCCAGGAGCGGATTTGCATCAATTGCGCTGGCATTGCCCCTGCTGCCAAGACGGTTGGCCGTGACGGTGCACATGATCTGGCGCTGTTTCAGGCGGTGATCAACGTCAATCTGATCGGGTCATTCAACGTATCGTCGCAATCGGCGGCGGGAATGGTTGCAGCAGGCTTTGACGCAGATTGCGCGGGTGTGATCATCAACACAGCGTCGATAGCAGCCTATGAGGGGCAGATTGGCCAAGTCGCTTATGCGGCTTCCAAGGGCGGGGTCGTGGGGCTGACTTTGCCGATGGCGCGCGATCTGGCCCGCAACAAGATCAGGGTGATGGCGATTGCGCCAGGTATCTTTGGCACGCCGATGGTCACATCAATGCCGCAAGAGTTGCAGGACGCATTGGCAGCAGGCATTCCTAATCCTGCCCGCTTGGGTGACCCGCAAGAGTTCGCATCGCTTGCGCTCCATATCATCGAAAACGACTTCCTCAATGGCAGTGTCATTCGACTTGACGGCGCGGCGCGGCTTGCGCCGAAGTAGGCTGGGCGCGCCCCGCGGGGTGTGCGACTTGCAGCTTTCTTCGCGGGCATCTATCCAGTGATCATAATGCCGATTTGAAGGACTGATGATGACCGAAGTGACTTTGCGCCGCTATTTGACCGAAAGCGGTCTTGATCCAAACCTGATTTTCTTGCTGGAAGATATCGCAAGCAGTTGCCGGAATGTAGCGAACCAAGTGCGTAACGGCGCATTTGAGGGGAACCTCGGTTCGGCCAATGTCACAAATGTGCAAGGCGAGACCCAAAAAACGCTGGATATCATCGCCAACGACGAATTCGAGCGGATTTGTGCCAATAGTCCACGTCTTGCCGCGTTGGTTTCGGAAGAGGTCGAGGACGTCACATGGCTGAAAGAGCCAGAGGCCGAAGACTATCTACTCTACTTTGATCCGTTGGACGGGTCATCCAATCTGGACGTAAACCTTTCTGTCGGTTCGATTTTTGCGGTTATGCAGGTGCAGGCTGATGGGGATCGCAATGTGCTGCATAGCGGACGTAACCAGCTGTGTGCTGGCTATGCGCTTTATGGGCCGTCCACGATGTTTGTCGTCACTGTGGGCACAAAGGTTGCGGGCTTTACCTGTCAGCACGGCACAGGTGATTTCCGCTTGACGCATCCCGATATGAAGGTTCCCGAAGAGACATCCGAATACGCGATTAATACGTCGCGGTATCGGTATTGGGACGCGCCTGTGCGCCGCTATGTTGATGAATGTGTCGCGGGGTCGCAGGGCGTGCGCGAGCGGTCGTTCAACATGCGCTGGACCGCCTCTATGGTTGCTGAAATCCACCGTATTCTGACGCGGGGCGGGGTGTTCTTGTATCCTGCTGATAGCAACAACAGGGCGGCTGGCGGTAAGTTGCGCCTGATGTATGAGGCGAACCCGATGGCGATGGTCATCGAGCTTGCAGGCGGGGCCGCGTCGACTGGAACAGAGGCAATCATGGATATTCAGCCTGATGGCCACCACCAGCGTGTGCCTGTTATCCTTGGCTCGCGGGCCGAGGTCGAACGGCTCGATGCCTATCACGCTGCCGAGGCAAAAATAGACTGACAACCACGTCTGGTTTCTAATCAGGTGACACAATCTGGACGGGGCAGGGCGCCTCGCCCGGTGTCGTGCGCGCCTGTGATAAGGACCGATAATGGTGACGCATTGTTTGACGATACCTTAATTCCAAAGTAGAACAAAAAGAGAACACTTTGGGAATCGGTGCACCGTGTATGGGATATTTACATGCTCAGAAAAGACAATCACGGCAGGCAGACCAGCTTGGCTCGAGAGTGCATACACTGTCAGAGGTTTTTACCGAAACAGCCACAGATGCCGCTGGCGTAGGGTATATGCTCGCGCGGTTGCCGCGGGGGGACGCGCCTGTGCTATGGGTGCAGGATCGTTTGTCGCGGCTCGAAACGGGGCGTCCGTATTTGGCGGGGCTGGGCGTGACGCGGCCTCTTGTGATGGTCAATTTATCGCGTGCGGTAGACGTGCTTTGGGCGATGGAAGACGGGCTGCGATGTCGCGCGCTTGGGGCTGTCGTGGGCGAGATTTGGGGGGACCCTGCCGCGCTGGATTTTACGGCGACCAAGCGGTTGGCCTTGCGCTCGGAAACCGCAGGCGTGCCATGCTGGCTAATGCGGCGGGCGGCTGCGCCCAATCTAAGCGCGGCACGCGATCGCTGGCGGATCAACTCGCTTCCTTCTGCACGGCATCCATACGACCCGCAATCCCCCGGAAGGCCGCGCTGGTCACTCGATCTTTTCCGGTCCCGCCTGTCAAAGACAGGGCAATGGGTGGTGGAACATGACCGGGCGACGGATCGTCTCTATCAACCTGCCCCAGTTCGCGATGGAGCGCTGGCATCGGGTGATGGAGAGACAAGGCAACGCACCGCAGGATGATATCCCCCTCGTGCTTGCGCGCGAAGGTCAGCACGGGCCTGTGATCCATGCGGCCAACCGCGCGGCGCGTCTTATCGGGATTAACCCTCAAGCGCGGGTTGTTGATATGCGTGCAATCTGTCCCGCGCTAAAGGTGGAATATGCGGATGTCGCAGGGGATCGTGTCGCGCTTGAGCGGCTGGTGCTTTGGGTGCGGCGGTGGTGTCCGTGGAGCGTGCGCGATGGGGATGACGGGCTGATACTTGACACGACAGGCTCTGATCACTTGCTGGGGGGCGAGGCTGCAATGCTGATCGAGATGGAGACACAGCTTTCGCTGCTTGGCCTAACATCACGGCTCGCGGTTGCGCCGACATGGGGGGCGGCGTGGGCGTTGGCGCGGTTTGGGCCAGTGCGCACGATCTCTGGGCCAGATGAACCCGCAGCCAAGCTAAGGCCACTCCCTGTGGCGGGGCTGCGTTTGAACGGTGAAACGCAACTGCTTTTGCAGCGGTTGGGGCTAAAGACAATTGGCGCAGTGATGGATGTGCCCCGCTTGTCGCTGACCCGTCGGTTTGTGAAGGCGGGCCTTTCGGCCAACCCGCTATTGCGCCTTGATCAGGTGCTGGGCAAGCTGGCGGAACCTGTGGCGAGCGTTGACGTCAAGCCGCAGCTATGGGTGCAAAGCCGCTTGCCTGAACCCATATCCGACCCGACACCATATCTGCCCGAGCTTTGCGAAAACTTGTGCGAGGCGCTGCGGCATGCGGGCATGGGTTGCCGCCAGTTGCATCTGACGGTCTATCGTACAGATGGTGATGTGAGCCGTGTCGACGTGGCCACATCGGCCAGCACACGGGATCCGCGCCATTTGCTTGGCCTGTTTCGAGATAAGGTTGAACGGATAAATCCAGGCTTTGGGTTTGATCTGATCACACTTGCGGCGGGTGGCGTGGAGAAGATGCAGATCATTCAGGACCGCCTTGATGGGGGCTCTGATGATGACTTGCATCTTACTCTGCTGGTGGATCGGCTTAGTGCGAAGTTTGGAGCGCGCGCCGTATCGCGACCTGTTTTGCGCGAAAGTCACCTGCCAGAGCGGGCAGAGGGGCGGGTGGCTGCCCTTGCAGGCGTGGTGCAAACCGGGGGTTGCGTGACAAAGGAACGGCCCATTCGGCTGCTTGATCACCCCGAGGAGGTGCGCGTTTTATACGCCGTGCCCGAAGGTCCGCCTGCACAGTTTGTCTGGCGGCAGCTAACCCATCGGGTGGTGCGCTACGCGGGGCCGGAACGGATCGCGCCCGAGTGGTGGAAAGATCGCCCTGGCACACGCTTGCGCGATTATTTCAAGGTCGAGGACCAATCCGGGCGGCGGCTCTGGCTTTACCGTGAGGGTCTGCACGGCGATGGCCGTGGGGGTGACCCGCGATGGTTCGTGCATGGGATGTTTGCGTGATGGGGTGGTTTCATGCCTGAAATGCACGACACGCATCCAGCACGGGACTTGGCGCAAGAGGGGTTTACGCCCAACGCGCCAGCGGATTTCGTTGAACTGGGGGTGACCACCTGCTTTTCGTTCTTGCGTGGTGCGTCTGAAGCGGCTGATCTGGCCGCCACAGCCAATGCCTTGGGGTATGATAGGCTCGGATGCGCAGACCTCAATACGATGGGCGGCGTGGTGCGCCTGCACGCGGCGGCGCTAGAGGCATGCTTGCGGCCCGTCATTGGCTGTCGGGTGCAGTTGGTCACGGGAGAGGCATTTCTGGCCTACCCCCGAAACAGAGCGGCCTATGGGCGACTTTGTGCGCTGCTTTCAAAGGGAAAGATGCATGGGGTTGACGGCGCGTGGCAAGACAAAGGCGCCTGTGACATCACACTGGATGATCTGGCTGGTCATAGCAAGGATGTGCAACTGATCGTTCTGCCCGAGACAAACCTTGATCATTTTAGCGCAGGGCTGGGGCGGCTCAAACGCGCCTTACCGACCCTGAAACATATCGCGGCCAGCTATCTTTATCGCGGGGATGATACGATGCGGATCAACAGGCTTGATATGCTGGCCAAGGCGCAAGGCATGTCGATCCTCGCGACGAATGACGTGCATTATCATATCGCCGCGCGGCGGCCCTTACAGGATGTGATGACCTGTATTCTGCATAAGACAACAATCGCTAAAGCGGGCTTCCTGCTTGATGCAAATGCAGAGCGCTATCTTAAGTCACCTGCGCAGATGAAGACGCTCTTTGCAAAATGGCCGCATGCCATTCAGGCAACCCGTGATGTCGCGGATGCCTGCGATTTTGATTTGCGAGAGCTGTCGTATGAATATCCAAAAGAAACAGTGCCAGAAGGGCGCGCACCGCAGGAGTATCTTGAGGAACTCACATGGAAGGGCGCCGCGTGGCGCTATCCGCAGGGCGTGCCCGACCAGATCAGATCGACCTTGAACAAGGAGTTGTCCTTGATCGGCAAGCTCAAGATTGCACAGTATTTTCTGACGATCCATCACATCGTGATCTATGCCCGCCATGACTGCACGCCTGCGATTTTGTGTCAGGGGCGCGGGTCTGCTGCGAATTCGGCGGTCTGTTATGTGCTTGGGATCACGGCCGTAGACCCGAACACCAACGATCTGTTGTTCGAACGGTTCATCAGCGAAGAACGCAAGGAGCCCCCCGATATCGACGTCGATTTCGAACACGAGCGGCGCGAAGAGGTGATCCAGCATATCTACACGAAATACGGACGCCATCGTGCGGCCTTGTGTGCCACGGTCATCCACTATCGCCCGCGCATGGCTGTGCGCGAAGTGGGCAAGGTCATGGGCTTGTCCGAGGATATCACCAAGGCATTATCCAAGACCATTTGGGGGTCATGGGGGCGTGAGGTCGGGGCAAAAGAGGCGGCAGAAGCTGGGATCGATCTGAACGACCCGCTGATGGCACGGACCATCAAACTGGCGGATCAGATGATCGGTATGCCGCGCCATCTGGGGCAGCATGTTGGCGGGTTTGTCCTGACCCAGACACCGCTGACCGAGACAGTGCCCATTGGGAATGGCGCGATGCCCGACCGCAGTTTCATCGAATGGGACAAGGATGATATCAATGCCCTGCGCATCCTTAAGGTCGATATTCTTGCCCTTGGAATGCTAACATGTATTCGCAAGGCGTTTGATTTGATTGCGGCACACCACGGGCGGACGCTGACGCTTGCCACCACGCCACGCGAAGACCCGAAAGTATATGATATGCTCTGTAAGGGGGACAGCTTGGGTGTGTTTCAGGTCGAAAGCCGCGCACAAATGAACATGCTCCCGAGGCTGCAACCGCGCGAATTTTACGACCTCGTCATTCAGGTTGCGATTGTGCGGCCCGGCCCGATCCAAGGGGATATGGTGCATCCCTATTTGCGGCGGCGTGCGGGCAAGGAGTTGGAGGAATATCCATCGCCCGGACCAGAGCACGATCCTGACGAGCTTAGGAAAGTGCTGCATCGCACAAAGGGCGTTCCGATTTTTCAGGAGCAGGCGATGAAGGTCGCGATGGTCGCCGCAGAGTTTTCACCAGAAGAGGCGAATGATTTGCGCAAGGCAATGGCCACATTCAGATCGCGCGGCACGATTGGCAATCTGGAAGAAAAGATGGTGGGGCGGATGATCCGCCGTGGCTATGATCCTGCCTTTGCAATGCGCTGCTTTAACCAGATCAAGGGCTTTGGCGATTACGGATTTCCCGAAAGCCATGCAGCCAGTTTTGCGCATTTGGTCTACATTTCGAGTTGGATCAAACTGCATTACCCCGATGTGTTCTGTGCGGCGCTGCTGAATGCGCAGCCGATGGGGTTTTATGCGCCCGCGCAGATTGTGCGGGATGCAAGAGAACACGACATTATCGTGCGCGCGCCAGACGTGAACTACAGCGAATGGGACAATACGCTTGAGCCAATGACGCAAAATGTCTTTGCTGTGCGCCTCGGGCTGCGGCAGGTGGATGGCGTGCGACAGGAGATGGCGCAACGGATTATGGCCGCGCGCGCATCACGGTTTACCGATCTGGTTGACTTGAAGACCCGTGCGCGCCTGACCGCGACAACGATGCAAAAACTGGCCGCGGCGGATGCATTCCGGTCAATGAATTTGGATCGGCGGCAGGCGCTTTGGGATGCGCGGGCGCTACGGGATGCACCCGATTTACCCCTGTTTCAGGAGGATCGGGATGAGGGACACGAGACACAGTTTGACCTTCCCAAGATGCCCGTTTGCGAGCATGTCGTTGCGGATTATCAGACAACGCGGCTTTCGTTAAAGGCGCACCCGATGTCATTTTTGCGCAGCAGCATGGCGCGGCAAGGTTTTGTGACCACCAAGGATCTCAAACACATCCGCAACGGGCAATCGGTCAGGCTGGCGGGTATCGTGTTGATCCGACAGCGACCAGGTAGCGCCAAGGGGGTCTGCTTTATTACTATCGAAGACGAAACGGGTGTCGCCAATCTTGTTGTCTGGAGCAAAACGATGGAGGCCTACCGTAAGGTGATCATGCGCGCTCGGATCATTGATGTGCGCGGCGTCATCCAAAGCGGAGAGGGCGTCATCCATGTGGTTGCCCACGATTTGATTGACCGCAGCGATGCGCTCGCGCGGTTATCCAACGATGCCTTGATGCCCCACTTGGCACGCGCTGACGAGGTCACAAAGGCGCTTCCAAGTGGCAGCCAACGCCATCCGCGCGATGTGCGGGTGATCCCGAAATCGCGTGATTTTCATTAGCCGTGCCACGTTTGCAAACGGGAGTGATCAGGTCGATGTTTCGTGCCTACGCTCACTCAAGAGCCGCTTGGATGCCATGCCGGGTTCTGTGCCCCAACGGGCAAACAAGCGATAGAAAATGGGGGTAAGGAATAGGGTAAAGACCGTCGCAAACCCCAGTCCGCCAACAATCACCCACCCAACGGCAATGCGCGCTTCCGCACCCGCGCCAGTCGTCAAAACAAGCGGCAGCCCGCCAAAGACAGTAGAAACCATCGTCATCATTACAGGACGGATACGCAGGCGCAGCGCATCACGAATAGCGCTATCAACGTCTTGCCCAGCTTCGCGCAACTGGTTTGCGAACTCAACGATCAGGATACCATTCTTGGCCATCACGCCAATCAACATAACCAGCCCGATCTGGCTATAGTAATTTAGCGACCCACCTGACAGCTTGATCGCAAATAGCGCGGCAGCAAGGCCAAAAGGCACAGTCAACATGATGACCACAGCACTCGCTATGCTTTCAAATTGCGCAGCCAGAACGAGAAATACGACCAACAGGGCCACGCCAAAGACCGTGACAATGGCGGATTGCCCGTCACTCAGCGAGGCGGCCTCGCCAGTGTAAATAATGCCCATTCCCTCAGGCAGCGTTTCAGCGGCAATTGCATTGAGCCGCTCCATTGCTATGCCCAGATCGACACCTTCGCCAAGATTGGCACGCGCTGACACGGCCAAGGCTCCACCCTGACGTGAAATCTGCGAGTGGCTCACAGAAGGGGTGAGGGTGGCCGCCGAGGACAACGGCACAAACGCCCCGTCAGGTAAGCGCAAAAAGATCGAACTGATGTCCGTGGGGTCATCTATCGGCGGGCCACCAGTAACGACCCTTACGCTGGTTTCGGTATCATTCTCAAAGACCGAAACCGCGACACTGCCTTGGATCATCGCGCTTACTGTGCGGGTGATCTCGGCTTCGGACAATCCGAAAACACGCGCCATTTCAGGATCAACAGTCACCTCATACTGGGCCTGCACGCTGTCTCCTGACAGTTGCGGATTAACAAAAGCATCGTCACTGGACATCGCAGCAACAAGATCATCTGCCGCCAGTGTCATTGCGCTTACATCCTTGCCCGTCACAGCAAAGCTGAGACCCTGACCCGCGCCGCGAATGTTCAAGCTGTTGGTTGCGCGCGCGCTGACCTGCACCCCTGGAACCGCGCCGAGTTTGGTGCTGATGTCGGCAATGAGCGAAGATTGTGACCAATCACGTTCTGACCAATCGGGTAGGCGCACGATAATAAATGCGCTCGTTCCCCCACCAATCCCGATGATGCTTTGCACAACTTCGATCTGCTCGCTTTCGCGGTAAGAGGTCAATATTTCCTCGATCATTGTCACTTGGGTTTCGAGGTAGTCGACAGTGGTATCCGAAGCGCCACGAGCAAAAATCAGGAAGAAGCCACGATCTTCATCGGGAGTAATGCTGGAAGACAGCGTTTGCGCGGCCCCGGCCGCAACAATACCAAAGCCGACAGCAACCGTCAGCACAGCAATAGGCGCGCGAATGGCGCGGTCCATGATGGTATCAAATAGGCGGGACAAACGGCTAATCCGGGTGGGGACAGTTTCTTGCGGCTTTGGTTTTCCAGGGTCAAGGAAGGCGGCCATAACGGGCGTAAGGGTGAGCGCAGTGAGGGAGGACAATGTAACCGCAAAAGCGAGCACAAACCCGAATTCGCTAAAGACACCGCCCGCCTGGCCGGGCAAGAACGAGATCGGAATGAACACCGCAGCAAGGGTCGCCGTGGTTGAGATGACGGCAAAGAAGACCTCGTTTGTGCCTGCCGCCGCTGCCGCAAACGCACCCATTCCTTGTTTGCGCTTTCTGACAATGTTTTCGATCACGACGATGGCATCATCCACAACCATGCCTGTAGCAAGCACCAATGCCAGCAAGCTGATCGCGTTGATGGAAAACCCCGTCAACCATATCGCGGCGATCGTGCCGACGAGCGAAATCGGAATGGTGATCGCAGGAATGATCGTTGCGCGGGGCGATCGTAGAAAAGCAAAAATGACCGCAATGACAATGATCGTAGCGAGACCGATTGATTTGATAACCTCGTTTATCGAGCCTTCGATAAATACACCGTCATCTGATCCAATCAGTAATTCGACCCCGTCAGGCAGTGTTTTTCGCAGGTCCAGCACCGCTTCACGCACCGCCTTTGAGATCGTCAGCGTGTTGCCGACCGATTGGCGGGTAATATCGAGCCCAACGGCGGCTTGTCCATTAACGCGCGCGGTGACGCCGCTGTCCTCTGGCACAATCTGCACAAACGCCACATCAGAGACCCGCGTTGTCGCGTTTACCGATACTTGCCCGATTGTGTCGACACTGACCTGAGCGTTGCCTACACGCAGAGCCAGCGTTTGCGTCTCTGTGGTCAGGGTTCCAAGAGGCGTGTCATCGCGCAGTGACGACAGAGCATTCGAGACGTCAAATATGGTCAGGCCGCGACTTAACAATGCGCGCATATCAAGGGTCACGCGGAACTCGTTAGCGCGATTGCCTCGCACAGATACCTCCGCAATACCGTCAATGACGGAAAGGCGGTCATAAATCGGCCCCTCTGCAATTGCAGTTAAGGTGTCAAAAGAGGCGTCACCAAGTAGAGCAAGGCGAATGATGGCGTCCGCGTTGCTATCGCTTTTGGAGACCGTTGGATCATCGTCTAGATCACTGGGCAGTTGGCGCAAGGTCGCGGATACAATTTCGCGCGCTTCATTCGCGGCGACATCAACGTCAGTGCCTTCCGACAGGTCAATGGTAATGCGGCTTGATCCGGTAGAGGAGCTTGATTCCATATAGGACAGTCCCTCCAACGCACTTAACGCATCCTCAAGAACTTGGGTCACCTCTTGGTCAACGACCGCAGGCACGGCCCCCTCATAACTGGTGCGCACCGATAGAACAGGGCGATCCACATCAGGCATCTCGCGCACGTCAACAGCCGAGAGAGCGGCCAAACCCGCAATCAGGATCAACAGGTTGAGGACAACACCAAGGAGCGGGCGCGCCACAAAAAGATCAGCAATGCTGTGTCTGATCGGCTTAGGCGCGCTCATGTCGGGGCCTCGGCTTGCGCGGGTTTGCGCGGGGTTTCTGCGCCGCTCGGGGCGCGTGGCGCGGGGGCGTCGGTTTGTGAGCGAGGGGTGCGAATGGCGGCCCCCTCGCGCAATTTTTGCGCGCCTTCGCTGACAACGAAAGTGCCTGTCTCAATGTCTGCATCGATCCATGCCGTCGTGCCGCGTCTGTATAGGATCGTAACGGGGGTTTGTTTTGCAACGCCGTCAACGTCGACCCAGATGCTCGCGCCATCACGTGACCACGTCAAGGCGGAGGTCGGAATTGACGGCAGCGGTTCACCCGCGTCGACCATACGGACAGCAAATGTCATGCCGGGCCAAAGCTCGCGATCCTCGTTATCAATACGCGCTTTTACGGTGACGCTGCGGGTCACGCTATCAAGTCGGCTATCAAACGAAATGATGTCTCCGACAAAGTTACGCCCCGTAAATGTCGGGGTGCTGGCCTGAATAGTTGTGACATTCGCCAGAATACCAATCGCCCGCTCGGGCAGCTCGAAGGTTACCAACAAAGCGGCATCGTCATCTATCGTGACGATTGGATCATTGGCGCGCAGCATATCGCCCACTTCGATATCGCTCAGGCCAAGCTTGCCTGCGATCGGCGCGCGAATTGTGCGATCATCTAGGGCGACCTGCGCCAGACCCAGATTGGCTTGGGCCAAACGCGCGGCAATACGGGCATCTGACAATGACACGTCGGTCACGGTCGCGTTCCCGCCTGCGCGCAGTCGCTCAAAACGAGCGACCGTTTCAACGGCCTGATCCAGCTGGGCTTGCGCAATTTCGAGGCGGAGCGTTTCGGCCCTCGGGTCCAGTTGCACCAAGATAGCGCCAGCCTCAACGATGGTGTTAGCTGCCATGTTGACCGCGATGACCTCGCCAGCAGCATCCGCAACCACATCCGCATGATGAAGCGCAGTTGCCGTGCCGATTGCATTCAAAACAGTTTCAAATGGCTGCAAGGTCACAGGTGATGTCACCACGGTTGTCGACCGTGCGCCCCCGCCTCCGGGGCGGCGGCCAGTGCCGCGCGTGGGACTGCCTTGCGTGGCATCAACGGCAGTGGGGGCGGGGCAATTTATCATAGACGCAACCTGATCAGGCAGGCCAAAAACCACGGAGTAGACGCCAAATAGAACCACACCGGCGAGGAGCAAGGATAAGATATTACGCACGTAGAACGGCCCTTTTGAAAGCTGACTTACCTTTAACGCACACCACGCAGATTTACGGCGAAATTTTCTGAGGGTGACCAAAGAATAATTTTCGCTTGGTGTCTGGCGTTGAAAATTACGCTACTTAACGGCCTTTGGACCAGCAAGCGTTTTGCGAAACACGGGCGTAGCAGGGAGCGCGATTGACTGAAGCGGAATGCCGCTTTGCAATGTATCAATGAGAGCAAGCGCGGCGCGATGACCCATTTCAGCGTGAGGGACATGGACGGTAGTCAGCGGCGGATAGGCGACTTGGGCCAGTTCGATATCGTCGAAACCGATAATCGACACATCCTCGGGGACAGAAAGCCCCATTTCTCGGGCCTGCCGCAACGCGCCAACAGCAAGAACGTCATTGCCACAAAACACAGCCGTCGGCGGTTTTTTGGCGGACATTACCTCCGCGAACGCAGCTGCGCCGTTTTCGATCCCGTAGGTGGTTTGGATGACTTGCAGCAATTCGGGGTCTTGGCCTGCTGCCTCCATAGCAGCGCGCAGACCGACGAGCCGCGCGCGCGCGCGGTCGTTTCCTGCGCATCGCGCGGTGATCAGTGCGAGATTTTCGTGGCCCAATGCAATAACGCTCGCGGCCATTTCGCGCATTGCCGCGTGATTGTCGAACCCCACAGATGGCTGTTCAGCGTGCGGATCAAATGCCCATGTCACAAGCGCAGGAACGCCTTGGGTCTCTAGGAATGTGTAAATCTGCGCGTCGCGGTCGTGACCAATCAGGAGCAAAGCATCCGCGCCCCGCGCAACCAATGAACGTATCTGCTCTTCTTCAATGTCAGCGCGATAAGCCGTGCTCGCCACTAACATCGTATATCCGTAACCGCGCAAGGTCTCTTGAAACGCTTGCAAACCACGCGCAAAAATCGCGTTTTCCATTGTTGGGATTATAGCACCGATGGTTTTCGTGCGGCGCGCCGCCATCGCACTGGCGCCAAAATTCGGAGAATATCCCAAAAGATTGATGGCCGTCATAACCTTATCGCGAGTGCGTTGACTAACGCGGTCGGGAAAATTCAGGCAACGCGATACCGTTGCAGTCGAGACGCCCGCCTCTGTCGCAACATCATTAAGCGTTGGGGTGGGGCGCTTGCTGTTCATCTGGGTCCGTCTCAATGGCTCCGCCTAAATTAACCGCGCAAAGGTGAAAGGGCAAAGGCTTAACGTCAGGGAAATGTAATCGCTTGCATTTTGCAAATGTAATGGCTTACATGATCCTCATGCAATCGGCACTCTCATCGTGTCGGCTGCAAAAGAGGCATCAATATATGGGGTTTGACTTATATGGCGCGTGACTATCTCAAGAAAGCAACGCTTACGGCGCAGTCAGGCGCCGCAGACGTCCATGACATCGTGCAAGGCATATTGTCCGATATCGAGGCGGGTGGCGATGATACCGCACGCGACTACGCGCAGAAGTTTGATAACTACGCTGGCAACATTATCCTGACCTCTGACGAGATTTCCGCGGCCTGCGCTCTGGTCCCCCAAGCATTGAAAGACGACATCCAGTTCGCTCATGACAACGTCGAACGGTTCGCCCAAGCGCAAAAAGCGACAGTCAGCGACATCGCATACGAAGTTGTGCCCGGTATGATCGCAGGTCAAAAGGCGATCCCTGTTGATGCAGCGGGCTGCTATATCCCCGGAGGGCGCTATAGCCATATCGCAAGCGCAATTATGACAGTGACCACAGCCAAGGTTGCAGGCTGCAAGCATATCACAGCAACCTCCCCGCCACGCCCCGACATCGGTATCGCCCCTGCGATTATCTATGCGGCGCATATTTCGGGGGCTGACACAATTATGGCCCTTGGCGGGGTGCAGGGGATTGCAGCCATGACCTTTGGACTGTTCGGATTGCCTAAGGCCAACATCCTTGTCGGGCCAGGCAACCAATACGTTGCAGAGGCCAAGCGCATCCTGTTTGGACGTGTGGGCATTGATATGGTCGCAGGACCGACCGATAGCTTGATTATCGCAGATGCGACCGCTGATCCCCATATTATTGCCACCGACTTGGTGTCACAGGCAGAGCACGGCTATAATTCGCCAGTTTGGCTCGTCACCGATAATCATGAACTGGCGCAAGACGTCATCGCGCGTGTGCCTGCGCTGATTGCCGCTCTGCCCGAATTGAACCGCGTCAATGCGCAAGCGGCTTGGCGTGACTACGCCGAAGTCATCGTTTGCGCCGACCGTGAAGACATGGCGGCTTGCTCGGATGACTACGCGCCAGAACACCTTACCGTGCAAGCAGAGGACTTGGATTGGTGGCTAAGCCGCTTATCATGCTACGGTTCATTGTTCTTGGGCGAAGAAACGACCGTTTCATATGGAGACAAGGCCTCGGGGACAAACCATGTGCTGCCCACCTCTGGGGCGGCTGGGTATACTGGGGGGCTATCGGTTCACAAGTATATGAAAATCGTGACTTGGCAGAAATCTACACGCGAAGGGTCCAAGCGGATTGCACAAGCCACCGCCCGTATTTCCCGACTGGAAGGGATGGAAGGGCACGCGCGTTCGGCTGATGTGCGCCTTGCCAAATACTTTCCGAACGAAGAATTTGACCTCGACCCCGCGTCTTAAAGAATACCTAACTACCGATATCAAATAAAGGAGCGACCCTTGAGCATCGACAAACGAATAGTGGACGACCTTGTTGCGAATGACGTGTCGTTCGTCACCACGGTTCCCTGCAAGCAACTGGCTGGCGTCATCGAAGAAGTCGAGGCGCGCCCTGAGATTTTCCACATCCCGTCGAATAAAGAAGACGAAGGAATGGGGCTGTGCGCAGGG
The DNA here is from genome assembly GCA_937132065.1 of uncultured Loktanella sp. Classification (GTDB taxonomy): domain Bacteria; phylum Pseudomonadota; class Alphaproteobacteria; order Rhodobacterales; family Rhodobacteraceae; genus Yoonia. The sequence goes on from CAKZNT010000053.1 coordinate 62,630, forward strand.
GCATGGATGGGCGGAAAGCGTCCTGCCATCATTATGCAGAACACTGCGATCGGCGTCACGATCAACACCTTGGCGACCTTGACGCAGTATTACCGCATGCCGCTGCCAATGATCATCTCTTATCGGGGTGAGCTGCGCGAGCCGGTGGCCTGTCAGGTCGAAATGGCCGTGCATACAAAGGCGCTTTTGAACCAACTCAATATCCCGACCTACCACTTCCACAAAGAAAGCGACGCAGATGAACTCGACGCGATCTTGAAATACACATTCATGTGCAACAAACCTGTGGCCATCCTGACGGATGCGTCCTTCTGGGGAGGCTACGGCGACCAATGATCCGTTCAGAAATCCTGCGCGAAATCGCGCCAATCCTTCGTGACCAACTGGTCGTTTGTAACATCGGGCTGCCGTCCCAAGAACTGCACATGATCGATGACCAGCCCACCAACTTCTATATGCTCGGGACGATGGGACTATCCTCGTCGATTGGCTTGGGGTTGGCACTGGCACAAGACAAGACCGTCATCTCCATTGACGGTGACGGCTCGGTGCTCACCAATCTGGGAACCTTGCCAACAATCGCCAACAACGTGGCAGATAACTATATCCTGTTGATTATCGACAACGGGTCTTATGGCTCCACGGGGGACCAGCCGACCTATGCAGGCAAGAAGACCTCGCTCACAGCCGTGGCCAAGGCTTGCGGTTGCGATAACGTGATCGAAGTGCAGGACAAAGACCTCGGTCCAGTTCTTCAGGGCGCGATCGATGGCAAAAAGCAGACAGTGATTGTTTGCAAATGCGACAGCGGCAATATCAAGCTGCCCGTCATCACCATGGATCCTGTTGTGATCCGCGACCGGTTTATGAAGGCGGTCGCCAGTTAGAATGACCACACAGTCATGTGGTAGATGGTGGCGCAATATTTGCGCCGCCATTTTTTGTGTCTTGCCGCCTGTCTCTAGCATTCGGAATTGCTGCGCTTGTAAAAAATATGCAGGCGAATTTATTTCCATACGTAAAAATATATCGACAACGCTGGCGAGAGGGGTATGGTGACTTTACCAAAAACAAAAGGACGTCGTCATGAGTAAGCCGCGCATCAACACAATGGAAGAATTGTCAGTCGCGATTGGCGTCTCTCGCCCGACCTTGTCGCGCTATTTTCAGGATCCGACACGCATCAAGGCGACAACCGTGGCGCGGATCGAGGCGGGGCTGGCGCAGGTGGAATACGTCCCCAACTTCTTCGCAACACGGCTTAATCGCAAGTCGACAGGGATCATCGGGGTCATCATCCCATACCTAAATGATTTGTTTTTTACCAAGCTGTTAGAGCAGATCGAGATGGCGGCGATGGCGGCGGGCTATACGGTTATCACGCAATGTTCGCACTCTGATCCAGAGATCGAGGCGCGTGCGGCAAGGACGTTCATGTCGATGAGTGTTGATGGCGTGCTCGTTGCGCCTTTGGGTGATCAAAGTGACGCGGATATTCAGGAACAGCTGAGCCAGCGCATGCCTTTTGTCCTCGTCGACTCGCGGCCAACCACGATGCCTGCTGTTGAATATGTCGGCACAGATCACGAGCAAAGCTTTGGTTTAATTGTAGAATATCTATGTCGGGTTGGTGAGCCCCCTGTATTTTTGGGCATGCCGCGGGTGAATTTCAACGCCAATCAACACGAAAGCACCTACCTGAGAATGATGGCCGAAAAAGGGTTCGAGCCCACAGTTATTGGCACTGAGGCGCTTGATGATCGGGGGCATTTCGAGGCGCATGGCGAGGCGATTCTCGATGATTGCTTCTCGCGCGGGCTCTATATGGATCGGTCGATTCTGTGTGCCAATGACCGCGTAGCAATCGGCGCGTTGCGCGCCGCGATGCGGCACGGGCTAACGCCTGGGCGTAGTCAGGACGGCGGGCTTCGCATTGCGGGGCATGACGATTATCCGCTTTGTCCCTTTACCACGCCTGCGCTGACAACAGTGGAGCAAGACTTCGAAGCGATTGGAAAGGCTGCGGTTTCTCGGTTGGTCCAATTGATCAACGGGGCCGAGATCAACGCGGCCAAGCCGCAAGTCCAGCTGTTCAAGGGAAGTTTGCGGCTACGTGAATCAGCTTAAGTGACGCGGCATTGCTGCGGTGCAGTATTTGCCGCTCGAAAAATATTCTTGACTTAGAGTAATTCCCACGACAATATTTACATACGTAAAAAAGGGAGGACATCAAATGTCTATTAAAAGAACACTACTGACCACAGTCGTCGGTTTTGGCCTTTCCGCTGGTATTGCTGCCGCTGAGGGTCACGCTTCACTGACAATCGCAACCGTCAACAATGGCGACATGGTGCGGATGCAGGGCTACACAGACCAGTTCACAGCGGACACCGGAATCGCTGTCGAGTGGGTTACTCTGGAAGAGAACGTTCTGCGTTCACGCGTCACAACTGACATCACCACAAAGGGTGGTCAGTTCGACATCATGACTATCGGCATGTATGAAACACCGATCTGGGGTGCTAACGGCTGGCTCGTTCCACTTGACGATCTGTCCGCTGAATACAACGCGGCTGACATTCTGCCAGCGATGGCAGGCGGCTTGAGCCACGATGGCACGCTTTACGCTGCACCATTCTACGGCGAAAGCTCGATGGTTATGTATCGCACAGACCTGATGGAAGCTGCTGGCCTTGAAATGCCAAAGTCACCAACATGGGACTTCATCGCTGAAGCCGCAGCCGCAATGACGGACCGCGACGCTGAAATCAACGGCATCTGCTTGCGCGGCAAAGCTGGTTGGGGCGAAGGTGGTGCATTCATCACTGCAATGTCCAACTCGTTCGGCGCTCGCTGGTTTGACGAAGAGTGGAACGCACAGTTCGACACAGAGCAGTGGGCAAACACTGTTAACTTCTTCAAGAACATGATGGACGCTTCTGGTCCTGCCGGTTACGCAACAAACGGTTTCAACGAAAACCTGAACCTGTTTAACCAAGGCAAGTGCGGCATGTGGATCGACGCGACTGTTGCTGCGTCTTTCGTAACTGGTGACGACTCAACTGTTGCTGACTCTGTTGGCTTCGCGTTGGCGCCAAACAACGGCCTTGGCAAGAACGCCAACTGGCTCTGGGCATGGGCTCTCGCGATCCCAGCTGGCACACAGCAAGAAGCAGAAGCCAAGCAGTTCATCGAATGGGCAACTGGCACTGGCTACATCGAAATGGTTGCGGCCAACGAAGGTTGGGCAAACGTTCCACCAGGTGCACGTACATCCTTGTATGAAAACCCGGACTACCTCGCAGTTCCTTTCGCTCAGATGACACTGGACTCGATCCTGTCGGCTGATCCGAACAACTCGACTGTTGAACCAAGCCCATACGTTGGTGTTCAGTTCGCAGCGATCCCGGAATTTGCAGGCATCGCAACCGAAGTAAGCCAGGAGTTCTCCGCAGCTTACGCAGGTCAGCAGACAGTGGAAGAAGCACTTGCAAAAGCGCAAGCAATCACCACAGAAGCAATGGAAGCTGCTGGCTACTAAGCGCCACGCACCTATCGCTTTCTCAAGGGGCGGCATTGGTCGCCCCTTGATCACCACCTTGAATTTTCTGATCCTAACGTCGTCCGACTACAGCGCCCGAACGGGCGGTCTGTGCTAAGAGGAGTTGTCTCAAATGGCTACCAAAGCTTCCCGATCCGCCGCCAGAATTATGATGGCGCCCGCCGTGATCCTGCTTCTTGGTTGGATGTTGGTCCCTCTCGTCATGACGTTGTGGTTTTCGTTCCGCACTTATCTGCCGTTGCGTGGCGGCGATCAGGGCTGGACAGGTTTTGACAACTATGTCCGCTTTGTAACCTCCAGTTCGTTCTGGCCTGCGATCTCGACAACGCTGATCCTGCTCGGAGGCGTTTTGATCATCACCATCGTGCTGGGCATTCTGCTTGCGATGCTGCTCGATCAACCGATGTGGGGGCAGGGGGTTGTGCGTATCCTCGTAATCGCGCCCTTCTTCGTGATGCCGACGGTTTCTGCGCTGGTCTGGAAAAACATCTTTATGGACCCGACCAACGGGTTGTTCGCGCACCTCTGGAAGTTTTTCGGCGCTGATCCTGTTAGCTGGCTGTCGGATGCATCCGTGCCGTCGATCATCTTGATCGTGTCGTGGCAGTGGTTGCCATTCGCTACACTGATCCTTTTGACTGCAATACAGTCGTTGGACGGTGAGCAAATGGAAGCGGCTGAAATGGACGGCGCGCCACCACTTTCACGCTTCTGGCATCTCACGTTGCCGCACCTTAGCCGCGCGATCACGATCGTGGTCTTGATCCAGACGATCTTCCTGCTTGCGATCTTTGCCGAGATTTTCGTGACAACAGGCGGTGCATTCGGCACGCGGACACTCTCCTACCTGATCTACCAGCGGGTGCTGGAAAGCCAGAACATCGGGCTTGGGTCAGCGGGCGGCGTCTATGCCATCATCCTTGCGAACATCGTTGCCATCTTCCTGATGCGCATCGTTGGCAAGAACCTAGATAACTGAGGGAGGGCGACACATGGCACGTTCCGTCACAACACAACGCAAAGCGCTTAACACTGCGATTGCATGGACCATCGGTCTGCTGATCTTCTTCCCGATCTTGTGGACGATCATCACCAGCTTCAAAACCGAAGCGCAGGCAATTAGTGATCCACCCGTTTTCCTGTTCTTCAACTGGACGACCGAGAACTACACCACCGTCATGGAGCGGTCCAACTACGGGCGGTTCTTGTGGAACTCGATCTTTATTGCGGGGGGATCGACGATCTTGGGGATCATCATTGCGGTTCCAGCCGCGTGGTCGATGGCCTTTGTGCCCTCTAAGCGGACCAAAGACATTCTGCTCTGGATGCTCTCGACCAAGATGTTGCCAGCGGTTGGTGTTCTCTATCCGATCTACCTGTTGTTCATTAAGATGGGTCTGCTTGATAGCGTTGTTGGCCTGACTTTCGTTCTGATGCTGATCAACCTGCCGATCATCGTCTGGATGCTCTACACATACTTCCGCGAAATTCCGGGTGAAATCCTCGAAGCTGCGCGGATGGACGGGGCAACATTGAAATCGGAAATCCTCTACGTTCTGACGCCAATGGCTATTCCGGGGATCGCATCAACACTGCTTTTGAACTTCATCCTTGCTTGGAACGAGGCATTCTGGACGCTCAATCTGACGGCGGCGAAGGCGGCTCCTCTAACGGCCTTCATCGCGAGCTACTCCAGCCCCGAAGGACTGTTCTACGCAAAACTTAGCGCGGCCTCTACGATGGCTATCGCTCCGATCCTCATCCTTGGCTGGTTCAGCCAGAAACAACTTGTCCGCGGCCTGACGTTTGGCGCGGTGAAATAAGGAACCTGATACATGGGACAGATTACCCTCAACCAAGTCACGAAAAGCTTTGGCGATGTTCAGGTCATTCCGCCACTTGATCTGGAAATCAACGAAGGTGAGTTCGTCGTTTTTGTAGGGCCGTCAGGCTGTGGTAAATCCACACTCTTGCGCCTGATTGCTGGATTGGAAGACACGACATCCGGTCACATCGGCATTGACGGGAGCGACGCCACCGCCTTGCCGCCATCCAAGCGCGGCCTTGCGATGGTGTTCCAATCCTACGCGCTTTATCCGCATATGTCGGTGCGCAAGAACATCGCGTTTCCAATGCGGATGGCCAAGCTTGATCAGGCAACACAAGATGCCAAGATCGAAGCCGCTGCGACCGCGTTGAACCTCACCGACTATCTTGATCGCAAGCCGGGCCAGTTGTCAGGTGGTCAGCGCCAGCGCGTCGCGATTGGCCGTGCAATTGTGCGCGAACCAGCGGCATTCTTGTTTGACGAACCACTGTCCAACCTTGACGCGGCGTTGCGGGTCGGGATGCGCCTCGAGATCATGGAACTTCACGAGAAGCTCAAGACAACGATGATCTATGTGACCCACGATCAGGTCGAAGCCATGACAATGGCCGACAAGATTGTTGTGCTACAGGCTGGTGTTATCGAACAGGTTGGCTCGCCCCTTGAGCTTTACCATGCGCCGCGCAACAAGTTCGTCGCGGGCTTCATCGGCTCGCCAAAGATGAACCTGATTGAAGGACCAGAGGCAGCGAAACACGATGCCACCACCATCGGTATTCGCCCCGAGCACCTGACGGTTTCCAAGACTGAAGGTCTTTGGAAGGGCAAGGTCGGCGTGGCCGAGCACCTCGGGTCTGATACATTCATCCACGTGCATGATACGGGATTGATGGACATGATGACTGTGCGTATCACAGGCGACATCGCGGCACGTCACGGTGACACGATCTATCTGACACCGCAGTCAGATCAAATGCACCGCTTTGACGCACAAGGACTTCGCATCGCATGACACGATTAGCTGGTAAATCTGCCCTGATTACGGGCTCTGCCCGTGGCATCGGGCGCGGCTTTGCCGAACGGTATATCGCCGAGGGCGCGACCGTGGCGATTGCCGACATCAATCTTGAGGCGGCGCAAGAAACCGCTGCCGCGCTGGGCGATCAGGCCTACGCAGTTCAACTCGACGTTAGTGACCAAGCCAGCATTGATGCCGCGATGGCTTCGGTCGTTGATCACGCGGGCAAGCTCGATATCCTGATCAACAACGCCGCGTTGTTTGATGCCGCTGAAACTGTCGATATCACGCGCGCCAGCTTCGATAAGCTATGTGCGGTAAACGTAGCGGGCACATTGTTCACCATGCAGGCGGCTGCCAAGCAGATGATTGCGCAGGGGCACGGCGGGAAAATTATCAACATGGCCTCGCAAGCGGGGCGGCGGGGCGAAAGCCTCGTGTTGGTTTACTGCGCAACGAAAGCGGCTGTTATTTCGATGACACAGTCGGCCGGGCTGAACTTGATCCAGCACGGGATCAACGTGAACGCCATCGCGCCCGGTGTGGTTGACGGTGAACATTGGGAACATGTCGATGCGATGTTTGCCAAACTCGAGGGCAAGCCGCTGGGCCAGAAAAAGGCCGAAGTCGCCGCAGGCGTTCCCGCAGGGCGCTTTGCCGTTCCTGCTGACTTGACTGGCATGGCTGTGTTCCTAGCCTCGCCCGACTCCGATTATATTGTGGCCCAGACGTATAACGTCGACGGCGGCCAATGGATGAGCTGATGATCCTTAATCTCGAAAACTTGGCACACCTCCCCGACGGCGTGCGCGGCCCGACTTATGATCGCACGGCGCTCACGGCAGGGATCGTGCACATCGGCCTTGGCAATTTTCACCGCGCGCATCAGGCATGGTATCTGCATCGGTTGATGGACATGGGGCTTGCACATGATTGGGCGATTTTGGGGGCAGGGGTGCGCGCCGCAGACGCGACCCAACGCGATCGACTGTTGGCACAAGATTGCCTGACAACGCTGATCGAACTCGATCCAAAAGGAAAATCTGCCGAGGTCACAGGGGCGATGATCGGCTTCATTCCCGTGGCTGACGGGAACGCTCCGCTGATTGCGCATATGGCCGAGGCCGCTATCCGGATTGTTGCGTTGACCGTGACCGAGGGCGGCTACTATGTCGCGGCTGACGGGAGCTTTGAGGCAGATCACGCTGACATCCAGCATGATGCCGCCAACCCTCACACACCCGGAACTGCCTTTGGCGCAATGATTGCCGCGCTCAAGCTGCGCCGTGCAAGTGGCGCTGGGCCGTTTACCTGCCAAAGCTGCGATAACCTTCAGGGCAATGGTGCAATTCTGCGCCAAACAATCCTTGGCTTGGCCAACCTTTCGGACCCTGACCTCGCGGCTTGGATTGATGCAAACGTGACATTCCCCAATGCGATGGTGGATTGCATCGTGCCCGCCACAGGGCCGTCCGAGCTCGCTCTGGCGCGTGAATTTGGTATCGATGATGCCGTTCCGGTGACCCATGAAAACTTTCGGCAGTGGGTGATTGAAGACAATTTCTGCGCGGGCCGCCCTGACTGGGACAAAGTCGGTGCAACCTTTACCGATGATGTGCATGCATTTGAGGCGATGAAGCTGCGGTTGCTGAATGCGGGCCACCAGATTATCGCGACCCCGGGCGAGTTGCTGTCGGTTGACACGATTGCAGGGACAATGGCGCATCCGCTTATCGCAGAGCTATTCCACAAGATCGAAACCCAAGAAATCGCGCCGCACGTTGCAGCCGTGCCCCATATGTCTGCGCACGCCTATATTGATCTGATCACTGCGCGCTTTACCAATCCTGAAATCCACGACACGACCCGCCGCGTCGCCTTTGACGGATCATCGCGCCACACGGGTTTCTTGCATCCGATCATTCGTGATGCCCTCGCGGCGGGAACCGCAATCGACGGGCTTGCCTTGGTCGAAGCGCTCTGGGCGAGGATGTGCGAAGGCACGCGCGAGGACGGCAGCGAAATCGTGCCAAACGACCCGTTTTGGGCTGACCTCAATGCCGCTGCAAAGGCCGCAAAGCTGGAACCGCAGGCATGGCTCGCGCAAGACACCATCTACGACGACTTGGCGAGGGATGCAGTCTTTGCAAACGCCTTTGGATACTGGCTCGAAATGATCTGGCGTGACGGGGTAGAGACGGCACTCGCAACCTACTGCGATGTTTCTCGTGAAAAGCGGGTTAGCGGCTCTTAACGCACCCGCCAGCCTTAACTGCGCATTCTCGTATAGGTCGGGTCATATGGTCCGGCCTTGATGACCCTCGCAGAAACTGGTGCGCCGATCACGTCAATTGTCACGGCCTGATCCTCTGTCGAAAACGCGGGATCAACAAAGCCATAAGCGATGTTCATGCCGACACGATGGCCCCAATCACCGGACGTGACCGTGCCAATCACCGTGCCATCTACCTTGATAGATGCGCCACTATGGGCAGGAGCATGGGTGCAATCCAAATGCAGCGAGACCAGCTTGCGCGAAATGCCCGTGGCTACACGCCGCTCTAATGCCGTTTTCCCGACAAAGGCAGGTTTTTGCATATCCACAAAACGATCCAGACCTGTCTCGAAGGGATCAAACTCGGTCAAAAGGTCAGCCTTCCAGTGTAGAAAACCTTTCTCTATGCGCATGGAATCGACGGCGCGCGCACCAAACAGTTGCAAGCCAAACGCCTTTCCTGCTTCGCGCAAGGCCGTGTAAGCGGCGTAAAGTGCATTGTTGGGCACGTGAATTTCATAGGCCAACTCGCCTGAAAAACTGACGCCAAGCACAGTTGCAGGGGCAAACCCGACAAAGCACTCGCGCAATGACAGCCAAGGAAACGCAGAAGGCGACCAATCCTCGCGCGAACAGGTCGACAATACAGCCCGCGCATTTGGGCCCGCCAACACAAGGATTGTTTGGTCGTTGGTCAAGCTCTTGATCTGCAGGTCTTCGGTGGGGTCGAGATGGGCTTGCAGCCAGTCCATGTCGTGAAATTCCGCCGCGGCCGCTGACCCGTACCAAACGCGATCTGGCCCACGATCTGAAGCGGGGATATTGGCGAGCGTTGCCTCGCCCTTCACCATGCCATGATCATTGAGCAGATAACCCAACCCAACACGGCCGGCTTTTTGGGTCACCTTTCCGCAAAACATGCGATCGAGAAAGACATGGCGATCCGCGCCCGTAATCTCGAAACGGTTAAACCCGTTCACCTCACATAGCCCCACGTTGTCTTGGACGTTCTTCACTTCGGCCGCGATCACGTCAAAGGCTTCGTTAAAATGAAAGCCCAGCGTTGGATGGAAATCCGGGGTCGGCTTGATGTAGTCGACGCGTTCCCAGCCGTTCACAACCGTGAATTCCGCCCCCTCTGCGGCCAGAATTGGCGTTAAAGGGGTGGTTTTGGCGCCACGCCCTGCGGGGCGATGCTCGTGCGGGAAGTGAAAGCGAAATTCGTTCTGGTAATCCTCAATGGCCTTTAACGCAGTCAACTCTACGTTTGCATGGCCGGTAAAGCGGCGCGGATCAATGCACCACGTGTCATACTGGGCCTCTCCATGCACGATCTGTTGGGCAAGAAGCCAGCCGTGGCCGCCCCCTTCACCAAGGCCCGCGCGCAGACCGATAATGCAAAATGCATTGCGCTTGCCCGGAATAGGGCCAACCAAAGGCGCGCCATCAATGGTGTAGGTAATCGGCCCGTTCACGATGTTTTTGATACCGACTTCGGTTAGCACGGGCATCCGCTCAAAGGCGCCCTCAAGCACGTCCATGACGCGATCCAGATCGTCAGGGCAAAGCGCATTCACAAAGTTGGGATCAATCCCGTCCATGCCCCAGGTTTTGCAATCCTGCTCATAAAACCCGATCAGCAAACCGTTCTTTTCCTGACGACAGTAGTAGTCGCTAATCGGACACCGCAGCAGCGGCATCCGCATGTCACTGTCAGCAATCGCCGGGATGTCCTCGGTCACAAAATACTGGTGCTCCATAGAAGCAACCGGATGATGCACGCCCATCATCGCGCCAATCTCGTTCACGCGGTAGCCGCCAGCATTCACCACAATGTCGCAATCAATATCGCCATGCTCGGTATGAACCGTCCACGTGTCGTCATTGTGTTGGGTGAGGCCCGTCACGGGCGTGTTGCGATAAACCTCTGCACCAGCGCTGCGGGCACGGCGGGCAAGCGCCTGACACAACGAGGCCGGATCAATGTCACCGTCATTGCCGTCCCAAAGACCACCCAAAAGGTTGTCCGTCGAGATGAGCGGATGTCGGCGGGCGCATTCTTTAGCGTCAATCACCTCGAATGTGACATCCATCCCTTGCGCCATCGAAGCAAAATGGCGGTATCCATCCATCTGCGCTTGGGTGTTGGCAAGCCTGATACCACCGTCGCCGTGACGATAACTTACAGGATAGTCAGCATCATCGCGTAGCTCTTTATATAAATTGATCGAATGGGTTTTCAGACCGACCATCGTCTGGTTCATGCCGAAATTCGTAACCTGCGCAGCGGAGTGCCAAGTCGTGCCAGAGGTAAGCTCGTTACGCTCGACGAGCACAACATCCTGCCAACCTTCTTGGGTGAGATGATACAAGGTAGAGCAGCCCGCAATGCCCCCTCCGATCACAACGACTTTGGTGCGTGTTTTCACTGGAGTTCTCCCGCTGACATCTCATCTTCGCGTCACGATGGTTGTTGGGGGGAGGGCATGGCAAGTAAAACCTACGCCCCAAGTAACATAATGACGTATATTTATGCGTTCTATGCACAGTTGGCAAAAACGACGCCGATTGCAGGTTTTGGAACCAAACAGGTATTAACTTTGACGCAATCAGACGCGATTGATTCAACGGTTTCTTAGGATCAGGTCTTAGCGCTACCTGCACTTTCAGGAACTGTGTTCATCCGTCAAATTTTTAAAGTTGGTCCGTAAGCGGAAAAGGTTGTGTAAACCTTCCGCACCCCGACCCTTAGAAGGTAAACAGGTCGGCCGTCACATCGGAAACGCGCAAATCCTCAATCGTGATCGACACATTGGCAAAGGTGATTTCGACGTCATTTCCAACCCCAGTCTATCATTCCCGCCGTTCTTGGCGACACCTACGTCCCCGTCGCCGCCGCCACCACCCGCTGCGTAGTTATTAACAAACGCTGTTTCACTGATCGTTAGAGTTGCTCCGACATTGTTAAGGATCCCTGCCGCAGCCAAGCCGCCATGGTTATCACTTATAATACTGTCAGTTATGATAAGGATGCCGTTGTAAGTGATGCCAGCGCTCGCATCGCCACCGGAGGTATGCTTTCACGAACATTTTGGTCGTGGTGCACTTATAGCAAGAATGCCGTATCGGATTTCGCGTTTGAAAGTTCCCGCTGTATTTATAAAGACTTTTGGCGGGTTCTGGATTAGGAATTAAGCATATTTTGTAAAATTTTATCCGAGGACCAAGAGCTTGCCCAATATTTCCCTCCAAGCGACTTACATTATCGACGAAGCACATTCTCACAATTCTTCGATTGGCAGCTTTGACAGTTTTCTATCTTACGATGGCGATATCGTATTGGGTTGGCAGACCAGCGACTTTCATTACAACCTATCGACGTTTGAAGTCGAGCTGGATGATGTCGACGAAGTCGAGATGATCACGACAGTCGATGGGCAATCAATTGATACCTTTTACGGCTTCGTCGACCTCGGCGCTGATCAGGCAGGGATCCTAACGGACGGAGATAATTTCGGATCGGTCTTGGTGACGGTCTTCGACGAAACAACCAATATGGTAGATTTCGACACGACCATTAATTTTGGCAACAGTTTCTATGGTTCGAATTACGAATTTTACGGGCATGAAAACGGGCACTTGATTGTGACGTCGGTTGGCAACTCAAATGCTGATTTCGTTTATAATTACATTGATGTGAATTTAAGCGCCGACTCTGCGGAAAGCGTGACATTACAATTCAACGTCGTGCAGCCGGGCGAGACACCGCTAAGTGAAGGAGCTTACACGGGCTGGACTTCGGTAGTTGCGACAGGTGAATTGGTAAACCTCGTCGTTCACGAGCAAGATGCTCAGGTGCGCGTCCGTGTCCTGGATGTCGACGCTGCTGCGTCCTCGGCAAGCTCGGATGGAGTTTCGATACAGGGCGTTGCAGGGCTACCTGTGCTTTTATCCTTCAACGAACTCGCGAACGGCGACGTTGCCTATATCTGGCATGACCGCGAGAACGATACGCTGAACTACAGCACATTTGATCTCTCAACAGGCGCTTTCAGTCCTGATGTCGTTGTGGTGAGTGGCGCCACTAATGAGATCCGCAACGACAGTATTTCATTTACCCAGCATCCCGACGGAACCTCATCAGTGATATGGACCGACTTTATCAATGATACCATTCATGCGGCGGTCATCGATGAGAGCGTGACATTGACCTTGGCTGAAACAGCACTGGATGGGCCTGGCCCGCGCCATTTCAATGACCGTGGCTTTGGAATTGTAGAGGTATCGGGCCATCACGTAGCCTATTGGTCCGACACCAACAACGATACATACGAATATGAGCTCATTGGCCAAATCATTGATCCTGACGCTGATATCCCGAACGGCGACCAGAGCTTCATAATCGCAACGAGAGTCTCTGGCGGTTATGAGGTGCAAGGCACGGATGACGGGCAGTTGTTGGTCTTCCATGTGAACGACAATGGTTCAAATTCCCAGACGGATGTTTTTGTTGCGGACTTGTTCAGCATTGAAGGTCTGTCCCCTGTCACTGTCGTGCCGCCGAGCAGCCTGTTCATCGAATTCGCGGCACGTCTGGTTGGCTATAATGCCAATGATGACGGTTGGATTGCGGGCAATACCGCCTTGGACGATGCGCTCGCGGAAAGTGGCTATTGGATTGATGAAGTCATCACCTATGACGGCTTTGTCGCAGTCGGCCTGCTGTCACTGAATGGCCCGCCAGTTCTGACGATCCGCGGGTCTTCGGATTTATATAGTGACTGGGTTATAGCCGATACAGATCCTGAAGGTGTGGGTGTTACACAACTAAGCAACGCGTGGGCGCAGTTAGGGTCCGCTGGTTTGCGTGACTGGATCGCCGACAACGAAGCGGACGGCATACATATCACCGGTCATAGCCTCGGGGGCGCACAGGCCCAGTTACTTGGCGCTCTTGCATCCAGCGAAGGCTATGAAATCGCATCGGTAACCACGTTCAACTCCGCCGGTATTCCCGATGACTTTTCCCAAATGGCTGACCATGATCTGATTGGGAATGTAGCACACTGGGTTTCAGCTGGTGACGTTGTATCGCTTTCGGGCGAAGGGTTCTTGGATGGTCAGGTGACGGTCTATAATCTTGATACGGTGCAGGAAATTAACCTGCTGACGCCAATCACGCATTTTGCCAATGCGCATGCAAGCCAGTGGTCCCAGCCTGCAATGTACGGATCCGTTTACGATCTTGTTCCGTTCGATAATGCGATGCAGCAGCCTGTTCAGATCGCGTGGCTCGATGCGCAATCGCTGTCTTCTGAAAGCTACAGCCCGATCTTCATCAATGGCTTTGATGGTAACCTTGATCCTGAGTATCTGACATTCTTAAACGGTATAACTGTTTTTGCTGACATGCTTTCGCATGAAATCACCGAAATCGACGGGGTGCGCTCGTCTGAACTCGCGGAGCTTTTATCGACGCGCGGAACGGTGGAAGAAAACCGGATCACGATTGGAGCGTTTCTTCGCGATATCTCAGAGGCACTCGAGGCTGGCTTTGGGATTACGCCAGAGGACATTGAAGCTGCTATCGAACGCATAACAGAGTCCGTGCGTATTTTGGTGAACGTTGCAGGGAATGTGGCGCTCACGCTTGATATTGTTCTTGATGCAATCAGCACATTCAGCAGTTGGAGCCTTGATACGCTGATCGGCTTCGGCGAATTCACCGCAGAGTCGACGTTCATGATCCTTGAGTGGATGGGCCGCGCTGAAATGGCAGTGGGCGACTGGACCATCGAGACCATCGAAACACTGGGATCATGGACTCTTGATACCTTGGCCGCCTTCGGAGAATTTGGGGCGGAGTCCGTTGCGATGGTCCTCAACTGGATGGTGGACAATGGTAACGACGTCTCCGCATGGACCGCGAACACTGTCGAAGGAATTGGCACATGGACCTCGGATACGCTGTCTGCCGTGGGCCAGTGGGGTGGCGACGCAATATATGGGATCACTGGATGGAGCGCAGACGCAATCGCTGTGCTGAATAATCTGGATGAAGACGGCCTGAGCGCCCTTGGCGACTTCACGCTCGCAAGCATGCGGGCCTTTGGGAATTGGTCCGTTGAAACGATAACCGCAATAAGCCAATGGTCGACCGAGATGTTTGTCGCAACTGCTGCTTGGGGGGCCGACACGTGGGAAGGGCTACAAGACTGGTCCGTGAACGCCTTGCAAGGTCTTGCCACTTGGGGCGTTGATGGCGTGATTGGCATCAGCACTTGGGCGCAGGACGCCTTGGCCGGAATGGCGACATGGGGGGCTGATACATGGAGCGGACTGAGTTCCTGGTCAGCAGAAAGCCTCGACGGACTAAGGGCATGGGGTATTGATGGTGTAACGCGCATCGGCGATTGGACAGAAGAGTCGCTCGCAGGCTTGTCGCAATGGGGTGATAACATTGCGGCTATGGCTGGTTGGGACGATGACACCTTTGAGGGAATACTCACGTGGCCGGCCGATAAACTGGCCGAACTCGGACAACTTCCCGAGGAATTGCTTTCGAACCTTGTCGATTTCACAAGAAACGAACTGATTGAAATTGCAGGATTTTCGCAAGACCTGATGGCAAGCATCGTAGAGGGCGGGGCGTCTGTATATCAAGACGCACTCGAAGCGGCCCAAGCCGCCGAAGTATCCCTACATCAGTTCGGATCGTTTCTATATCGATGGATCCACCAGAATGACCTCGAAACCGACTCAATCTCCGAGGTATTTCAGACGCCAGTCGAGGTGTCAGGGGCAGGGAGCGTCAGCGGAACGGGCATTCGCGAAACCTTTACGTTGTCCACCGCTGACGACTTTGTCACGCCTGGTGGCGGCCTTGACGTAATCCACCTTAATGGAGGTCGGGATGTGATCGCAGGCGAAGGTAGGCAGCTTGATGGCCTACTGGTCTATGACTTTGCTGATGATGACGAGTTGCTATTTTCAGGGAATAGCTTTTCGCGATCAGATATAAACGTAACGATGGGATCGGCAATTATTGATATCGACCTCGATCAGGATGGCATATCAGATACAACCATTGTTCTTGCGGGTGACTATCAAGACGTGAACTTCCTCGTCGCGCAAGCGGGTGATGGCACCTTGCTTACGGTGGAAGGCGTGACTGACACGGCACCACCGCCGCGCAACTTTACAGGCGATGACGGCGCAAACCGTATTACCGGAACGGCTGAGGATAATAACATCAGCGGTTTGGGGGGCAATGATATCCTGTTCGGGGTGAGCGGCGACGACACACTCAAAGGTGGCAGCGGCGATGACAAGTTGAAGGGTGGGACAGGCAACGACTTGCTAAAAGGCGGCTCTGGCAATGATATCCTCAAAGGTGGCAGCGGCGCGGACAAGCTTGTCGGCAATGATGGCGCTGATTTACTCAATGGCGGAAGCGGCGATGACATCCTCAAGGGCGGCAACGGGAACGACACGCTAAAGGGCGGGTCTGGCGCGGACATTCTCAAAGGCGGCACGGGAAGCGACATCGTTAAGGGCGGCGGCGGCGATGACAAACTCAAGGGCGGTGGCGGGGCCGACAAGATTGTCGGCGGCAAGGGCGATGACAAACTTTGGGGTGGCAGCGGGGCGGATACATTCGTCTTTAGCCGCGGCGACGGGTCCGATTTAATCAAGGATTTCAACACGAACGCAGACATGATCAGCATCACAAGCGGCGCAAACAGTTTCTCGGACCTAAGCTTGACGCTGGTTGGAAATGACGTCGAAATCACCTTTGCCAATGTGTCGATCACGATTGAGGATTTACGCATTTCCGATGTGACGGCCGACCTGTTTACTTTCTAAAGGTCGGGGTGCGGAAGCATTGTGTTTGAGGGTGGCAAGATGCCCTAGCCCAGCAAAGGATGGGTGCATGCACTTTGGGTTAGTCCGGGCGAGCGCTGATTTTACTGCAAGTGCAAAGCGGTGCGCATTGGGGAGCCTCGGGCTGCAATAGTTGCACAAGTGGCTGGTTTGCGACGACAGATCAATGTTGGATAAAGCTAACTTTTGGTCCAGTGATCCGACTGATTAATCCGCCAGTGTTGATCGCACTATAGATTGATCGCGGTGGTCGAGCGGTTGTATCTACGCTGCGATGCACCCAGTTCCTCACCTCCAAGGACTTCAGTGACTGCGACAAGGCGCGGTCTGTGATCGTTGTTAGATTTCGCTTTATATCGTTGAAGTGGCTTGAGGTGTGAAGTGACGTGAGCACAGGCAAAGTCCATGACTTGCGGAGCAAGCTTTGATCATCTTCACAAGAGACGCGCTGAATCCTCTCGGCAATTGTCGCAGCTTCCTTACCTAGCAATGTGAGACGAAATTCTGGCCGCAGCGGGTGACCATAACCTGGGTTTCTTTCCAACAATCCCTGTTCGATGAGATGTTCCATGCTTTGGGCAAATGCTGTTCTACTCGCACCGGTTGCTGCGAGCAGGGGCGCCTGACGTCCTGCAACGCCGAGGTGCATGCTTGTTAGGATTGGCAACGACCAAGCCCTCGAAGTAATGTTGACAAGCGAATTTATGTCCATAAAGTATAGTTAGTATATTTTAGATAAAAAGGAAAGTCTCATGGCTCTTATTACGTTGGACGAAACGATCACTATTTCCATGTCGGTCAAAGACCGTCACGCGAGTGCTGCATGGTATGAAACGATGCTTGGCTTTGAGGCCCTCTATCATGCAGATGAGGCAGGCTGGTCGGAAATTCAGACAAATACTGCCGGTGTAACCATTGGTCTGGGCGAACATACCAAACCTGTTCCCGGCAATTGTGTTCCTGTTTTTGGAATCGCTGATCTGGACACCTCCCGCCAGAAGCTAGAGCAAGCCAATGTGAAGTTCGACGGAGAGACAGACGTGGTGGAAGGCATGGTAAAAACGGCAACGTTCTACGATCCCGATGGCAACGCTCTCATGCTCGCTGAAGATCTCACGCAAGGATCCTGATGCCCGAATTTATCCCGGGCGAGGAAACATCTTTGCGCCGCCGCTGCAAGATGCGGGCATTTAGCAGACTGTTACATCTCGTTGATGGCTCTTGTGTAAACAATACGCGAGACGACCGGGGCTATTAACACAATAGCACAATCGGCCAGCTACGAGACGCACTTGGCGCGCGACGACAGCCGCCAAAGTCGGGGCCATCAAAACGAAAAATCCGGAAGGCTGGCTGGGGTGGTAGGATTCGAACCTACGGTACACGCTACCAAAAAGCGCGGGTTTCAGTCTGTCGGAGCTTGCGCTGCACATGGGCTGGAGCCTGCAATATGCCGCGAATATGCTTGAGAAGTATGCCGAGCTTGATCCGGACATGACTGATAAGGTGTTGGAAAAGGTTGAACGTCGGGAAGTCAGAGACGCCAGTAGGGCGAAGTGAAATGCGGGAGAATATAATTGTGCTTAAAATTGTCGTGCAAAAATCTCATTCGACTCGTAGCGTGAGGATATCGTTTTTCAAAGTTAGTTATCAGCATGAATATTCAATCGCTTCTCGCAGCATCTATCATCGTACTTTCAACTTCTGCAAATGCAGAAGGGCGTGCGGATAAGATTTGCTCGTATCGTCCGAGTGCCGTGTTGGGCGGCAGTGGTGCAACCGTGGTGAGTGCTGCGGGGGCAGGTACTGCCACAGTTGGCATGGGAGCCAATGCCGCTGGCTTCTATACACTTACCCACGCAGTCACTGGAGCGACAATGCTTGGCTCAACAGCTGGAGGTGCGTCTGCGGCAGGAACAGTTGGGATTATGGGAGGCACCGCGGGTGTTGTCGGCGGTGTCGCAGCGTTCGTCACGGCTCCAGCAACGATAATCACAGGTGCTGTCGTCGGGGTTGGTATCGGCGTCTATGAGGGCGGGTGCTACTTCGCCGACAAGCGCGTCACCGATTTCGACGAGATCTTAGAAATAATGCAGGATATTGAGCAGACAGCCGACGCTAAACTTTTCATGCTTATTGAAGATCCGAAAACCGGTGACTGGTATATCAGCCTCCGCGGCGTGTCAGGTTACGACAATTACAATGTTGCGGATCTTTATCTTGTGAATGGCGTTCTCATGAACCGCGATTGGTTTAAGAACACAACAATCGGAAACCTGAACTTTATCACATTAGTCGATCAGTAAGCTTCAGTGCTTTTCATTGATGACTGCGCGCTCCGAATGGATTCGAAATTTTCAAAAACAGTCAGGAGTAATGATGCTTAAAAAATTCGGATTTAGTCAGTTTGTAACCCAAACTGTAAACTGAACGTACTTTGGGTGTTTTAGGACCTTCGTGAAAATCATTTAGGTGATTGATTTAGATGAAGGAAAGGCTGGCTGGGGTGGTAGGATTCGAACCTACGGTACACGCTACCAAAAAGCGTTGCCTTACCGCTTGGCTACACCCCATCAGCGAGGCGTTGGATACGATGAAGGGGCGGGCTGTTCAAGCCCCGAAATAGGAAAAAAGCCAATCAGCGGTCGTTTTTTTGCGGCATGCAGAAACAACGCTGGAAACAAGGCCTAGACACGTAGCGGATCGGCTTTTGCCAGTGCATCAAAGCCCATCAAACTCTTCACCAATGCCCCCATTTGATCCAAAGGAATCATATTTGGACCATCGGAGGGGGCGGTATCTGGTGCTTCGTGCGTCTCGATAAAGACAGCGGCGATTCCAAGTGAAACAGCAGCGCGTGCCATGACAGGGGCAAACTCGCGCTGTCCGCCAGATGAGCCACCTTGACCGCCAGGTTGCTGCACAGAATGGGTCGCGTCCATCACCACAGGGTAGCCCGTTTTGGCCATTGTCGGCAGGCCACGCATATCGGCCACGAGCGTGTTATAGCCAAATGATGTGCCGCGCTCGGTCAGCATGATGCGCTTGTTGCCTGTGCTCTCGATCTTGGACACGACATTGGGCATGTCCCAAGGGGCAAGGAACTGGCCCTTCTTAACATTGATCACCGCGCCCGTTTCGCCCGCCGCAATAAGTAAATCGGTTTGGCGGCACAGAAATGCAGGGATCTGCATAATGTCACAGACCGCAGCCACATCAGTACATTGATCGGCATTGTGGATGTCGGTCAAAACAGGGCAGCCGATAGCGGACTTCACGGCTTCCATGACCTTGAGACCCGCATCAATGCCAAGGCCGCGCTTGCCCGAAAGGGAGGTGCGGTTGGCCTTGTCAAAACTGCCTTTGAATACAAACTGTGCGCCCGCAGCTTTGCAGTTTTCGGCCATCTGCCCCGCGATCATTTGTGCATGGTCAAGGCTCTCAAGCTGGCAAGGACCGGCGATGACCAAAAGTGGGCGGTCGTTGCTGACCATCAGGTCACCGATGTTTACGTCAATCATTATGCAGTTACCTGTTCGCGAAGGATGGAAGATGTGAGCGAGATCATCAGATAGATGCCCGCAAAAATGAGGAACGCCAGCACCGTGTTCTCGAAGGCGCGCGGATATGTGGCCTCGTCTGGGGCAATCGGCTCGACGCCTACCGACAAATAGCGGACCTGACGGTTCGCCTCAACTTGGGCCACTTCCATCTGGGTCAGGGCTTGCTGCACCATAACAGTTTGGAACGCGTAGTTCTCTTCAGCCAGTCGGAGCTTGGTGTTGTTGGCTGCAATTGATCCGCCACCTGTGGTGGCCGTCGTCATTTGGGCACGCAGGTCCGAAATGAGGGTTTCAAGGTTGCTGATTTGAGCGCGCAAACCGTCAACCTGCGCCTGATTGGGGCGGGCAACACTCAGCTTCCCAGATAGGCTCAATTGCAACTGCTGACGCTGGCTTTCCAATGCGGACACCTGTGCAATGATCGCACCGGACTCTTGCACAGGATCGAGCGTTGCAGTTTCCTGTTGGATGATCAGCCACTCGTTGAGCGCCTCGGTGCGGCGGAATTCGGCGTTTTCATAAGACGTCAATGCACCCGCCATCTGGTCCTCACGCAAGCGCAGCGTGAGCTGGTCGACCTGCTCCTCTGCATAGCTGATCAGCGCCTGCGAAAACGTCTGGCTGGCTTCTGGCGTAGAGGCAATGACCTCCATCCGCAAAATGCCCTCGGTCGGATCGTAGCTGATTTTTACGTGCTTTTTGAACAGGTTAAACAGGTCTTCGTTGCTCGCATCAGGAGCGAGGCGTTGAATTTCATCCAGTTCAGGGTTGCTGAAATGCTCGCGAAACCCGTGATCCTCGTCCAACCGCACCAACGCGGCACGGGACGCAAGATAGGATTGCACTGTGATACTGTCCTGCTGGGTCGCCATCGACGTGCCCTGAAACAGACCGCCAAGGCCGCCAGCAGCACTTGCTGGTTCGGCTTGCTGGATAACGAACTCCGAGTTCGTGGCAAACATCGGGGTCGCCATGAACATAAAGTAATAGGCTACCAGAATGGTCGGCAAGAACACGAAAAAGCCGAGGCGGGTGAACAGCAACGCCAGCTTGCGACGGCGACGCTTTGCAATGTCGCGCTGGATTTTGAATATCTCGTTACCACGCTGTTGGGATGGGGCGGCGCGCTCGGTCGAGGGCAGATTTGCGCCCTGATCTGGCACGGTTTGGGGCAATTGAATGCGGCCCAGCTCTTGGGTTGGCGCGCCATTTGGTGACGCAGGCGCTGCGGCTGTGCCCTCTGGGGCGACCAACTCGAGGATTGTGTTGCGCTGGAACGGATCAATGCCAGCTTTGCGTAACTGGCGCACCGCGTCGAAATCAGAAGTCGCAGCAATGCCCTGCTTTTGGGCAACGCGGCGGGCCATCCGAAGCTGACGGCCCGTTAACCCTTCACGGCGGATTGCATCCAGATCGGTCTCGCCTTGCACAACAGCGGCGCTATCAACCTGACCAGAGGTCGGGGCTTGCGGCGCGGGTGCTGTGGCCGCTTGCGGCTGCGGGGTGTCTGACCCCATCGAGCTGTCACGGCGAATGCGGAATTTCTTAGCCTTGGGTTTCGTAGTCATACAACTGTTTCGCTTCTTCCAAGGTTTCAAACATGTGGATATGACCATCCTTTAGCACAGCCGCGGACTTCGCGAACCGTTCAAGCGTCTGCGCTTGGTGCGATACGATGATCACTGTGGTATTTTCGAGCCGCTCGCGCAGGATTTCACCCGCCTTGCGATTGAATTCGGCATCGGTCGAATTGGGCATGCCCTCGTCAATCAGATAGATATCAAAGTCGAGCGCAAGCAACAGGGCAAACGTGAACCGCGAGCGCATCCCCTGACTATACGTGCCAATCGGCATATCAAAGTATTCTTCGATATCACAAAGCCAACGACAGAACGCTTCGACGTAATCGGGATCAAGACTGTAGAGGCGGGCAATATAGCGCGAGTTTTCCTTGGCCGTATGGCGGTTCACAACACCACCCATAAAACCGAGCGGAAAAGAGATGCGCGAACCGCGATAAATCTGGCCCTCGTCAGGTTTTTCAAGGCCGGCCATCATATTGATCAGGGTCGTTTTCCCCGTGCCATTGGGGGCCAGAATGCCGAGCGAGTTGCCCAATTCCACACGAAATGACGCGCGATCAAGGATAACCTTGCGCTGCTTTCCGGTCCAAAAGGACTTGCTGACATTCGTAAACTCTAACATGCCTTACCTGCTTTCGCCCTCATAGATGGGGCCCGCCATTCCTGACGGCAATAGGTTAACACCTCACAAGGAGGTGCGCCCTTTGTTGTGATTATGCAGGATTGATGTGGCAAAACATAGGCAGAAACGAAAAACGGGCGGATTTTCACCGCCCGTTTTCCGACTTTTCTTATGGCTGCTTTTGCACGCGGGTGAGCTTGCCTGCGATAATCGCCACAACAGCGGCGAAAAAGCTGAACAGAGCACCCATTTTGGCGGCATCTTTCACGTTCACATCGCCAAGCATATCCGTGCTGTCAAAGGCAACAGAGGCAATAAAGAGCGACACCGTAAAGCCGATCGCAGCAACAAAACCGATCACCATCAGGTCAATAATGCGCATCCCCGCAGGTAGCCCAAGGCCGAGCGGGCGGGCAGCGAGCCAGCCGAATAGCAGGATCCCGACAGGCTTACCGATCAGAAGACCCGCAAGCACGAGCCATGTCGGTGACCCGATGGATGAAAACTCGACGCCTGCATTCAGCAAGCCAAAGAAGAACAAGATGACCTCGACGGGATGTTTCAGCAGGTGCTCGGTGTGGTTCAGCAAGTCGGTAAGATACTGCTCCGCCTCGGCAAAGATACCAAATGCGCGATCCGCATGCGGCAATGTTGGCACAATCGGCAGCAGGCCAAGCGCGGGGTGAATACCCGCTTCCTGAAATCCATACCAGCTTAGGCAAGCCGCAGCGAGGTATGGCCAGAACGATAGCTTGTTGCGCACCCATGTCGAATTCGGGCGGTCCTGGTTGCCGCGATCCAGATAACGGGGCAGGCGGTTGGCCAATAGGAACACGCCATATGCCGCAACCGCCGAGAGCAAGAGCCACTCGGGGGCCAGTTCACCCGAAGGATAGAAGACCGCCAGAATGATCAGGCCAGCCGCGTCATCCGCAATGGCCAGCAACAGCAAGAAGCGCACCGCAGGGTGGCCCGCACCAAATACCATACGTCCGACAAGATAGCTGAACGCGATGTCTGTCGCCGTTGGAATTGCCCAGCCCTTTGCAACCGCGTCATAGGTGTCAGAGCCAAGGAAGTAAGCGATGCCAAGGTAGATCGAGATCGGCCCGATCATCCCGCCAAGGGTTGCGACCAATGGGGTTGCCGCCTTCTTTCCGCGCAAAGAACCGTTCTCAAGAATGACGGCTTCCCAGACTTCTTTGGCCGCAATGGCAAAGAAGAACGCCATAAGCACATCGTTCACAAGGTAATGCAGGGTCAAGGTGCGGTATTCAACCTGTCCTGCCGCATCATAATGGGCGTGGCCAATAAAGAAGTGGTCGATCAACGTCAGATCAACAAGGTGATGATAACTGTCAGGGTTAATGTTGACCCAGACAAGGGCGATTAGCGCGCCAGCAATCAGCAGCAGCGAGTAGTTCGTGACAAAATTCCAGACGCGATACATCCAAGACCCCCTATGTATTGTAATAATCAGAAGTAGCTGAAAGAACTTAGGGCTTCAAGTTCGCGCGCAATTGTTTAGCATTTTGTGATGACCCTCGCCGATGAAATTCACAACTGCCAGATTTGCGCGGCGCGCTTTGCCGCTACAGCAACCGCACATTCACCGCGCCCCGTTGCGTGGTTTGATAGGCGCGCAAAAATTCTCATCGCGGGTCAGGCGCCAGGCGCGCGGGTGCACGAAAGCGGCAAGCCTTTCACCGATGCATCAGGTGATCGGTTGCGGGACTGGATGGGGATCAACAGCGACCGGTTTTATACCAAATCTGATGTCGCAATCGTGCCGATGGCGTTTTGTTTTCCCGGATACAACGCGGCGGGAAGCGATCTTGCGCCGCCAGCGATCTGCGCGGCTACGTGGCGCGGGCAGGTGCTCGATAGCCTGCCCAACATCGGACTGACCCTCCTGATAGGCGGCTACGCGCAAAAGTGGCACTTGGGTGACAAGCAGCCCGTGAACACGCGGGTCACAAACTGGCGCGACCACGCGCCACGCGTCTTCCCCTTGCCACATCCGTCTTGGCGCAATACCGCTTGGATCAAACGAAACCCATGGTTTGAAACCGACCTATTGCCCGCGTTACAAACCGCCGTGAAAGATGCGCTGAAATGACCGACCTCGATATCGCCCACGGGGCAATGGACGCCGACCCCGAGAACGATGCCAAAAGGCTCCAGTTCTACGAACGGCTTGCGGACACAGAACTTTTCATGCTGCTCGGGGCCGAGGCACAGGGCGACCAAGTCACGCCAGAGCTCTTTGACATCGACGACCAGCAATATGTGCTGATCTTTGATCGGGAAGAACGACTGACGCAGTTTGTTGGCCGCGAAGCGCCCTATGCGGGGCTGTCGGGGCGGGTGCTTTGCGAAATGGTCGCGGGGCAGGGGATCGGCTTCGCGCTCAACCTCGAGGTCGCGCCATCAGCGATGCTCATTCCCGCAGATGCGGTCGCGTGGCTTGGGGCAACCCTTGAAAACAAGCCGCAAGAGGCGCAAGCGCGCCTTACCGAAGTTTCAGCGCCCAAAGGGCTGCCAGAGGCGGTGATCACGGGGCTTGATCGCAAACTGGCAACAGCGGCAGGGCTGGCCAGTATCGCCTACCTCGCAGCGGCCACCTATGACGACGGATCACGCGGGCACGTCCTCGCCTTTATCGACGCGGTTCCGGGGGCAGAGGATGCGCTGGCGCGGGCGGCGGGCGAGGCACTGACGTTCTCGGGGATCGAAGCGGGGACAATGGATGTGCTCTTCGCGCGAGGCAGCGACCCTCTGGCGGCGCATCTGGTCAAGGTCGGACTAAGGTTCGATCTGCCGGCACTTCACGACCCGCAAGCGCCATCCGCGCCGGGGATGGACCCGAACAGACCACCCAAACTGCGCTAGTAACCCGCGCTGCGATCAACAAGATTTAGGAACGGCAAACCACTTTCGCCACGCGCGATATTACTTGCAATGATCTGTGCTGCGGTATCAGGGCGGGTGGTCGAGGCAATATGCGGGGTGACGGTCACCTGCGGGTGGGCCCAATAGGGGTGATCTTCGGGCAAAGGCTCCACGCGAAATACATCCAGCGTCGCATGCGCGATCTGACCCGTATTTAACGCGGCAAGCAAGGCATCATCATCAATCAGCGGGCCACGACCAGGGTTGATGATAAACGCGCCCTTGGCCATGCGGGCCAAGCGATCCGCGTTCAGCGTGTTCTCGGTGGCAGGGGTATCGGGCAGCAACAAGATCACGACCTGCGCGCCGTCAAGCGCCTGATCCAGACCCGCCTCGCCATGCAAACAGCGGATGCCCGCGACATCCTTGGCACTACGCGACCAGCCCGTCACAGGGAAACCAAGCGCAACAAGGGCATGGCCACAAGCCTCACCCAAGGCCCCAAGGCCCAAAATCGTGACAGGGCGGTCTTGGGCAAGAGGCGGGTAATCGGTGCGCCAAACACCGTCTTGACCCAGAATATGTGTATCCATGCCAATGTGATGGCGCATCGTATGGGCAACAACCCATTCCACCATGCCGCGGGTCAAACCATGATCCACCATACGGGCGAGAGGCTGTGTGAGGGTCTTGTTCCCGACAACGGTTTCCACACCAGCCCAAAGGCTCATAACGGCCTTGGTGCGGGTATAGGGGGTGAAATCCGTGACAGGACCGTTGGGAGAGAAAACGATGTAATCAACATCGGCAGGGGCGTGATCTTGGGCCAGATTTGCGCTAAGCCCCGCGCTCTGAAAGGCACGGTTTAGCGGCGCCTCATACTCGGCCCAAGCGGCGGGTTTGGCAGAAAACAGGATATTGAGCATTAGCGTGGCCTATGAACATGGGCGCTTTGGACAAGACCAAAAGCAACAAGTAAAACCAGCATGGCAGAACCACCGTAACTGACAAGCGGCAAAGGCACGCCAACCACTGGCGCTAGGCCCGTGACCATCGCCATATTGACCGAAAAGAAGAGAAAGAACGTCATCGCGATACCGATTGTCATCAACGAGGCAAAACGGTCCCGGTTCGAAATCGCGGAAGCGATACAAAAGACGATGATCAGCACATAAAGGATCAAAAGGGCAAACGCGCCGATAAACCCGAATTCTTCGGCCAAAGTGGTAAAGATAAAATCGGTGTGCTTCTCGGGCAAAAAGTTTAGCCGCGACTGCGTGCCCTGCATAAATCCGCGCCCCGTCCAGCCGCCAGAGCCAAAGGCGATCTTGGCTTGGGTAATATGATAGCCCGCGCCAAGCGGGTCGTTTGACGGGTCAAGAAAGGTATCAATGCGGCGATATTGATAGTCTTTCAAAAGCTGCCAATCGGTCCCACGGCTTTTGAACACAGCGACAATCGCGCCAACGCCCGCAGCGATGACCGTGCCGAAATAAGCCCAGTGAACACCCGCAACAAACATGATCGTAGCGCCGCCAAACAAGAGTAATAGGGCCGTTCCAAGATCAGGCTGGCTGAGGACCAAAGCGGTTGGAATCAAGATCACCAGCACAGGCAGGATAACCCAGATGGGATGGGATGTTTTGTTGGTTGGCAACCAGTCGTAATAGGCCGCGAGGGCCATCACGAGCGTAATCTTTGTCATCTCGGAGGGCTGCAAACGCATGAAGCCAAGGTCGATCCAGCGCTGGGCACCCATGCCGACCTCGCCGAATAATTCCACAGCCACAAGCAGCAATAGCGAAATGCCAAAGGCAAGCGCCGAGATATTGCGCCAGAACCAGATCGGGACCATCGCAACGCCGATCATCAGCACGATCCCAACGCCAAAGCGTTTGACCTGCGGCGCCATCCACGGATCAACCGAGCCACCCGCCACCGAGTAAAGCATCACAAACCCAGCGCCCGCAACCGCCGTCAAAAGCACGATTATCGGCCAGTTCAAATAGAATAACTTGCGAAAGCCTGTGGGCACATATTTGGCGTTATACTCAAGATAACTCATCGGTTACGCCCTGTCCTGACCGCTGGACCCCGGTGGGATACGTTCACGAATTTTGCGCTGTTGCTCACGAATGCGGCCCCGCACATTCGACGGATAGGCAGTCAGCGGCGGCTCGCCATCATATAGGGCTTGCAGCATAATATCGCGGGCAATTGGCGCCGCAATTGAAGATCCACCGCCACCATGCTCGACAATAATCGCAACGGCGAACTTGGGGTTATCGACAGGGGCGAAACTGACGAAAAGGGCGTGGTCGCGGCGTTCCCACGGAAGGTCCGCGTTCCGCGTCACACCACGCGCACGTTCTTCGGCGGTGATGCGACGGACCTGACTTGTGCCGGTTTTGCCAGCCATCTTCATCGAGGCTTCGACAATGCGCGACCGGTAGGCCGTGCCGCGCGAACTGTTCACAACATCCGACATCGAGTCGCGCACGCGGCGCAGATAATTCTCGTTGATCCCCTGATCGGGGCCAAGGCCGCTGGGCTGTTCAACCCCGTCAATAGAGCGGACAAGGCGGGGCGTGATCTCGCGACCCGTGGCAATGCGGCCCGCCATCACGGCCAGTTGCAGCGGCGACGACAGAACATAACCCTGCCCGATCGAGGCGTTCACAGTATCCCCGATACGCCAGTCTTCGCCGCGGACCTCTTTCTTCCATGCTTTATCGGGCGCAAGACCCGACGCCACAGCAGAAAGCGGCAGATCGTGGCGAATGCCCAGCCCCATCTTGCGAGCCATCTCTGCGATCTTGTCGATGCCAACACGCTGGGAAATCTCGTAATAATAGCAATCGCAAGACTGCTTCATGCTTTCGTGCAGGTTGATGTTGCCATGACCCGCGCGTTTCCAGCAGTGGAACCGCGTGCCATAAACCTCGACCCAGCCTTTGCAGCGAATAGTCTCTTCGGGGGTGACCTTACCGTCCTCAAGGGCGGCAAGTGCAGTGACCATCTTGAAGGTTGATCCCGGAGGATACGTGCCCTGCACAGCCTTGGCCGCAAGCGGGCGATAGATGTTCTCGTTCAACTCGCGCCAGTTCTTGGACGAGATGCCACGGACAAACTGGTTTGGATCAAATGTTGGGGCAGAGGCCACAGCACGCAGATCACCGTTCTCAAGATCAAGCACAACTGCGCCCGCAGATTGCCCCTCTAGGCGGGCCTGCACATAAGATTGCAATCGGGCGTCAACGGTTAGTTGCACATCCGCCCCCGAAGCGCCCTCCTTGCGATCAAGCTCGCGCATGACGCGGCCAATGGCGTTGACCTCAATGCGCTTGGTTCCAGCCGTGCCGCGCAATTGGCGCTCTAGCTTGTTTTCCGCACCCGTCTTGCCGATCTGGAATTTCGGGATCTGCAAAAGAGGGTCTTGGTCGTCAATGCGGCTCAAGTCGTAGTCACTTACGGGGCCAACATAGCCAACGACATGGCCCATATCCGCGCCCCACGGGTAAATGCGGCTCAGACCGACCTCGGCGCTAATCCCGGGCAGGGCGGGGGCATTGATGTTGACGCGGGCCACATCCTCCCACGTCAGACGATCCGCAATCGTGACAGGAACAAACGGAGAGCGACGGCTCATTTCGTCCATAGCACGCGCGAGGTTTTCAGGGTCGAGGGGGACAATCTTGGTCAGCCGCTCAAGGACCTCACCCACGTCACCCGCATCCTCGCGGACCATGACAACACGATAGTTTTGCTCGTTGGCGGCAATCGGCAAACCCTTGAGATCAAAGATCAGACCGCGGGCGGGCGGGAGCAAGCGGATGTTGATACGGTTTTCTTCGGCAAGCAGGCGAAAGTGATCGGCCTGCTCGACCTGCATCGCCTTCATGCGAAAGCCAAGCGCGCCGACAATACCAAGCTGGGCGGCGCCCACGACAAAGGCGCGGCGGCCAATCCGGCGGGCACTGTCTTCGGTATCGCGGGTATTGCGTTTCACAGGCGGTGACCTTTGCTATCAACTTGGCCCAAGGCAGGACGGCTCACGCCAAACAGGAAATGGGCAACGACGACGACCAACGGGTAGAATATGATGGTCATCATCATTTGGATCAAGGTCAAGGCAAGCGGGGCCTGATTCGTCATCACAACCATGAGAGCGGCGCGGTTTATCAAGGTGATCGCCACGATCCCCGCGGCCACTGTGCCCCACTCGAGGGCAAACGGCATATTGCGAATGCCATGTGCACGGGCGCGCAGGATTTCGGACAAAATGACAACCAACGCCGACCATAGACCGGGTGGGCGCTGGAACAGCAGATCGGCAAGAAAGACCAAAGCGGCCACGCTGATCACAGGGGCGTAATCGGGTCTGCGCGAGACCCATACCAAAATGGCGGCCAACCCCCAATTCGGTGCGGCCCAGATGCTTGGTCGGGTATCGAGCGGCAAAAGCTGGGCGAGTATCAAGACCACGCCAAACACGAAAAATACCAACCGGCCAAACCAGATGCGGGTTGTCGGGGCATCAGCCATCGGTTGGCTCCACCTCGGGCGCAGGCTGTGGCAGGATGTCAGGGGCCAACAACCCGCCCGGATCAAGGATTACCTCATGCGGGCGGGCACGCAAAACACGCAAGAACTCGAGGCGGCCATAGTCAGCCGACAGGCGGACACGCAAACGGCGATCCACGCCAAGCGCGACTTGACCAACAAGCAGATCAGCAGGAAAAACCCCACCGTCACCAGAGCTGACCACACGGTCACCGGGGCGGACCAAATCGGCATTCTCAAGAAACTCGATGGGGGGATTGAGCGTGTTGTCGCCCGTCAAAATCGCCTTTTGACCAGAGGGCTGGATCGTCACAGGGATGCGGCTTGATGTATCCGTGAGCAGAATAACACGCGAGGTGCGTTCACCCACGCCCGAAATACGGCCAACAAGCCCGATCCCGTCCATCGCGGGCCAGCCATCAATGATGCCATCACGCGCGCCAACATTCAGCAGAACAGACTGGCGAAACGGCGACCCGCTATCGGTCAGCACAACACCCGTGACATAGGTAAACTGCGGATCAAGGCGGACATTGTTAAGATCGAGCAGCTTTGCGTTCTCTTGCTCAAGCTGCAACGCGGCCTCTTTCCATGCCTTCATCTGCTGTAATTCGCGGCGCAAATCGCCGTTCTGGGCAGATAGCTGTTGATAAGACTGAAAGTCGTCAACCAGATTGGCGATGCCCGTAACAGGGGTCATTACCCAATCAAACGACGGCACAAAACGGTCGATGACTGCCGCGCGAAACCGCTCGACGCGGGGGCTATCAATGCGCCAAACGAGGAAAATACCCAAAAGAGCAAAGACGAGCAGCCCGACCAGCAATCTGCGGATCGGGCCGAAATAGTCTTCGCTGTTTTGCTCTTTTGCCAAGGGTGGCCCCTCGCTTAGCTATCGTAATCGATGACGTGGCGCAGTTGCTTTTCGTATTCAAGCGCCTTGCCCGTGCCAAGTGCGACGCAGTTCAGGCTCTCGTCCGCGACCGAAATCGCAAGGCCGGTCTGCTCGCGCAAAGCGAGGTCCAATTGACCAAGCAGCGCGCCGCCACCTGTCAACATCACACCACGGTCTACAATATCAGCGGCTAGATCTGGCGGGGTTGCTTCAAGGGCGGTCATCACAGCTTCGCAAATCTGCTGCACAGGTTCGGCCAATGCTTCAGCGACTTGAGCCTGCGAAATCTCGGTCTCTTTCGGGACGCCATTGAGCAAATCACGGCCACGGATATGCATCGACTGGCCACGGCCATCGTCGGGCATCCGCGCTGTGCCGATTGTGGTCTTGATGCGCTCGGCAGTGGATTCACCAACCAGCAGGTTATGCTGACGGCGCAAGTAATTGATGATCGCTTCGTCCATGCGATCACCGCCAACGCGCACCGAACGGGCATAAACAATGTCGCCAAGCGACAGAACCGCGACTTCTGTTGTGCCGCCGCCGATGTCGACAACCATGTTGCCCGTGGGATCAGTGATCGGCATGCCCGCACCAATCGCGGCTGCAATCGGCTCTGCAATCAGGCCGGCGCGGCGCGCACCAGCGGACAAAACCGACTGACGGATCGCACGCTTTTCAACAGGGGTCGCACCATGCGGCACGCAAACGATGATCTTCGGCTTGGAAAAGGTCGTGCGCTTTGCAACCTTGCGGATGAAGTGCTTGATCATCTCTTCGGCAGTGTCAAAGTCGGCGATGACACCGTCACGCATCGGGCGGATCGCCTGGATCGACCCGGGCGTGCGGCCCAGCATCAGCTTGGCATCTTCGCCAACGGCAAGCACCTTCTTCACACCGTCTTTGATGTGATAGGCAACAACCGAAGGCTCGGACAAAACGATACCCTTACCGCGGACGTAAACGAGCGTATTCGCCGTCCCGAGGTCAATCGCCATATCCGACGAAAACAAACTTCCGAAAATCGCCATGATGCAGCCAATCCTTGCGAAAAATAATACATTGAGCCGCGACTCCCCAGTCGCGAACGTGAGGCCTTATAGGGAAGGGCGGGGCTATGGGAAAGGGGCAAACCCGATTGGTTTTGGCAAGGTCACGCCGACAATCAGGAAATCGACCATCGGCAATTACCTGAAATGTTCGAAAAGTATAATTCTAGGTGATTTTGAACCTGCGAAACGTCTACGCAGATTGAAATAGTGAAAGGACGGCGCATTTACGCCGCCCCTCAATTTTGTCAAACGTCCTTGTAAGAAACGCCCTTGGTATCGTAGCCAACCTGACTTTGCTCGCGGCGCACGATCAAGCGGTTCAGCGCGTTCACATAGGCCTTAACCGAGGCGACGACGGTGTCGGTGTCTGCGGACTGGCCTGTTGCGATGCGGCCGTCTTCCTCCATGCGGACCGAGACTGTAGCCTGCGCATCCGTGCCCTCGGTGACCGCGCTCACTTGGTAAAGCTGCAAACGGGCCTCGTGTGTTACCAGTGCTTTCACAGCGTTAAACGCGGCATCAACAGGGCCGTCACCTGTAGCAGTTGTCGCCGCTTCAACGCCGCCTACCTCAAGGGTCAAATCGGCAGTCTGTGGGCCTTGCGTGCCACAAACAACGCGCAGCGACTTCAGCTTGACGTGGTCTTCTTCACCCTCGTTCTGGCGGATAATGGCGATCAGGTCGTCGTCATAAACTTCCTTTTTGCGATCGGCCAATTCCTTGAAGCGGACGAAAATATCAGCCAGCTGGTTATCGGCCATATCATAGCCAAGCTCGACCAACTTTGCGCGCAATGCAGCGCGGCCTGAATGCTTGCCAAGCGGCAAAGACGTGCCGGCCAAACCTACATCCTCGGGGCGCATGATCTCGAAAGTTTCTTTGTTCTTCAGCATGCCGTCTTGGTGAATGCCGCTTTCATGGGCAAAGGCATTCTTGCCGACAATCGCCTTGTTGAACTGAACCGCAAACCCCGAAACCGTGGCCACGCGGCGCGAGATGTTCATGATCTTGGTCGTATCAACGCGGGTCGCATAGGGCATGATGTCAGGGCGGACCTTAAGCGCCATGACGATCTCTTCCAGCGCCGTGTTGCCCGCACGTTCGCCCAAACCGTTGATGGTGCATTCAACCTGACGCGCGCCACCTGCAACAGCGGCCAGCGAATTGGCGGTCGCCATGCCAAGGTCGTTGTGACAGTGGGTCGCAAAGATGATCTCGTCCGCGCCGGGAACCGTGTCGATCAAACGACGGATCAGATCGGCACTCTCGACGGGGGCAGTATAGCCAACTGTGTCGGGAATGTTGATCGTGGTCGCACCTGCCTTGATCGCGATCTCGACAACGCGACACAGGTAATCCCACTCGGTGCGAGTGGCGTCCATCGGGGACCACTGCACGTTATCACACAGATTACGGGCGTGGGTCACAGTGTCATGAATGCGCACCGCCATCTCGTCCATTGTCAGGTTCGGAATGGCGCGGTGCAATTCGGACGTGCCGATAAACGTGTGAATGCGCGGCGATTTCGCGTGTTTCACAGCCTCCCAGCAACGGTCGATATCCTTGTAGTTGGCGCGGGCCAAACCACAGATTGTGGCGCTCTTGGAAAGGCGCGAAATCTCGGACACCGCCTTGAAATCGCCCTCAGAGGCAATCGGGAAACCGGCTTCGATAATATCGACGCCCATTTCGTCGAGCAATTCGGCGATCTCCAGCTTTTCGGCGTGGGTCATGGTCGCACCAGGGGATTGCTCACCATCGCGCAGCGTGGTGTCGAAAATCAACACTTGATCAGTCATTTTGGGTATTCCTTGTTTTCCTTAGCCTTTAGCGGTGCGAGTCCCCTCTGAGCGGTCGCACCAACATGGCACGCTCAGAGGCAGCTAAGGAGTAGTAGCGCGCGCAGGTTTAGACCCAATGGGCCACCTGAAATGATATGTGCGCTCGTTTTCATGTTGCGGACTATAGCCAGCTTTTGCGCGATGGAAACCCTGTTTTTGGGGGCCAGCCCCCAATCCCCCGACATATTTTCACTCAAAAGAAACCAAAGGGCTGGCCGAAAACGCTTTGTGCGCTACCTGAACGAGATGAAAAAGGTTCTGATCATTGGCGCATCTGGTGGTATCGGTAAGGCGCTTACCGCAGCCTTCCGCGACCAAGAGGTGACCACGCTTTCTCGCACACGGGACGGATTTGATGTCGCCGTGCCAGCGCATGCGGAGCGACTGCTAACGGGGCTGGATGGCCCGTTTGACACGATCATCATCGCAATCGGGGTGCTTGGCACGCCCGAGAAATCTCTGGACGCCATCACGCTGGATGAACTCAGGTCGGTCTTTGCGGTCAATACATTTGGACCCGCATTGATCCTGCGACATGTGCCGCGTCTGTTATCTGTCGGGGGCAAGGTGGCCGTGCTGTCTGCGCGGGTCGGGTCCATCGGAGATAACGCGATCGGGGGCTGGCACAGCTACCGCGCCTCAAAGGCGGCGCTAAAC
Organism: uncultured Loktanella sp.; assembly: GCA_937132065.1. Lineage (GTDB taxonomy): Bacteria > Pseudomonadota > Alphaproteobacteria > Rhodobacterales > Rhodobacteraceae > Yoonia. The sequence continues at coordinate 96,865 of CAKZNT010000053.1, forward strand.
CAGTTGATCAGGGGCGCGGCCATCGAGCTGTCGCGCACGCACAAGGGATCGGTCTGCGTGGCGCTTCATCCGGGCACGGTGCAAACGGCATTCACGGCCAAATACGCGGGGCGGCATCGGACAGTGCCCTCAACGCAGGCCGCAGAAAACCTGCGAAAGGTTATTGCGGACCTCGATGCATCCCAAACAGGATCATTCCTTGATTACGCAGGGAAGCCTATTCCGTGGTAGCGGTCGCGTCTTCTACCGGAACGTCCGGATCAGCGGCTTCAGGGGCAGGTGATTGCGCGCTCGGCAGGGTTCCATCAACCCAATCGCCCGTTGCTTCTTCGCCTGTTGCGTAACGCATTGTGCCAGCACCCTGACGGCTGCCTCGCACGAACATGCCCTCGTAGATGTCACCGTTTGCATAGGTGGCCGTGCCGATTCCGCTGATCTCGCCGTCAGACCATTGGCCCTCGTATTTGAACCCGTCAGGCAAAACGATAGAGCCAGTGCCGTGCCGTTGGCCGTCCTTGAACGCGCCGACATAAACAGTGCCGTCTGCATAAGTCGCTGTGCCAACGCCGTTGCGCTGACCGTCAGCCCAAGCGCCCTCGTAGGTATAGCCGTCGGCATAAGTCATTTTGCCCTGACCGTGGTTCTTGGCGTTCAGGAACTCACCGTCATAGACAAGGCCGTTGGCATAGGTCGCGATCCCCTGTCCGTTGATGACACCGTTCTCCCAAGCGCCCTCATAGCTTGACCCGTCAGGGTAGACGATCTTGCCCGTGCCATCCGCCAGATCGGCCGTGAATGTGCCAACGTATAGTGAGCCATCCGGGTAAGTAACCTCGCCCGTGCCCTCGATCTGGCCCGCTTTCCAGTCACCAGCGTATTTATACCCGTCAGTGCCTGTAAATGTGCCGATACCATTGCGCTGGTCAGCGGCGAAGCCACCAACATATGTGTCGCCGTTGGCATAAGTGACCGTGCCTGCGCCCTCGCGACGACCAGCCACAAGGTCACCCTCGTAGATATCGCCGTTGGGTTGCTCCAGACGGCCCTTGCCCTCGATCTGCCCATCGACCCATGTGCCGATGTAAACAAGGCCGTCCGCCATTGTCAGCGTGCCCGTGCCATCGCGCTCGCCAGCCGTCAGCGTGCCCTCATAGATTGCGCCGTCGGGATAGGTGATCTTGCCTTCGCCCTCCTTGACGCCGTTGATCCACGGGCCTTCGTAGACATAGCCGGCAGCCGAGCGCATCGTGCCTGAGCCGTGGTGCATGGCGTTGCGAAATTCGCCCTCGTAGACCACGCCATTGGCATAAGTGGCGATGCCGCGGCCAGTGATATTGCCGTCAACCCAGTCGCCTTCAAACGTGCCGCCATCAGCAAAAATGATCTTGCCCGTGCCAGAGGGCTTGCCCGCAGCAAACGTGCCTTCGTAAATGGAGCCATTGGGGAAGCGGGCCGTGCCTGTGCCGCGAATCTCGCCCTCGACCCAATCGCCGGTGTATTCATACCCGTTAGGCAGGCGATATGTGCCCGTGCCGTGCTGCTTGCCATTGAGGAACGCGCCTTCGTAAACGCCGCCATCGTCGTATTGCTTGGTTTGAACGGTCTGGGCCGATAGGGCGGTCGCACTTAGGGCGAATACAGCCGCATAAATCGCTTTCTGCCATCCAAAACCGTTCATCGCATACTCTCCGCTGGCGTTAATCTCTGGGCAACCTACTGGACAGGACTGTGGCTGACAACGGGGGTTCGCGTGGCAATCGGCTTTCCCTTGCTCACTATTCTGCTACATCTTGGGGCAAGCGATAAGGACATCAGCATGAGCGACACTTTCCGACTGACACTGGGGCAACTCAACCCGACTGTAGGTGACCTTGCAGGGAATGCGGCATTAGCGCGGGACGCATGGGCGCAGGGCAAACAGGCAGGGGCGCAGATGGTGGCGCTGCCCGAGATGTTTATCAGCGGTTATTCGACACAAGACCTCGTGATGAAACCGGCGTTCACACAGGCGGCGATGGACGAAATCGACCAACTGGCAAAAGACTGCGCAGACGGGCCAACCTTGGCTGTTGGCGGCCCCTATTTCGCAGAGGGGCGGCTCTATAACGCCTATCACATCTGTCGGGGCGGCAAGGTTGTTGCGCGGCAGCTCAAACATTTCCTGCCCAACTACGATGTCTTTGACGAGGTGCGCCAGTTCCGGCGCGGACCGATCCAAGGGCCGTATGCGATTCCAGACGGACCACGGATCGGCAGCCCGATCTGCGAAGACGCATGGTATGAGGATGTCGGCGAGGCGATGGTCGAAAGCGGCGCGGAAATCCTGATCGTGCCAAACGGATCGCCCTATTATCACGGCAAGATCGACAAGCGGGTCAACACAATGGTGGCGCGGGTCATCGAAAACGACACACCGCTGGTCTACCTCAACATGGTCGGCGGGCAGGACGATCAGGCCTTTGATGGCGGGTCATTCGTGCTCAATCGGGGGGGGAAACTTGCGGTGCAACTGCCGATGTTTGACGCCACCGTGGCACATGTTGATTTTAAACGGGGCGAAAACGGCTGGGAAGCAGTCGAAGGCGAAAAAGCGACCTATGATAGCGTCACAGGTCAGGATTACCGCGCAATGGTGCTCACCTTGGGTGACTACATGCGAAAGACGGGGTTCAAAAAGGTGCTGCTCGGGCTATCTGGCGGGATCGACAGCGCGATCGTGGCGACCATCGCGGCGGACGCACTTGGGCCGCAAAACGTGCGCTGCGTGATGCTGCCGTCAGAATACACAAGTCAGGCCTCGCTTGATGACGCGCAAGCCGTGGTCGACGCGCTCGGGTGCAACTACGACACCGTAAGCATCGCAGGGCCACGGGCGGCTGTGTCCGAAGCCCTCGCGCCGCTCTTTGCAGGGCTGGAGGAAGATCTGACAGAGGAAAACATCCAGTCACGGATGCGGGGGTTGCTCCTGATGGCGCAATCCAACAAATTTGGCGAAATGCTCCTGACCACGGGTAATAAATCCGAGGTCGCCGTGGGCTATGCCACGATCTATGGCGACATGGCGGGGGGGTATAACCCGATCAAAGACATGTATAAAACACGGGTCTTTGAAACCTGCCGCTGGCGCAACGCGAACCACGCGCCGTGGATGAAAGCGCCAGCAGGCGAGGTGATCCCGACAGCGATCATCGACAAGCCACCCTCGGCAGAACTGCGGCCCGATCAAAAGGACAGCGATAGCCTGCCGCCCTATGACATCCTCGACGGCATCCTGATGATGCTCGTGGACGGCGAGGCCTCGGTGGCTGATTGCGTGGCGGCTGGATACGCGCGCGACACCGTCAAAAAGATCGAACATCTGCTTTATATCTCTGAATATAAACGGTTCCAGTCCGCGCCCGGAACGCGGCTTTCCAAGCACGCATTCTGGCTGGACAGGCGCTATCCAATTGTGAATAGGTGGCGGGATAATTCGTAATTATTCAGGTGTCATTATGCTCCGTTTTACTGCTGCAATCGTCGCAACCCTTGGCCTGACGGCCTGTGCGTCAAACAACGCCACGCCGATCCCGACCATCGAAAACGGCAGCGCCGTAGTGGCGGCTCCGCTGACCTACTTCCACCAAGGGGTCAGGGGGGATAGCAATCGCGCCGCCTCCATTAGCACCGCGACCTTCAGCTTTACCTGTGATCCCAATTTCGCGGGTGGCGGCAGCTTGCAGCAGCGGGCAAACGCCTCTGCGCAATACTCGAAAATCGCGCAGGAGAAGGTGCTGTTCTGGCTGGTCAATTCCATGGTCACGCGCGGGCTGTTGCGCGAAATCAATACGCAAAGCGTCGCAGCGCAGGGGTGCTCTGCCACCAAGGTTGATCTCGCGACCGTCACAACGGACGAGTTGGAAGTCGCAAAGTTCGTCTTGACCAACAACCTGCTGCCAAAGATCGTGGCGATGCGCTAACAAATCGGGCGGGGGCGGCTGTTGCGGCTCCCGTTTTTGCGGTGCACGCCTGGTGCACGCGCTGTGCACGCTTATCACACCCCGTTTTTGTGCTAGTCTGTGGCAAACAGGAGGGGCAGATGACCGCGAACAAAACCCGTATTACGGCAGTATCCGTTGATGAATTTATCCTGCAAATCGACCATCCGACACGGCGGGCAGATGCGCAGGTTTTGAACGATTTGTTCAAGAAAGTGACTGGCTGGACCCCCAAGATGTGGGGGCCAACCATCATCGGTTACGGGCAATACCACTACATCTATGATAGTGGCCGCGAAGGGGATAGCCTCGCAACTGGCTTTAGCCCCCGCAAGGCCGCGCTCTCTGTTTATGTCTTGCCCGGCTATCAGGATTTCAGCGCAATTCTTGATCGCTTGGGCAAGTATAAGATCGGGAAATCCTGCCTTTATATCAACAAGCTAGCCGACATTGATCTCGCCGTTCTCGAAGAGCTGATCCGCGCTGGGCTGGCGGATCTCGATCGCAAATGGCCCGTCATCGCGACCTAACTGGACAATTTCACCGTGGTCTGACACATCCTGTTGCAACAGGAGACATTGTCATGACCACAACCCGTTTCGCGCCATCCCCGACAGGTTACATCCACATCGGAAACCTGCGCGCCGCATTGTTCAACTACGCCATCGCCCGCCAGAACGGCGGCACATTCGTGCTGCGCATCGACGACACCGACCCCGAACGCTCCAAGGATGAATATGTGCAGGGGATCAAGGACGACCTGACATGGTTGGGCCTGACGTGGGACCGTGTAGAGCATCAGTCAAAGCGCATGGATAAGTATCTGGTCGCAAAGCAGAAATTGATCGACATGGGGCGCCTTTACGAATGTTTCGAGACGCCCGTAGAGCTTGATCTCAAGCGCAAAAAGCAGCTCAATATGGGCAAGCCACCTGTCTATGATCGGGCGGCCTTGAGCCTCTCGGAAGATGAAAAAGATGCCCTGCGCGCCGAGCGCGGGTCGCATTGGCGCTTCAAGCTCGACCTTGAGCGGATCGAGTGGGAAGACGGCATTATCGGCAATATCTCGATTGATGCGGCTTCGGTGTCCGATCCGGTTTTGTTCAAAAACGACGGGCAGATTCTGTATACACTCGCCTCTGTTGTCGATGATGTCGAAATGGGCATGACATATGTTGTGCGCGGGTCCGACCACGTAACCAACACTGCGACGCAAATCCAGATCATGCAGGCCTTGGGCGGCACTGTGCCACGGTTTGCGCACCACTCGCTTTTGACAGGGCCGCAGGGTGAAGCGCTGTCTAAGAGGTTGGGAACATTGGCTTTGCGTGATCTGCGCAAGCAAGGCATTGCGCCAGAAGCGATTTTGTCACTCATGGCGCGGCTCGGCTCGTCAGAGCCTATCGAGTTGCGCGCATCGGTTGAGGAAATTGTTAACGGCTTTGATGTTACAAAGTTCGGGTCCGCACCGACAAAGTTTGATGTCGAAGATCTTTGGCCGCTGACCGCACGCCATTTGGCGACACTTAGCGCCGAAGATGTGGCCGAGACCCTAACGGATGTGCCCGCAGACAAAAAAGTGGCGTTTTGGGATGCCGTCAAAGGCAACATCAGATCGCTGGACGATGTGGCCGATTGGTGGGCATTCTTCCAGAATGGCGCGGCCCCGCTTGTGGAAGAGGATGACCGCGCGTTTATCGCGCAAGCCTTTGATATGCTTGGTGATCCGCCCTATGCTGACGATACATGGGCAAGCTGGACATCTGCCGTCAAAGAGGCAACAGGGCGCAAGGGCAAGACCTTGTTTATGCCGCTGCGCAAGGCTGTGACAGGCCGTCAGCGCGGGCCGGAAATGGCAGAGGTCATGCCGCTATTGCAGCGTAAACCAACGCTCTGAAATTGACTGCGCGTGCTTAGTCGAGCGCGCGCAGCACCCTTGCAGGTTTGGCAGCCAATGGCCGGATGGCGAACGCTAGCCCCGCCACCAGCGACGCCAGAATGCCACCGCCCACAATGAGCAACGCATTCGCCCAGATCACCGAAAACGTGCCTTCCATGATGAACACGGTGACGGCCCATCCGCCCAAAATGCCCGCCACAAGCGCGACAATGCCAGCGGCCAACCCAAGCAGGGCGGCGCGTAGTGCAAAGCTGATCAGGATGCGCGACCGCGTGGCGCCAAGTGTCTTGAGAACCGCAGCTTCATAGGTGCGGGTCCGCTCGCCAGCCGCCGCCGCGCCGATCAAGACAAGGAAGCCCGTGACCAAAGTGGCAAGCGCCGCATAGCGCGTCGCAGCAGAAATTCCGCCCACAACTTCAATGACTTGATCAATCGCATCGCGAATGCGGATTGCGGTGATATTCGGGTATTTGCCAGCCAAGTCGCGCAGAATTTGCGCCTCGGATTCCGGGGTCGCATAGACGGTCGAAATCCAGCTATGGGGCGCACCGGCAAGGGCGGAAGGGTTCAGCGTCATCACAAAACCGATGCCACCAGTTTCCCAGCTTACATTGCGAAAACTGGCGATTGTCGCGGTAATGTCGCGCCCGAGAATATTGACCGTGACAGTGTCCCCAAGCTTGAGGCCGATCTCTGCGCCCTCTTCGGCGGCAAAGCTCATGAGGGGCGGTCCAGCGTAATCTTGGGGCCACCATTCGCCCTCTGTGATGTCGCTCCCCTCGGGAAGGGTGTCCGCATATGTCAGCCCCCGATCGCCACGCACGACCCAGTGGCCGCCAGCAACGTCCTCGGCGGGTTCGCCGTTAATCATCGTCACGATCCCGCGCAACATCGGGGCGCTTTCGACCTTGCGCACGGCGGTGTCGTTTTCGACCCGTTCACGGAAACCGTCGATTTGATCCGGTTGGATATCAACAAAGAAATAGCTTGGCGCAACTTCGGGCAATTCGTCAGAAAATGCGGCGCGCAGGTTGCCATCAATTTGGCCAACAGCCGAAAGAACCGCGAGCCCGAGGCCGAGTGACAAGACAACTGATGTGGTTTCGCCGCCTCGTGCCCCGATCGCTCCGAGCGCAAGGCGCAGTGCGGGTTTAGAGCGTGCGCGTTTGCTTAATCGCCGTGCGGTGAAGCGTGCAACAAGGGCTGCCAGAACCAGAATGAGCAATGCGCCCATGATCCCGCCTGCGGTCCAGAGTGTCAGGAATACAGTGCCCGAAAACCAGATTGCAGCACCCAGAAGTGTGCCAATGAGCAGGGCCGTTATGATCAGGTAGCGCAATGCAGGCAGTTGGTTTGACGTCCCTAAGGCATCGCGAAATAGCGTGGCTGGCCGGATTTGTTCGGCGCGCGCGAGCGGCCAGAGGGTAAAGATCAGCGCGGCCAAAATGCCATAGATCGCAGCCTCGATAAGAGGGGCGGCTTGCAATGTGAATTCCGCAGGAATGGGCAGGTTTGCGACAATCACAGGGGCGAGCAAAAGTGGGATTCCGCCGCCAAGAACAAGCCCTAAGGCGACCCCGACCAACGTCAGCACGCCGATCTGGATGAAGTAGGTGTAAAAGATGGTGCTCCGTGTCGCGCCAAGGGTTTTGAGCGTGGCAATGACCCCTGTTTTCCCTGCAAGATAAGAGCGCACGGCTGCGGAAACGCCAACGCCACCAACGGCCAAACCTGACAGGCCCATCAAGATGAGGAATGCGCCGATCCGTTCGACAAACCGCGCGGTTCCGCCCGCGCCTTTGCGGCTGTCGCGCCAGCGAAGGCCAGTGTCGCGGAACTGGCTTTCGGCTTGCTGCTCGAGGGCGACAAGGTCGGCTCCGTCAGGTAAATCAAGCCGGTATTGTGTTGAAAACAAGCTACCTTCTGCAAGCAACCCCGAGGACTGCAAGGCGGCGGTGAGCACGATTGTGCGCGGCCCTAAGCCAAAGCCTCCAGATGCGTTGTCGGGGTATTTGTCGAGAATTGCGCGCAATGTGAACTCTTGCGTGCCAAGCTTGAATGTGTCGCCCGCAGCAAGGCCGAGCCTATCGGTTAGCACGCGTTCCATAACTGCCCCGTTATCGGCAAGGGCCATTTCAAGGGGCATATTCGGGTCAAGCTGCACAGATCCAACAAGCGGGTAGGCGGTGTCTACGGCGCGAATTTGCGTGAGCCCTCGCTCTGTTTCGCCGTTGCGTTCAACAACCGCCATCGACCGGAAGTCGACCGTTTCCGAGATGGTCTTCGCGATTGAACGCAGCCATTCTAGTTCTGGTTCGCGGGCAAAACGGTAGGTGAATTCGGCCTCGGCATCACCGCCAAGCAGGGCTGCGCCTTCGCGCTCAAGCCCCGCCTCGATCCCGCCGCGCACCGTGCCAACAGCCGCAATCGCAGCAACGCCAAGCGCAAGACAGGCCAAAAAAACGCGAAAGCCGCGCAGGCCGCCACGCAGTTCACGCAGCGCAAATTTGGAAGCGATTTTCAGGCTCATGCGATGCGTCCGTCTGACAAGTTGATGACGCGATCACACCGCGCAGCCAGTTCGGGGGCGTGGGTGACCATGATGAGGGTCGCGCCGTGTTTGTCGCGTAAATCGAACAAAAGGTCGATGATCGCAGCACCATTACTCGCGTCCAGATTGCCTGTCGGTTCGTCGGCAAGCAGGATTTTGGGTCGCGGTGCAGAGGCGCGGGCAAGGGCCACGCGTTGCTGCTCGCCACCTGACATCTGGCCAGGATAATGATCCTTGCGCGCACCCAGGCCGACAGCGTCCAGCTCTGCCGCGGCGCGGCTAAACGCATCGTGAACGCCCGCGAGCTCAAGAGGGGTTGCGACATTTTCCAAGGCGGTCATTGTCGGGATCAGGTGGAAAGACTGGAAGACCACCCCCATATTACCCAAACGAAAGCGTGCGAGCTGGTCTTCGTTCATGACGCTCAGGTTCTGGCCCAAGGCCGTGATTTGACCCGAACTGGCCTGCTCTAGCCCGCCCATTAACATCAGGAGAGACGATTTGCCCGACCCACTTGGCCCGATCAGCCCCAAAGTTTCGCCATCCGCAACATCCAGAGAAATGTCGTGCAAAATGTCGACTTTGCCCGCGTTCCCATCTAGCGAAAGTGAAGCATTGGCGAGCGAGAGGATGGGCTGGGACATGGGGCGGACCTTTGGGTTAATGCGTTCTTATGGATATGGTGCGGCGCGCGGGCTTCGCAACCTTAGCTTGGCGATTGGTGTGTTTTCGAGCGCAGCTTATGCAGAAACCGTGACAATTGCGGCATTGGGTGACAGCCTAACGGCGGGCTACGGGCTGCCGCGCGCTGACGGGTTTGTGCCACAGTTGCAAAACTGGCTGGACGCGCAGGATGCTGATGTTGTCGTTCTGAATGCAGGGGTGTCGGGGGATACAACCGCAGGCGGGCTGTCGCGGGTTGATTGGACGCTCACGCCTGACGTGGATGCGATGATCGTGACCTTGGGCGGGAATGACTATCTGCGAGGGTTGGACCCTGCGGTAAGCCGTAAAAACCTTGATGGTATTCTGGCGAAAGCGGCAGCGGCGCAAGTCGAGGCTTTGCTGGTTGGGATCACGGCTGGTGCGAACTACGGCGCTGATTACAAACAGGATTTTGACGGCATGTATGTTGACCTCGCTGCGACGTATGATGTGCCGCTGTATCCGACTTTCTTTGCGGGATTGCTGACTGCTGCGGGCACGCAAGACGGCGTTGCCGCCTATATGCAAGCTGATGGTATTCATCCGAACGCGGAGGGTGTGGCTGCCATCGTTGCGGCAATCGGGCCTTCGGTAATGGCGCTGGCGCAGTCTGCGCGGTGAGCCGCTGACACGTGGTTCGGGCGTTGAATGCGACATGCGTTGCGCCTAAGTATTGATTACAAATGAAAAAAGGAAAATCCTATGTCGATTGCAAAAGTTACCGAAGTTATCAGTTCCTCCTCCAAGTCGTTTGACGATGCGGTCGAGAATGGCATCAAGCGTGCGTCCAAATCCCTCAAGGGGATCACAAGCGCTTGGGTCGCGGACCAGAAAGTGACTGTAAAGGATGGCAAGGTTGATGAATATCGCGTTGTTCTGAAAATCACCTTCGTTCTGGAAGACTAATTTCAAACGGGCAGGGGCGCGACGGATGCGCCCTTTGCTCACCCTTCGGACGTGCCAATGGCACGGCAAGCCGTGTTACTGCGCTTAAAATGTCGGGGGGGGGGGCAGTGATCTGCCAAAGCGGAGCGCCCGTTAAAACGGACGCTCCAACGGAAACTTAGGCCAGAGCCAAGTTTACCGCAGATTCGCGGCCGTCACGGCCAGCTTCGATGTCGAAAGTAACCTTCTGGTCATCTTTCAGGCCTGTGAGGCCGGAACGCTCAACAGCGGAGATGTGAACGAAAACGTCCTTGGAGCCGCCGTCTGGAGCGATAAAGCCGAAGCCTTTAGTTGCGTTGAACCATTTTACTGTACCAGTAGCCATGGTGATAATCCTTTATTTTCAGTCTGTCCGCGGAGTGCGACAGCGCGGCTTAGTCAGTGCAATATCGAAAGACTGTAGCCGAAAAGGAAAACAGTGGGTCGAGATAGAATAACGTCTGCACCCTCCAAATGGGGCTATTCTGACGAAAAAGCAAGTGTTTTCCACAAATGCGGTGGGAGTCCGCCGAAGATGGTGGCGGTCCCGATTGTGCGCACGGGGGGCAAGACGGGTGTTGCTGGCGGCGCTGATGTGGTCCGAAATTGTGTGTTGAACATGCAGTGGATCGCGTCCGCGACAGCTTGACGTCTGTGTATTTGCCCCGCATGAGAAGGGTGATCCCAAGGTTTCAAAGGAAATGCACGTGAATATTGATGATCTCTTAGCCCGTTCTGGCGGTGTTTGCGAAATCTGCGGGTCTGGCGATGCCCTTGAGCGCGTCGAGGTGACGTCGGTGGATGATGTTGTTTTCTGCGCGATTTGTGCGGGCCACGCGGATGCACCTAGTGGTCACTGGCGTGCGCTGGAGGGGGCGGCGTGGTCTGTCGAGCCCGCAGTTCAGGTTGCGGTTTGGCGCAAGCTTGGCGGACTTGGCGAGGCTTGGGCCACTGAAGCACAGATGGGCATGATGATGGAGCCAGAAGTTGCTGCACGCGCCGCTGATGTGCCTGTGGTGCACCGTGACGCACATGGCGCGGTATTGGCCGCGGGGGACACTGTCGTTCTGATCAAAGACCTGCCCGTCAAAGGCGCAGGGTTCACGGCCAAGCGCGGCACTGCGGTGCGTAGCATCTCTCTAGTTCAGGAGAACGCCGGCCATATTGAGGGGCGCGTTGAAGGGCAACGCATTGTTATCCTGACGGAATTTGTGAAACGGAAGTGACCTCTCCTTAGCTTGGAAAAACCTTGCGCATTTCTGCGTCAAAGTCCGCCCAAGACATCGTCGCGCGGTTTCCTGCGACACCGTGATAATGTGAACGCCCTGTCGAATTGGGTAACCCTGCCCAAATGCGCGCGAGATTGTTCATAAAGGTGTGGCGGCCCATGCGCCCGCTTTGGGCCGCGCTAAGCCCCGCCTCCTGGAGTAGAGCAGTGGCAAGAATATCTTGGACACGAGGAGAAAACCGCTCGTGGCGACTCACGCCGTTTTGCTTGACCAAGCGGCGCAGCGTGGCGGGGATGAATTGGTAGCGACCAATTGCGTGTTGCTGGCCCGGGGTGCGGTCAATCCATTGATAAATCTCTGAAATTGTCATGTCTGTTGGTTGTTTTGAGGGTAACCGCCGCGCGCCGTGCTGGATAGCGTCATAGCCTTTCGACCCTGCCTCGGCCTGCGAAATGATGTTGAGGATATGGGCGTGAGGCGCGTTGCCGAGGGCGCGCGGCATCGTGGTTGTGAGGCTTGCTTGTTGCACTCGGTCCCGCTTGGGATGTGGTGCGAACAAGCCTAGCCCGCCTTTACCAGCATAGAGGCTCCCTGCCGCGCCTGTATCTGCGTCGGCGGATTGCGGCGTTGTCGTGTGCAGGAGGGAGGTGCGGGCATTTTGAAATGCGCTCCCGCCGAGCAATGAGGCCATTTCTGCAAGAGCGAGGGAAGGCATGAAAGCGAGTAAAAAGAAAACGTATAAGCCGCGCAAATTGACCATCAAAACCCCATCGTGTCAGTCGAAACTGCCCACAACTTCGTTGGATTTGATTTAGATTTAGTTGAGTTGCGATCAATAAGATCAAAAAAGGCAGCGGACCATTTGCCCGCTGCCCGTTATTTGGTTTTAGCGCACGAATTTCTTGTGCTTCATCCGCTTTGGTTCCATCGCGTCGGCCCCGAGGCGGCGCTTTTTGTCTTCTTCGTAGTCTTCAAAGTTACCCTCGAACCACTCTACATGCGCGTCCCCTTCAAATGCGAGGATATGTGTGCAGATCCGGTCGAGGAAGAAGCGGTCGTGCGAGATGACCACGGCGCAACCTGCAAAGGAGGTCAAGGCGTCCTCGAGGGCGCGCAGTGTTTCGACGTCGAGGTCGTTTGTCGGTTCGTCAAGCAGGAGCACGTTGCCGCCTGATTTCAGCAGTTTCGCCATGTGCACGCGGTTGCGTTCACCGCCCGACAACAGGCCGACCTTCTTTTGCTGGTCGCCGCCTTTGAAGTTGAACGCCGAGCAATAAGCACGTGAATTCATTGAGGCTTCGCCAAGTTCGATGATCTCGGCGCCGCCTGTGATTTCTTCCCAGACGGTTGAGTCTGGCGTGAGGGCATCGCGCGACTGGTCGACGTAAGACAGCTTAACCGTGTCACCGAATGTAACTGTGCCCTCGTCTGGTTCTGCCTGACCTGTCAACATCGAGAACAGCGTGGATTTACCCGCGCCGTTGGGGCCGATGACGCCCACGATGCCACCTGGTGGCAGATCAAACGTAAGGCCTTCAACGAGGAGTTTGTCGCCCATCGCTTTCTTGAGGTTCTCGACTTCTATTACCTTGGACCCAAGGCGCGGCCCGTTGGGGATAATGATCTGGGCGCGGCCCATCTTTTCCTTCTCGGACTGGTTGGCCAAGTCGTTATAGGCGCTGATACGTGCCTTGGATTTGGCTTGACGTGCTTTTGCACCTTGGCGCATCCACTCAAGTTCGCGCTCGAGGGTGCGCTGCTTGGATTTGTCCTCGCGGGCCTCTTTTTCAAGGCGCTTGGCTTTGGCTTCCAGCCAGCTTGAATAGTTGCCTTCATGTGGAATACCTGCGCCACGATCCAGTTCCAGAATCCAGCCTGTGATCGCATCAAGGAAGTAGCGGTCGTGGGTCACGATCAGGATTGTGCCTTTGTAATCAATCAGGTGCTGTTGCAGCCACGCGATTGTTTCGGCGTCAAGGTGGTTGGTCGGTTCGTCAAGGAGCAGCATGTCAGGCGCATCAAGCAGCAGTTGGCACAGCGCCACGCGGCGGCGTTCACCACCCGAAAGCGTGGTCACGTCTGCGTCGTCGGGCGGACAGCGCAATGCCTCCATTGAAACGTCGATCTGGCTGTCGAGATCCCAAAGGTTGGCCGCGTCGATTTCGTCTTGCAGGCGCGCCATTTCGTCGGCTGTCTCGTCCGAGTAGTTCATGGCAAGTTCGTTGTAACGGTCAAGGATGGCCTTTTTGTCGGCCACGCCCAGCATCACGTTTTCGCGCACAGTTAGCGTTTCGTCTAAGTGTGGTTCCTGTGGCAAGTAGCCAACGCGCGCGCCCTCGGCCGCCCATGCCTCGCCTGCGAAATCTTTGTCTTGACCCGCCATGATCCGCATCAGGGTCGATTTACCTGTGCCGTTCACGCCGACGACGCCGATTTTCACACCTGGCAAGAAGTTTAGGCGGATGTTTTCAAATACTTTTTTCCCACCGGGGTAGGTTTTTGAAACACCGTCCATGAAGTAGACGAATTGATTGCTGGCCATTTTGCGACGCTCCGCTCGGGTTTGTGTAATTTGCCCTTAGATAGCGGTGGAAGCGGTGAGGGGCAATCGTCGATCGGTTTGCCGCTTTGGTTTGACAGTTGTGACGCTAAGTGGTTCGTTTGCCGTCGAGTTTCTAAGGAATGAATGATGACCTATACGCCCGCCTCAAACCGCTATGACCGAATGGTATACAACCGCTGTGGCCGTTCGGGCCTCAAGCTTCCTGCGATTTCATTGGGTCTTTGGCACAACTTTGGCCATGACACGCCTCATGCGACCAAACAGGAGATTTGCCGCACCGCGTTTGATCATGGCATCACCCATTTTGACCTCGCCAATAATTATGGCCCGCCCGCAGGCTCGGCGGAGCATGCGTTCGGGTCGATCCTTGCCGAAGATTTCAAGGATCATCGCGATGAGCTGATTATCAGTTCAAAGGCTGGATATGACATGTGGGAAGGGCCCTATGGCGAGTGGGGCAGCCGCAAGTATATGATTGCCTCTTGTGATCAGTCACTCAAGCGCCTTGGTCTCGATTACGTCGATATTTTCTATTCGCACCGTTTTGATCCTGACACGCCGTTAGAGGAAACAATGGGTGCGCTTGATTACATCGTGCGGTCGGGTCGCGCGCTTTATGCGGGGATTTCATCCTATAATACCGAACGCACCCGCGAGGCTGTGGCGATCCTCAAGGACTTGGGCACGCCATGTCTCATTCACCAGCCGAGCTATAATATGATCAACCGCTGGGTCGAGCGTGATGGATTGAAGGATACCCTTAAGGAGTTGGGCGTTGGTTCGATTGCTTTTACGCCGCTGGCGCAAGGCATGTTGACGAAGAAATACCTGAGCGGGATGCCCGAGGGCTCGCGTGCGACACAAGGCAAGTCGTTGTTTCCGTCAATGCTGACGGATCATGCGATTGGCAATATTCGTAAGCTTAACGAGATTGCAGAAAGCCGTGGCCAGACGCTTGCCCAGATGGCACTTGCGTGGGTGCTGCGTGATGGCGGTATCACCACTGCGCTGATTGGCGCGTCCAAGCCTTCGCAAGTCATCGACTGTGTTGGTGCAATCGAGAATCTCGCATTTAGCGCCGATGAGCTGGCTCTGATTGATCAATACGCTGATGAAGAGCAGATCAATCTTTGGGCTGCGTCAGCGGAGTTGGACGGCTAAGGTGCAAGGGGATCCGATTGCAGGTGCGGGCCAGGTCGTAGGCCTATTGGGAGGGTCGTTTGATCCTGCCCATCAAGGCCATGTGCATATCACGATGTCAGCGATGAAGCGGTTCGGTCTGGATCGTGTTTGGTGGCTGGTCAGCCCTGCAAACCCCCTGAAAAGCCGCGGTCCAGCGCCGCTTGCGACCCGTATGGCGCACGCGCGCGATGTGATGCAGCACCCAAGGGTGACCGTGACCGACATTGAGCAGCGGCTTGGCACGCGCTACACTGCGCAAACGATTGCCGCCCTCCAGCGCCGGTATCCGCTGGTGCGGTTCGTCTGGTTGATGGGGGCGGACAACCTGGCGCAGTTCCATCGTTGGCAGGACTGGCGTTGGATCATGGAGACCGTGCCAATTGGCGTTCTTGCGCGCCCCAATGATCGCATTTCTGCGCGCTTGTCCAAGGCGGCCCATGTCTATCGGGAGTCTATGCTCGGCGGGCGGGCCTCGACGGCATTGGCGGATGGGCTTGCGCCGCGCTGGTGTTTTGTCAATTTGCCAATGTCGGCGCAGTCATCGACAGCAATCCGTGCGGCAGGCCACTGGACGCCAACGGAAACCCAAGAGTGAAAGTGACGAGTAGAATGATTTCGAGACGCGCATTTCTAGCGGCGACATTTGGGACGGTTGCAACGGCTGGGCTGGCGGACGCGCCGCTGGTGTCATTGCGCCCCGTGATGCGGACCGTTGAAGGTGATCTGACGGGGCCGCGCATGCGTCAGTCGTTGGCCGAGGTGATCGCGGCCTCCGAGCTGACGGGGCATGTCGGGGTTGTCTTGTCTGATGCGAAAACGGGCGAGGTGATCGACCACCATGACGCCGATATTCAATTGCCACCTGCGAGCGTTACCAAAGCAGTGACGGCACTCTATGCGCTTGAGGCGTTGGGGCCAGAGTTCCAGTTCGAAACGCGCGTTGTTGCGAATGGCCCCATTTTAAATGGTATTTTAGATGGTGATTTAATTTTAGCGGGTGGGGGCAACCCTAATTTGGTCACTGACGATCTAGCGGTCCTTGCCGAGCGGCTAAAGGAAAGTGGGATCACCGAAGTGCGCGGCAAGTTTTATGTTTACGACGATGCGCTGCCAAATCTGGATGAGATCGACGAAAGCCAGTTGGATTATCTTGGGTATAACCCTGCCATTTCGGGGCTTAATCTGAACTACAATCGCGTTCATTTCGAGTGGAAGAAACAGGGCGCGGATTACAAGGTTTCGATGGATGCCCGAAGCGAGACATATCGCCCAGCGGTGCAAATGGCGCGGATGCGGGTTGTAAATCGCGACGTGCCGATTTTTACCTATGCTGACGGCGGTGAAACCGACGAGTGGACGGTTGCGCGCGGCGCACTTGGCAATGGCGGGTCGCGATGGCTACCTGTGCGTCATCCTGCGATCTATGCTGGTGAAGTCTTTGCCACCTTTGCCCGCAGTCATGGCATCGCGCTTTCGCAGCCACGCGAGATTTCTGCGTTGCCGACGGGTGACGTGGTCGCGGTGCACCAAAGCGATGCGTTGTCTCGCGTGATGCGTGATATGTTGCTTTATTCGACGAACCTGACAGCAGAGGTGGCTGGTCTTGCTGCAACAGAGGGACGCACGGGGCAGAAACGCGGTTTGCGCACCTCGGCTTTGGGCATGACGCAGTGGGCCAAGACCCGTGCGGGTATTTCAGCGACATTTGCGGATCATTCCGGGCTAGGGGATGCCTCGCGTATTTCGGCCAGCGAGATGGTGCAATTGCTGAATGCTGACGGCGCGATGGCGCAACTACGTCCGATCATGAAAACGATTGCCATGCGCGATGAGGCCAACAAGCGCATCCCTGATCATCCTGTGACGGTGCTTGCCAAGACGGGAACGCTCAACTTTGTATCCTGCCTCGCCGGGTATCTGCGCACGCAAAGCGGACGCGATCTGACGTTTACGATATTCGCCGCCGACCTTGAGGCGCGTGAAAAGGGCAAGCGGTCAGGTGACGAGCAGCCGTTCGGCTCGATTACATTCAACACAAATGCAAAGCGGTTGCAGCAGGTGCTATTGCAGCGCTGGGCTGCCCTGAACGATACTGCGCCTTAAATCGTCATGTGACGCGCACGTGATCCCCGCTCGATTGCGGCGGCGTGGAGGCGGTCGATATCAAGCTCGTAGCGAATCTCTTCGAGCATGCGCGCTTCGGTGTCTTTGATCGAACCGTCAGCGGCGGCAACGTCACACGACAGCGCATAGGCGGTCTCGAAAAGCCGTTCCTCTAACGCGTCACGGATCAGCCCAAATAGTGCTTCTAGACCGTCTTCTTGCTCCAGCAGATCGAAAACCATCTTAGAAACCCGCGGCAGGCGGTCGGCGTCATAGCCTGCGAATACTGGTAGGTTATTGATAGAATTTGATATTTTCACCAGTTCAGCGGTTCTGATTTCTTCATCGGAGGCCGAAACGGCGACCATAAGGGCCGCGAGCGCGTCTTGACCTGTCATTGCGGCGTCTGGTGTCATATCAACATTCCTTTTCCATTCTTATACCGATTTATTGACGGCTCGGCCCCTGCGCAATAGGGAGTGCGCGATGGTTTGCCATTGGGGCGCCATTTTTAACTGTTGAGAGATATCATGACCAATTTGCGTGACGCTGCGATGAATTCCAAGGCTTGGCCCTTTGAAGAAGCCCGCCGTCTGCTCAAACGGTATGAAAAGAAGGCGCCTGAAAAGGGCTATGTCTTGTTCGAGACCGGATACGGCCCGTCCGGCCTGCCGCATATCGGCACATTTGGTGAGGTTAGTCGCACGACGATGGTGCGCCGCGCGTTCGAGATTATTTCAGACATTCCGACAAAGTTGCTTTGTTTTTCCGACGACATGGACGGGATGCGCAAAATTCCGGGCAATGTGCCAGACCCCGAGGCGCTCAAGCCATATATGCAGCAACCGTTGACGGCTGTGCCAGACCCGTTCGGGACACATGACAGCTTTGGCGATCATATGAACGCGAAGTTGAATTCGTTCCTTGATACGTTTGGCTTCGAGTATGAATTCGCGAGTTCGACGGCCTATTATAAGGCGGGCAAGCTGGACGAGATCCTGCTGCGTTGCGCCGAGCGTTACGACGATATTATGGCGATTATGCTCAAGTCTTTGCGCGAGGAGCGCCGCGAGACCTATTCGATCTTTTTGCCGCTTAGCCCGACCACTGGGCAGGTGCTCTATGTGCCGATGAAAAACGTCACCAAAGACGGCATGATCACCTTTGATGATGTGGACGGAACCGAAGTGACCATTCCAGTCACGGGCGGGAACTGCAAATTGCAGTGGAAGCCCGATTTTGGTGCGACGGAAAATCGTCGCGGCGGTGTTTCCATGTGTTCGAGCACTGCATCTACGGCTTCAGGCCAACGCTCATCGCCATCATGAAACGGCATAAGCGCATCATCGCCGGCTTTGAAGAATGACACCATGCCGCCGATCCGGGCGATCCAGCGGGTTAGGAATTCAGGCACCTCGCGCTCACTGCGTGATAACAGATCATGGATGGTGATGAGATCTGCCAGGCACCTTAGCGCGCGCGCTGGTGACCGGCTGACATGGCCGCCATCGGGCAGGATCTGGATATCGATCTCATCGTTGAGAAGATCCAGTCCCTTGTCGAGAAAGGCGGCGTTTTTTTCTTTCATGTAAAGTCCGCCCAGGGTGAGAACGGCTGCGGCTTTCAGTCGGGGTAATCCGTGGGGTGTGCGTTTGAATGTTTTACGTAAACGCTTGAGCTGGCGCATGACATTGATGCGTCGTAGACCCGCGCGTTCCCCCAGACTGTCATCAGCCAGGTGGGCGCTCCAGATCGAAAGCCAGGCAAAGCGTATTCGCTCCCTGGTAATCGAAACCCTAGCAATACCACCTCAAACTGGATTAGGCCTTTACCTTCACCGCAAGGGGCCAAACCAGTATAAACTCATGTGTCCTTTGTCCCGTTTAACCCCTTTAAGCTAACCTCGTCGCAATGGCTCCACAACTAAGTCCTTCTACAAGGACATCTGCCGTGACAATTCCACGACAAAACCAAAGATTCGAAGAAGAAATACAAAGCTATAAGTAATCATGCATATAAGAGATGAAA